>QCBL01000006.1 GCA_003281625.1 Prochlorococcus sp. AG-347-I04
TTATCTGTACCAGCTCCTGCTGTAATAGAGCTAGTAAAACAAAAAAATATCAAGGTCTTATCAGACTGGAATTCAATGGAGGGCGAACTCTCAACACCAACTGGTATTGCTTTACTTGCTAATTTAGTCGACTATCTAGAACCTCCTTCAAAATATTCTATTAACTCTTATGGAGTAGGTATTGGGAACCTTAATTTCCCATTCCCTAATTTGGTAAGAGTTTATAAAATTACTTCATTTAATAATTTTTCTATTAATGATAATGAACAAATTAGTCCAAAGCGTGAAGAGATAATTATTCAAGAAGCATGGATTGATGACCAAACACCCGAAGATATATCTAATTTTGCGGAGAAACTTAGAATCGAGGGAGCTTATGACGTTTCTTATCAAGCTATCAATATGAAAAAAGATAGAATTGGATTTTCTATTCAAGCAATCTTGCCAATAGAGAAAAAAGAATTTTTTAGGGGATTATGGTTTGATTATTCCAATACTATTGGAGTTCGTGAGAGGACTCAGTCAAGGTGGATATTACTTAGACGCAGAGGTGAATGTTCAACGATTTTTGGAAATATAAAAGTTAAACAAACTTTGAAACCAGATGGATCAATAATTATGAAACCAGAAAATGATGAGGTTTTAAGATTAAATTTAGAGCATAAAAT
Source organism: Prochlorococcus sp. AG-347-I04 (assembly GCA_003281625.1). Taxonomy (GTDB): domain Bacteria; phylum Cyanobacteriota; class Cyanobacteriia; order PCC-6307; family Cyanobiaceae; genus Prochlorococcus_A. The sequence goes on from QCBL01000006.1 coordinate 669, forward strand.
ATCATTTTACGAAATAAGAAAAATAATTAAAGAATCAAGTAAAAAATTTAAAGCATTTGAAAACTGGAAATGAGATTAAATATAAGTAATCAACCACATTCGAAATTCATTAAAAAAATTAATTTTGGAAATTTAAAGAGTATTTTCTTTATTTCAAGCTTGTTATATTTTTGCATCTATTATTTTGATAATGTTGATCAAATTTCTTTTGATATCAATTTAGAAAGAAATGGAATTAGTCTATTTTTATCATTTTTATTTTGTGTTTTAAGTATTTACATGAATGCTTATGCATGGAAATATATTGTTAAATGGTTCGGGCAAGAATTTAAAAGTAATAATTTAGTTTCCTTCTATGTTTTAACCAATATTCTCAAATATGTTCCAGGAGGGGTTTGGCATTTTGTTGAAAGATTTAATTTTATAAAAAAATTAAGTAATCCACAGATTGCTTTATATTCGACGCTAATAGAACCTTATTTTATGTTGAGTGGATCTTTTCTCTTAGCATCATTGGGATTAATTTTTTCACCATTTTATTTTTTTTTAATTTTTCCCTTATTATTCTTAAATAGAAAATTTATTTTTTTGATATTAAAAATATTACGGTCTCTTAAGGGGAAATTATTTGAGGTTTTGAGACTTCCAAATTCAAAGGGCCAATTTGAAGAGAGAATAAATATAGTTTCTTTTTTCCCTTCTAGAGCTTTATTTCTTGAAATTGCTTTTGTTTTATCAAAATTTATTGGGTTTTACATTTGCTTAAATACTTTTTATACAAGTAATACCCTGAACATCATATTTTTATTGGTAATTTTTTCTTTGTCATGGTCCATAGGCTTGGTAGTCCCAGCAGCTCCAGGAGGAGTTGGCGTTTTTGAGGCTTGCCTCCTTTTATTTGTTGGCAAAAGTATTCCAGAAAATATAATTCTTATAAGTTTAGTTTGTTTTAGGGTTATATCTACCTCGGCAGATTTGTTGTTAAGCTTACCCTTCTTAATAAGAAAAGTGTCTAAAAGAATTTAGTGTTTTTTCTCTAAACTTGGTATTAATGTCATTGATGCAATGAGGCCTAAAGTCATGATAAAAATGGCCGGTAATATTGCCTCTACCATTCTTTCATCTCCAGCATATTGATATATTCTCACAGATAATGTATCGAAATCGAATGGTCTTAAAATAAAGGTTATGGGTAATTCTTTTATCGTGTCAACAAAAACTAAAAGTGATCCTACAAATATTGGTCCTTGGAGAAGAGGTAGATGAATTCTTTTGATGATCCCCAGCCAATTCTCTCCTAGTCCAAGTGCTGCTTCATCAAGACTAGGAGAAATTCTCTCAAGACTTGAATCAATAGAACCCTTAGAGATAGTTAGAAATCGGACAAGATAACCCCAAATTAGTAAGCTAATAGCAATAAAATTAAATTTTGGAGAAGAAATGCTTACTAAAGATAAAGCTAATACAGTCCCTGGAATTGCGTAACCTATCCCCGCAAGATTTGTTATTAGTCCTAGTAAAAAGCTTTTATTTGCGCGTCTGACTAAAGAAATTATTAAGGAGAATAGCATCGCTATTAATGCAGTTAAAATTCCTAGACTTATGGTCCTTAATGATAGGCTGAGTAATTCTATAGATAACCCTTTTTGAATTAGATCTATATTGAGTAGAACCCAAAAACATGGAATCCCAAAAGAGAAAATTGGAGGAAATAAAGATATGATTATTGCTAAAAAAGATCTAGTTTTGTTTAATTCCCATCCTTGAGAATCTTTTGATGCAGGATTTTCACTCCACCTCTTTGATTTTTTTCTTGATAACTTTTCGAAAATAATTAAAGTGAAAATCATTAATAAGGCTACCAAAGATAATCCAATAGCACTTTTTGGATTACCCTCAATTATCCAATTTTCAGCTATACCAGTAGAAATACTTGGTATGTTTAATAATGCAAATGTACCTAACTCATTCATTACTTCCATACACATTAAACTTATTCCTGTTATTAGTGCTGGTAACGCCATTGGGAAAGCGATTTTAAAGAAGCTGCTCCATGGCCCTACTCCTAATCCTCTACTAGCATTTATTTGATTTACTCCAAATTTATTAAAACTTTCGTTAGCAAGAATGAATACATATGGATAAGTAGAAATTGAAAGTATTAATACCCCCCACCATAAACCAGTTACTTGATACCCAAAAATACTTCCTAAATCCTGCAAAATAGCTGTTATTAGATATGCTGGGGCAGCTAGTGGAACTAGTTGGCAAATACGGAGAACTTTTCTGAACTTAAAATCACAATTTGAAAGTAACCATCCGTTCAAAGTTCCTAACCCGCCGCCAAAAAAACTTGTCAATATTAGAACTTTTAAAGTGCCTAATACCTCTTCTCCTCCAGCAATACCTAATGAAAAGTTTCCACTAATAATGTAATCAATTCCCTCTAGAAGGAAATTGGAAATTGGAATGATTACTAAGAGTGAAACAATAAACGAAGTGAAGTAAAGAAAATTTAATTCTGTTAATGTTTTTTTAAACCCTTTAATAAGTATTTTCAAAAATTAATTAAATCCTAATATGAACTCTAATCTGAATTAAATCTACATGATGACAGTTGATTTTTAATAGTTTGGTGATCTAAGTTTTTCCCAATCAATACTATCTTGTTAGATTTTTCTTTTGTCCATTCCTCATCATCTAGAGAAAACCGCTTTCCAGATAGGTGAAAAATGTGTTTTCTTTCACTTTCCATAAACCATAATATTCCTTTTGCTCTAAATACATTTTGTGAGATTTGATTATCTAAGAAATATTGAAACTTCCTTAAAGAAAATGGTTCAAATGTCTCATATGAAACTGAGGTAAAACCCTCGATATTATTTATCAAATCGTGGGAATGAGAAGAGTGATCGTGGGAATGAGAAGAGTGATCGTGGGAATGAGAAGAGTGATCGTTTGAATTTTGTTCTATATTTTTTTTATTTTTCTCGAATTCAAAAGTATCCGTCTCAAATAGACCCACGCTCATTATTGTGTGTAATGCAACTTCACTATTAGTTGATCTCAAAATCCTTGGTTCTTTTTTTATTTTATTTATAAACTCCTCTATTTTCTTTAATTGTTTTTCATTTACTAAATCAGATTTATTAAGAAGAAGGATATCTCCGTATAAAATTTGAGAATAGGCGACATTTGTATTATTAATTTCAAAATCAAAATTTTCTCCATCAATGACAGTGATTATCGAATCTAATCTTACTTTTTCTCTAAGATCACCTGCCGCAAAAGTCATGGCTACTGGTAATGGATCTGCTAATCCAGTTGTTTCAACAATCAAATAGTCTAATTTTTCAGCTCTTTCTAAAACTTTGGATACGGTATTTAATAATTCGCCATTGATAGAGCAACATATACATCCATTATTTAATTCGATCATATCTTCTGAGCCTTCTATTATTAAGTCATTATCTATTCCGATCTCTCCAAATTCGTTGACTAAAACAGCTGTTTTAATACCAACTTGATTTTTTAAAATATGATTTAGAAGTGTAGTTTTGCCAGAACCTAAAAATCCACTAATAATAGTGACTGGTAATAAATTTTTAGACATTTTGAATAGTTGAAAACAAGTTTATATTTTTATTGATCGAAAATTTTGTTGATTTCCGAAGCTAATGTTTGATCCAGATTCGTAATACCTCCTAGATCATGTGTATTTAATTTAATTATTACGTTTGCATAAACATTCTCCCAGTTAGGATGATGATTATATTTTTCACAGATTAAAGCAACCTTAGTCATAAAAGCAAAGGCTTCAATAAAATTAGCGAAGTTAAATTCTCTTTGGATTTGTTTAGATTTAATTTCCCAGCCAGGTATTTTGACAACTAATTCATTCAATTCTTCATCTTGCAAAATGTAGGGTTCCATGAAATAAGAAGTCTGACTTATTACATTATAAATATCTTACTTTTTCTCACCAATTATATGTACATTTATGATTCTTTCCTTTTGATCAAATCGATGTTCCCATAAATAAACTGCTTGCCATGTGCCAAGCATAATTTTCCCGCCTTGAAAACTTAACGATAAACAAGTGTTTGTTAGGGATGTTTTAATATGTGCTGGCATATCGTCAGCCCCTTCTTGATAATGTTTGTAGGATATTTCTTCTCTATTTTTTGATAAGGTTAAGTAGGAATCATAGGGAACTATCGATTGCATATACTTTTTTAGGTCCCTCAGTACATTTGGATCTGCGTTCTCATTAATAGTTAAACTGCAACTTGTATGAAGTGAAGTTAAATTTAAAATTCCGGAATGAAAATTATTTTTTTCAACACATAAATTTAAATCATATGTGATATCAATAAAACCCTCGCCATGGGTTATGAATTTTAATTTTGAAAATATTTGTTCCATATAAGTTAAAACTTAATTAATCAATATCTTATTATGGATAAAGATGAATGTTTTACTGCAGACATTAAAATTTTTATCTTAAGATAAATTTAATTTCCATTTAAATCTTTGGCTGAAACTCATTGGAATAAGCTGGGTGCTTACCTTAAAGAAACACAAATATTAGGTTCAATCCAAAATACACTTTATTGGGATCAGAATACTGGAATGCCAAAGAAAGGTGCTTCTTGGAGGTCTGAACAACTTACTTATATTGCAAAAGTATTGCATGAAAGAAATTCTTCCGAGGAATTTTATAATTTAATACAATCTGCTGAAAATGAATTAGCAGATATTGAACGAAATTCCGATAATCAACTTTTCATAAAAGATAAAGAAAGAAATATTAGTCTTTTATTGAAGGAATTTAATAGAGAAAGAAATTTAGATCCTAAATTAGTTGAGTCTCTAGCAAAGGCAAAATCTAAAGGGTATGAAAGCTGGCAAGAAGCTAAGGAAAAATCAGATTTTAAAATTTTTCTTCCTTTCTTTGAAGAACTAGTTAAATTGCGGATTGAAGAGGCAAAACAAATATCTATTCAATGTTCACCTTGGGAGACATTAGCTCAACCCTTTGAGCCTGAATTAAATTTAAAGTGGTTGAATGATATTTTTCAACCCTTGAAAGAAACCATCCCAGACTTGATTAGAGCAATTAACAAGCCCCAAAAAAATCATTGGGATTTAAGTCCAAAATCTCAAGAAAATTTATGCTCTAAATTACTTGACGAGTTTGGAAGAGATAGAGATCTCGTTGTTGTTGGACAATCTCCTCACCCTTTCTCGATAACATTAGGGCCTAATGATTTTAGGATCACCACAAGAATTGTTGAAGGTGAACCACTATCAAGTTTTTTAGCAACTGCGCATGAGTGGGGGCATTCTATTTATGAGCAGGGTTTGCCATCTCAAAGTCATCAATGGTTTGCTTGGCCTTTAGGTCAAGCAACCTCTATGGGTATTCATGAAAGTCAATCTTTATTTTGGGAAAATAGAATAGTTAAATCCAAATCTTTTTCAAAAAGATTTTTTAAAAAATTTGTTTCGGCTGGATGTTCTCTTAATAATTATTTAGAACTATGGAAATCTATAAATCATTTGGAAGCAGGATTAAATAGGGTCGAAGCGGATGAATTGACTTATGGCCTACACATATTAATAAGAACCGAACTTGAAATAGATTTAATTGAAAGAGGTTTACCTGCTGAAGATATTCCAACAGAATGGAATAAAAGATATGGTGAACTCCTAGGAATTAAACCATCTAATGATTCAGAAGGTTGTCTTCAAGATGTTCATTGGAGTGAAGGGGCGTTTGGATATTTCCCCTCATATTTGTTAGGACATGTTATAAGCGCGCAAATATCTTCTCAAATGGAAAGAGACATAGGTTTGATTGACAATTTAATTGAAAATGGTGAATATCAAAAGATCATCTTTTGGTTAAAAAATAATATACATAAATATGGCAGATCAGTTAATTGTATGGAGTTGGTAAGAGCTGTAACTAATGAAGAACTATCGCCAAACTATTTTATTAATCACTTAAGGTCTAAAATAAATGATTTTTGCTGAAACATTACTTTTAAAGAATTTGGTTAGGTGTGAGGATGTAAGATAAACAAAAATAATTTCTTGATGGCAAATCTAAATCAGCCCCCAAGCAGGGTTACCCCAAATTTATTGCACATACTAAATGCTTTCACTGATAGCTCAAATACAATAATAAACACTATTGTTGAATTGAACTCTAATACCATAAATAAATATGAATTAATTACAGAAACGGGCCATCTTAAACTTGATAGGGTAGGTTATTCATCACTTGCGTATCCTTTTGCTTATGGATGTATTCCAAGGACATGGGATGAAGATGGAGATCCACTTGATGTGGAAATTGTTGGAGTAACTGAGCCTTTGATACCCGGATCAATTGTGGAAGCAAGGATTATTGGGGTGATGAAATTTGATGATGGCGGAGAGGTTGATGATAAGGTAATAGCGATTCTCGCGAATGATAAAAGAATGGATCATATCTCAAGTTTTGAAGACCTTGGAGATCATTGGTTAAAAGAAACAAAGTATTATTGGGAGCACTACAAAGATCTAAAAAAACCAGGAACATGTACTGTAAATGGTTTTTTTGGGAAAGAAGAAGCTGTTAAAGTGATTAAAGATTGTGAAGAGAGATACAAAAAAGAAATTGATCCTAAATTAGTTAATTAACAAATTTTATTTTTCTCTAAATTTTTCAAAGATTTCGCTTAGTATTTCATCGGCACCTTGCTGCTTTAATTTTTTTGCTAGTTCTTTGCCTACTTCTTCGGGATCATTAATATTGCCAATATATTGGTCTTTAATAAGCCTTTCACCATCAAGAGATGCAACCATACCAGTAAGGCAAAGTTGTTCATTCTGAATTTTACTATTCACACCTATTGGGACTTGGCATCCTCCTTCAAGCTCTCTTAAAAAAGCCCTTTCTGCTAGACATCTTTGACTGGTGGGTTTATCTTCTAAGATATTTATAATTTCTGAAACTTTTTTATCATCAGATTTACATTCAATGCCTAGTGCTCCTTGGCCAACGGCATGAAGGGAAATTTCACTTGGGATAATCTGGTGAACTCTTGATTCAAAGCCTAATCTCTTTAAACCAGCGGCCGCAAGAATTATACAATCAAATTCTCCTGCATCTAATTTTTCAATTCTTGTAATAACATTTCCCCTGATATCTTTGAAAACAAGATGTGGGTACTTATTTCTTAATTGTGCAAGTCTTCTTAGAGAGCTTGTTCCCACAATCGAACCTTCAGGTAAGGTTTCTAATTTATAACAGTCATTTTTTTTGTTAACTACTAAAGCATCTGCAGGATCCTCCCTTTTTGTAATGCATCCTAATTTAAGGCCATCAGGCAAATTGGTTGGTAAATCTTTCAGAGAATGTACAGCTATATCTGCATGGCCTACGAGCATTTGTGCTTCAAGTTCCTTTGTAAATAAGCCTTTGTCGCCTATTTTTGCTAAGGCTACATCAAGGATTTTGTCACCTTGAGTTGCCATAGCTTCTATAGATACCTCTAAATTGGGAATATTCCTTTCTAATTGATCTTTAACCCATAAAGTTTGAACCATTGCTAGCTTACTTCTTCTACTAGCTATTTTTAGCTTAAAATTAGTCATTAAATATTATTTTGAGTTTGAATTAAATATTAAGTCGAATCTATCTTAAGCTATTATTTTGCCAGTTTTTAAAGCTGAATATTATATTTAACTTTTTTTATTTTATATATTCTTTTAAAACCCCATTTCGATTTGGATGTCTAAGTTTTCTTAGGGCTTTTGCCTCTATTTGTCTAATTCTTTCTCTCGTCACATCAAAAATCTGGCCAATTTCTTCAAGAGTTTTCATTCTTCCATCATCAATTCCATATCTCAATCTGAGAACATCTCTTTCTCTTGGACTAAGAGTGGCTAATACTCCTTCCAAATCTTCTCTTAGTAAAGTTTTAGAAACATCTTGCTCTGGATTTTCAATATCAGCCTCTATAAAGTCTCCTAGTCTTGAGTCTTCTTCTTTCCCTATTGGAGTTTCTAAAGAAATAGGAAGTTGCGCACTTTTAGCTATAAATCTTAATTTTTCGATTGTCATTTCCATACTCTCAGCGATTTCTTCTTCACTAGGTTTCCTGCCAAATTCTTGGCTAAGAACTTTTGTGGTTTTTTTAATTCTGGATATTGTCTCGTATAAGTGAACTGGCAATCTAATAGTTCTACTTTGATCCGCAATTGCTCTTGTAATGGCTTGGCGAATCCACCAAGTTGCATATGTAGAGAACTTATAACCTTTTTCATGGTCGAATTTTTCCGCTGCCCTAATTAGACCCAAACTTCCTTCTTGGATTAAGTCTTGAAATGATAAACCTCTATTCATATATTTTTTAGCAATGGAAACAACTAATCTTAAATTTGATTGAACCATTTTTTCTTTAGCTCTGCGCCCCAAGAGAAGTCTTCTTCTAAATTTAGGAAGAGGCATATCTATTAACTCGGCCCATTCTCTTACAGATGGGAAATGCCCTTTTTCTGACTCATATTGAGTAGCTAGCTCTTCTAATTGGAGTAAGTCGGCAATTTTTCTTGCAAGCTCAATTTCTTCATCTGGTCTTAAAAGTCTAATTCTTCCAATTTCTTGGAGATAAACTCTTATTGAATCTTCAGTGTAGATACCTTTTGGCCCAAGCTTTATATTCCCGAGCCCTTTATCTTCTTCTTCAGAATCACCAAATTCATTATTATTATTTTCAATATTGCTTTCGTTTAACTCAGCAGATGTCTGTAAAGTTTGATTATTTTTATTACTATCTTCTTCAACTACTGTTTCTAAATTTGTATTAATTTTTTTATTGATCTTTTTTTTTGAACTAGGCTTGGAATTCTTTGATTCTGCTGCGACTGGACACATAATTGACTCCTTTCTACGGTGAATTTAACTAGATAAAATTTTATTTAGGGCTAATTTGAACATTTAGTAGTAAAGTTCCCTTAATGTTTAAAAAACTTTTTCACAAAATGAGAATAAGAAAAGTTTTCTAGATTGTTGAAAAATTTAAATAGTGCTATAGATTACCTAAAGTAAAAAGTCTTGGGATTTCTCAGACAGGCAGATCAATTTTGAATTTTCAGTCAATGATCAGAGCTTCATGTCTCCCTTAAGAGCAGGATACTTACAATGTGCAAAAAACACTTTGTGGAATGTTCAACAATCCAATACTAAGAAAAAGTTTTGAAGCCGGCAAGTAATCAGTTATTAAATATCTCCTATAAATTGGAAATTTTGCTTGATATAGGTAGTAGTAATGAAAGCTTTTACTATTTAGATGGAAATAATCTTGGAGCAGAAGTTGGAGATATTGTAAGTGTGAAACTAAGGGGGAGATTATTGAATGGGTTGGTGATCTCCAAAAACGACTTTTCGACAATCAATAATGATGAATCAAATATTACCGGAGGAAAAAGCATAAGATATTTGTTTGTTGAAAGTATTTTGCAGAAAAAAATAATTGATGAATCTTGGAGAGAATTGATAGAATTCCTAGCCTCTTTTTATATGGTTAGTAATTTAAAAATGTTTAAAACTGCATTCCCTCCTGGCTGGATTGGTAAATATAAAAATTTCTCTAAAGGTTTAAAAGATCAAATATGGATTGAAACTAAAAAAGAACTTGATATTGAGAAAAATCGATTAACCAAAAAAGAATTTTTTTTAATGGATACTTTATCTAAAAAAGGTAATTGGCAAAGTGAATTAATAAAGTCTGGTTTTAATTATTCTCTAATTAACTCAATGGTCAGTAAAAATTATCTTGCTAAATCTAAAAGAAAAAAAAATATAAATAGTAAATTTAATTACTTTTTAAATGATCATATCGCAACGAAAAAACCAAATCTTACAAATGAGCAGAAAATTGCATTTCAAGAATTTCAAACAATGAACCCAGGAGATGCATTACTTCTTTGGGGCGAAACAGGTTCAGGTAAAACAGAAGTGTATATGAGAATTGCTGAAGATCAATTTCTTAAGAAAAAAAGTTGTTTGATACTAGCCCCAGAAATTGGATTAATTCCTCAACTTATTGATAGGTTTATTAGGCGATTTAATAATGTCGTTTACGAATATCATAGTAATTGTTCTCCAAATCATAGAAGTTTAGTTTGGAAGAAAATTATTAATGCCCATGAACCTTTAATAGTAATAGGGACAAGGTCGGCAGTTTTTCTTCCAATCAAAAATCTGGGATTAATAATAATGGATGAAGAACATGATGTTTCTTATAAACAAGATAGTCCTATGCCTTGCTATGACGCAAGAGAGATTGCTATTGAAATAGTAAAGAGGAATTCTGCAAAGTTAATTTTTGGGAGTGCAACCCCATCAATGAAGACTTGGAAAAAGTGTATTTTTGAAAGGAATTTTAAATTGGTAAGAATGATTCAAAGGATATCCAGTAATGAGACTCCTGAAATAAAAATTATTGATATGCGGGATGAGTTCAAGAAGGGAAATATGAAAATTTTTTCCAATGAATTATTACAATTGCTTCCTCAACTACGCTTAAAAAAAGAGCAAGCAATAATTTTGATCCCTAGGAGGGGGCATAGTGGATTTTTAAGTTGTAGAAATTGCGGATATTTAATAAATTGCCCCAACTGTGACGTTCCTTTATCTGTTCATCTCGGATCACAAGGAAAAAAATGGTTAAGGTGTCATTGGTGTGATCATAAATCAAGATTGATCAATCGTTGCCCAGATTGTCATTCAACTGCTTTCAAACCTTTTGGAATTGGTACGCAAAGGGTAATAGAGTTTTTAAATGAAGAATTTCCTGACTTAAGAGTACTTCGCTTTGATAGAGATACAACTTCAGGAAAGGATGGTCATAGAGATATTCTTTCAAAGTTTTCTAAAGGTGATGCTGATATTCTTGTCGGTACTCAGATGTTGGCAAAAGGTATTGACATCCCGAATATTACTCTTTCAGTAGTTATTGCAGCAGATGGGTTGCTTCATCGCCCAGATATTTCCGCAGAAGAAAAATCATTACAATTATTTTTGCAATTAGCAGGAAGGGCCGGCAGGGCAGAAAAAAAAGGGAAAGTAATTTTTCAAACTTATAAACCCAACCACCCGGTGATTTCGTATCTGCAAAAAAGAGATTATGAAAGATTCTTAATTGAAAACTCTAGATTGAGAAAGGATGCTAATTTATTTCCATTTTGCACGATTTGCCTTCTTAAATTATCAGGTGAAAATTATGAATTAACTGAATCAATTTCAATAAATTTAGCAAAATATCTACTCAAGTGTTGTGAGAAAAATAACTGGAAATTAATTGGTCCTGCTCCTAGTTTAATTGCTAAAGTTGGCAAAAAATTTAGATGGCAGATATTAATACATGGTCCTGAAGGAACAAAAATACCTTTACCTAATAGATCAATATTATGGAAACTTATTCCAAATAATGTTTTTTTAACAATTGATGTTAATCCAGCAGAGTTGTAATTACTTTGACGGAAGTTGAGGCAAATCTGTACCTAATTTAAATCTATAGAATCTTAATAAATAAGCTAATATTGTGATTATTAAAATAGTAGATATCCCAATCAAGAGTTTGTTGATGCTCCAGAAAGAAAATTCAAGACTATTCATCTGACCTTGATTTAAATTCCAAATTATTAAATTTTTGGTGATTTCTAAATTTGAATTATTTTTACTTGTAAGGGTAGCTTTATTAGGGTGAATAATTTTGAAAATGAGTTCTAAATTATCAATACCTTGAACAGAATTTAGATCCATATCTAATCTGTAAAAGTATTTTTTAAAAAAAATGAAGTTTTTTTGAGTAGCATTAATTTCTATATTTGTAGATCCTCCCGCTAACTCTCCAGCTGTATTTTGGGTGATTTTAAGAACTTGCTTTATATCTTCTAAATTGAGATTTTTATGTTTCAAAGAAAAGGTTGATTCTTCTTGTTCAATTTCTGCGTTAGGAAAAATATCATTCATCTTCTCTTCAAATTTCAATTGCCAAGGAAATTTCTTTAGGTATTTACTCTCTATCACTAAATTGTTGGTTATTGAATTAAATTCACTAAGGTCAAGGGTATCCTCAACTTTAACGCAGCCACTTAAAAGTGGAATTAATAATAATAGTATAAAAAAAATGATCAGTGAAAAGCCTTTCTGAAAGGATTTTGTTTCACCAGTTGGAGTTTCAGTTACATTAATAAATTTTTTTTTCTCTAATACTTTTCTTTTTTTGCGCAGTGAGTTAAGAGATTTTTGATTTAGTGATGTGTCGCTTTCAAACTGTACGTTCCAATTTTCTGGCTTTTTAATTTCAGGAGAGTCTATGATTTCCATTAAATATTTTGCATTTTCTCTCGTCTTATTATCGTAAGATTTTAGAAGTTCTTTACAAAACCTTTTAGCCTCCTTCTTTTTATTGATACCACAAAGAGCAGTAATTAAGATTGTTCTTAAATTCACTCCCTCTTTACTTGACAAAGGAAATGATTCGATTTGAGGCAAAAGAAACTCTATACAATAATGATACTCACCCTTAGCTAAAGCAAGTTCTACTGTTTCTAAAACTTGCTCATAAGCTTTCATAGGTCAGGCGACAATCATTGTACCTATTCCGGAATTTGTAAAAATCTCAAGCAGTAACGAATGTTCTATTCTTCCATCAATTATGTGAGCTGCTTTGACTCCTTGCGCTAAAGCTCTTATGCAGCATTCAGTCTTTGGAATCATACCTTCATTCACAATTTTTTTATCAATAAAATCTCTCGCCTCTTTGAGATTAGTTTTTTCAACAAGACTATTTTTGTTGTCTTTTTCTTTTAAGATCCCTTGAGTATCAGTAAGAAGAATAAGTTTTTCTGCATTTATTGCAGCAGCAACTTCTCCAGCAACAAAATCTGCGTTGATGTTATGAGAAATACCCTCCAAGGTTGATCCAATACTAGAAATAATTGGGATATATCCTTTAGAGATAAGAGGATCTAATATTTCAGGATTGATTTTTGTAACCTCTCCCACTAACCCATGGCTCCCATCTCCTAGTTCTCTAGATTGAATTAAGTTCCCATCAAGACCTGATATCCCTACAGCTAAGGATCCAGTTTTATTAATGCCTTTGACAATTTGTTTGTTAACTCTACCCATTAGAACCATCTCGACAATTTCCATTGTTTTTTGATCAGTAATTCTTAATCCATTTTCAAATTTAGGAGATATTTCTAATTTCTTTAACCAATTATTAATCTCGGGCCCACCTCCATGAATTACTATCGGACAAACTCCCACTGTTGATAAAAGTGCAATGTCTCTAAAAAAAGCATTTTTTAAATTATCATTCTCCATAACAGAACCACCATACTTGATAACAATTTTTCTGCCAGAGAAACTTTGTATATATGGGAGTGCTTCGCTTAATATTGATACTCTTTGAGAATCATTCATTATTAAAATTCATTAAAACTTGATTGAATTGAGAAATTAGGTTTTTACAAATATATCCCTATATTCAATAAAAGAGAATAAAATCAAATTCTTTTTTATTATCGTCGATAATAAATTCTGATTCAAGACCTTTGACGAAAAACCTGTTTAATCTTTCTTGTTTTTCAATCCATTTTTCTAGAGGAACAGCGTTTAATTTGAAACGCAATCTGAGACCATTTTTTTCTTCCTTTGTAATTTCTTCAATTTCTTTTAGTTGAGGGGGATTATCCTCGTCCCACAAACTCAAAGATTCTAATGATGATTCAAGATGAGCTTTTATCCCATATCTCCATCTTGTAACATCCTTAACTAGTGCTGTTAATTCTTTTGGTCTATTGTATTTATTTGTCGCAAAATTTGTCTTGTCAAACAACTCTACAGGAGGTATTTCGGAAGTTTTTAAACCTAATCCAATTAGAAAAATAGGTACTCCATAAAAAAAAGTAGGTACACTTAAATTTACTGAGTCTGTAAAATAAGCAGTCATTCCAACAAAAGCTAATATACCCCCAGCGGTTACGATTAAGTTTCCAGGCGATAGGTATTTCTTCATTTTGATTTAGTAGAATGAATTTCAAATGGTCTAACAAGTATTATGCAAGATCCCAAGACTGCAAATCAAGAAGATTTAATTTTTAAACTTGATCAAGAAAGATCTTGGCTATTAGAAAATCTTGATAAGGGTAAATGGCCAGAGATTAGAAGCGAACTTGCCGAGCTCGAAAGAAAAATAAGCAAATTTATTATAAGTGTTCAAGAAAATAATGTTGATATTTGATTTAAAAAGGTATTTCGTCTACTTCAGGTACTAAAGGTGAACTATCCCAACTGGAATTTTTGGTGCTTTCTTTTTTTTCAAGTGACTCATTATTTTCTTTTTGATCAGACTTAAAAACCTCAACTGGCGATATTTGATGAATCTTTGAAGCTGTTAGTTCTGGTTGCTTTTCTTTCGTTCCGTCTTTTCTAGTAACAGAATTCATCTTTAGACGTCCCTCAATAACAATGTTTTGCCCCTCTTTTAGTTCATCTACCATCTCTTGGGCAATATTTCCCCATCCTATGATCTTGAGATCTCTGGTTGGATCTTCACTACGTAATCCTTTAAAATTAACAATCATTTCTGCAATTGGAGTTTGGTTTTCTTTGGTATACCTCATTTGGGGAGCGCTATTAATGACCGCCTGAATTAAACAATGATTCATTACTTACTATTTAATTAAAGACATACTGATGCAGAATCAAGAAAATTGCTATAAAAATGTTTGGATCCTATCAGGAACATCGGATGGACCTTTAATAGCTAATAGGCTTCTTGAACTAAATTATTCAGTCTTTGCAAGTGTTTTAACTTTTAAAGCAGGGCAAGCTTATATTGAAAATTCAAAGTTACATATCATTACGGGTAAATTAAATAATAAAGATCAAGTAATTAATTTCATAAAAAAAAATAAAATCACATGCGTTGTAGATGCGACTCATCCGTTTGCCGTAGTAATTTCTAAAAATCTTAATAATGCATGTAAAGAGATTAATATACCTCTCTTACTATTTGAGAGGAAGTCTCTAAGAAATAACACTAATAATTTTTTTTATATTGATGATTTAAAGGAAATAAATAAAGTTGATATAGAAAATAAGAATATCCTTTTGGCAATAGGATCAAGATTCCTTAATGATACAGCTAGTTATTATATGAATTGTAAAGCAAATGTATTTACGAGGGTACTTCCAAATTTTGAGAGTATAACTAAAGCTTTTGGATCATGTATTAAAAATTCAAACATAGCGATACTTGAACCGAGTAAAATTAATAAAAGTATTTTAGAAAAAAAACTTTGTGATCTTTGGGAGATAGATTATGTTCTCTGCAGAGAATCTGGAAGTTATTCTCAGAAAAACTGGGAGAGCATAGTTTCTGGAAGTAAAATGAAGTTATTTTTGGTTAAAAGGCCGAAATTACAAAATGATTATTCTTACTCTTTTGATCAATATCACAATTTGATAAATCACATAATTAAAGAATATTGATGTTTAATTTATTATGGAAGTATTAGTTATGATCACGACTGAATCAAGTTACGCAAATGCTTTGCGAATATCCAAATTACTAATAGAAAATAAACTTGCAGCTTGTGTTTCAATAAAGCAAATTTTTTCAATTTATAAGTGGGATGATGATATTGAAGAGACTAAAGAGTTTGAAATCACAATAAAAAGTAAACTAGAATTGAAAGATTATTTAATTGAATTCTTAAATAAAAATTCTACATATGATGTCCCTCAAATTATTTACAAAAAATACCATGCTGAGGTGAAATATTATGATTGGTTGAATAAGACTATTTGACTAAAATAATTTTATTAACTCTTTAAGATCAATATCTGACCTAGATCCTAATTGTGTAATTATTTGTCCCGCACAAGTTGAAGCAATCTCTCCGCACTTTTTGAGGGAATAATTTTTTATTAATCCATGGATAAATCCTCCCGCATAGATATCTCCCGCTCCTGTAGTATCAATAATCTTTCCTTTCGTTATTGACTCAATTATTTCAACATTATTTTTGTTAAATATGAGAGAACCATTGCTACCTAAAGTGACTATTACTAATTCACATAAGGAAAACAGGTCTCCTTGGCAATCTGCTAATTTATCCCTTTTAAACAAACTTAAAACCTCCGATTCATTGCAAAAAACTATATCTACATAATCATCAATTAATTCCAAGAAGCTCTCTCGATGTCTTTCTACACAAAATGAATCAGACAATGAAAGAATTATTTTTGTATTGGATTCTTTTGCAATTTGAGCAGCTTTAAGAAAAGCATTTTTAGCTAATTCGCTGTCCCATAAATACCCTTCTAAATACAAGTATTTACTCTCCTTAAGTACACTAAAATCAATGTCTTTTGGTTCAAATTCTACAGATGCTCCTAGATAAGTGCACATAGTTCTTTGTGCATCAGGTGTAATCAAAATGATTGAATGGGCTGTTGAAGCACCTTCAATGGTTGGGGGAGTATTAAATATAGTTTTACTTTTTTTTATATCCTCAGAAAAGAAATTCCCAAATTGATCATTTTTTACCCTTCCAATAAACTGGACAACATTTCCTAATCCTGCTAAACAAACAACGGTATTTGCTGAGGACCCACCTGATATTTGTTTGATCACTTTGCATTTTTCTAATAATCCCTGAGATTCAAAAGAATTAATTAGATTCATAGATCCTTTAGACAGATTATTTATCTCAAGAAACTCATCCTCAATATTTACAATAATATCTACTATTGCGTTGCCCAGACCGATGAGATCAACCTTTTTATTATCTTCTAAATGTCTAAAGGATCCTCTCATGGATTTGAAACTAAATTACCTAAGAAGTGCTCTTTTAGGACCATGAATTGGGTCTTCAATTACTATGGTTTGATCTCTATTCGCCCCCAACGAGACAATAGCAATTGGAACCTCCATTAATTCAGCTAAAAATCTGAGATAATTCATAGCATTTTCTGGGAGATCAGATAGTTTTCTGCAATCTGCAGTTGAACATTGCCAACCTTTTAACTTTTTAAAGATTGGCTTACATTTTTTTAAGTCATCTGAATTTGTAGGAAAATAGTCTATTTCTTCTCCGTCGAGATCATATGCAATGCAAACTTGAATCTCATCTAATTCATCTAATACATCAAGTTTCGTAACAGCTAAACAATCGAGACCATTCACAGATACAGCATATTTACCAATAACCCCATCAAACCACCCACATCTTCTCCTTCTTCCAGTAGTAGTTCCAAATTCACTCCCTCTATCACATAGTTGATCATTAATGCTCCCTTGTAATTCCGTTGGGAACGGACCTTCACCTACTCTCGTGGTATAAGCTTTTGCAACACCTATGACTCTATCTATTAAAGTGGGCCCCACTCCAGCCCCAATACATGCTCCTCCTGATATGGGGTTTGATGAGGTGACAAAAGGATAAGTCCCATGATCCAAGTCGAGTAAAGTACCTTGAGCACCTTCAAATAGAATATTCTTCTTGTTTTTTGAGGCTGCGTGGATAGTCCTTGTACAGTCAACTACATGCATTGATAATCTTTTCCCATAGTCCAGATATTCTTCAACAATCTTTTCTAATTTAAGTGGTTTAATGCCATAGATTTTTTCTAGAAGACCGTTTTTTTCTCTTAATGGAATTTCGATCACATCGCTTAGCCTTTCCTTACTAAGCAAATCTCTTATTCTAATACCATTTCTTTGTGACTTATCCGCATAAGTTGGGCCAATCCCGCGACCTGTTGTCCCTATTTTGTTTGAACCTCTATCAGCCTCCATCGCTTCATCTAATATTCGGTGGTAAGGCATTGTTACATGTGATGTTGATGAAATTTTTAATCCTGAAATATCAATTCCATTATCAATTAACATGTCAATTTCTTTTAGCAAGATTTTTGGATCTACAACAGTTCCCGAACCAATTAGACAAGAAGTATTTTTATAAAGTATCCCTGAGGGGATTAAATGTAATTTTAAGACTTTATCATCTACAACTATAGTATGTCCTGCATTTACTCCCCCTTGGTAGCGCACGACAACATCCGCCGAACGACTAAGTAAATCCGTTATTTTACCTTTTCCCTCGTCACCCCATTGGGCGCCGATTACAACAACATTGGCCAATTTTAGAAGAGCATTATTTTTGTGCGAATATTTAATATATTCAAAAATCTTGGTTTAACTTTAAAAAGTAAATGAATTGTATCAACTTTCTCTTAGAACCATTTTTTCAGCAAGAGAAAATTCTTTAGTTAATCGCTCTTTAAGTTTATCTGGTAAAGGTCTAGTTGCAAAGTTTTTGTAATGACCTGCCATAGCATTTAATGCTGTTTGCATGGTGGTAAATGATTGGGTTTTGTTTACCATCCCTCTATTTCTATATCTGGAAATATAGTCAGTTATAAGTGTAAGAGCTTCACTCCTTACTTCATCTTTATTAGGAGAATCTTTTGGAGTATCAACAGCTGTTTGTAATGTTTTAACAACTGAAATTGTATCTTTTGTATAGTCACCAGTCATAGAGGTTTTTACAGCTATAGAAGGAGAACTAAAAAGTGTAAAAACAACAATTAAGGATATTGAAAAAGATATTGCCTTGATAAGATTTTTAAAAAATAATTTTGATGTCCTTTTCAGTAACATAACTTAGCTCCCAAAAAAATAAGCCTTAAGCCATTTTATTGTACATTATTTCTGATTCGGAAATAAATTTTTCCAACAATTTATCAGTACTTATTTTAAACTTCGTATTATTTGTTCTGCACAAAAGTTCTACTTCTTTGTTAACAGAATCTCTGCCAATAATTATTTGAAAAGGTATACCAATTAGTTCCGCATCTTTAAATTTCACGCCAGCTCTATCGTTTCTATCATCAAGTAGGACATCAATTTTATTAATTTTGAAATTGTTATAAATTTCCTCAGTCAGGTCACTTTGAATAGGATCTTTTAGGTTTGTTGGAATAATAATAACTTCAAAAGGAGAAATCTGGATAGGCCAACAAATTCCTTTTTGATCATGATTCTGTTCGATAGCAGCTTGGGCTATCCTTGTCACTCCTATTCCATAACAACCCATCCATAGATTCTTTAACTGACCGTCCTTATCAGAGAACTTTGCATTTAATTTCTCACTATACTTCTGACCAAGTTGGAAAATATGTCCAATTTCGATACCTTTTTTTTCTTTAAGTTCTTCATCATCATTAATACTTATTTTATCGCCTTTTTTGGCATTCCTAATATCCCCAATTAGATAGTCTTTCGAAGTAAAGGAAAATTCCTGAAAAACTTTATGGAAATTAACTTTATTCCCACCACTTATAAACTTCGAAAGGCTACTTGCAGAATGGTCAATTATTCTTGTCCATTTTTTATCCCAATTAGAAGAAGCTTTAATAGTTTTATTATCTAAATCTGGCCCGATAAAACCTAAGGGAAAATCAATTAGATTTTTTTCGATAATATTTTTGTCTTCAATCTTTTTAAGATTAACGAGATTGAAATTATGAAGTTTATTGATTAAGTTAAAAAGCTTTACTTCATTAATGTGTTGATCGCCCCTTATGCATGCCAGAATTGGGACCTCAAATTTACCTTCGAACTGTGCAAGGAATATTACTACTTTAATAATCTGACTAGGGTCTAAATTATTATTATCGCAAACTTCTAGGATTGTTTTTTGTTGAGGTGTCTCCAACCACTCTGCAATATCATCTTTTAGTGGAACAGATTGAGAGGGTAGAGAAACAGCTTTTTCAAGATTCGCAGCATAAGAACCACTTTGAGTAAACAAAATGGAATCTTCCCCAGCATCAGCAGTGACCATGAATTCTTTAGAGGAGGCCCCGCCAATCGCTCCACTATCTGCTTCAACCCCTACTGTCTGTAGACCACAAGATTTAAAAATATTTTCATAAGCATTGCCCACTTTTTCATAGAAAGCAGCCAGATCTTGTTCTGAAGAATGAAAAGAATAACCATCTTTCATAATAAATTCTCTACTTCTCATTAATCCAAACCTTGGTCTTATTTCATCTCTAAATTTTGTCTGAATTTGATAAAAACATTGAGGTAATTGCTTATAGGAGTTGATGGTCTCTGATGCAATACTCGTGATCACTTCTTCGTGAGTTGGAGCTAAACCAAATTCTTTACCTTGTCTATCTTTGAGATTAAACATTATTCCTTCCCCTGCAGTATATCCTTCCCACCTTTCACTTTTTCTCCATAAATCTGCAGGATGTAGTTGGGGTAATAGTACTTTTGTACAACCAATACTATTAAGTTCTCTATCTATTATTGCGGATATTTTTTCAATAACTCTAAGCATTAATGGCATGTATGCATAGATACCGCTGTTAACTCTGCGAATATATCCAGCTTTTAAAAGTAATTGATGTGAAATAATCTCAGCTTCAGAAGGTGTGTCACGAAGTGTCCCCAGAGGAAATGAGATTGTCACGCGCATTCAAAAAAATCCTTAATAATATTTAATTTTATCAATTAAGATGAAAAAATAATTTAAAGTGTCTTGAGTCCCTCAACGCGGCTAGTCTAAAAATATTGTTTCTGCTAACTTTTTCAGTAATGAAGTTCAAACCCTTTTAAAAGTTCATTATTACTCAAACATTTTCTTAAGTTTATGGAAAATATAGATTCCAATATTTCTAGCGAAGAGGAATTAGTAGGTATTGATGAAGTTCAAAAATTCTTAAATAGATCAAGAGCTTCTGTCTATAGGTATACAAATACAGATTTAAGAAATCTTAACCCAACCTTTAATCCAAGAAAATTAAATCCCGAATTTAGAACTGATCAAAAAGATCCTTTAAAATTTCACCCTAATGAAGTAGCAAGATTTGCAAAAGATATATTAAGAATTAAAGAAGTTACTGTAGAGGTCTTTAATACACCTTCCTCCGCTGCTCAAAATATACTGGTGCAAATATTAGACGAACTAAAATCTATTAGGTCTTTGCTGGAAAATGGTAATTAAAGAGATACTAGTCAATGTTTTGATTTATTGACATTTTGAATGTAGGATAATGATGTTTAATTATCTCCTTAATCTTTCCCAATTAAGAGTTCTTGAGTTACACGAAATCAAAGCAGTTTATTCAAAGTAAATCAAGCGAAGAATCTACTTATGGTTCTGCTCGAAATGATTTTGAAAGAGATGATGATGACCCTTTAAGTATAAAGAGTTTATCAATAACATCTCTAGGTATTATTTTTGCCATTTTGACAATTTTTTTACCTTCTATAAGCATTTTTATTGGAAGACCTTTATCTCAAGGAAACGAGATAATTCATAATCACGATTTTAAAAAAGATGGACCTTAGTTCAATACCTCCATCTCCAATGAAGGGAATAGTAAATATCGTTGTCGAAATACCTGCAGGGAGTAGGAATAAATATGAATATTGCTCTGATGCAGGAATAATGGCTCTAGACAGAGTTTTGCATTCTTCAGTGAGGTACCCTTTTGATTATGGTTTTATCCCAAATACCCTCGCTGATGATGGAGCTCCTCTTGATGCAATGGTTATAATGGATGAACCTACTTTTGCTGGTTGTTTAATAAAAGCTAGACCTATTGGAGTTTTGGATATGCATGATTGTGGTGAATATGATGGAAAACTTTTATGCGTGCCTATGGCTAATCCTAGACAGGCTAATATAGTGAGTATTAACCAAATCGCTCCTAACCAGCTTGAGGATGTTGCTGAATTCTTTAGGACAAGTAAAGGACTTGATGGAAGAACAGTTCAAATTGATGGTTGGAGGGATTTTGATGTGGTGGAAAATTTATTGAAAAGTTGTATACCCCTAAAAAAGAAAAACTTTAAAGTACTCAAGAAACCAAAGATTAGTAAATAAAATTGAAAAAAATAATTCTTTATAGTTATTTAAAATGCTCTACTTGCCGAAAAGCTGCAAAGTGGCTTAAAAGCAAAGATTTCGAATTTAAATTAATTGATATTGTAAAAGAACCCCCACTTGTTATTTATTTAAATCTCGCCTTAGAACAATATTCTGATACCAAAAGGATTTTTAATACAAGAGGTCAAGCATTTAAAACGCTTAATCTTGATATTTATGGTTTATCAAGGGAAGAAATTATCCAACTTCTTTTAAGTAATGGCAAATTAATAAAAAGACCATTTTTGATTTACGAAGAGGAAAAAGTAATGTTAGGTTTTAACGAAATTGAATATGCCAAACAATTTATATAAAGTTAAAAAATTAAAACTTTATTAATTTTATGCCTACCTCTATTAAAATTTTTTTGAAAGAATGGGGTCTACTAATTCTATTAACTTTTTTTATTTCTTCTTGTAGATCTTTTTTAGCAGAACCACGTTATATTCCTTCTGGGTCAATGCTCCCAGAATTACAAATAAATGATAGGCTAATCATTGAAAAATTTTCGATAAGAAACTCTTTGCCAAAAAGAGGAGATATTGTCGTTTTTAAATCACCTTATTCCTTTGACGAAAAATTAATTTCATCAAGATCTAAGCCTCTACCAAAAAAAAGATATTGTTTTTTGATGAGTTTTCC
This sequence comes from Prochlorococcus sp. AG-347-I04, assembly GCA_003281625.1. Classification (GTDB taxonomy): domain Bacteria; phylum Cyanobacteriota; class Cyanobacteriia; order PCC-6307; family Cyanobiaceae; genus Prochlorococcus_A. The sequence continues at coordinate 23,334 of QCBL01000006.1, forward strand.
TCCAATGTCATTTATTCCTGGTTTAAGAGATCAAGCTTGTGATGCTTATATTAAGAGAGTGGTAGCGCTTCCAGGAGACATTGTCAGTGTAAACACGAAGGGTGAATTAATAATAAATAATAAATTAATTCCTGAACCTTACGTCTTTTATAAGTGTTCATTACCCCTCTTTAATAAATGCGGTGAATTTGAAAATATAAAAGTCCCTAAAGATCATTTTTTAGTTTTAGGTGATAACAGGTCAAATAGCTGGGATGGTAGATATTGGCCTGGAAGTAAATTTCTTCACAAAAAGGAGATAATTGGTAAAGCATATTTCAGATTTTGGCCTCTTAGTCAAATTGGCTTTTTTAATAGATAAACTTTTTTTCTGCCTCTGACTTCATCGAATAAAATTTTTATAAGGGTTTAAATTTAAAGTGCTCCTGAAGCAGTTGAATCAATTATTCCTCCAAGGTGGGTTGTAATGTTTAGAGCGCTAATAACAGGGAGCTTGTTGGGATCGTTAAAAAGGTCAATTATAGTTATGCCACCATTTCCTTGTTTTATCATCCAAATATTTGAATAATTAATCCCAAGGATGTTGCAAATTAGAGTTTTATTGACTGCATCATGAGCAACCAGAAGGCTTAGATCATTATCTCTTTGAGATAAGCAAATCTTATTAAAAGCTTCTATAGACCTCTCTGATACATCTTTTATAGATTCACCTTCTGGCATCATTACTTCTTCAGGTTTGTCATGCCATTTTTCAAGTAAAGTAGGCCATTTTTCTCTAATTTCAACTTCTAGTTTTCCTTCCCATAATCCATGGCTAATTTCTACAAGTGAATCAATTCTTTCTATTTTTAAATCCTTATTATTTTGAAGAATTATTTGCGCAGTCTCGTAAGGCCTATGCATTGAACTTGAAAATGCCTTATTGAAAGAAATATTTCTCAAATATTTAAAAGTCTTTCTAGCTTGATCTTTTCCGTTTTCATTCAAGGGGATATCAATTTGGCCTTGGAATCTACCTTCTTTGTTCCAATTAGTCTCTCCATGCCTTATGAGAAATATTCTCGAATCTCCAATTTGATTTGGAATATTTTTTTTGAGATGGGAAGTTTGATTTAAACATTCAATTTGAGTCTTAAAAGAGTTATCTTTCCTTGAAATATTGAGTATCGAGAAAGAAGCATTTTCTAATCTTATTTTTCTAAAACCTTGCTTAGGCTTTCCTAATAACAAAAGGATTAAACATCTGAGAATCGCATTATGTCCTACAACTAAAATATTTACATCATCTTTGTCTAGATAAATTTTAAAAATATCTTCTACAAAATTTGTTGCTTGAACAAATAACTCTTGAATTGGTTTATAAGTTTTATTGTTATTTCTTTTTAAGATAAGATTTTCTGGGTCATTTTTCCATATAGGGTAAAGTTCTGGAAATTTATTTTTTATTTCATCAATTTTTAGACCAGACCATTCACTAAGATCTACCTCAAGCAAATTATCATCGAATACAATATTTTGTTCTTTATTGAAGGTCTTTTTAATTGTTTTTGCAGTCTCTGCCGCTCTCAAAAGTGGGGAGGAAAAGATTTTTTCAAAGTTTATTTTTGATAATGCTTTGCCTGCTTTCCTAGCTTGTTCATATCCTTCATCAGTTAATAATGAATCATCTGTTCTTCCTTGTATTAATCCTTTTGCATTGAAACTGCTTAGTCCATGCCTAACTAAAACTAATCGTAAAGTCATTATATAAATTTGAAAATTAAGATAATTTAATCATCTCACGGCGTGATTAAAATAGATATATAAATATAAGGAATTTCAATGATAACTAAGTATAGTTTTCAAGAATATAATAAGTTATGACATTTAAAAATATTTCTAAGTCAAAACTAACTTTAGCTTTTATTTCTATAGTCATAACTTTTTTTGTATGGCAGCAAGGATTAAGAGATAGTTTAAATAGACCATCAGTCTCATTTGATATTAGTCAAAAAGAGCAAGAAATTCTTGAATTATCTGCCCAATCAATACCTATAAATCTTAAAAAATTTTTTATACTTAATGACCCTGTTGATCAAATAAATAAATCACTCTCTGAGGTCTCTTTTGAAGAACTAACAGAAAGAAATAAATTAATTCGAATAATTATTTCAGAATCAAACGATCCTATAATCTACAAAAATATATCCAAAGATTTTGAAAATAAAAACTTTAAATTTCTGATTGATGAGATAGAAAAAAAATCCAATAATAATTCATATAAACCAAATTCTGATAAGTTTGATTCGTTTAAAGGTGATAGATTTTTATATCACCTTTTAAGCCGAAAATTTGATTTTGATGATAGTTCATTTATAACAAAAACATTTTCAAGCAAAATGTTTTTAAAAATATTAGCCATCAGACTTATACCACTTTTAACAATACTTATCGGCTCTATTCTGGCTTTGAAAATATTATGGAATACTATATTTTTAAAAAAGTTTGGTTGGCAAGAAATAAAATCCTTAGACTTAGAGTTAATAGATATGGTTTTATTAATTGCAGGTGGATTTGTTGTTTTAGGAGAAGTGGTGTCACCTTTGTTTTCTATCAGTTTAGTTGAACTTTTTTCTAAAAATATCTCTAATGAATTGTCTCAATCTTTAAAAATATTCTTTGGATATCTTTTTATGGCTATTCCTCCATTAGGGATAGTTTATTATCAAATTAAATCTTTGAATGGAGAATTTACTTTTAAAAGGGATTATTTACAGTTCAATTTCTTGCCAATAAAATATTCAATTATTCAGGGAATTAAAGGTTGGTTAACAATCATTCCTTTTGTTTTATTGATTTCTCTAATTATGAATAGTCTGATTGACGATCAGAATGGTAGTAACCCTTTGCTGGAAATAGTTCTTAATAATAATAATTACTTATCATTTTTTCTATTATTTGTAACAACAACTCTATTAGCTCCTCTATTTGAGGAGATTATATTTCGCGGTATTTTACTACCAACTCTTTCAAGAGATTTTGGAGTAATTTCTGGCATCATAGTTTCAGCGTTTATCTTTGCATTAGCACATTTAAGTTTGGGGGAAATGCCACCATTATTTGTTCTAGGTATTGGATTAGCAATTACAAGAATTGCTTCAGGGAGTTTGTTTTCCTCAGTGATTATGCATTCTTTATGGAATGGATTGACCTTCTTAAATTTGTTCTTATTGAGGACTTAGAGAATTTCATTTTCTACTTGCGAGTCAAACAAAAAGATGTTTAGTTAATAAATAACACTTCTTTTATTGAAAATTAACAATAAATGAAACCTTATGGGAATCAACCTGATTTTAAAAAAAAAGTTTCATATGAGAGTAAAAAAAATTCTGAAAAAATATCCATAAATAATATTAAATTAATACATCAAATTTTTGACACCATTAATATCTCGCTTCTGGTATTAATTTTTACCTTATTTTTCTTATCTTTTAATAGTCAAAGAGAATGGTCAAATACATATAAAAATTTATCTAAAACAAGAGCTTTCAATAATAATCTCATTGATTATATTTCTAAAATTGAGGAATTTTATATTAGTGAACTTGAGTCTCTAAATATTTATAGAAAAACTAAACCTGAAGATTTAATCTATTTAGATAAACTTCCGAAAAAAAAAGAAAGTTTACTTAAGAAAAATTTAAGTAGTTTTATTGAAGGTTTTAGTCATAGCAAATATCAAAGGGGATATTGATGAGAAAATACAAAAAAATTGTTCGTCTAATACCCCTTGATCAAAGAAGATTTAAATTCCTCTATATTTTTAGCTTATTATTGATATTTTGTTTGTTTGGTAGGTTAGTTAAATTGCAAGTCTTTAACGCCTCTGATTTGCAAAGGAAAGCTAGATTAATTCAGTCTTCTAAAACTAACGCCTTAAAAAAAAGGAGAGCAATTGTTGATAGAAATAATAGACTTATTGCTTACGACAAACCGCTTTATAAATTATGGGCCCATCCAAGATATTTTAATTTTCCAGGTGATTCAATAAACAGAGTACGCAGTATTGAAGAAGTTACAGAAAAATTATCACCTATCTTGGATATAAATGGTGAAATACTCTTGAGTAAATTTCATAATAATGTAAGTGGCATCAAGCTTTTGGACAAAATATCTGAAGAAAAGGCAGAAAAGATTAAGAATCTTAAAATAAGCGGACTTGATTTGTTTCAATATTCACAGAGATATTATCCACAAGGGGAGCTTTACTCTAATCTTGTAGGTTTTGTTAATGATGAGAATATAGCTTCAGCAGGTTTAGAACTTCATTTAGATAATCAAATTAAAGTTTTTAATAAAAGTATTTTAGTAAAAAGAGGAGGAGATGGAACTCCTCTGCCGGATAATTCATCCCCAGGTGATTTTATTTCTGATTACAAAAGTTTAGGACTAACTATAGATTCAAAATTACAGAAAGCGTCATTCAATGCTTTATCAAAGCAAGTAAGCAAATGGAAAGCAAAGAAGGGGTTTGCCATAGTTATGGATGTTAATAATGGTCGGATTCTCTCCTTGGTTGCAGTCCCGTCGTATGATCCAAATAAATTTTGGCAGTATGATTCTGAACTTTTTAAGGGTTGGTATTCTCAAGATTTGTTTGAGCCTGGTTCAACTTTTAAACCTATTAATCTTGCCTTAGCTTTAGAAGAAAAAGTAATCCAGAAAGATGGTGTAGTTGAAGATATTGGAAAGATTAATGTTGGAGGATGGACACTTTCTAATTGGGATAAAAAAGGTAATGGATACATTGACTATCCAAAAGTATTGCAGGTTTCAAGTAATGTTGGGATGGTAAAAATAATGCAAAATTTAGACCCCACAATTTATTGGGATTGGCTAAAAAATTTAGGTATAAATAAAAAATTAGAGACTGACTTATTTGAATCAACTGCTGGCCAACTAAAAAGAAAAGATTTATTCGTAAATCAATCAATTGAGCCTGCAGTAACTTCTTTTGGTAAAGGTTTCTCAATCTCGCCACTTAAATTGGTTCAACTTCATGCGGCTATAGCAAATGGGGGTTTTGAAGTAACTCCTCATGTAACCTCAACTTTCAAAGAAAGAGTAAATAAAAATCCAAAAAAACAATTTTTTTCACACGAGGTCTCTAAAACTGTTCTTGAATGGATGGAGAGCGTAGTTGATAAAGGTAGTGGATCTGGAGTGCAGATCGAGGGTTACAGGATAGCGGGGAAAACGGGCACTTCCCAAAAAGCCTTAAATGGTTCCTATTCAAGTAAAAAAGTTTGCAGTTTTGTGGCGACCTTACCAGTTAATGATCCTAAATATGCTGTCCTAGTAGTCGTTGATGAGCCATCTAAATCTTATGCATATGGTTCAACTGTTGCCGTACCAGTTGCTAAAGAGATTATCGAGAGCTTGATAGTAATTGAAAAAATACCTCCCAAGATTAAAGATCACGGAATGATTGTTAAAAAACCCTAAAATTTTCCAATTTTTTTAAATATTTTGTTCATTATCAGATGATTTCACTATGAATAAAAGCTAGTTTATGTATATATATGATTATCTAGATATGAAATCAATTTTAGAACAATTGTCCTCAATGACCGTTGTTGTTGCTGATACTGGAGATTTAGATTCGATAAAAAGATTTCAACCAAGGGACGCCACCACCAATCCATCGCTAATACTTGCTGCTGCTAAGAACCCTGATTATGTGAAATTAATTGATAAAGCTTTAGAAAGTTCAGAAAATGCAATGCCCGAAGGATTCTCCGTAATTGAATTAATCAAAGAAACTGTTGACCAAGTTTCAGTATTTTTTGGGAAAGAAATATTAAAAATTATTTCAGGGCGCGTATCTACAGAAGTTGATGCAAGACTGAGCTTTGACACCGAAGCTACGGTAGAAAAAGCGAGAAAATTGATCAATCTTTACAAAAATTTTGGAGTTGAAAAGGAAAGAATTTTGATTAAGATTGCTGCAACTTGGGAGGGAATTAAGGCCGCTGAAATTTTGGAAAAAGAGGGCATTAAGTGCAACTTAACTTTACTTTTTAACTTCTGCCAAGCGGTAACTTGTGCCAATGCAAAGATAACTCTAATTTCTCCGTTCGTTGGCCGTATATTGGATTGGCATAAAGCAAAAACTGGTAAAACCAGTTTTGTTGGTGCTGAAGACCCTGGTGTTATTTCGGTTACGCAAATATATAAGTACTTTAAAGAAAAGGGTTTCAAGACAGAAGTAATGGGAGCGAGTTTTAGAAATCTTGATGAAATAAAAGAATTAGCAGGCTGCGATCTTTTAACAATCGCACCAAAGTTTCTTGAGGAGATGAAAAAAGAAAAAGGAGAGTTAGTGAGAAAATTAGATGTCAATACCCAAATAAATAATTCTATTGACTACGAATTTGAAGAAAAAGATTTCAGATTAAGTATGTTAGAAGATCAAATGGCAAGTGAAAAGCTTAGTGAAGGTATTACTGGATTCAGCAAGGCTATAGAAGAATTGGAAGAGCTGCTACTAAAGAGATATTCAGAGATTAAAAATCATAAATTGATTTCTGCTAACTAAATTTAAGTTTGAATTAAAAAAGAATTAAGTCCCACTTTTTGTTAAAAGTCTTTTGATAACTCTTTTTGCAATATCTTCATAACTCATTTCTCCTGATAATATTTGAGCAATACGTTTAGGTGCTGTTTTTCTTTTAACACCTAATTGATATCCAGTTTTGGGAAATCTATAAAATACTTGGGCTATTCTCCGCCCCCAAGCCATTGATTTCCCCCATATGTTGTTCATTTTTTTCGTATAAAGATTTAAATCATCTACTTTTCCTGATAGACACTGATCTATATATTCTGCAGCATAAAAACTACTAATTAAAGATGGTCTAATTCCTTCAGCTAAAAATGGATCACATAGAGATGCTGCATCTCCAACCGCTAAAACTTTGTCACCATTAATTGAGTGGAAGCCATTCCATATTCTCAATTTCTTACTGATTGTTTTATGAGAAAAATCATCAAAACCGAAGCTTCTGATTACTTGTTTATTTATAGCTTGATTTTCCAGAGGACCATTATTTATAAAAGTACCTAAACCAATATTTAAGCTTCCTCTTAGAGGGAATGCCCATGCAAAACCATATTTTATAAATCCAAATTCAAACCTAACTGCATCTCTAGGTATTTCACCTAACCCTTTTAATCTTAATGAGATTGTGTTTGCAAATTTCGGATTTCTTGGTCCTAAATTGAAATAACTCGCCCATTTCGATTGAGACCCATCTGCAATTACAAGAAATTCTGTAATATATTTTATTTTGTTATTACAAGTAATTTCCCATTTATCATTTTTTTTTATAATTTTTTCTATCAATAATGGTCTCATTATCTGAGCTCCATTACTCAAGGATTCATCAAGTAATAATTGATCTAGTTTTTCTCTTTTAACAATCCAAAATGGGGATTCACCAGTTAGATCAGCAGTTACATTATCTGCAGCCTTCCATCTGAATTCAACATTCTTAATTTTTGATTCTATGCAATCATCTATATTTAGAGGAAGAAATCTTTGCATTGAAGATGCCATCCCCCCTGCACATGGTTTGTAATCTTGGGATTTTTCTTTTTCAATAATTAAAACTGAATATCCTTTCTTTGATAGGTTTAGAGCGGTGGAAGATCCCGATAAACCTCCACCAATTATTACAACGTCAAATCCTATCAAACTTTTAGAATTTCCTTCTCTTTCTCAGATAATTTAGTGTCTATTAAAGCAATATATTTATCAGTAATTTTCTGAATTTCAGATTGATTATCTCTCGATTCGTCAATAGAAATTAGGCCATCTTTTTCGTCTTTTTTTTCTTTATCAACAGCATCTCTTCTGATATTTCTCAAAGCTACTTTTCCCTCCTCTGCGTATTTAGAGGCTAATTTACAAAATTCTTTTCTTCTTTCTTCTGTTAAAGGAGGAACATTTATTCTTATTACTTTCCCATCATTATTTGGAGTAATACCTAAATCACTCATAGAAATAGATTTCTCTATCGCTTGTAAACATGAAATGTCAAATGGTTGTATTGAAATTGTTTGCGAATCAACCGTGCTTATAGTGGCAAGCGATTTTATTGGTGTTTCTGCTCCATAATACTCAACACTTAATCTGTCTAATAAGGAAGCATTAGCTCTGCCTGTCCTAATTGTATTAAAGTTTCTTTGTATAGCTTCAATACTTTTATTCATATTTTCTTGAATTTCTTGTTCTTTCATAATAAAAAAAATTTAAATAAGCTTTAACTAATTAATGAACCTATAGGATTCCCAGCAACAGCTTTAGAAATATTCCCTTTTTTGAATATATCAAAAACCATGATAGGGATATTGTTATCCTTACATAGTGCAATTGCAGTACTGTCCATTACTGCAATTTCATCGCTAAGAACTTGCTGATAACTTAGAGAGGAATATTTTTTTGCATCTTTAAATTTATTAGGATCACAATTATATACTCCATCAACTTTTGTCGCCTTCATCACAACTTCAGCATTTATCTCCGCTGCCCTTAAAGCCGCCGTAGTGTCAGTTGTGAAAAATGGATTTCCACATCCACCTCCGAAGACCACAACTCTCCCTTTTTCTAGATGCCTCATGGCTCTTCTTCTGATATAGGGTTCGGCAATTTCCTGCATTTCTATCGCAGTTTGAACTCTGGTTGCAACACCAACTCTTTCTAATCCATCTTGAAGTGAAATAGCATTCATTACTGTTGCGAGCATCCCAACATAATCAGCTGTTGCTCTATCCATGCCATCTGCAGACCCTTTAAGCCCCCTAAAAATATTCCCGCCCCCAACAACTATTGCAAGTTGTACATTATTTTCGACTACTTTTGAAACATCCTCTGCAATTGACTGAACTATAGCAGGATCAATACCGTAAGGTTTTTCACCCATTAGTGCTTCACCACTAAGTTTTAAGAGAACTCTTTTGTAAGTCATTCAATAATTGTACTTTTAAGACCTTAGCAAGTAAATGCACCAAATTTATTTTTTGTTCAGATTTTGCTTTCGTCTTTAAACATTTCTAAATCTGCGTGAAGAAATCAAATTAAATTTACTTTAATCAATACTCAATACACTTTTGTGCTTTTATTCCTTGTTCTTTAAATGGATGTCTTATTAGTTTCATTTCTGTAACTAGATCAGCGTTATTGATAATTAAATCAGATGCTCCCCTTCCAGTAAAAACAATATGATTTTTTCTATTTTTTAAGCTTTTTAAAAAAGTGATTATTTCTTCCGATGCAAGATAACCAAGTTTTGTCGCAATATTAATTTCATCGAGGATGATGAGTTTATAAGATTCGTTTTGTATGTATTTTTTGGCTAATTGCCAAGCCTCTTGAACTAATTTTTCATCTCTTATTCTGTTTTGTGTTTCCCAAGTAAATCCCTCTCCTAATGAATGCCAAGATAGGTTTGAAGAAAAGTTTTTAAGTGCTTTTTCTTCTCCAGTGGTCCAGCCTCCTTTGATAAATTGAATTATTGCTACTTTATAGCCATGCCCTATCGTCCTTAAAGCCATGCCTAAAGATGCAGTTGTCTTGCCCTTGCCATTTCCTGTGAAAACAATCAATAATCCTTTTTTTGTTTTTCTAATTTGTAGTCTTTCGGCTTGAATATCTTTTCTTCGCTGCATTCTTTTTTTATATAAGCTTTCATCGTTATCCGGTGCTAATTTACCTCCCATTCCAAGTTTATTTGCTTGCTTATCGAGGTTAAATATTTTCTCGGAAGATGGAGGTTTTTCTTGCATATGACCTTTGTTTTTGTTTTGTTATTATAAATCTTTAAATATTTTTGACTCTTTTAACTTTTAAAAGTGCATTATTTACTGCCTGTTGTTGATCTCTTTTAGTAATCCAGTGGTGATAAGTTTGAGTATGTAGACTAACGGAATGTCCCATCATTCTGGCAGCAACAGTATCGGGTAAATCATAAAATATTGTTCTTACTGCCCAAGCATGCCTTAGATCATAAGGTTTTATTTGTAAAGAGTAACGCTTAAACTGATCTGTAATTTTTTTTCCAATATTTTGTAAGGTTGTAATTTTAAGGTCTCTACTGATATTTGGTAGGAGTTCTGGATTTTCACCAAGTCTTGATAATTCGAACTTTTCCACCCATTCAGGATGAAATGGCCAAACTTGGTGTTCCCCAGTTTTAGTAGTAGGTAAAACTCTAATAATTTTGTCCCCAAAGTCTGAAAGAGAACTTAAATCACAAAAAAATACTTCATGATTCCTCAATCCATATGTAGCCATCAAACCAAAAACAAATTTCCAAGACTTGTTTGGTATCGTCTCCCAAAGCTTTTCTATTAACTCGTCTCTAGGGAGATCTCTAAATCCTGCTTTGTTCAGACCATATCCTCTAGAACTTAATTTCCAATCTTCTGGTAGTTTAATGTCCAAAAACTTAGCCAAAACACTTAAAGAAGTAGCGCATTGTTTCCTACTTCTGCTACCTTCTTTATAACTTTCAAGTGTTTTTTGAAATATTTTTTCTAAAGCTTCATTATCATAATCATTGTAAATATTTAGGATCCTTTTTATATATGGTTTGTAAGAACTTCTCCAAGTAGTTTTTCTAGTGCTGGTTCGAAAATCACTTTTATTTTCTTTAAAAAAAAATTCCTCAAATTGATTTAGTCTATTTGGGAATTCAAAATCATCTTTTATTTCTTTTTTATAAGGTTTGCCTATCCAATTAATCCAATCAAATTGATTCAATTCCAATTGCAAATTGATTAATTGTAATTTTTTTTGGGCCTCCTCTAATCCAGAAATATCAGCCTTTAAACCAAGAGATATTCTTTGAATTTTAAAGTTATTTTTATCTTCTTTAGAGGGTAGTGAACCACGGATATTTAATTTCTCTCCTCTTTTCTCAATTTTTAGCTTGCTGCCTTGAGTAGCAAATTTATCATTGACATTATTAATTTCCTGAATTAGGTTCATTTACTTATATAATTGTTCATATAATGACGTTTAAAATGTTGATTTTCAATCTCCATAAATTTTAAATGGATAAAATAGGCGTCTTACTAATGAATTTAGGAGGGCCTGAACGCATTACTGATGTAGGCCCTTTCTTATACAATCTATTTTCTGATCCAGAAATAATCAGGACTCCCTTTCCTGTTTTTCAAAAACCCCTAGCTTGGTTAATTAGTACGCTTAGGAGTACTACTTCGCAACAGGCTTACCTCTCTATAGGTGGAGGTTCACCCATCAGGAGGATAACTGAACAACAAGCAAGAGAATTACAATCTAAATTAAGGGACAAAGGGTTTAATGCTACTACCTATATCGCTATGAGGTATTGGCATCCTTTTACAGAATCAGCAATTGCTGATATGAAAGCAGATGGCATAGATCAAGTTGTTGTCATACCCTTGTATCCACATTTTTCGATAAGTACTAGTGGTTCGAGCTTTAGGGAACTAAAAAAATTGAGAGATTCTGATGATGAATTTAAAAATGTTCCAATGAGATGTGTAAGGAGTTGGTTCAGTCAATCAGGTTATTTAAAGTCTATGGTCGAATTAATTTCTGAACAAATCTCACTTTGTGAATCACCTTCAAAAGCCCATATATTTTTTACTGCTCATGGAGTCCCTAAGAGTTATGTAGAAGAAGCTGGAGACCCTTATAAACAACAAATTGAAGATTGTTCTTTGTTAATTATAAATGAGTTGGAAAAATGTTTAGGGCATAGTAACCCTCATACACTTTCTTATCAAAGTAGAGTTGGTCCTGTTGAATGGTTGAAGCCTTATACAGAAGAAGTGTTAGCTGATCTTGGGAGGTCAAATGTTAATGATCTGATTGTGGTCCCTATAAGTTTCGTTGGAGAGCATATCGAAACATTGCAAGAAATTGATATTGAATATAAAGGAATTGCAGAAAAGGCTGGTATTAAAAATTTTCGGAGAGTTAAGGCTCTAAATACTCATCCTACTTTTATTGAAGGCCTTAGTGATCTAGTGATTTCCTGTTTGGAAGGACCTCTTGTTAATTTAGAGGAGGCTTCTCAGTTGCCCGAGAAAGTTAAACTTTATCCCCAAGAGAAGTGGCAATGGGGTTGGAATAATAGTTCAGAAGTTTGGAACGGAAGGGTTGCAATGATTATTTTTCTTGTGCTTTTTATTGAACTTATTTCAGGCTCAGGACCTTTACATAAATTAGGCATTTTATAAAGAACAATTGAAATTTATTTGAAAATTTTAAATTTATTGAAAGATTTTTTTGAATATATTTCTGACATTACATTTCTAAATGAGGCAAAAGTATTTAATTGAGTTTAAAATTTATAGTAAATATTGAATTTCTTTAGTGACCCTTACTTCGAGATCCTTTTCAAAGGGCAGTTCAAAACATGAAAATCCAGTTTGGATAACTGGTGCAGATGCACTAATGGATTCTTTAAAAATTCATGGGGTAAAAGTTATATTTGGATATCCTGGAGGAGCCATACTTCCAATATACGATGCCGTTCATAAGGCAGAAGAAGAAGGCTGGTTAAAGCATTATATGGTTAGACATGAACAAGGTGGTTCACATGCTGCGGATGGTTATGCAAGATCTACTGGTGAGGTAGGAGTATGTTTTGGGACCTCAGGCCCAGGTGCAACAAATTTGGTAACTGGAATTGCCACGGCACAAATGGATTCAGTCCCCCTAGTTGTAGTTACGGGTCAAGTCCCAAGACCTGCTATAGGGACAGATGCTTTTCAAGAAACTGATATTTTTGGGATAACTCTTCCAATAGTGAAACATTCATGGGTAATAAGAGATCCTTCAGATATCGCGAAAGTAGTTTCTGAAGCTTTTTTTATAGCCTCATCTGGAAGGCCTGGCCCTGTCTTAATTGATATACCCAAAGATGTAGGTCAGGAGTTCTTTAATTACCAAAGAGTTTTACCTGGTGAGATTATTCCTAAAGGATTTAAAAGGAATGGAGAAATTAATGATTGCGATATCAATAAAGCAATTAAACTAATAGAAGATTCTGAAAGACCACTTCTATATGTAGGAGGTGGGGCAATATCTTCAGGGGCTCATGATGAAATAAAAACTTTGGCTAAGAATTATCAAATACCAGTTACCACAACCTTAATGGGGAAGGGCATTTTTGATGAAAAAGATAATTTATCAGTAGGGATGTTAGGAATGCATGGAACTGCTTACGCAAATTTTGCTGTTACAGAATGCGATCTTTTAATTGCTATTGGAGCTAGATTCGATGATAGGGTGACAGGAAAATTAGATACTTTTGCACCAAATGCAAAGGTAATTCATATAGATATTGATCCGGCAGAAGTTAATAAAAATAGACGTGTAGATGTTGCAATTGTTTCTGATGTATCAAAAGCTGTTCTCAAAATTAATGAACAATCTCTAAATAACAAATTTACTTGTCAGACGAAAAACTGGTTAGAAAAAATTGATTTTTGGAAAAATAGACACCCTTTATATGACCCACCTAAAGAAGGAGAAATTTATCCTCAGGAGGTTCTTCTAAAAGTAAGGGAACTTTCACCTGATGCTCATATAACTACAGATGTAGGACAACATCAAATGTGGGCTGCTCAATATCTTAGGAATTCCCCAAGAAAATGGATTAGTAGTGCAGGCTTAGGAACTATGGGTTTTGGATTGCCAGCTGCAATTGGAGTAAAAGCAGCCTTACCTAATTCAGATGTAATTTGTATTGCAGGAGATGCAAGTGTCTTAATGAATATTCAAGAATTAGGAACTTTATCTCAATATGGTCTAAAGGTGAAATTGATTATCATAAATAATCGCTGGCAAGGGATGGTAAGACAATGGCAGGAAAGTTTCTACGATGAAAGATATTCCTCATCTGATATGAGTTGTGGTGAACCTGATTTCGTAAAACTTGCTGAATCTTTTGGAGTTAAAGGATACTTAATTTCAGATAGAAACCAATTACAAAATGAATTAAAAGATGCGCTTGATCATGAGGGCCCTGCCTTGATTAATATTCTTGTTAGAAGAGGTGAAAATTGTTATCCAATGGTTCCTCCAGGTAAAAGTAATGCTCAAATGGTTGGATATGTTAATTCTGAAGACTAATGTTTTTTAAATTAGTCATTTTTAAAAAATTAACTTTAAAGTAATTCAAAAACTTAAATATTTTCTGAATTGAAAAAATTATCAAAAATTTTACTTATAGTATGCTTGATTACTCTTAATCCTGTAATAGTTAACTCAGCTGAAATTCTTCAAATTAAAAGTTCAAATACTATTTTGGTAGGGGATCAAAATAGAAATTTAACGATTGGACTATTTTGTGTAGATGTAAATGAAAATGATGAGCTTGAAGCAGCTAATCTACTTAAGAGTGAATTCCCAAGGGGGAGCAAAGTGAAAATAAAGCCTTTTGGTTTCAAAGAGAATGTTTTGTTAGCCAAAGTTTTTAATATTAAAGGTACTAAGGAGATGACGGAATTACTGGTCGCTAAAAATTTAAGTAGTGAAATTTGTTCAAGTTAATTATCTTTAAGAGCAAATAAGATTCCATTGTCTCGAGATTGTTTTGCTCCTTCTCCATGAATAAAATTCATTATTGAATTTGTATGTGCATAAATTTGAGATATCTATATTTGTATGAGGGATGTTCTCATTTAAAAGTTGTCTATAGGCAGATCTTTTAAGATCAAGTTGATTTAAGTTTTGCTCTCTTAAGTGATTTGAATCACTAATACAAAGATCTTTTTTAGTTTTAGTAAATTTGGAAGTTATGTTTTCGGCCTTTCTATAAAATTCTTTGAGTGTCATTTTATCAACTAGATAATGTTCCTTAGAAATCGCTGGTCCTATTGCAACAAGTAAGTCATCTCTAGATGTCCCAAAAGTATCGAAAATTTTTACCAGATTTTTTATTATTTTTTTTTCTAAACCTTTTCTTCCACAATGCAAGGTTGCGACATTTCTTGTACTTTTATCTGCAAAAAATATTGGCATACAATCAGCTGTGTAAACCCATAAGTTTTGACTGCATTTATTACCAATCAGACCATCTGCATCAGTCTTAGTTCCTTTATGCGAATGAGATCCAAACACTATCAAATTACTGTGAATTTGATTAGAAACACAATTTATGGAATTTTCATTAAAGTGATTACCTAATAATTGAATAAATTTCTCAGAGCTTGACTTCGTAAAGTATGCATGTTTGAAATTATTTTGACTAAGAATAGGTGATGAATAATACTCAAATTTTTTGTTTTGAATATAAATTTCATTTTTTGAGAAATATATTTCTTTGTAAGGAATAGTTCGTGCTCCTAAACTAAATTTATGAAATTAATTCAATATCTCTTAAGATCCAGAATCCTGCAAATTTTTCGATATACGGTGTTGACTGTATGGAAATGAATTGATAGCCATAAGAATTTTTTTTATTCTCTATAAACTTTGTATTCAAAATATTTGCATCTTTTTCTGGTAAATCAGTTACAAGCCACTTATCAACTTCTGAAGCTTCAAGTATGAGTTGGTTCTTATTTACGACTAATTTAATAGGTTCTAAACAACTAAACCATGCAGAAAGTGCCAAAGATCTATCTTTGCTAAAAAGTCTTAATCCTGGAACTAAGTAATTATCATCTAAATCTCGCTGAATTGGGAAGATATCTCCAAATTCCATAGGCCAATTTTCTGCTGATTTTAATTCGCCAATTGATATTTCAGAGATAGTTAAAGCGTCACCCCTTACTGCTTCTGGAAGAGGTGTAGGAGAGTTTTCCATTTTAGAAGTAAAATTAGGAGCTAATACACCTCTTACATAACCTTTTTCTTTTGGATAAATCTCTTTTTCAAGAAATTCGATTCTATCTAATAAATTGTAAGTTCTCCTACTTACAATTGCCTCAATACTTACGGCCTCCAGAGATTTCTTAATGATCGATTTCATAGACGACCTCCAGAATCGAACTATTGAAGGTTTCTCCCAACCTTGTTTTTTTGCTTCACTTATTGCCTCATTTAGTGCCTTTGTAAGCCACACTGAATTAACTTCATTAGCAGGACACTTTTTATTCCAAAGAAAAACATCTTCTGTCTTATAACTTCTTGTAGAGCAAATAATTAATTCCCACCTTTTTTTTCCATTTGATTCAATAATTGGTCTTGAGTAAAAGTCTAATTCCCAATCTGAAATTTTTAATTTAAGACTTGACTCCATTTTTTTATTAATGTTCATTTATCTTGTTCTTTTTTATCGAAGAGTGCTTTAGTTTTGAGTGCTCTCTCTGTGGCTTCTTGCATAACTTTTTGCTTATCAATAATTAATTCTCCCGCAGAGTTTTCTAGGAGAGCTGTATTGAGACCAATGCGCCCTTTTTCGAGGTCTATTTCAGATATTAAAGCTTTTATAATTTCCCCTTCTCTAAAAACTTCTCGTAAAGAACGAATCGATCCATTTGTTAGTGAGGATTGATGAAGAAGTCCACTTGCTCCACCTAGATCTATAAAAAAGCCATATGGTTTTACAGCTAAAACTTCTCCTTCAATTAATTGCCCTAATTCTAAACTTGTAAATTTAGATACTAATGATGCTTTCTTTTCAGAGAGAACTAATTTTCTGGATTCTGGGTTCACCTCAAGAAAGGCTACTTTTAGAGTTTTGCCAACAAAAGATTGATAATCTTGACCATCTTCAAGTTGGGATCTTGGGATGAATCCTCTCAATCCATCTACATCACATGTAAGCCCACCTCTATTAAATCCATTAATTAAAACATCAATTAATTCTCCATTTTTTGCGGAACTTGATACTTTTTCCCAACTTTGCCTGAGAATTAATGCCCGAGCGCTAACTGTTACCATACCATCAGCATTTTGTTCTTTGATAACCAAAACTTCCATTGCAAGGCCAATAGAAAACTTTTCTTTAAAGTTAGTAATGACGCCCAACCCACATTCTTTTTTGGGCATATAACCAGGTGCTTTCCCTCCAATATCAACGTATAGTCCATCACTTTCGATTGCTATAACCTTCCCTGTAATTGTTTCTCCCGTAGCACCAATTGGTTCATTTTCATTTAAAGCCTCCAAAAAAGCACTTTCATCAAAATCGAATTCATCAACTGTTCTTTCTAATTCAAAATCTGTATTTTGCTCAGAAAAATTACGGGGTCTATTTAAGTCTTGTTGAGTTAAATTTTGAGAAATATCAAAATCCTTAGTCGTTTCATTATTCTCCTCAATTTTTTTTACTGAATCATTTTTATTTATTTGCGGTTTGATTGCGATATCTTCTTTTTTAATCTCTTCTTGCGAATTGGTTTGCTCATTATCTTTTTTTTGAGTATCTTTCTTACTTATGTGAAGTACCTGAAGAGGTTTTTTATTGCCCTTTGGATTGATATTATCTTGGGCATTTTTATTACTGACTCCCATCGTAGGTAAAATAAGAATAATTAATTAATAACATATTCTAAATGTTAGTACTCAAAATTAAAATTAATGAACTTTAAACCAATACCAAATAAATTTGAATATTTAAATTGGCAAGAAATTGAGTGTGTTGCAAAAAACAAAAGATCAACAGTGATTTGGCCATTCGGCGCGGTTGAGCAACATGGGCCGCATTTGCCTCTTGCTACAGACAGTATTTTTGTTGATGAAATTATTAGCGAAGTTTTTAAATTATTCTCTGCCGATATTCCATTAAAAAAACTTCCAACTCAATATATTGGTTTTTCTCCAGAACATAAGGGTTTTGCTGGGACAATTTCACTTTCCTCAAATTTAATAACCTCAATGATAAAGGAAGTCGGAGGTCAATTATCTAAAATGGGTTTTAAAAGATTGATATTGATTAATGGACATGGAGGTCAAATCTCACTATTAAATACAGCTGCAAGAGAGCTAAGAAGTGTCGCACCAGAGATAGCAGTTTTCCCTTGTTTCTTGTGGAGTGGTGTGGATGGATTAAGTGAATTGTTAACAAAAACTGAAATTGAGGATGGGCTTCATGCTTCTTTAGCTGAAACAAGTTTGATGCTGGCATTGAAACCAGAATTAGTAGGCGATGAACGCCCAAATGAGGGCATTAAAGGACTGATCCCAGAAGGCTGGAGTCTAGAAGGCAATGCGCCTACTGCTTGGCTTACTGACGACTTTAGTAAATCAGGTGTTATTGGAGATAGTAGAGGAGCAAATGTTTCTTTAGGGAAAAATTTAAAGCAATTATTGATTAATCATTGGTTCAAATTAATTATGAATCTGATGCAATCAGATTGGCCAAACAATTCTTAAATAATTTTAAGTAAAAAATGTGACTTAACAATTGAAACTATTTTCATGATATTTAAATAAATTCTCTATAATCGTGTAATATTCATGCATAATGAGCTAAAGATTACTGACATGCAAACTCTTGAATCAAATAAAAAAACTATTGAAGAATCGACTAATCCGCTTTCTTTAGATTTGCCAGACTTCACTGCAGATTCTTATAAAGATGCATATAGCAGGATAAATGCAATTGTAATAGAGGGGGAGCAAGAGGCTCATGATAATTACATTTCAATAGCTACTTTAATTCCAAATGAGTTAGAGGAGTTAACCAAATTGGCGAGAATGGAAATGAAGCATAAAAAAGGCTTTACTGCTTGTGGAAGAAATTTAGGTGTAGTAGCTGATATGGAATTTGCTAAAAAATTCTTTTCTAAACTACATGGTAATTTTCAAGTTGCTCTTGATAAGGGGAATTTAACAACATGTTTATTAATACAAGCTATCTTAATTGAAGCATTTGCAATTTCTGCTTATAACGTCTACATAAGAGTTGCAGATCCTTTTGCAAAAAAAATAACAGAGGGAGTTGTTAAAGACGAATATCTTCATTTAAATTATGGTCAGGAGTGGCTTAAAGAGAATCTATCTACTTGTAAAGAGGAATTAATGGAAGCTAATAAAGTTAATCTTCCGTTAATTAAAAAGATGTTAGATGAAGTAGCAGATGACGCATCAGTTTTAGCAATGGATAGAGAAGAATTAATGGAAGAATTTATGATTGCTTATCAAGATACACTTATGGAGATAGGTCTAGATAATAGAGAAATTGCAAGAATGGCTATGGCAGCTATCGTCTAATTACATTTCTAATTAATTAAGGGTTTTAATAATCAATCAATAACTATTTAAGTAGTGACCTCTGTGCTATTGTTCATAAGATCGTATAGAAACCATTTATAAATTTTAAATGTTTGGGTTAATAGGCCACTCAACCAGTTTTGAAGATGCGAAAAGGAAAGCCTCGATGTTAGGCTTTGATCATATTGCTGATGGCGACTTGGATGTTTGGTGTACTGCTCCTCCTCAGCTTGTTGAAAATGTAGAAGTTAAGAGTGCTACTGGAATATCTATTGAAGGTTCATACATAGATTCTTGCTTTGTTCCTGAGATGCTTTCTAGGTTTAAAACTGCTAGAAGAAAAGTACTAAATGCTATGGAACTAGCTCAGAAAAAAGGGATAAATATTACCGCTTTGGGAGGATTTACTTCTATAATTTTCGAGAATTTTAATCTTCTGCAGCATAAACAAATTAGAAATACTTCATTAGAGTGGGAAAGGTTTACTACTGGTAATACTCATACGGCCTGGGTTATTTGTAAGCAATTAGAAATAAATGCGCCTCGCATTGGGATAGACCTTAAAAAAGCGACTGTTGCTGTAATTGGTGCAACAGGTGATATTGGCAGTGCTGTTTGTAGATGGCTTATCAATAAAACTGGGATTTCAGAACTTCTTATGGTGGCTAGACAACAAGAACCACTATCGCTTTTACAAAAAGAATTAGGTGGTGGCACCATAACAAGTTTAGATGAGGCATTGCCTCAGGCGGATATTGTTGTATGGGTTGCAAGTATGCCTAAAACTATTGAAATTGATACTAATAACTTAAAAAAACCATGTTTAATGATTGATGGTGGATACCCTAAAAATCTTGACGAGAAATTTCAGGGCGAAAATATTCATGTTTTAAAAGGAGGTATAGTAGAGTTTTTCAATGATATTGGTTGGAATATGATGGAACTTGCAGAAATGCAAAACCCTCAGCGAGAGATGTTTGCTTGCTTTGCTGAAGCAATGATTTTAGAATTTGAAAAGTGTCATACCAACTTTAGTTGGGGAAGAAATAACATTTCTCTTGAAAAAATGGAATTTATTGGAGCAGCTTCTTTAAAACATGGTTTTTCTGCGATTGGACTTGATAAACAGCCTAAAGTATTAACGGTCTAAATTATGGCTAAACGTTACCTACTTGATTTTGAAAAGCCTCTTGTTGAGCTTGAAAAACAGATAGAGCAAATTAAAGAATTAGCTAGAGATTCAGAAGTAGACGTAAGCCAACAGCTTCTTCAGCTTGAAACCTTAGCTGCAAGGAGAAGAGAAGAAATATTTAAATCCCTTACTCCTGCACAAAAGATTCAGGTAGCTAGACATCCTCAAAGGCCTAGCACATTGGACTTTGTTCAGATGTTTTGTGATGACTGGATCGAATTACATGGAGACAGAAATGGTGGCGATGATATGGCATTAATTGGGGGGATAGGTTCGATAAACAATAGACCAGTGTTGATGATAGGGCATCAGAAAGGAAGAGATACAAAAGAAAATGTAGTTAGAAACTTTGGGATGGCCAAACCTGGAGGTTATAGAAAAGCTCTTAGATTAATGCAGCATGCTAATAGATTCTCTTTGCCAATTCTTACATTTATTGATACTCCTGGAGCTTATGCTGGTTTGAAAGCTGAAGAACAGGGCCAAGGGGAAGCGATAGCAAGAAATCTTCGAGAAATGTTTGGATTGAAAGTCCCAATTGTTGCTACTGTCATTGGAGAAGGAGGTTCAGGTGGCGCACTCGGAATAGGTGTTGCCGATAGGTTGCTAATGTTTGAACACAGTGTTTATACAGTTGCCAGTCCGGAAGCATGTGCATCAATTTTGTGGAGAGATGCCGCGAAGGCACCAGAAGCTGCATCAGCACTTAAAATTACAGGTAAAGATTTACTTAAATTGAGGATAATAGACGAGGTATTACCAGAACCTTCTGGTGGGAATAATTGGGCTCCTTTAGATGCTGGGAATACACTAAAAGAGGCTATCGAGAAACACCTTAATGCTTTACTGCAAATGCCTGAAGATGAATTAATTGAGGAACGATATAAAAAGTTTAGGGTTTTAGGTAAATTTATCGAAGCAAATAATATTGAAGAGATTTATAGTGAAATCCCACAAAAAACTGAATAAATTGAAACTAGCTTTTATAACGGGTGCTACGAAAGGTATTGGTAGATCTACCGCAATTACTTTTGCTAACGCTGGCTGGGATTTAATTTTACTCTCCAGGAATATGGATTTAATGGAGAAACTAAAGAGCGAACTGTTGACTACTAAATCAAAAATTAGCCTAGTTAAATGTGATTTATCTAATCCTTTAGAAATAGAGCAATGTGTTAAAGAAGCAATTGAGAAGTATGGATGCCCCTCAGTCTTGATAAATAATGCTGGTTGCGCATTTAACGGCCCTTTAGTTGAAATGGATTTAGGTCAATGGGAACAAACTATTCAAATAAACCTTACAAGTGTTTTTCTAATTTGCAGTTCAATAATTCCTCAAATGAGAAAAAATGGTGGTTTAGTTATTAATGTAAGTAGTCATGCATCATATAATGCGTTCCCTCAATGGGGAGCTTATTGTGTTTCAAAATCTGCACTAGCGATGTTTACTAAATGCTTGAGGGAAGAGGAGAGATCTAATTCAATTAGAGCGTGCACAATAACTCTGGGCTCAGTAAATACTCCTCTTTGGGATTCTGAATCAATCAAGTCTGATTTTGATAGAACTTCTATGCTCTCCTCAAAAGAGGTATCAGAAACTATTCTCTATATGGCTAATAAACCTCAATCACAATTGATCGAAGACTTGACTTTGATGCCTTCTGGCGGAGCCTTTTAAACATTCTGTCTATCTGATTAATCTTAAAACAGTGATTTTTTTTAGTACTACTAGAACCCGATTGAACAAGAGAATGTGATATAGTATATGAGTAATTAAGCTTTTGGAAGATACAGTTAATTAAGTTGCATACAATTTTCTGTTTAGAATTTTATGACCTCTACATTACCCAACGATAATATTAGAAACTTTGACGACCAGATTACTAATAAATTAATTTCTGAAATTATAAGAGACAGAATTAAGAATTCTGGTACAAGATTTAGTGCGAACGATAATATTTCTGATTTTATAAATCCTGGTGAATTAGAAATTTTGGAAAAAGAAGTAGCCTCAAGAGTTAAAGACCTACTAAAGTCCCTCGTAATTGATGTTGAGAATGATCATAATACTCAAGAAACTGCTGAGAGAGTTTCAAAAATGTATCTAAACGAAGTTTTTAAAGGCAGATATCATGAACAACCTAAAGTTACAAGTTTTCCTAATGACAAGAATCTTGATGAAATTTATACAGTTGGTCCAATTTCGGTCAGATCTGCATGTTCACATCATTTAGTACCAATTTTAGGAGAGTGTTGGATAGGTATTAAACCTGGAAATAAAGTCATAGGACTTTCAAAATTTGCGAGAGTGGCTGATTGGGTTTTTTCAAGACCTCATATTCAGGAAGAAGCTGTAATGATCCTTGCAGATGAAATAGAAAAACTTTGCGAACCTAAAGGTCTTGGCATTATTGTAAAGGCCCAACATTATTGTATGAAGTGGAGGGGAGTAAAAGAACCAAATACAAGCATGATTAATTCGGTTGTGAGAGGCGATTTTAGACACGATTTAAGTTTAAAACAAGAATTTTTTGAGCTTGTAAAACAGCAGTCCGCCACTAATAATTACTAAAATTTTTTTAACAACTTAAAAAGATCCTCTGTTTTTTTTATATCTTTTAAACCTGGAGATTTTTCAATACTACTTGAAATATCTAGTCCATCTGGTTTGAAGTCAGTAAGGATTTCATCAATCCATTCTATTGATATTCCACCTGCCAACAACCATGGTTTGCTAAATTGCAAATTCTTTAAATAAATAGAATTTATTTTTTTCCCTGAACCTCCATAAGTTTCTTTATTCCAAGAATCAAGTAGGATGGCATCTACAAAATCTTCAAAAGGTTTTATTTTATCTATGTCCTTTTCCGTTTTTATTCTGAAAGCCTTCCATAGGCCAATATAGGGAATTTTTTTCCTTATTTCTTTGCAATAATCAATATCTTCATCTCCATGTAATTGAATGATAGTTTCACTTGGGTTGCCTAAGAAGTTTTTGATAATTAAATCTATAGGACAATTTTGCACAACAGTTACTCTATCGATTTTTGGATAACAGTTTTCTAGGGTTTTAAATATTTTTTTCTTAATTTCAGCTGGTACATACCTTGGCGACTCTTCAACCGAAATAATGCCAATAGCATTCGCTCCTAATTTAGCGACTTGAAGAGCTTGTTCTTCAGAAGTTAGTCCACAAATTTTAACTAATGGATTAGTCTTGGGCATATCATTATCTTGCATGTAAGATTAATATTATTGCTAAATATAGCGGAGATTATTTTTGAGAAGTTGGCAAATTTTTAAAATATGGGGAATTCCCTTTAAAGTTCATCCCTATTGGTTTGTTATTCTCTTTTTATTCTCATGGAGTATTAGTAATCAGGTCAATTTATCTTCTGGCGATATCTACAATAATAAAGAAGCTTGGATTATAGGGTTTTTAACTTCTTTTTTCTTATTATCTTCAATTATTTTTCATGAGGTTTTTCATACTTTCGTTTCACTTAATCAGGGTGTAAAAATAAAAAAAATTACTTTTTATTTTTTAGGGGCAATTTTACAAATAGATAAGTATTGTCAAACTGCTTTAGGTAATATAAAAATTGCAATTGTAAGACCTCTTTTATGTTTCGCTACAGCATCTATCTTACTTTTAATTAGTAATATCAGTGCATCTCAGGAACAAATAGCAGTTAATGTAATTTCAAGAGTAGGTATATTTAATTTATTCTTAGGCTTCTTAAATTTGATTCCAATTGGCTCTTTAGATGGAGGGAATTTATTAAAAAGTATTATTTGGCATTTCTCAGGGAGTAAAAATAAAGGAAGAAATTTCCTCAATAAAGTAAATTTATTATTATCTTTTTTTGTTTTATTTTTTGGGATAATTTGTTTATTTAGATTTAACTTTTACTTTGGTTTTATTCTTTCTTTTTTGGGCTTGTTTGGAATTAATTCTTCAAAATCTGAAAGTCAATTTTTTAAAATTGAAAATATACTTAAATTTAGTAAAGTTTCTGAGATCAAATTAAAACCTTTGAGGAAAATTGAATACGATTCAAATTTCTCAGAATTTAATAAGTTAATAAAAAATAAGAAGGATGCAACAGATAAATATTTTTTTGTTACGAATAATGGTAGGTGGAGCGGTTTTGTTGATGAGAATATTTTAAAAATTGTTTCCTTAAAAAAATGGAAAAAAAACTTTATTGGAGATTTTAAGAAACCAATCGATAGTTTTGAAAGTGTATCTTATGACGATAAATTATGGAGAACTATAGAAAGACTTGAAGAAACAAATGAAGGTTTTTTATTGGTTCTAAATGCTGCAAATATCCCTTTGGGGATAATTGATAGATCAAAAATTGGAAACTTTGTCTTGAATAAATTAGGTTTTAATTTGCCTTCAGATATTGTTAATAAATTAAACTTTAAAAATAATTATCCCTTAGGAATTGAATTGCCGAGGATAATTAATTCAATGAAGCAGAAAGGAGATCTTTAATAATTCTTGCCATTAAAAATTTCTATTTTTTATTATCTATGACAATATTTTTGAAATTTATATTTGATTTATTTTCCAAGAATGAATTTCTCAAATGTTGAACTATTTCATCATTAGTTAGTTTTAAATTTATTTTTGGTGGAGCTTCTTCTTTGAATAATTTGAACCACAAATCTCTTGAAGGATTTGTTTGAATTTCTCCATGTTGAAGGAATGCACCTTTTTTACGAAATTGAGCACTACCTATTCTCTTAAACCCATCCTGATCAACTAAATCGGAAATTAATGAAGTCCCAAAACAATTCGTTTTAATACTTGATTTTCGTAAATTACCATATTGTAAGTTTAGACCTAATTCTTCAAAACTTTTAATTAGCCAATTATTAACCATTTCATAACTCAAGACTTTATAGTAAGTTTTTTTAAATGTTAATGCATATGTTATGCCTCCTGAATGCAGAACAGCTCCTCCTCCAGAGGGACGTCTAACAATATTAATTTCCCCACTTGATAATAAATTTTTCCAATGAAGAGGAATTTCCTTTTGGTGAAAGCCAATTGATAGCCAATCCCCAGTCCAATAGTAGAACCTCAATGTGAGAATTATCTCAGGATTCGAAATTGTCTGATCTAAAGAATTTAAATCTAAAGCCATTTGATCAAATCCAGATAAATTATTTGTTGAAAAAATTAAAGCCTGATTTTCAATTCCCAAAATTTAACTTTGTAGGTTTATTTATGATAATTTTCAATAAATTTTTTCTTTCAATTTGTTAATTACGTAACATCATTTTGTAATAGTGTTTCAAATCTTCTCTTTTCGGTGGAGAATATAGAAAATAATTTTTTTACCATGGAGCCAACTCAAACAATAAATCTTATTGCATTAAGCCTCATAGTTGTTATGCATGCAGGAGTTTTAGCATTAAGACTAGGAATTAGTTTAGGTAGGAACTAAAGTCTATTGGAAAATTTAAAATTTATAAGGTAATAATAAAGTAAGACTGAATTGATTTATTCAGTAAAAATATCAAGTACTTGATTTGTCAAAATCTTTTTATAAAAATAGTATTTTCATCAAAAAATATTTTGGGTCTTTATTTCTAAAAAGACAACAGAAACAGGATCATTTTGTATCATTGATTTTTTTAATTATAAAAATTAGCTTTTCCCTTTTAGCAATAATAAGCCTGATTAAGCTTGGCTATAGCTCTAAAGTAAGGTTGACCAGATTAAGGGAAATTGAAGAATCATTTTTATACGAAAAATATAGATTTAATCTTTTAACAGATAAGTTTGATGATTTATTCTCTTCTGAAGGTGAGCAAAGATTTATGAAGGATCAGGATCAAATAATTTCTAGGGACATTATCAGAGTAATATGGCGTTGATAAGGATGATCTTGAATCATCCTACTTTTCATTTTTCAATTAACTTTTTTGCTAGTGAGTAAAAACATTAAGGGTTTAGTCCTAATAACAGGAACAACTTCAGGAGTTGGATTAAATACTCTAAAACCTCTTTTAAGATTTGGATGGGAGGTTATTGCAGTTAATCGATCAAATAAAAGAGCTATAAAAACAGCTGAGGAATTCTTGACAACAGAGGAAGTTGAAAATGTTCACTTTATAGAAATAGATCTTTCTAACTTGAATGATGTGAGAAAAGGTTGCGATAAAATATTAGAAAGGTTTAAGAAGCCAATAAATTCTCTTATTTGTAATGCAGCAGTTTATAAACCGAGACTAAAGAGACCTGAAAGGTCTGCTCAGGGGTTTGAAAACTCTATGGCAGTAAATCATTTTGGGCATTTTCTTATGATAAACCTACTTATGGAAAATATTTTATCTTCTGAAAGAGAAATTGTTTTAAATGACAAATCAAATGTATTCAAGCCAAGAATTACAGTATTAGGGACTGTTACGGCTAATTATTCAGAACTTGGAGGAAGGATCCCCATCCCTGCCCCAGCTGATTTGGGAGATTTATCTGGATTCAAAAATGGTTTTTTATCTCCAATAAGTATGGCGAATGGAAAGAAATTTAAACCTGGCAAGGCTTATAAGGATAGTAAACTTTGCAATATGGTGACCGTTCAGGAATTATCAAAAAGATATCCTACAGATAAGATTATTGTAAATTCTCTATATCCTGGATGTGTTGCTGATACAAAACTTTTTAGAGATACACCTTGGTTATTTAGATTCCTTTTCCCGATATTTCAAAAATTTATAACAAAAGGATATGTTTCACAAAGACTTGCAGGAGAGAGGGTTGCTCAAGTGGCGACTTATAAAGAATTTGCTAAACCATCAGTCCATTGGAGCTGGGGAAATCGTCAGAAAACTGGCAGAAAAGCTTTTTCTCAAAAGTTGTCAAAAAGAATAATTGATACGAAGACCTCTCAACAAACTTATGATTTAACATTTCAATTGGTTGGATTAGATTAATCAAATCCTAACAAATCAAAAATTTCTCTATCTTTAAGTGGATTACCTTCTAATGGTTCTACGTTTTCAAGCATATTTTTGGCGAGAGATAAATATTCATTTTGTACTTCAATAACATCTTCAGTTGGTTCCATTTCAAAAATGGTGCATTTTTTTAGTCTTGATCTTCTAATGGCATCGACATCTTTAAAGTGGGCCATAGTTTTTAAACCTGTTCTTTCATTGAATTTATCAATTTGATCTGTGTCTTTTGATCTATTTGCGACTACCCCACCTAATCTGACTTTATAATTTTTTGCTTTTGCTTTAATTGCAGAGACAATTCTATTCATAGCGAATATTGAATCGAAGTCATTAGCAGTAACAATTAGACAATAATTTGCATGTTGCAATGGAGCTGCAAATCCTCCGCAAACGACGTCTCCTAGGACATCAAAAATAACAACGTCAGTATCTTCTAATAAATGATGTTCTTTTAATAGTTTAACTGTCTGACCAGTTACATATCCCCCGCACCCTGTTCCAGCAGGAGGACCTCCACTTTCAACGCACATTACGCCATTAAAACCTTCAAACATGAAATCGGTTGGCCTCAATTCTTCGCTATGAAAATCTACCTCTTCGAGAATATCGATAACTGTAGGAACCATTTTGTGCGTCAAAGTGAAAGTGCTATCGTGTTTCGGGTCACATCCAATTTGTAGAACCTTTTTGCCTAATTTTGAGAATGCTGCAGAAAGGTTTGATGATGTAGTTGATTTCCCGATGCCACCCTTCCCATAGACGGCAATAACTAAAGCCCCTTCCTCAATATTTATTTTTGGATCTTGCTTTACTTGAACACTTCCTTCTCCATCAAGAGGTCTATTTATAGTACTTGTCATTTAAAGCTTAAAACACATTATTATTTATATTCTTGCAGCGCAAATACACATGAAATACGTTTCTAAACAAATATGTATTTAATTGTATTAAAAGTGTGAAATATGTTCTTATAACTAAATTTTTAGGATTAAATCTATTAGATTATGGGTGAAAATACTCATGACTAAATTATATTTTATTAGTAAAAATTAACTGAAATATGCTTTAGCGTCGTAAAGAGTTTCATCGCTTATCTCTGGAATTCCTCTCAAGATTGCGTATTTTTCAGTATTTGTTTTAACTTTACCTCTTACAAAAAATGGAACTTTTGTTAATTCAGCTCTACCAGATTCAGTCCAGATAATTCGCTCTTTACTATTTTTTTCTTTTTTCTCGTCAGAATTTAAAATGTTATTTTTGTTTGTCGCTGTATGTCCTAAATGGCTTTGATGACCATCAACAAACTCAAAGTCATGTTTGAACATATCAATAAGATGCTCTTCTAAACCCATCATTAGGGGATGTACCCAGTCATCAAAAATCACATTTGCTCCTTCCCATCCCATTTGAGGGCTATATCTTGCAGGAACATCTTGAACATGCATTGGAGTACTAATTACTGAGCATGGAATGCCGAGTCTTTTTGCACTATGCCTTTCCATTTGGGTCCCTAAAACTAGTTCAGGGGAAGCCTTTTTCATGGCATCTTCGACTTCTAGATAATTGTTAGTTATCAGAGCTTCTACATTAAGATCTTTTGCAGTAGCTCTTACTTGCCTGGCCATCTCCCTGCTGTACGTTCCAAGACCCACTACTTCAAAACCCAATTCTTCCTTAGCAATTTTGGCTGCTGCAATTGCATGTGTTCCATCACCAAAAATAAAAACTCTTTTACCAGTTAGATAATTAGAGTCAACTGATTTTGAGTACCAAGGAAGTTTTGATTTATTTTCTAATTCTTCTTTATTCGTTAAAGGAAGATCTAATTTCTCATGAACTTCATTTATAAATTCAATTGTATTTTTTATTCCAATAGGAATAGTATTCGTATATTCCATCCCAAAGTTCCGTTTGAGCCATTCACATGAAGCTTCAGCAATTTCTTGATAAAGACAGATATTTATTTCAGCATCAATTAGTCTTTCAATATCATCAGGACTAGCACCTAATGGAGCAACTACGTTTGTATCTATACCTTGTTCCGAAAGTATTCGTTGGATTTCGATTACATCATCTCTGCATCTAAATCCTAGTAATGAAGGGCCAAGTATATTAACTTTTGGTCTCCTACCTAATTCCCTCCACCTAAGGGGATTTATTTTGTCTGAAGAACTTACTTTCTCTTTTAAAAGGGTTCTTGTTAGTTGATAAAAGGTTTCTGAGGCCCCCCAATTTTCTTTCTTACTGTAAGCAGGTAATTCAAGATTTACAATCGGCATATCAAACCCCATCCCTTTTGCAAGAGCTCCAGGTTGGTCTTGGATAAGTTCTGCTGTACAACTTTCTCCGACTAAAAGAGTTTTGGGTTTGAATCGTTCAACCGCTTCCTTAATATTTTTCTTCACTAATTCTGCTGTATCACCTCCAAGATCTCTAGCCTGAAAAGTTGTATAAGTTACTGGAGGCCTTTGCCCCCTCCTCTCGATCATGGTAAAGAGAAGATCTGCATATGTATCTCCTTGAGGGGCATGAAGCACATAATGAATGTCTTTCATTGATGAGGCAATTCTCATAGCACCAACATGTGGTGGTCCTTCATATGTCCAAAGAGTTAATTCCATATTCTTTTAATGCCTTACTAAAGTTTTTGAAGTCAGTATTTGATTTCTTTTTAAAGGCTTGGAGAAGAGACCAGCCAAATCTGCGGCTTGATCAATTCCATGAATTGGACTGAATACCATTTCTATTGACCACTTAGTACTAATCCCCTCAGCCTCAAGAGGGTTAGCTAAACCCATTCCACAAACTACTAAGTCTGGATTAGATTCTCTCACTCGATCTAATTGTTTTTCTACATGTTGCCCTTCGACAATTTTTGTATTATCAGGTAATAAATTAATCTCCTCTTTCATTAAATCTTTATTTAGGTAAGGCGTGCCTACCTCTATAAGATCCATTTCGCATTCATTATGCAAAAATCTTGCCAATGATATCTCCAGTTGTGATTCAGGAAGAAGAAATAATCTTTTCCCTTTAAGTATTTCTTTGTGAGATTCGAGAGCAAGTTTTGCTCTATTGATTAAAGGCGAAATGATTTCATGAACTTTAAGTTCACTAATTTTGAAAGCCTTGGCAGCGGCTAAAAACCATTTAGTACTTCCTTCAATACCTAGAGGAAATGGAGCCGAAATTATTTCACAACCGCAATGTTTAAGGTCTCGAATCGTTTCACTTAAATAGGGCTGAGTTAATAATACTTTGGTATTTTTGCCAATTTTTGGTAATTCTGTAGATTGCCGTGGTGGAAAGCTCTCAATATTTGAAATTCCTAAATTTCTAAAAATCTTTTTAAACCTATCCTCTACATTATTTGCAAGAGTCCCAACTAATAATAATTTCTCATCATTTGATGACTCCATTAATGGAATTAAAGCTTTTAAGGCACCATCCTCTCCTTGGGTAAAAGTTGTTTCTATCCCACTGCCAGAGTAATTAACGAATCTTACTTGACCTAAAAATCTTTTATTTAATTTCTCTGCGACTGTTGCAAGATCTAGTTTGATTACTTCACTTGGACAAGAACCAACTAGAAAAAGAGTTTTTATTTCTGGTCTTCTCGCAATAAGATCATTAATCACTCGATCTAATTCTTCATGAGCGTCAGCAAGACCAGCAAGATCTTTTTCTTCAAGAATAGCTGTCCCAAATCTTGGTTCAGCAAAAATCATAACTCCAGCAGCACTTTGAATTAAATGAGCACATGTCCTCGAGCCTACTACCAGAAAAAACGCATCAGGCATTCTTCTGTGGAGCCAAACTATTGAAGTTAAGCCACAAAAAACTTCCCTAGGCCCAGTTTCCTTATTAAATTCAACTTTACTCATTAATAATTTTCAAGAGCTTATATTTAAAGCTTGCATAAACTTTTAAATTTAAGAAAGTAATTAATAAGTTCTCTTACAAAACGTACACATTTAAAAAACTTATATGAATGTTTAAATACTTAAATGGGAATTATAAAAAAAACTTTTGGGGCGTATTTTAATTTCTGTAGAAGGAATTTCCTTGACTTGTTTTTGAAATCTTCCATACATTTCTAGCTATTTTGGTAGCTAATAATCCTGCTCTTTCTAACTTAGATTTCCCGGGTTTTGCTCCTATTAAAGCTGTCACTTCTGAAGTAGTTAAAGGTGCTCCTGTATTTATAGCTAATTGCGTTAACTCCAATCTATCTCTAAGGTTTTTGAGATTTACTTTTTCAATTTTATCTTCTTCTAACCAACTAAAAGATGGGTCTTTCTGAGATAGTTTTTGCATCAAACTTAGGCTAACTAATCCAAGAGTTTGATCAGGAGTTAATTCTTTTTCAGTGCCAGAAACATTTGGTTCTTTTTTTTGAGAAGTTCCCATAAAAATGTATATCTTTTACTTGAAGTTATCGTTTTGTGGGAAGCATGCAAGTAAATTTAATAGAAAAATGAACCCTTATCAGTTATAGTCGCGTGAATGGAACCAACTTCTAGTTTAAACAGAGGGAACCGAAAAAAAGGGAGTTCTCTTGTCACAGGATCTGAGGTACAATCTCAGGCCAGTGGTGCTAGCTGTTTTATTACAACTGATTCAGAAAAGTCTTTGGTATCCAGACAAGCAAGTCAAGTTGAGCAAATTGAATTAAGAACATATGTTTTTTTAGATTCTCTTCAACCTCAATTAGCTGCATATATGGGTACGGTTAGTAGAGGTTTTTTACCTATTCCTGGTGATTCATGTCTTTGGATGGAAGTTTCGCCTGGGATGGCCGTTCACAGAGTCACTGATATTGCCTTAAAAGCAAGTAATGTAAGACTTGGTCAGATGATTGTAGAAAGAGCATTTGGTTCACTTGCTCTTTACCATAAAGATCAAAGCACTGTTTTACATTCTGGAGATGTTGTTCTAGATGCTATTGGAAGTGAAGTTAGAAAAAGAACAAAACCTTCAACAAGTTGGACTGAAGTCATTCGCGCGATTACTCCAGATCATGCTGTTTTAATAAATAGACAAAACAGAAGTGGATCAATGATTCAATCTGGAATGAGCATGTTTATATTAGAAACTGAACCAGCTGGTTATGTTTTAAAAGCAGCTAATGAAGCTGAAAAGGCATCTAATATAACTGTTGTTGATGTGAAGGCAGTTGGGGCTTTTGGCAGATTAACTCTCGCTGGGAAAGAAGGGGATGTAGAAGAGGCTGCAGCTGCTGCTATAAGAGCAATTGAAGAAATTTCAAATTATTGAGACTTTTTTAATTTAAATTTTTTTTAACTTAAACCTATCTCTTTTTTTAAAAAAGGTGACATAATTTTTGCAGCTTTACCTCTACTACCTAATTTATTTAATTGTGATTGTGAGAGCTCACCGTAAACACAGTTAGACTCTTTTACCCAAAAAATAGATTCGAATTCCCCGTTTGGATATTTGGGGTTCTTAAGAATTTCTCCCCAGCATATTCCTGTTGTATCTTTAACTAAGTTTCCTGAGGGATCGCACAAAACCATACAACTTATAAATCTTGCACTCCTATAAGGACTATCAGAAAGTTCATTAATTAATTTTTTAATTTTCTCATCATTAGTTTTGGCATATCGAGCAGAATAAATTCCTGGCCGACCATCTAAAACATCTACTTCAAGACCCGAGTCATCAGCTAATGCCCAAGTTTTAGTCTCTAAAGCAGCTGCTTTTGCTTTTAGAAGTGCATTCTCAAAATATGTGTTTCCAGTCTCTTCGACATTTAAATATTCTGGTTGCTTCTGAACCTTTAAAGACAAAACATCCAGCATCTCTGAAATTTCAGAAACTTTTCTTTGATTGCCACTAGCAATAGTTAGAACTGGAAGGTTCAAAATAACAAATAAATTTATTGTGAATATTATCTTACTTTAAAGCTTGATACGGAGACAGGAAAGGTTGAACATTCCACACCTGTGTAGACAGGGCCTGTCTCGTACGGAAATAACATAATGTAAATTTTTTCTTAACACAACAGTATGTTTTGATGCACTAACTAATTTCTATAAGTATTGACATATCAATAGTACCAAGGGTGATAAGTTTAACTTATCAATGATAGAAAAAACATTAATGGAGATTTTGTCCAAAACGCTTGACTTATAAGTACTTAATGAAGCATTCTTCGAATTGAACATTCCACATTTAGTATTTAGTAGACAATGGCTACAGAAACAATGGGTATCGCTCTCGGCATGATCGAGACACGCGGACTTGTACCTGCAATCGAAGCAGCAGACGCAATGACAAAGGCAGCAGAAGTTCGCCTTATTGGTCGTGAATTCGTTGGTGGCGGTTATGTCACAGTATTAGTTAGAGGCGAAACAGGCGCAGTTAACGCAGCTGTAAGAGCTGGTGCTGATGCTTGTGAAAGAGTTGGTGACGGTTTAGTTGCAGCTCACATTATTGCTCGTCCTCATAGAGAAGTTGAACCTGCTCTAGGTAACGGTGAATTTCTTGGTCAAAAGGACTAATTAAGTAAAGCAAGATTTATAAATTTTGCAAAATAATTATTTTCCCTACACAGACCTAAATTTATCCTTATGAGTAAGAAGTATGACGCAGGGGTAAAGGAGTACAGAGATACCTACTGGACTCCAGAATATGTCCCCCTAGACACCGATTTACTAGCCTGTTTCAAATGTACAGGTCAGGAAGGTGTTCCAAGAGAAGAAGTTGCAGCAGCTGTTGCCGCTGAATCTTCAACAGGTACTTGGTCAACAGTTTGGTCCGAGTTACTTACAGACTTAGAATTTTATAAAGGACGTTGTTATCGAATCGAAGACGTTCCTGGAGATCCTGAAGCTTTCTATGCTTTTATTGCATATCCTTTAGATCTTTTTGAAGAAGGCTCAATTACAAACGTATTAACATCTCTTGTAGGAAACGTTTTTGGATTTAAAGCTCTTAGACATCTACGTCTAGAAGATATTAGATTCCCAATTGCTTTCATTAAAACCTGCGGTGGTCCACCAAACGGAATCGTAGTTGAAAGAGATCGACTTAACAAATACGGAAGACCTCTACTTGGTTGTACCATCAAACCTAAATTAGGATTATCTGGTAAAAACTATGGTCGAGTTGTATATGAATGTCTTAGAGGAGGTCTTGATTTAACGAAGGATGATGAGAATATTAATTCTCAACCATTCCAACGTTGGAGAGAAAGATTTGAGTTTGTTGCAGAAGCAGTTAAGCTTGCTCAGCGAGAAACTGGAGAAGTTAAAGGTCACTATCTAAATTGTACTGCTAACACTCCTGAAGAACTCTATGAAAGAGCTGAATTTGCAAAAGAGCTAGATATGCCAATCATCATGCATGATTATATAACTGGTGGTTTTACTGCAAATACTGGATTAGCTAATTGGTGTCGTAAAAATGGCATGCTTCTGCATATTCACAGAGCTATGCATGCTGTTATTGATAGACATCCAAAGCATGGAATTCATTTCAGAGTTCTTGCAAAATGTTTGAGACTATCTGGAGGTGACCAATTACATACTGGAACCGTTGTTGGAAAACTAGAAGGTGATCGTCAAACAACTCTTGGTTATATTGACAACTTAAGAGAGTCATTTGTTCCTGAAGATAGATCAAGAGGTAACTTCTTTGATCAAGATTGGGGTTCAATGCCTGGAGTATTTGCAGTCGCATCAGGTGGTATCCATGTTTGGCATATGCCTGCACTTCTAGCGATCTTTGGGGACGATTCCTGCCTTCAGTTCGGTGGAGGAACACATGGTCATCCATGGGGTTCTGCTGCTGGAGCTGCAGCTAACAGAGTTGCTTTAGAAGCTTGTGTAAAAGCCCGCAATGCTGGTCGCGAAATCGAAAAAGAGAGTAGAGACATTCTTATGGAAGCTGCTAAGCATAGTCCTGAATTAGCTATTGCTCTAGAAACTTGGAAGGAAATTAAGTTCGAGTTCGACACTGTCGACAAGCTTGATGTTCAGGGTTAACTCAAGTTTCGAAATTGAGAAGATTTATTCTCCTCAAACTTATTAAAATCTCGTTTTTACGAGTAATTACATTCACATTTTGATTAATTATGCCTTTCCAGAGCACAGTAAGCGACTATCAAACAGTTGCAACCCTGGAAACATTCGGTTTCTTACCACCGATGACCCAGGAAGAAATATATGACCAAATTGCCTACATAATTGCTCAAGGTTGGAGTCCAGTTATTGAGCATGTTCATCCAAGTGGATGTATGCAAACTTATTGGTCTTATTGGAAACTCCCATTCTTTGGGGAAAAAGATCTTAACTTGATCGTGAGCGAATTAGAGGCATGCCATAGAGCATACCCTGATCATCATGTAAGAATCATTGGATACGATGCTTACACTCAAAGTCAAGGAACAGCTTTTGTAGTTTTCCAAGGACGTTAAAGCTACTTTTCGTAGTAAATAACTTTCTCCTTAAGAACTTAATTTTTTGGAGAAAGTCTTTTAAAAAAGTTTCACAATTGAAGGTTATGTCAATGAAAACTAGTAGAGAAATTGCATTAGAGAGAAGAAAAGCTATGAGTGATAGCGGAAAAAAAGCTGTTGCCAATTCTTCTACTACTAAAGATAGGGTTCGCACATCTGATGATATGCAAATTTCTGGGATAAAATCTTCCATTGATAAAAATAGTACAAATACTGCGAAAAAACATATTCCAACAGCAAAAATGAATAAAAAATCCTTTTCTAAAAATTTATCCAGCAAAGAACTTGTAATTGAAAGAAGGAAAGCAATGTCAACTCATGGCAAATCAGCCATAAGTTCAACTGATAGAACTCGTACAGAAGCTAATAAAAAGATCCAAGTAAATGAAATTAAAATAACTCCAGATAAAAGCCCTGACTTATCAAATTCTGGTAATTCTGAGAATAAAGTTCTAAATACTAAAATTAAAAGAAGGGTAACTCAAAAAAGAAAACCTATCACAAATACAAGTAGAGATATTGTTTTGGCAAGAAGAGAGGCTCAATCTAAACATGGCAAATCAGCTTCTAAACAAAATAGTAGTGCAGCATCTTTAGCTAGAAGAGGAGATCCAGATTTATCAAGCAGAGAAATATCTCAAAGAGTTAGGGAATTAAGAAGTAAAACTGGAGCAACCTCAAAAAAAGGAAATGGTAAATGTAGACCATGTGGTCCAAATAAAAATGGATCAAAAATGAATATTGCTGATGCAAGTTGGAAAGTTGGTAAAAGTGAAACTAATTCTGGACAAACAGTAACTGGAACACAGGCTAATAGGTCGTTAAAAACTACTGGTAATGAAGCTAGTACATGTAGAAGTGTCACAGGTACACAGTATTTGGGATCCGAAGTACTTAATCAATTTTGCCAAAATCAACCTGAATATAAACAGCCAACTAGATCCTCAGTAACTTCAACATCAGCTGGAAATAAAGTCACAGGTAATGAGGTCGGAAGATCTGAGAAAGTTACTGGCGATGAACCTGGAACTTGCAAAAATGTAACTGGTACTGAATATAGTTCTGCAAATCAGTCAAAGGAATATTGTGGGGAAGTTCCCAAAAATCCCTCAAAGGTTAAACATAGTAATACAGCTGAGGGATTAAAAGTATCTGGGTCTTTACCTGGGAGATCTGCACTTGTAACTGGAGATGAGTCAGGATCTGGTCATCAATTAACAGGCGATCAATATCTTGGTTCAGAAACTAATCCTAAAGGGAGATCTCATGAAAAAGTCGGGAAATACAATACATTAAATGGCAATGCATTAACTGGTACAGGAGTAGGGAGGTCTGAATTCGTTACTGGTAATGAACCAGGAAGTTGTAAAAATGTAACTGGCGATGAATATATTGGTTCCCAACAATACGAGTCATTCTGTAAATCCAAACCAAAACCTGAAGCAATGAAGGTTGGAGTTAGTCTCTCAAATAACGCTAATGAGATTAGTGGTACCTTAACTGGTAGATCTGAGAAAGTTACTGGCGATGAACCTGGAACTTGCAAAAATGTAACTGGGACACCATATGCTGGATTAGATCAAGTTGAGGAAAATTGTAATTCTGACTTAATAACTGAATTAAAAGATAAAAGAAAGATTTATTTAGGAGGCAGCTCAAATGCACGTCTTACTGGTATACAACCGGGTATCGGAGGAAGTATGACTGGAGCAGGCAAAGGTGCTTGTCTAAATCCAACAGGCACCCCTTATGTTGGCGGAGATCAGTTAGGTAATAATTGTTCCAATCATTCATCCGAAAAAAATTATGCCAATAGTGAAAGAAAAAATTCAAGCTCATGGGAAGAATTTTCTGTAAATTCTCCCTCAAGAGATAAATACTCTGATAAAAAAAGAGATGGTGTAACAGGCAATGAGTATGAAAATGGCTCAAAGATTACAGGCCCATTCGATATGGCTAAGGACACAGTAACAGGGACAGAACAATTTAGGTTTGATAAAAACAAAAATTCCCTACTTACCCCAAAAAAAGATTTACAGGAATTTGATTCTTCAAAAGAGAGAGCACAATCCAGAATTACTGGCGAGGGTCAATCCGCTGGGTTGAAGATAACAGGGGATGATTGGGCAAGAGGAAACAGGGTAACAGGTACTGAAGGAGCTTCAGCAAGAAAAAGAAATCCTACAAGACCAGGCATGACAAGTGCAATGCCAGTGATGGATATAAAAAGGAATGATGAAATGAAAGAGCCAGATTTCTTGATAACTGGATCAAGTGGTAATACTCGTGAAGGACAACTTGTTACCTTTTCAGGTGGTGCACGAGGGTAATTAAATAATGCCTTTAAGAGGACTGGCAAAAGCCAAGAACTTCACATTGGGGCCTACAGCTCCAATGAAAACTTTTACGGAAAATATTCATACACAAACTAAAAAATCAAACGATTTAGGTAATTCTGGAAAATCTCATAAATTAACTAACAGTATCCAGAATGAAAATTTAAATAGGTATGAAAGCAAAATAAAAAGTGATTTTGATGAAATTGTTCCTACTTTAAAGGAAATTGCTCGAATACAACATCATGAAGATTTTATAAGTAAAGCTCAGTTAATATCAAGAAAAAATTTGGGAATAGATTTACCTCTTCATGTATTAGATAAATCTTGGGTTAAACCTCTTGATATGAGAGCTCTATATGCATGGTGTGCTTTTAAACAGCATGAGAAACTTAGTGACAATTTTTTTAAAAATGATCCTCTTGAAGGGGCTTCAGGGAGTAAAGGTGCGGAAGATTTTGAAAAATTTCTTTTAGATTGTGGAATACATTTACTTGATATAACTCCTTGTTCGGATGGTCGATTAGCTCATTCAGTAGCATATGTAATGAGAATACCTTTTAGTTCAGTAAGAAGAAGATCTCACGCTGGTGCACTTTTTGATATTGAAAATACAGTAAATAGATGGGTAAAAACTGAACATAAAAGATATAGAGAGAATATCCCTAATGAAGCCTATAAAGATACTAGGTACTTAAAAGTTGTAACTTATCATTTTAGTTCTGTAGATCCTTTGCATCAGGGATGCGCAGCTCATGGGAGTAATGACGAGTTAGCTGCAGAAGAAGGGAGAAGTAAACTATATGCTTTTAAAGAGGCCGTAGAGAATAGCTTTTGCTGTGGTGCTTCTGTGGATTTAATGTTAATTGGACTTGATACAGACACTGATTCATTAAAAATACATATTCCAACTAGTGATGGAGGGATTGATTTAGAAAAAACTATTTCTACTTTAGAAATTTATAATTCAACAATAAACTTTTCACAAGAGGATGCAGAGAGAGAAATTTGTCAAATAATCTCTAAACAATCTTCAAAAGATAAACTCATTGGACTGGAAAAATTTATGTATAAATTAATTGTCAATAATCTTTCTCAAATTGATTATGTAAAGAGTTTTCATAATGGTTCTTATGAAGATATTGGACATGCAGAGAGGTTTATTGGAGTAGGTATAGGTTTTAAAGAAGTACATCTCAGAAATTTAACTTATTTTGCTCATTTAGATACAGTCGAAGAAGGGGCTCCAGATTTAGATGTAGGAGTGAAGATTTTTACTGGACTAAATGTGTCTCAAGATCTACCTATTCCAGTAGTAATAAGATTTGATTACTCTGGCAAAGTACCCGGCGCAAAAGAGAGGGCAATAAAAGATTGTGAAAGGGTTAATAATGCGATATCAATTAGGTATAAAAATTTAGTTGATCAAGGTTTGTTGCATACTTGCTCTACTATTAGAGATAGAGACAACATTCATTCCGCCCAAATTATTGGAATGTCTTTAGATAAAAAAACAGAGGAGGCTCACTAATTATGTTAATTTGTAAGGTTGTAAAACCACTTGTTTCTACCAATAGGATTCCTGGTTTTGAACATAAACATCTACAAGTTGTTTTGGATGGTTCTTCAAGTAAGGTTGCGGTAGATGCTGTTGGTTGTAAGCCAGGAGATTGGGTTATTTGTGTTGGAAGTTCTGCTGCTAGGGAAGCAGCGGGAAGCAAATCTTATCCAAGTGATTTGACGATTGTTGGAATAATTGATCATTGGGATCCTGATAAGTCATAAAAAAGGAGGATAGAAATTGTGGAAATTATGAAGGTGTTAGGAAGGATGGTTTGTACTCAAAGAGTCGCTGGCTTAGGTTATATGAATTTACGAATTTTAGAAAATAATAAAGGAAAGAAATTAGTTGCTGTTGATCCTGTTGGTGCCAGAGAAGGTAACTGGGTTTTTACTTCTAGTGGCTCTGCCGCTAGATTTGCTTGCCCTAATCCAGAAATTCAAACCGATTTAACAATTGGTGGTATTATTGATTTCTGGGAGAGTGACTAAAAATTTTAACTTCAAAAATTTATTTAGAAACTGTGTTGAAGGTATAGTGTAAATATTAGTCTTGAATAAAGAATGTAATGTGGAAAGAAAGAGAATCACCTTTGAGGATTGAAAAAAGATTTGAATTTGATCATTACTCAAAAATTAGTAAATTCATGGGGGAAATTGAGAAATTATGTAAAGATAGGGATATATTTCCAAATATCAGCTTCGGTAAGAATTTTGTAAGTCTTTCAATATTTTTAGATAATAAAGAAATATCAAATAAGGAAAAGGAATTTTCAAAGGATATTGATAAATTTTATTTAGAGGATTAGTCCTTCTTAATAATTACTTGGCTTGGCAATATCTCTTTTGATTAATGCCATTAAATACGTAGGGGCTTTATATCTACTAGGTAGGCATCTATTTAAAGTTTCAAGATGACTCCAACAAACTGTCTTTTCTATATCTTTAACTGAGTTGCCTTTTAAAATTAATAGTCTAAGAGCTTTGCAAAATAAAGGATAACCTGCTTCTAGTTCATCTATATTAAGCTTTGCTGCTGACATAGATCAAAGATGAAATATCAACTAATAATCTATACAACTATGGTGCAAAATTGGATCAAATTTCAAATTTCTCAATAATTAGAAATTAATCTAGAAATGCGACGCAATCTATCTCAACTAAAACTCCTTTAGGTAATGATGAGACTTCCACACAGGCCCTTGCTGGAGGATTTTCTACATTAAAAAAATCACTATATATTTTATTGACAATTTGAAAATTACTTAAGTCGGTTAAGTAAATAGTTGTTTTTATCACATCCTCTATTTTTGCTCCACCAGCTTTAAGAACTTCTGCGAGATTTTTTAAAACTTGAATAGTTTCCTTCTCTATATCACCTAAACATGTTATTTCATTTAAAGCGGGATCTATGGCGATTTGACCAGAACAATAGATAAAATCGCCAGCTTTTATTGCTTGATTATAAGGCCCGACTGGATCTGGAGCGTTTGATGTTTTAATAACTTGTTTGGGGGACATTTGTTTAAGAAGATACCTATCTATTTAAACCCATAAATCTTTATTAGCTCTTAAAAAAGTAAATTCTTCTAAATTTTTTGCTCTTAAGAAAAGGTTTATTTTCATATCTTCATCAAGAAAAAATGGAATGGTCAATTCGTTAAGAGAGAGTTTTTTTTCAACTTCCGAAAGTTTATTTTTAATATCTTGATCTTTAGGCTTGAGATTCAATGACCACAATATATTTGTCTTAGTATATTCATGTGCACAGTATATAAGAGTATTTTTTGGTAGAGATTTGATTCTTTGCAATGAAGAATACATTTGTTGATAAGTTCCTTCAAAAATTCTTCCGCAGCCCCCAGAAAATAATGTATCACCAATAAAAAGAATAGGATTTGTCCCATTCAGAAAGAAGGCAATATGTGAGCTTGTATGCCCTAATACTTCAATTATTTTTATTTCTTCGCCTAAAATTTTCAAAGTTTCTCCATCCTCTACAGATACATTCTGAAAAGGTATTCGCTTTTTTTCTTTAGAGGAAGCAATCACCTTTACATTTGGCCAATTTTCAATAAGAGACCTCGTCCCTCCTATATGGTCTGAGTGATGATGAGTTTGCAAAATAGCTTCTAAGTTCAAATTATTTTCATTTATATATCTAATTACTGGTTCGTGAACTGATGGATCTACAACTACAACGGATTTATCTTTTACCCACAACCAAATGACATTATCACTTAAAACTCTGAGTCCGATTATATTTCGAGCTTTATTAAATTCCATTGTTAACTTAGAATGAAGAATCTTTGAAAGAAATTGATCTATGTTTACTATAGCTTTACCAAAAGGAGCTCTGTTAAAAGATTCAATTTCAACTTTTAGAAGAGCTGGGTTAGATTTCTCTGATGCTTTGGACGAAAAAAATAGATCATTAACCTTTGAATCAAATTGCAAACGGGCAAAAGCTTTATTAGTAAGAAATGGAGATGTTCCTGTTTATGTAAGTTATGGTCAGGCTGATTTAGGTATTGTTGGGTATGACGTTTTACGAGAATCTGAATTAAAAGTCGCAAAGTTATTAGATTTAGGATTTGGTGGTTGTCATATGTCGTTAGCGGTCAAGGAAAATAGCAATTATTCCAAACCAACTGATCTTCCAGCGAATTGTAAAGTAGCGAGTAAATTTATTAAAACAGCAAGATCTTATTTTGAAGAATTAAATATTCCTGTAGAAATAGTTCATTTGACAGGATCAGTGGAGCTTGGTCCTATTACAGGCATGGCAGAGGCAATAGTTGATTTGGTGGCAACCGGAAAGACTCTTAAAGAGAATGGTTTAATTAAAATAGATGATCTTTATTACTCGACTGCAAGATTAATTGGAAATCCTTTATCTATGAGGTTGGATGATAATCATCTCAGAGATACGATTTTATCAATAGAATCTACTAATGCTCTATAGAAGAATAGCTTAATGTTTAATGATTTCAGAAGGATTAAAAAATTAGGTAAATATTTAACTAAAGATAAAAAAACAATCTATCTAATTTTGTTAGTTTTATTGCCTGTTTCTTTCTCTGGAGCTATTCAACCATTATTAGTTGGTCAAGCAATTACTATTCTCAAGAACGAAACTACAGATGTTTGGCTAAGTAAAACTTTTTTTGGACAGTCAATAAATGCCATAATCGTAACTTTATTTATAACTGTTCTATTTAGGTTGATTCTTCAAGGATACCAAACCTACAATATTCAAGCCGTGGGTCAACGTTTGACAGCAAGGATAAGAAGAGAACTTTTTGATCATTCAATATCTTTATCTCTTAAGTATCACGATAAAATGCCTGTAGGGAAATTATTAACTAGATTAACAAATGATGTTGATGCCTTAGCCGAGGTTTTTGGTAGTGGGGCAGTTGGGGTCATCGCGGACTTCGTCAGTCTGATAGTAATTTCTTTGACAATGCTGTCAATTGATCGAGGACTTGCAATTTTATTACTATTGACTCAAATCCCAGTTTCATATTTCATTATTTGGCTTCAGAAACGCTATAGAAAGGCCAATTATCAAGTAAGAGAAGAGTTATCTCAACTCAATTCTGACTTTCAAGAGAATCTTCAAGGTCTAGAAGTTGTTCAGATGTTTAGAAGAGAATCTTTTAATAGTAAGAAATTTTCTAATACTGGTGTTGCTTACAAAAAAGCGGTAAATGGAACTATATTTTATGACAGCAGCATATCAGCTTTTATAGAGTGGATTTCTCTTGCCGCAGTTTCTTTGGTTTTAGCAGTTGGAGGGTATCTTGTTACCTCTGGAAATATTGGTTTAGGGACATTAACAACTTTCATTTTATATTCTCAAAGACTTTTTGAACCTTTAAGACAGCTTGCGGAGAGATTTACTCAGATTCAAGGAGGCCTTACAGCTGTTGAGAGAATAAATGAATTGTTGGATGAAGAAATTCAGATTCAAGACTCTATTTCCGCAAAGAATTTTTCAAAAGATGCTCAAACTGCAAATAAGCAGTTTAAGGGTAAGATTGAATTCAAGAATGTTAATTTCTTCTACAATGAGGGAGAAAATATCCTCAATAATCTATCTTTCTTGATCAATTCTGGAGAGCATGTAGCTTTTGTAGGACCAACTGGTTCTGGTAAAACAACCATAATTAGATTGTTATGTAGGTTGTATGAACCTCAATCAGGTCAAATATTAATCGATGATATAGATATAAAAGATATTCCTATAGCAACCCTTAGAAATATGTTGGGAGTAGTACTACAAGATACCTTTATCTTTAGTGGAAATGTTGCTGATAATTTGAAACTTAATGCCAATATAGACAATCTTGAATTAGAAAATCTTTGCAACGAATTAGGATTAGATAATTTGTTGCAAAAATTACCAGAAGGTTTGAACACCTCATTAAGAGAAAGAGGGGGGAATCTTTCTTCTGGAGAGAGGCAACTTCTTTCAGTAGCTAGAGTAGCTATAAGAAATCCTGTTGTTCTAATTATG
This sequence comes from Prochlorococcus sp. AG-347-I04, assembly GCA_003281625.1. GTDB lineage: Bacteria > Cyanobacteriota > Cyanobacteriia > PCC-6307 > Cyanobiaceae > Prochlorococcus_A. The sequence continues at coordinate 67,605 of QCBL01000006.1, forward strand.
GACGAAGCAACAGCGTTTATGGATCCCTCCACAGAGGCTACTTTGCAGAAAGATCTTGAGAGAATTCTGTCGAAAAGAACAGCATTAGTAATAGCTCACAGATTAGCAACTATTGAAAGTTCTGATAAGATTTTAGTCTTAAAAGCTGGATCATTAGTTGAAGAGGGAACACATAGTGAATTGAGATTGAAAAAGGGTTTGTATTTTCAGCTCTCTGAGCTTCAACAAAAAGGATTCGCGAATTTTTAATGATTTTTAGAAACCAAGGTTCGTTAATAAAAAAATCAAACAGAGTATCAAGTGATGAGTTGATAGATCTCTACGGTTTAAATTCTTATGAGTTCACTCAAACAAAAAAAGAAGAAATATTTGTATGTAGTAAAAATAAAGATTTAGATCTAATAGAACTAGATCAACTTTTGCAAACTGTTGGTTGGAGTAGAAGACCAATAAGGAGAGTGAAAAGAGCTTTAGATTTCAGTATTTTAGTGGTTGGGTTATGGCGTCATGATGATAAATTCCCTAGACTAGTTGGATTTGCAAGATGCACTGGTGATGGAATTCTAGAAGCAACCGTTTGGGATGTGGCTATTAACCCTGTCTATCAAGGACTTGGATTGGGTAAAGAGTTAATGAAATATATCCTAAAAGAATTAAAAAACATTGGAATTTCTAAAGTAACACTTTTTGCTGATGCTGAAGTGGTTTCTTTTTATAAAAGACAAGGTTGGGTTTTAGAACCAAGAGGCTCTAAATGTGCTTTTTGGTATGCAAATTAATCAATTTTTGTAGTAGTCAGAATATATAGATTTTAAAGATTCGCCTTTTAACCATCTTCTTCTAAAATGCCAGTTCTTAATAGCTTGGAGAAAAATATTAGTTTTTTCCCATTTTCTTGAACTTACAAAAATAGGTGAATTTAATTCTTTTAAATCTTTTTTATTGTTTAATCTCCTTAAAAAATCTACATCTTCCATCAAAGGTATCTCTTTAAAACCATTATTCTTAAAGTAGGTAGTTCTATGAATTATTAAGCCTTGGTCACCATAAGGTTGTTTAAAATATTTACTTCTAAAATTTACAAGAATTTCGAGAACTCTATAAATCATCTTTTTGTGATCAATTCTAAATTTAAAATAGTAAATACTATTCTTATTTTCTTTTAAAAATGAATTTGTTTTTCTAAACCAATCATGAGCTAATCTTGTGTCTGCATGCAAAAATATGAGCCAGTCTCCTTTTGCATTTCTAGCTCCAATATCTAATTGTAAACCTCGATTCCTTTCTTTGGATATAAATACTTTTGCTCCATAAATATTTGCTATATCGATAGTTTTATCTTCACTACCGCAGTCAACAATAATAATCTCCCTGTCTTTATTAATAGTAGACAAGTCTGATAACAATAATGGCAAATTATTGGCTTCATTGATGGTTGGAATGATAATGGAGATTTTAGACAAGTCGATTACTTTCTATTTTCAATATCAATAATTGTATCTATATCTATTTTTTTATCTAATAACTTGTATTTCATTTTTGTAGGAGCAAAATTATCAATTGTATTTTGAAGAACATTTTCTGCCCCCCACTTAATGTTAATAAAAGGTAAATATATATGTGATGATATTATTTTGTCTGATAAACCAATAAGCCAATAACCTCCATCATTAGATGGTCCTAAAATAAGATCATTTTGTTGAAGCTCTTTTAGAGTATTCAATAAATCTTGATGACATAAATCTGGAAGGTCAGTACCAATAAAAATAATATTTTTGATCTTGTTTCTAGCACAAAATTTTTTGTTGATAATTATTTGCCTTTTCATTTTTTCTCCCAAGCAGCCTTTGCCTTGCAAATTAAATTTTTTAATGCCTAATTCTCTAGACCATCTTCTACAATTACCTGCTCCTAAACCAGACATAGCGATAGAAATATCAATAAGTTTTTTTTCCTGGAGAAATTTTGCGACTGAAACAGTGTGTTTGGTCATCACACTTTGTACTTTTGCAGAATTACTTTTACCTATATCTTTTGATAATCTCGTTTTACATCTCCCAAAACCATGCCATTTTGCCATGATAATAAGTAATGCTTTATCCAATACTTTAGTGAGATTTAAAATAATTATATATCTATTAAAAAAATATAAAATTTTTTCTTTTTAAATTTAGTTGTTGCTTTGTTAAGTAATTTTAAATTTGTCGTGATCTTGTGATTTGATAATGGCCAATTATTAAATTCCAACTAGATTAATAATCTAGAGAATAAAACTTTGCAAGCAACAAATCCTATTTGGGCGGAAGTTCAACAATCACTACAAAAGACTTTAAGTAAGCCTTCATTTGAGACATGGATAAGGCCTGCTAAATTTAACTGTTTCGAGAATGGTCTTTTAACTTTAATTGCTCCAAATACATTTTCCAGTGATTGGCTAAGAAAGAATTATTGTGAAACTATTGAAAAAGCTGCAAAGGAAATCTGCGGCTATGATGTAAAAGTTGTTTTTAAATCTGAAACAAATACCACTAGCGATTTAATAAGTGAAGAGAAACCTGAAGGGCAGAACGCTAATCATAAAGCAAGATCTTTTTCTAGTATTAAACAAAATAATCCTTCAAAAAATCATTTCAAAAATCCTAACGGTTTAAATTTACGTTACGTATTTAAAAGATTTGTTGTAGGTCCAAATAGTAGGTTGGCTCACGCCGCAGCTTTAGCCGTCGCCGAATCTCCAGGAAGAGAATTCAATCCATTATTTATTTGTGGTGGAGTTGGTCTTGGTAAGACTCATTTAATGCAAGCAATAGGACATTATCGAGTAGAAATAGACCCAGAAGCAAAAGTAAAATATGTATCCACTGAGACTTTTACTAACGATGTTATTAGCGGTATTCGTAGAGATGGAATGACAGCTATTCGAGATAAATATAGAAATGTAGATTTGATTTTAATAGACGATATACAGTTCTTAGAAGGAAAAGAGTATACACAGGAAGAATTCTTTCATACTTTTAACGCTCTTCACGAATCGGGAAGTCAAATAGTTATTGCAAGTGATAGGCCCCCAAATCAATTATCGGGAATTCAAGAGAGATTAATTTCTAGGTTCTCAATGGGTATGACTGCAGATATTCAACCACCTGACCTTGAGACGAGGACTGCCATTCTTCAAAAAAAGGCAGAACAAGAGAGTATGAGTCTTCCCAGAGATTTAATTCAATTTATAGCAGGAAGATTCACTTCGAATATTCGAGAATTGGAAGGAGCATTTACTAGAGCTGTAGCATTTGCATCGATTACAGGCTTGCCAATGACAGTCCAATCAATTGCTCCAATGCTTGATCCAAATAGTGTTGGAGTAGTTGTTACTCCAACACAAGTTATTAATAAAGTGTCAGATTTCTTTAAAGTTTCTACTGATGAATTGATTAGTTCAAGTAGGAGAAAACCAGTTAGTCAAGCTAGGCAAATAGGCATGTATCTCATGCGACATGGAACAAATCTAAGCCTTCCAAGAATTGGAGATGAGTTTGGGGGCAAAGACCATACAACTGTTATGTATGCTATTGAACAAGTTGAAAAAAAATTGTCTATTGATCCCAATATTGCAAGTCAAGTTCAAAAAATAAGGGATTTACTTCAAATAGATTCAAGAAAAAATTTATAGTTTTACTGTAAATTAGAAATAAAATTTCTAGGATCTTGATCATATCTATGTCTGAAAGGTATCTCATCTATCTCTTTAATATCACCAAGAGATTCAATTTTATATAGTGATTGTCTTAATAACCTTGCTGAAATAATTGGCATATCTCTTGGAACTGAGATTCTATTTTTTAAGTATTTTACAGAGATCCCTGAAAGTTTTTTTGGGATTATTACTTCCCCTGTGATCATATGGGTCAAAGCTGATCTCAAAGATTCTTCAAAGGATTCTTTATTGTATGGGTTTACTTTTAGTAAATTGTTTTTATGTTTTATCACTCTTTCAAGAGCAATTTTAGCGAAATATTTTGAGTCATAATTTTTATTTAATTCATAATTACCTAGACCCTTTCCAGTATCAATAAGTTCAGAGAAAAAAATCTGTTGTTCATTACTTTCTTTATAACATCCACCCATTTGTGGAGGTAAATCATGAGAGTGAGTATGAAAATCTCCTTGAGTGCCTCTATAAGCACTTGTCCCTTCAAAAAGTGTAAGCCAGTTATCTACATGATGGTAGTTAGATCTTAAATTAAACCCTTTATAATAAATTAGTGATGCATTTATTCTCTCTATATATGGAATAAAAATTATATCTCCAACGCCAGGCTCTATATCACCCGAATTAGATATTGATGGATCAAGAAAACCTGATTTTGATCTACTTAAGATTTCATCGAGTTTTGAAATGGATTCTTTAAAACTTTTTTTTCTAAAAGAGTTATCTATAAAATTAAAGCTGTCTCGGCAGAGCCAATTACACCAAGATCTGAAAATTTCTCTTTCTAATTCTCGAATTTTGGTAAGGTGATTAGATGTTAAAAAAGATCCAAGTGCTCCAAATTGATTTTCTAAATAAGCAATGATATCGTCGCTTTCAGTTATAACTTGCCCTTTAAATTCTATTGCAGGTAATTTCCCCGATCTGACTTTTTCAAGGAACCAACTTTCTTTTTGACCGTAGCAAAACATATTTATTTTTTTGACTCTGTATGGAATTCTCTTAAATTCAAGCCATAACCATATCTTCTGACAGTAAGGACACCAAGAATGCCTATCCCTATAGAAGGTAACTAATATATCTTTTTCACTATGCCCAAATAATCTTAAATTTGTGTAAGAATTATTTATACCATGGACTCTATCAAGATCTTCAAATTTAAATTTATTAAAATCATCCCATGTCAAAATCCCATTCATTATTTGAATTAAAGCTATAAACTAACGTTATGATAATTGATTTAAAAAGCCTTGGAATTTGAATTTGATTTAATTGTTGTTGGCGCTGGATCTGGAGGACTCGCTGCGGCTAAACGTGCGGCTAGTTATGGAGCAAAAGTGGCAATCATAGAAGTAAATCAAATAGGAGGAACTTGTGTGATTAGGGGATGTGTTCCTAAAAAATTGATGGTTTATGCAGCTAAAAGTAAAAAAAATATGGATTCTTCTGAAGGATATGGATTAAAAAATGAAGGTATTAATTTTGAATCAAATATTTTATTGAATAATATTAGAGATGAGGTTTCTAGATTGAGTAATTTACATAGAAATTCTTTAAAAAAATTGAATGTAACTGTTTTTGAGGGTTTAGGAAGATTTGCTACTCAAAATGAATTAGAAATTATTTGTCCAAAAACGAAGAAAATTAAAAATAAAGTAAGTTCAAAAAAAATTCTTATTTCAGTTGGAGGTAAACCAAAGAAATTGAATATTCCTGGTGTAGATTTGGCATGGAATAGTGATGATATTTTTGAATTAGAAAAGTTTCCCGAATCATTATTAATAGTAGGAGGAGGATATATTGCTTGTGAATTTGCTTCTATTTTTAGAAATTTAGGTACTGAAGTAACTCAATTAATTAGAGGTCAACATTTACTTAACGGTTTTGATGAGGATCTTTCTTCATGCCTAGTGGAATCGCCTACTTTTACTGAAATCAATATAATCTCCAATAACCAATTAAAGTCTATCAAAAGAGTAAATGGAAATCTGGAATCTACTCTAGACTCGGGGGAAAAACTCTTAACTAATAATATCCTTATTGCGACAGGGAGAGAACCAAATCTTTTGCCTTTAAATTTAGATTTTTTAAATCTAAAGATGGATGGCCAATATTTAGATGTTGATGAACTCAATCAAACAAGCAACTCAAACATTTTTGCAGTCGGCGATATCATAAATAAACCAAACTTAACTCCAGTAGCAATAGAACAAGGGAGAGTTTTTTCGGATAATTTTTTTAATAACCAAAAAAGAAAAGTAAATTATGAATATATACCGAAGGCCGTTTTTACTATTCCAGAAATTTCAACAGTTGGCTTAAGTGAGAAAAGAGCTAAAGAGATTTACTCTGAAAAAAATATAAAAATTTTCAAATGCAAATTTACTCCTATGTCTAATACTTTTAAAAAGAATAAATCAAAATGTATGTTGAAAATTGTAGTTCATAAGCTAACTGACAAAGTCCTAGGATGTCATATGTTTGGAGAAACATCATCTGAGATTATTCAAATGGCATCAATTTCATTAAATGCAGGGATAACAAAAAAAGAATTTGATATTACTATGGCTTTGCACCCAACCATCTCAGAAGAATTTGTAACAATGTATGGATAAAATTATGAATTTGAAAATTTTAATTTTTCTTGGACAATCAAAAACACTATAAGTAACACAAAGTAAACAAATAAACCTATCCTTAATTCAGAAAGGAAGTAAAATCCATTCAGGAAAAGTATCTTATCGAGAATGTAGAAAATATAAAGATTAAGCAAAATAAATCCCTCAATTCTGGTGATTTTCCCTTTGCTCCAGAAAATTGGTAGGCAAGCAAAGGTAGTTAACACCATAAAAGGTAAATCAACTTTTATGAGACTTTCTTCAATTACTAAACCTTTAAATCCTGAAAAAATACTGCAACTTCCAAGGATTAGAAGTTGATTGAGCAAATTGCTTCCTATTACATTCCCAATCGCAAGATCTGTTTTGCCTTTAAATGCAGCAATTATTGAAGTTACTAATTCTGGTAAAGATGTTCCAGTTGCGACAATAGTTAAACCAATAACTATTTCATTTACACCCAAAAGAGTAGCAAGCGTTTGAGAACCATTTACTAAAATATTTGAACCAAAGCTTAAAAGAAATATTCCCAACATTAACTTTAGAAAAATATTAATCTTCGCTTTATGGTTATCTTTTAATTCTTCTATCTCTGGTTCAGCATCTTTAGCCTCCTCTCCTTTTTCATTGATGGTATTGATTTCCCATATTGTATTTATGATTAAACAAAATATTAGAAATACTCCTGCTTGCAATGTTAATAAGCCTGTAGATGTCATAGCCCAAACTGCGCAAGAAATTGCCATTAAAAGAGGTACATCTCTTCTGACTATTCTGCTTTTTACCTTAAGAGGTGTTATTAATGAGCTTATACCCAAAACAACGAGAACATTAAAAATGTTGCTTCCAACTACATTGCTTGCCGCAAGCGAATCACTGCCTTTAAAAATTGAACTTAAACTTACCAGTAACTCAGGAGAGCTTGTTCCTAGAGAAACAACGGTTAAACCAATAACTATTTGAGGTATTCCTAAAATTAAAGATAAAAATATGGCTCCTTGAATAAAGAACTCTCCTCCAGCAAAAAGTAGAACTATGCCTAAAAATATTTCTATTATTGGAAATAAAAAATTACTCATATTTAGGCTTTTATTTAGATAGTAAAAATTTTCATAATTGGTTAATAACTATCCTCGAATATCTATAATTTATTGTCAATTTTAATTTGCTGTTAAAATTGATTAAATAGAAAAAATCTTGAAGACCTTAACCATAATAAAACCTGATGATTGGCATTTACATTTAAGAGAAGGTCTTGTATTAAAAAATATCATTCATTTTACTTCTGAATATTTTGGAAGAGCCATTGTCATGCCAAATACTAAAAGTCCCATAACATCAATCAATAGCGCTATTTCTTATAAGAAATCTATTGTTGAAGCGTTATCAGAAAGTTCTAAGTTTGAGCCCCTAATGACAATTTATCTCACAGATGAGACTGATAAAGGGGAACTAATAAATGGTTTTAAAAATAATATCTTTTTCGCAGCAAAATTATATCCTGCTAATGCCACAACAAATTCCAGTCATGGAGTTAGGAAAATAGAAAATCTATATAAGATATTTGAATTAATGCAAGATTCTGGAATGCCTCTTTTAATTCATGGTGAAGTGACTGATTCTGAAGTAGATGTATTCGACAGAGAAGAGGTATTTATAGATAAAGAACTCTCTCAAATAACTAGAAGATTTCCAAAATTAAAAATCGTTTTAGAACATATAACTACCTCTTATGCAGTGAATTTTGTTCGAGAAAATAATATTGGAGCTACTATTACCCCACATCATTTGCATATAAATAGAAATGCAATGTTTTTTGGAGGCTTAAATAGTGATTTTTACTGCTTACCAGTTGCTAAAAGGGAAAATAATAGACTCGCTTTAAGGAAAGCTGCAACAAGTGGAGAAAAATGTTTTTTCTTAGGAACTGACTCTGCTCCACATCTCAGGAAATGGAAGGCTTTTTGTGGATGTGCAGGTATTTTTAATTCGCCAGTAGCAATAGAGAGCTATTTAACGGTATTCGAAGAGGAGAATGCTCTAGATAATTTTGAAAAGTTTGCTAGTTTGAATGGCCCTAATTTTTATAATTTGCTCCCAAATAAAGAAAAATTAAAATTAGTGTCTAGACCTAATAAGATTAGAGAATTTATTGATGTTGTTGAAGAAAAAAATATTGTGGGACAAATAAAACCATTTCATGCAGGTGAAACTTTACAATGGCATGTAGAAGGGATAATTAATTAAAATATTAGATTTAATCTGAAAATTAAAAGTGTAAATATTCCAATTTTTCTTGGTTAAATGGGTTACTTTCGGCTACGATTAAATAGCGCAAATTCCATATGGGAGTGTGGCGGAATTGGTAGACGCGCCGGACTTAAAATCCGTCGAGCGATTTAGCTCGTGGGGGTTCAAGTCCCCCCACTCCCATTATTTAATTATTTATTTTTAGTTCTAACGATAACTTCCAATAAATGTTATTTTTTAACTAAGCAACCATAAATCAAAATGGAAAGTTTTTTCAATAATTCATTTGCTACTTTAATTGCTTACATTGGAATTATTTCTGCCTATTTATTGGTTATTCCATTGTTACTATTTTACTGGATGAATAATAGATGGAATATTATGGGCAAATTTGAAAGATTAGGAGTTTATGGACTTGTATTTCTTTTCTTTCCAGGTTTAATTTTATTTTCTCCATTTTTAAATCTCAGACTAAAAGGAAGTGCTAAAGGGTAAATAATTGACTAAAGGTAAAGTTATACTAATAGGTTTATTTATTTCATTAATAGGATTAATTAGTTATGAATTTGTACCGCAAATTGGTATCAACGATTTTACGGCCACTACTCTCTCAAGTTGTATCTTGATTTTGATTGTCATTACTTGGGTAACATCTTATGTTTATAGAGTTGTAAATGGAAAAATGACTTTTATGGAACAAAGGAAGCGTTATAGAAAAGAGTATGAAAAAGTTGTTAGTGATAAACTAGAAAGAAAATTCAACTCATTGTCAAAGGAAGAGCAGCAAAAACTAATGGAAGATTTAGAGAAAAATCCATAAATTTTTCATAGAAAAATATCTAAAAATCATGAAAGAATACAAAATGCAAATTACTCAAAATGAATCTTTATCTAAGGTAGATGAGACGTTTTGTGATTTAAAAAAAAATAAAAAATTAGCTTTGATGCCTTTTATAATGGCCGGAGATCCTAATATTGAAATAACGTCTCAGATTCTATTAAAGTTACAAGAAAATGGAGCTGACCTTATTGAATTAGGTATCCCTTACAGCGACCCACTTGCAGACGGACCTGTTATTCAAGTGGCGGCATCTCGAGCTTTAAAGTCAGGTACTAACTTAAGAAAAGTAATTTTTCTTTTAGAGTCTTTAAAAGGTAAGCTGAATATCCCCATCATCCTTTTTTCTTATTTAAACCCATTACTAAGTTTTGGCTTTGAAAAGTTTTGTGAAATGTCATTTAATGCTGGCGTTTCTGGACTAATAGTTCCTGATCTCCCTTTAGAGGAAGCTTATAAATTTTCTGAAATAGTCAGTAACCATTCTATGAACTTAATTTTATTGGTAGCTCCAACTACTCCTTTTGAAAGAATGAAACAAATATCAAATCATACAAAAGGCTTTACTTATTTAGTAAGTGTTACAGGTGTCACTGGTGAGAGGAACAAAATGGAAAATAGAGTAGAAAATCTTATTTCTAAATTAAAAGATGTAAATAGCAAACCAATTGCGGTTGGTTTTGGAATATCCACTCCAGAACATGTTAATAAAGTTCGTGAGTGGGGAGCAGATGGAGTAATTATTGGGAGTGCATTTGTAAAACGAATTTCTAGTTCAAGTGAAAAAGATGTTGTCGATCAAGTTGGTCAATTTTGTAAAGAAATGCGTTTAGCTGCTGATCAAAAAAAATAAATAAAAGATAATTTGTACATAAAAGAATTAATTATAGAAAATTAATTAAAAATGATATATCCAATTTATTCTTGTTTTTAAGATTCTTCTGTAGGTAATAATCTGATTTGTTTTCTTCCGAGCTTAATTTCGAATTCATCACCTGCTTTTAAATCAAGAAGTGCTGTATATGCTTTCCCAATCAGAAGATTTCCATTGCCTTGAACTGTAGCTATATAACTAAGTTTTCTTCCACCTTTCCCAATTCCCGCAACTCCAGAATCACCAAGATTTACCCCTTTTGCTTCTAAAAGTGCTTCATAAAAAGCAGTAAAGTTTAAGCGTTCACCTCCGTTTTTCTTAGTGGAAACATACCCACAGGCGCGAACTAGGTCAGATTTGCTAACATCACCAAGTTCTTTAACTTTTGCAAGGAGTTCGCTACCAGTTAGCATAATTAATTAAAAAGAAAGTTGTATTAAATAACATAGCAATTTGCGTGTAATATATGCAATTATTGAGTATATATTTATTCTATTATTTATATTTAAAAATGGAAAAGTTTGTAGTTTTTGGAAGGTACTGTGAAGATGCAATTTCTAAAAGGGAACCATTTCGCGAAGAACATCTTAATAGACTTAAAAACTTAAAGGATCGCGATATTCTTGTTACATTAGGGCCAACAAAATGTACCAAATATTTGTTTGGGATTTTTAATGCTAATGATGTAAACGTGTTGAAAGATCTTATTGAGGATGACATATATTGGCAAAAAGGTATATGGATTAATTATGATATTTATCCTTGGATTCAG
>QCBL01000007.1 GCA_003281625.1 Prochlorococcus sp. AG-347-I04
TTATTGAGTGTAAATCTGGGCCCACTAATCCTCTTGCTGCAATTCCATGACATCCAACACAATTTATCTTAAAAAGAGCATCTCCTTCTTCAACAGAACCATTAAGCTCAAGAGTTTCAATAATATATTTGTTATTTTCATGATGATTTACGAAAAATATTAAAAAGCAAGTCAATAAAACTCCAAATAATATGTAAACAATTTTTAAGATTTCTCTTTTAAAGTCTCTTTCTGCTGCAGTTGATGAAGATGTTGACACAATAAATAGTCTCTATGTAACAATTGTGAATAAGAAATTCAAAAAAGGCAAAAAAATGATCGAGCCTCTTCTTTGTGGAATTGTTTTAGGTTTAGTCCCAATAACTCTTCTTGGATTATTCGTAAGTGCATGGAATCAATACAGAAGAGGTTCAGGGATGCTTGACATTGATTAAAAATGTTAATCTTGACTGGCCATAGTTTCTTACATCTATAGTTTCCCATAAAGTACTTTTTTGAATAGAAAGGTTTGGAGAATGTTCACAAATAACTATTGAATCTTTTTTTAAAAAATTACAATTGAATAATTGATTTAAAACTATTTCATGGAAATCCACATCATATGGAGGATCTAGATAAACAAAATCAAATTTTAATTTATTTAATTCAATATTCCTAGGTGATAAGTTTCTCTCATAATGTGGTTTTGTCCATTTCAAAACGTCTTTACAAATAACATCAATATCATTTCTCCTATTTTCTATATTCTCCAACGAGAGTAAATTTTCTAAACAAATTTTTGAATTGATTTTGTTTTTCTCAACTGCAATTATTTTCTTTGCCCCATGATTGTATGCTTCACAAGATATCGCTCCTGTTCCACTAAATAAATCTAACCAGTTACTATTTTTAACTCTGTTGTTCAAAATATTAAATACAGCCTCTCTAACTCTCAAAGTTGTAGGCCTCGTGTGAATATTATTTGGACTTTGGAGTTTTTTACCACCTATTAATTTTAAGTTAGTCTTCATCCGTAATCATTTGTTATTGAATATTGCTTAGCCATCTTTTCAAAAGTTTTTCACCAGTTTTACCAGATTTTTCTGGATGAAATTGACAAGCCAATAAATTATCATTCTCAATCATTGCAGTTAATTTTTCAGAACCATAATCAACCTGAGCTGCAATAATATTTGAGTCATTTGGGATTGCATGATAAGAATGTACAAAATAGACCCAATTATTTAATTCTTCAAGCTCTAATAAAGTATTTTTTTTTGTAGGTAAAAGCTGGCACCAACCCATATGTGGGATTCTTTGGTTAACAATGTTAGGTATTTTTTGTATTTTTCCTTTTAAAATTCCAAGCCCTTGAACTTCTCCTTCATCGCTAGATTCAAAAAGAAGTTGGAGACCTAAACATATTCCCAAAAAAGACTTCCCACTTTTAATCCAATTTTTCAAATCAGTTATCAAATCCGTGTCTATAAGATTATTCATCGCGGGGTCAAATGCTCCAACTCCAGGAAGTATTATCGCTTTACAAAGTTTAGACTCATTAAAGTTTTTAATTAAAGTTATTTCTTCCCCAAGACTTTCTAAAGATTTTGTTACAGAATGGATATTGCCCATCCCATAATCTATAAGTCCAATTTTGTGCAAAGCTTTTAAATTTATAAATGCTTGGTTAAAGTGCTCGAAAGAGTTGCTTTAGGCACAGCCCCAACAACGGTATCAACCTTTTGCCCTCCTTTAAAGATCATTAATGTTGGAATACTTCTAATTCCATATTGACTGGCAACATTTGGATTCTCATCTGTATTTAATTTAAAAACTTTAATTTTACCTTCAAAGTCTTTTGAGATTTCTTCTACAACTGGTGCAACCATCCTACATGGACCACACCATGGTGCCCAAAAATCAACCAATACTGGTAGATCACTTTGCAGTACATCTTTGTCAAATGAAGAATCAGTTACGGCTGGAGCTGATGACATAATTTAAGTATTCCTTTTGAAAATTTAGCAGGCAATTCTTTTAAGTGATGATTTCATTACAGATAAAATAATATAAGTAACAAAATGTCTAAAAAAAGCCCGATTAATCGGGCGATTTAGTGTGTGAGGAGTATGGGGTTACCCCCATCATTTAATAATAACTCCTAACATGAAGATTGTTCAATTTAATGCATAATTCACTAAGGTTTTATAACTTTCTCTAAAAAAACTACTTTCCCATCCCAAGCTGCTGAGCTTTTTGATAAACCTTACCCTCTGTAAGAAGTGATGGTGCAATAACTATTTCAACTTCTTGCATTTCTTTAATATTTTTTGCCCCAAGAGTACTCATTGATGTTCTAATGGCTCCCAATAAGTTATGTGTCCCATCATCAAGTATGGCTGGTCCTTTAATTATCCTTTCTAAGGATCCTGTGGACCCAACTTCAATTCTTGTGCCCCTTGGCAATACAGTACTAGGAGTAGCCATACCCCAGTGAAATCCTTTACCTGGAGCATTTGATGATTTGGCTATTGGGGATCCAATCATTACAGCATCTGCACCGCATGCTAAGCATTTACAAATATCTCCACCCGTCACAATTCCACCATCGCCAAGAATAGGAATATAACGACCACTTTCTTTAAAGTAATCATTTCTTGCCGTACTACAATCAGCGATTGCAGTTGCTTGAGGGATTCCAATTCCCAATACTCCTCTTGAGGTACATGCCGCGCCAGGCCCTATACCAACCATTAATCCTGAGACTCCAGCTTCCATCAGAAGTTTTGCAACTTCGTATGTGACGCAGTTGCCAGCCACAACTGGGACATTCATAGATTGGCAGAGATCTTTAATATTTAAGGTTTCCTTTCCTTCCATACCAAGATGTTCAGTTGAAACAACTGTTCCTTGAAGAAAAAATAAATCTATTTTGGAATTATTAAGTGTTTCCTTAAACTTAATAGCCGCTTGAGGAGTCCCACTAAAAGCAGCTATACCTCCTCCTTCTTTAACCTCATTTATTCTTTGTAAAATCAGTGACTCCTTTACAGGTTCACTGTATATCTTCTGCATTAATGGAACGAAATCATTCTTCCCGACTGATGCTATTTGATTCAATATTTCATCAGGATTTTCATATCTTGTTTGTATGCCTTCCATATTAATGACCCCTATGGAACCTAATTTGGTAAGCTCTACAGCCGTATTGACATCGACAACACTGTCCATGGCACTAGCTACAATAGGAACTTCTCTTTTGAGATCACCTATTGTCCAAGAAGGATCAGTCAAATCGTAATCAAGTGTTCTATTCCCCGGGACTAAAGCTATTTCATCAATGCCATAAGCCCTTCTGACTTTTTTATTTAAACCAAGTTCAATATTCACGGAATTTATCTCTTTATTCTGAATAAATTAACAACTAAAGGGGTAATAAGCCAAGGTTTATTCAAAAACAACAGGTTTTATTTTGATTTGTGTGTAAATGTGAGTATTTGGGAATTAAAAAAATATTTTTTTTTATTCATTATGACAATCAGCGATTATTATTAAAGAAAGGATTTTTATATGTCTGATATTTTAGATGCTGATAACTCAGAATCAAGCGAAGATAACGACCGAATTATTCAAACTGATCTAAGAAACGAGATGTCTCGCTCATATCTTGAGTATGCAATGAGCGTTATAGTCGGACGCGCTCTTCCAGATGCAAGAGATGGATTGAAACCTGTTCATAGAAGAATTCTTTATGCAATGTACGAACTTGGTTTAACTAGCGGTAGACCATACAGAAAATGTGCAAGAGTTGTTGGAGAAGTACTTGGTAAATACCACCCTCATGGAGATACTGCTGTTTATGATGCTTTGGTTAGGATGGCGCAGGATTTCTCTATGAGGATGCCACTAATAGATGGCCATGGAAACTTTGGTTCTGTTGATAACGACCCTCCAGCAGCAATGAGATATACAGAATCTCGTTTACAGTCTCTTACAGATGAAAGTTTATTAGAGGATATTGAATCTGAAACTGTAGATTTCGCCGACAATTTTGACGGTTCTCAACAAGAACCAACAGTTTTACCTGCTAGGATTCCTCAACTACTACTAAATGGATCGTCTGGAATAGCAGTAGGAATGGCAACTAATATTCCACCTCATAACTTAGGGGAATTAATTAATGGTCTTAAATCAATCATCAATAACCCTTCGATTGAAGATAGAGAACTTTTTGAAATAATTAAGGGTCCT
Organism: Prochlorococcus sp. AG-347-I04; assembly: GCA_003281625.1. GTDB lineage: Bacteria > Cyanobacteriota > Cyanobacteriia > PCC-6307 > Cyanobiaceae > Prochlorococcus_A. The sequence goes on from QCBL01000007.1 coordinate 4,231, forward strand.
GATTTTCCCACAGGTGGTCAAATTTTAGGAAGAGATGGTATCAGAGAAACTTTCAAGACAGGGAGAGGTTCAATAACCATGAGAGGTGTAGCAAATATTGAGCAAATTAAATCCAGTGGTAGGGCAGAAAAAGATGCAGTAATAATTACAGAACTTCCATTTCAAACGAATAAAGCTGCATTGATAGAAAGAATTGCTGACTTGGTTAATGAAAAAAAATTAGAAGGTATTTCTGATATTAGAGATGAAAGTGATCGAGACGGAATGAGGATTGTTATTGAACTTAAAAGGGATGCCTACCCACAAGTAGTTTTAAATAATTTATTTAAGTTGACACCTTTACAAAATAACTTTAGTGCAAATATCCTTGCTTTAGTAAAAGGAGAGCCGACAACACTTTCACTTAGGAAAATGTTAGATGTATTTCTAGACTTCAGAGTGGAGACAATAAGGCGCAGAACAAGATTTTTATTAAAAAAGGCTGAAGAGAGAGATCATATTATAAAAGGTCTTTTATTAGCATTGGGTGCTATGGATGAGATAATTAATTTAATAAGATCAGCAAAAGATACAGTTTCAGCTAGAGAAAAATTACAAACTGATCATGAGTTATCTGCCACACAAGCAGAAGCTATTTTACAAATGCAATTAAGAAGATTAACAGCACTAGAAGCAGATAAAATCAAAGGGGAACATGATGAGTTAACCAGAAAAATCAACCTATATCAGCAAATATTGAATAGTAAAGAAAGAATTTTTGAAATTATTCTTGAGGAACTTAATAAAATCGATGAAAGATTTTCATCCCCAAGAAAAACAGAAATTCTGGATTTAGGCGGTGGTCTAGATGATATTGATCTTATCGCTAATGACAGATCTGTAGTTTTATTGACTGAAGCAGGTTATCTAAAAAGAATGCCTGTTAATGAATTCGAATCTACAAGTCGTGGGTCTAGAGGTAAAGCTGGAACAAAGACACAAGAAGATAATGAAGTAAAACTATTTATAAGCTGTAATGATCATGATACTCTTTTGCTTTTTAGTGATAGAGGGGTATCTTATGCTCTGCCAGCATATAGAGTTCCCATGAGTAGCAGAACAGCTAAAGGTACTCCATCAGTTCAACTTCTCCCAATACCAAGAGAAGAAAAAATAACCTCGCTGGTTGCAGTAGATTCTTTTGATAATGATTGTTATCTATTAATGCTAACCAAGGCTGGATTTATAAAAAGAACTTCACTTTCTGCTTTCTCAAAAATTCGATCAAATGGTTTAATAGCAATAAATCTTGAGGATGGAGACGCTTTAACTTGGGTTAGATTATCAAAAGAAGGTGACAGTGTTTTGATTGGATCAAGAGCAGGAATGGCGATTCATTTCAGACTAGATATTAACGAATTAAGGCCACTAGGCAGGACGGCAAGGGGGGTTAAATCTATGAACCTTAGAAATGGAGACAATCTTGTATCTATGGATGTTTTAACATCCGATTTAATTGATCAATTAACTAAAAGTGAAGATCTCGCGAAAGAGTCTGATGAAAATCTTGAAGTTAACTCTTCAGATGGTCCTTGGGTACTAATAGCCAGTGCACTTGGACTAGGTAAAAGAGTCCCTGTAACTCAATTTAGATTACAAAAAAGAGCAGGTATGGGTTTGAGAGCGATAAAATTCAGAATTAAAGACGATGTATTAGTTTGTTTGAAGGTCCTTGGAGAAGGTGAAGAATTACTTTTTGTGACCGAAAAAGGCGTAATTGTGAGAACAAAAGCAGATAAAATATCCCAGCAATCTAGAGCCGCTACTGGAGTAAAATTACAACGATTAGATGAGGGTGATCATTTATCAGAAGTTGTATTAGTTCCTCATGAACAAACGGAAGAAACAGATCAATTCAACCAAGGTAAAGAAAATTAAAAGAAAATGGTTTATTAGATTATATGGAAATACTTGATATTCTAATTTTAGGTTCCGGGCCTGCAGCACTATGCTTGGCTTCAGAATTAGCCAAGCAAAATCTAAATATAAAGGGCATATCAACTAAATCTCCAAATGAAAAATGGGAAAATACATATGGTATTTGGGCTTCTGAATTAGAGGAATTAGGATTAGAGTCTTTGTTATCTCATCGGTGGTGCAAAACAGTTAGTTTTTTTGGAAATGGCGAAAATAAAAAGGGAGATAATCCTACAAACCATAATTACGATTATGGTTTGATAAATCAAGAAGCTTTTCAAAATGAACTTTTAAAAAAGTGTAACGGGATTGAATGGTTGAATGAAACAGCAAAAGATATTAAAGAGATAAATAAACTATCTGAAGTGATTTGTTTTTCAGGTCTAAGAATAAAGGCGAGGTTAGTCATTGACGCAAGTGGTCATAAAAGTAATTTCATAAAAAGACCAGTCCAAAATGAAATCGCTCAGCAAGCTGCGTATGGGATTGTCGGTAAATTTTCATCACCACCAGTTAATAAGGATCAGTTTGTTTTAATGGATTTTCGTCCAAATCATTTAAATAATGAAGAAAAGTTATCATCTCCATCCTTTCTTTATGCAATGGATCTTGGAAATGAAACTTTTTTTGTTGAAGAAACATCATTAGCTAGTTATCCTGCCTTATCCCAAGAGAATCTCAAAAAAAGACTTTTTAAAAGATTAAATAGTAAGGGCATTCAGGTAAGTGAAATTTTCCATGAAGAGAATTGCCTTTTCCCAATGAATTTACCCCTTCCATTTAAAAAACAATTTGTACTTGGTTTTGGAGGGTCTGCAAGCATGGTGCATCCTGCATCAGGATACATGATCGGATCTTTATTAAGAAGATCTCCACTCCTTGCAAAAAAATTAGCAATTTTTTTAAAAGAACCTAATCTCAGTTCTCTTGAACTAGCAACAAAAGGTTGGGAGATCCTATGGCCTTACGAGTTAATACAAAGGCATAAACTTTACCAATATGGTTTAAGAAGACTGATGAGTTTTGATGAAAGTAGATTAAGAAGCTTTTTCTCAAATTTCTTTAGATTATCGACCAACGAATGGGTAGGTTTTCTTACTAACACACTTCCACTTCCAAGACTAATTTACGTGATGAGTAAGATGTTTATTAATTCACCTCTAAAAGTAAAACTAGGAATGCTTAAGTTAAATTAGTATTTTTTATTTTCGCCAATCATCAATATTGATATCCGGGAAAACTTTATCTTCTTCCTCAATATCTTCAAGAAATTTTAAATTAATATTAGAGTGATTTTTAATCATTTCAACTATTTTCCAGAACCTAAACAAATGTCTTTCTATCCTCTCTTTTGCAAGCTCAGTTGTAGTTCCAGCTCTTAGTATAAAACTCCAATCAGATGACTCAGATAGAAGTAATTCTCTAGCTGCTTGCTTAAAAAGTCTTGGAGATAAGTCATTATTATAATTTTTAGAGCATAAATCAACAAAAGTTGACCCTGCTTTTGTGATCTCCGGAACAATCCATGCATTTGCATCATTAATCCAATAATTATGGTAACCTCCTTGTCCCCAGCTTGATGGTGATGGATCGCAAATCTGAAGATTTGGCTTTTGAAGTAAGAATTCTTTTAAATTTGTAAGCTTAATTGAATATTTAGTAGAGTACTTCAAAATATTTTCAATAAAAAAAGGTCCCTCATACCACCAATGGCCAAATAACTCAGCATCAAATGGAGCTACCAATAAGGGCTTAAAGGATGAGGATAAAATTAATTTTTCTAATTGTTTAGATCTCGAGAGAAGATAAGCATCAGCATGTTCTGCAGTCTTTTTACGGGCTTCATTTTCTAGGTAAAACGCCTTTTCCCCTAATGGTACGTTATTATCTGTAATCTTATGAAACTTCAAACCTAAAGGTCTTTTAGTCGAGATGCCTTTCTTTTGGAGTTTGGAGATAGGTAATTCCCATCCCAAATCTTTATGAAATTCCCTATAAACTTTGTTTCCTGGGAACCCGTCTTTTGCAGACCAAACGGGTAAAGTTGACTCGCTATCTCTTCCAAAGAAGGCAACCCCTTTTTTCGAGCATATTGGAGCGTATACACCATATCTAGGTCTTGGTGTAGCGTTTAGGATACCGTGACCGTCTAAGATTGCATATCTAATTCCGGAATTAAATAGCATTTCATCTAAATTCTCATAATATGCACATTCAGGTAACCAAATTCCTAAAGGCTTAGTTCCAAAAATATTTTCATGGTTCCTAATGGCAGTATTGATTTGTCCTTTAACAGTTTCTGGATTCTCCCTTAAAATTGGCAAATAACCGTGTGTAGCAGCACAAGTAAGAATATCCAAATTTCCAGAGTTATTTAAAACTCTAAACTTTTCAATTATATTTCCAGAACATTTTTGCCAGTATAAGTATTTGTCATTAAGGTTATTCCTTAAAAATTCAGAGGCAATTTTTTCTTCTTTTGACAGATCATTTAAGAAATCATTTCTTGTTTCAATCCAGCTTGGAAATGTTTCTTGAATTTTTTTATTATTTAGAAGTGACAATAATGTTGGAGACAAACTGATAGTAAGTTTGGTATTTAAAGGATTTTCTTTTTTGGAAGATTCTATTGATTGAAGTAGTGGTATGTAACATTCCAAAATCGCCTGAAATAACCAATCCTCTTCTAAGGAGTTTTTTTCATTTTTTCTGACATAAGGCAGATGAGCATGCAAAACTATCGCTAACTGGCCTAAAACATTATTTTTAGGGTACTGCCCATTCATCCTTTTTAAATTCATGCTTATAGTTCTAGAAAAAATCGAAATTATTTTTTATAAAAAGAAGGCTTTAATCCTAAAACAATACTTTAAAAATTAAAGTATTTAATTTTTTTTTCAGAATTTTAACCAATATTATTTAAGTTTAAAAACTCTCAGCAAATTTTTATTGAACATAATCTAGTCAAATTTTTTTAATTAGCTTAAGATAAGTTTAAGTTATACCTTCTGATGTCAAAAGATCCTGGAAGAATTTTGATATTTGATACAACTCTTCGAGATGGAGAGCAATCTCCTGGTGCAAGTTTAAATCTCGAAGAAAAACTTGCTATAGCCCATCAATTAGCAAGATTAGGAGTTGATATAATTGAAGCTGGATTCCCTTTCGCAAGTCCAGGAGATTTTAAAGCTGTTAATAAAATTGCTAATGCCGTAGGGAAAGAAAATGGCCCTATAATCTGTGGTTTAGCTAGAGCGTCTAAAGGAGATATAAAAGCATGTTACGAAGCAGTAAGTCCAGCTCCCAAGAAAAGAATACATACTTTTATTGCTACAAGTGATATTCACCTTAAACATAAACTTAAAAAATCGAGAAAAGAGGTTCTTCAAATTGTTCCAGAAATGGTTAATTACGCAAAATCACTAGTTGATGATATTGAGTTTTCTTGTGAAGATGCCTCAAGGAGTGATCCTGAATTTTTATACGAAGTGATTCAACTAGCAATTTCTGCAGGGGCGACAACAATAAATATCCCTGATACTGTTGGATTTACAACACCTAGTGAATTTGGCAAACTAATTGCCGATATAAATAAAAATGTTCCAAATATTGATGAGGCAGTAATTTCAGTTCATGGTCATAATGATTTGGGTTTAGCAGTAGCCAATTTTCTTGAGGCAGTAAAAAATGGAGCGAGACAACTAGAATGTACTATTAATGGAATTGGTGAAAGAGCCGGTAATGCCTCTCTAGAAGAATTAGTAATGACACTTCATGTCAGGAAAAGTTTTTTTAATAGTTTTTTCAATAGGAATCCAGATTCCCCAACTCCTCTTACGGCTATAAGAACAGAAGAAATAACAAAAACCTCTAGACTTGTTTCTAACCTAACTGGAATGACTGTACAACCTAATAAAGCAATTGTGGGAGCTAATGCTTTTGCACATGAGTCAGGCATTCATCAGGATGGGGTTTTAAAAAATAGACTAACTTACGAAATTATCGATGCAAAAACAGTTGGTTTGAGTGACAACAAAATATCTTTAGGGAAACTTAGTGGAAGAAGTGCAGTAAGAGCGAGATTAGAAGAGATGGGATATGACTTGAGCCGAGAAGATTTAAACGATGCTTTCGCTCGTTTTAAGGATTTAGCTGACAGGAAAAGAGAAATTACTGATAGAGACTTAGAAGCAATTGTTAGTGAACAAGTACAGCTCCCAGAAGCTAAATTTCAATTAAGTCTTGTACAAGTAAGTTGTGGTAACACCTCTAAACCTACTGCCACCATTTCGCTTCTAAACACGGAAGATAATATTGAGGATACTGCTGTATCAATAGGGACTGGACCAGTTGATGCTGTTTGCGAGGCTTTAAATAAATTAGCTAAAGTTCCTAATGAATTAATTGAATTTTCTGTTAAGTCGGTAACAGAAGGAATTGATGCTTTGGGCGAAGTAACAATAAGAATAAGAAGAGATAATAAAATATATTCTGGTCATTCTGCTGATACAGACGTTGTAGTTGCTGCAGCAAATGCTTACGTTAATGCTTTAAATAGACTTGTATTTTCTGAGAAAAAAAATTCAATTCATCCACAATTTGATAATTTAGAGAACACTGATAATAAATTTCTATCTAATCCTGCAAATTAAATTATTTTCTTAGGATTATTAAGTTGCATTAAAAAATTGACTCCTAATACTGTAAATTAAATTAATAGTTAAAGCAGTAAATAATGAGAGAAAGGGTACTTGGATATTGGGCACTTTCGTGGATTGGCTTAATCGGCAACATAATTGCGCTTCCAATAATCGCATTAATAATAAGTTATGGACCTCCACTAAAAGTTGCAAATATAACTCTTGCTATAAGTCTTGGATGGCCTGCAGCAATTGTTGGAATAGTTTCTTCAGCAGCTCTTTTAGCAGAGAAAAAATGGGGAGTAACTTTAACTCTGGTATCTTTATCAATGGTAATTTCTGGTATGGGCCCTTATTCAGTTGTAAGGCTCATAACTCTTCAAGACATTTATGGAGTTGGTGGGTTTACTCTTTTAACAACATTATTAAGCACTTTAGCTCTTCTTTATTGGTGTAATCCAAAACATCGAAGAAGTATTAGGTTATAAAATTGAGAATTAAGAAAAAGTATTATTTTTGCTAATTGGATACTGAATTCTTCTGTGTCTAATTCTTTTCCACACATTCAAGAATGCCCTTTTTATTAGAAAAATTTCTCCTTTCGATAAATTACTATCATCTAATTGTCCATCTTTTTTTCGCGAGTAGACAATATTAGAAATTGTTTCCAAAGCTTCTTTATCAGATGCATTAATATTCATAGCTCTTAGTGCTGCTTCACACCCATCCGCAAGCATTAAAATAGCAGTTTCTTTGGACTGCGGAATAGGGCCTTTGTATCTAAAATAATATTCATTAATGTCGAGATTTTTTTCTTTAGCTTTTTGAAAAAAATATCCCATCTTAAGTGTACCTTGATGTTCAGGAATAAAATTAGCTATCGGTTTAGGTAGTCTATTTTTTCTTGCAAATTTCAATCCTTCATCAACGTGAGCCTGTAATACTTCTGCGCTTTTAATCGGATCATCTAATTCGTCATGCGGATTTTTCAAACCATCCTGATTTTCAATAAACCAATTAGGTGCATGTAATTTGCCAACATCATGATATAACGCTCCAGTTTTAATTAAATCAATATCACCACCAATCATTCTTGTTGCTTCCTCTGCCAAACCACATATAAGTAAGGTATGTTCAAAAGTTCCTGGAGCTTCTAGAGACAATCTTCTAATTAGAGGTTTCTCCTTATCAGCCAATTCGAGCAATCTTGCTTTAGTTAATAATCCGAACATCGATTCAAAAATAGGAATAAATAAGATTGTAAAAAGCATTGCTATTGCCAATAGCAAGGAGTCAGAAAATATATCTCTATTAGTTAAAACAAAATCTTGCCTATCAATAAGAGAAATTTTATCTTTACCTATCAATATCCATTGACTCAAGAAAGATCCAATGGGGACAAAAATTGATAGTTGAAGTAACTGAGCTCTATTTCTTATTCTTCCTCCGAGAAGAGATACTATTGAAGCACAAACTAATAAAATAAAAAATAAATTGTTATTAATAACAATTTCTGGGTCAGGCCAAATAAGACTTGCTATTGATACCCAAGCTAAAGCTGTTATGCTTCCCATTCCTTGAGATATTATTAATGCCGGTGGGATTATCATAGATAATGGACTTATGGTTGAAGCTAAGGTTAATTTCGTAACTTGTGCAGCTAAAAGAAGAGTAATGATCAAAAAGATCTGTCTTGAAGAAATTGTGGGATTCTCTTTTTTTGAAACTAATATCAAAATTCCGCAACTAATAAGTATTTCAGTAAATGTTAAAAACCAAGAAAAAATATTTGCGATATTTAAGGGCGAGATAAGAAGTAGTTTATAAGAAGAAATTATTGAAATTAAAATGCATATTAAAAAAATTATGACATTATCTATTCTTGAAATTTTAAATGGTTGTTTTACTGGTACTTGACTTCGCTTCCACAGATAAAACAATTTCTTTAAGGTGGTTGTGATGTTTTTCACAGAATATGGATAAATCTATTTGAATAAATTAAAATTATAAGCATGCTAGGTGTAAAAAGGAGATGTTTTTCTAAATGTCATTAAAATTAGATGGTAAAAAATTATCTCTAGAAATTGAAGAAAGATTAGCTGATTATATCTCTAGTAATAAAAAAATTGCAAAAAGAGCTCCTGGTTTAGCTGTAATAAGAATAGGTGAAGACCCAGCGAGTGGTGTTTACGTTACTAACAAGGAGAAAGCATGTTCTAGAGTGGGAATAAAGAGTTTTATCTTTCATCTAAATGAAAATATAGAGCAAAAAGAAGTTGAACAATTAATAGTCAGACTTAATTCTGATAAGGATATTGATGGAATGTTACTACAACTTCCCATCCCAAAGAGGTTTGACGAGCAAAGACTGATCAGTCATATTAATCCAAGCAAAGATGTAGATGGACTAAATGAGATGAACATCGGCAAACTAGTTAAAAATGAGCCTGCAATGAGATCATGCACACCAGCAGGAATTATTAATTTATTAAGATCCCAAAATATTACGATTGAGGGTAAGAAAATTATTGTCATAGGGAGAAGTTTGCTTGTTGGTAAACCCCTATCACTTATGTTGTTGAATCTAAATGGCACGGTAACAATTACTCACTCTAAAACATTAAATTTGAACAAAGTCTGTAGAGAAGCGGACATTCTAATTGCGGCGGCAGGAAAACCCAATCTTGTAGATTCAAGTTTTGTGAAAGAAGGAGCAGTAATTATTGATGTTGGGATACATAGATTAAAAAGTTCCGGTAAAAATCAAACCAGATTATGTGGCGATGTATTATTAGAAGATGTCATTCCTAAAGTTTTTGCTTACACACCTGTACCTGGAGGTGTTGGACCAATGACAGTAACAATGTTACTTGTAAATACTATTTATAGCTGGCAAAAACAATTTGGTTTATCATCATCTCTTAATGACCTTTTGCCATAAACTCCAAGATGAAAAATTTTTTTACTAAAGGTATAAAATGACTGAAGTTATAAATAGTATTTCTGATTTTGAACAATATCTTAAAAACACAAAAAAGGTTGTAGAAGAAGCACTTGATTTTTCCTTAGGCCCTGAGAATCCAGAAATATTAAGAGAATCAATGAGATATTCCCTCTTAGCTGGAGGGAAAAGAATACGTCCAATTTTATGTTTAGCATCATGCTCACTAGCTGGAGGAGAACCCTCTCTTGCAGTGCCTACTGCGGTAGCAATAGAAATGATCCATACAATGTCCTTGATTCATGATGATCTGCCCGCCATGGATAATGATGACCTGAGGAGAGGTAGGCCAACAAATCATAAAGTATATGGAGATGCAATAGCTATTCTTGCAGGCGATGCTTTATTAACAAGGGCCTTTGAAATGGTCTCTTTAAGAAGCCCTGGAGTCGATCCAAATAGATTATTAAATGTAGTAGGCGAATTATCTCTAGTTGCTGGAGCACCTGGACTAGTCGGGGGACAAGTTGTTGATTTGGAATGCGAAGGCAAAGAAGTCGACCTTGAAACTCTCGAATATATTCATCTTCACAAGACTGGGGCTTTATTAAAGGCCTGCGTAAGAACAGGTGCAATGATCGCGGGAGCTAACGAAAAACTATTACAAGCTCTGACAACATATGCAGAGGGAATTGGTTTAGCCTTCCAAATAATAGACGATATTCTTGATTTAACTTCCAGCAGTGAAAAGCTTGGTAAAACTGCAGGCAAAGATCTTTTAGCTGACAAAACTACTTACCCTAAATTGCTTGGAATGAAAGAGTCAAAGAAAAAAGCATTTGATTTAGTAAAAAAAGCAAAAAAAGCAATTGAACCTTGGGGTAAAGATGCAAAGTATTTAATATCGTTAGCCGACTTTATTACAAACAGAGATAGATAATTATTTTTAATTTATGTCTGAGTTTTTTTCCTTTCTTAATAATTCAGTTCTTTTTTGGAGCTTATTATCCTGTTTACTAGCTCAAATTTTTAAAATTGTATTCAATTTCTTTTCAAATGGAGAGATACGATTTGGAATTATGTTCGAGACTGGAGGTATGCCTTCAAGTCATTCCGCATTAATAACTGGTGCAACATCTGGTATAGGTTATGAATTAGGATTTGATAGCTCAATATTCGCATTATCAGTTGCAGTATCACTAATAGTTATGTATGACGCTAGTGGTGTTCGAAAATCAGCTGGAATTCAAGCTGCAGAAATTAATAAATTATCAAAAAAACTTGACCCTCAATCTGAATTACTGTTAAAAGAAACCCTTGGTCATACAAAAATTGAGGTCATAGTTGGAAGTTTTTTAGGACCATTAATCACTTTGCCTGGAATGTTTTTTTTGGGTTCTCCTCTCGAATTATTTGATTTGATAATAAATTAAGAATGCTTTGAAAAATTAATTTGGGTGGCATCTATAAAGTTTTTTGCAACTTCTGGAGAACTTGGCAAATGTAAATGAATCCAACTTGCATGTAATTTTTCATCAAAAAAACCTTCATTTTTGTATTCAGTTTCCCAAGATTTAATTTTCCACGGGGAAGAAAGTTTCATCTGATGATTAGATTTCCCAGAATCAAGTTCAGATAAATTACTTTCAATTGCCCAATAATGAAATTCATGTCCTCTAATTAATTGATTTTGTTTAATAATCGGAGTATCTTTTAAACCCTCAACGTATCTATAACCTAATGATAGTTTACTTTTTTTTGATCTAAAAGGAAGGATGCCACTCATTTTATGATTATTACCATTTTCATCTTTTATGAAGTCCCCTAAAATCATCATCCCTCCGCATTCAGCATATATAAATCCATTTTTGCGGAATTTCCTTAAAGAATTTAAGCTTTTTGTGGAGTTACTTATATGATCAGCATATTTTTCAGGGAACCCCCCAGGAATAATTAAAGAAGAGGCCTCATTAGGTATTTCTTCATCATCATAAATACTCCATGAAATCAATGGTATGCCTATTTCACTCAAAAACTCCTTAGTTTCAGGGTATTGAAAATGAAAGATTTTATCTTCTGCAATTGCGATAGGTTTACTTTTGTCAATTTTAAAATCTTTAAAATTGACAGAATTAAATATTTTCTTTTGAGGAGATTTCAGAAATTTAATAAGAGAACACACATCAAGATTTCTTTCGGCAAAATTTGCAAAATATTCAACATCAATTTCTTTTTCATTATCCATTGGAGATATCAAACCTAAATTAGCTTTGTTTAAAGTTATTTTTGAATCAGATGGTAAAAAACCAAGAATTTCGATGTCTTCATTTTTAAAAACTTCTTTGATTAATTTTTTATGTCTATCTGAATTAACGTTATTAAATATTATTCCTGCTATTGACAACTCACTATCGAAATCTCTAAAACCTCGAATAGTCGCCAAAAGAGAAGCTACTTGACCTCTTGCATTAACAATAAAAATTATTGGGGCATTGAGAAGTTTAGAGATATTTGCTGTGCTGGAATAGCTTGTTGACCCTAATCCATCAAATAGACCCATTGCTCCTTCAATTAATGAGTATTCATATTTCAAAGAATGTTTAAAAAAACTCTCTTGAACCCATTCCTCACCACTTAAAAAAATATCTAAATTTCTACAAATAGGTTGACCAATTGAACTAAGTTGTTGTTGATCAAGATAATCAGGGCCAACCTTGAAAGTTTGTATCTTTATACCTTTTGAGAACGCCCAACAAGACAGTAAAAGTGATAATGTAGTTTTCCCACTATCAGTTGAAGGAGAAGATATTACACAGGGCATCTATTAGTTATTAAAACCATTAAATATTTGAAGGGCTATTTTGATAGAATTTTCAAAAAGAGGACTGGTATTACCTCTACTACTTCCCAATAATTTACTAACATCGAACTCTGATGTAGAAAAAGAATTTGGAACAACTTGTTCTATTAATTCCATATTAGCCATTCCCCCTGCTTCAAGTCTCATACATTCCACTGATTCACAGCCAAGTATTACACAAGTGTTATTTTTTTGAACCTCACTAATTTTTGAAATCAGCCTTAGTCCAATAACTTGTCCTAAATGAATACTTGGATTCCCCAAAGATAATGGATTAATTGATGCAGAAATTATTTCGCCATTAATTCTTTCAAACTCTATTTTTGTTGATTCTTTATCACTTTCAACTCTTAGAAAAGACCAACCAAGTTTATCACTAATCCATGAAATCAAAAACAAAGCTTGAATCATATGATCTCCCGCGATATCAATATCAATATCAGTAATATGATCTAAAATTGGTCTCCTCGAAGGTGGATCAAAAATCATTGCCAATGATTCTCTCCAATTTTTCAATCTAATCCAATTCAAATCATTAATAGCTTTATTTGAATTATTTAATTGATCTAAAACTTTTAAACATCTTTGAGGCGATCCAAGAGCAGAATCAATTATTAACCTTAGACCGAAATTAATAAAATATTCAAATATTTCAGGCGATTCATCCAAGCTTCCATTCCACCACAACCATAAAGGTAATTCATCAATAGATAATTCATCAATTATTTTTAATCCTTTATTAGATATTGAGGCCGAGTCCCCCCTAATAACAACTAAATCCCCACATATAGGTTGCATAGCTGAAGTATCACTTAATGGACAGTAAGCGGATACAAAAGTTTTAATATCTGAATTTTTATTTAGTGTTGGAGCTAGAGTTATTAATCTTCTTGGATTCAATGTACTTATTGATGATTCAAAAAATTGTCCTCTAAAATCTTCAAAGTCTTTATTAGATAAATTTTCCTTCAATAAATTCAATAATTCTTCACTATAAAGAGAAGTAGTGATAGGAAGTCCATGATCTAATATAAATTTTTTAGCAACTTCAATTATCTCTGGACTTAAATATCCAGTAATTGGTCCATTTACTAATCCTTTTTGAACCAAACATTGTTCTAGCCAAGCAGGCTGCCAGACCATTAATGTAAAAGTATTAGCTCCACTATTATCTTTATCTTCTGAAATCCATAATTTATTAAGGTAACTAGAAATTTCCTGATAAGGCAGTTCTAAGGGGGTTTGGAGTGTTAGTTGAGGTTTCATTTTTAAGGTCTACGCCAGAAAATGTTATCTTTTGAAATTAATTGATCAGACTTAGGAGGTCCCCACGTCATAGATTCATAATTATAAATAGGTAACTTCCATGGAGAATTATCCATCAATTCTATTAATGGCGTATAAAGTTTCCATGCTGCCTCTACTTCATCACTTCGAGTAAATAGAGTTGGGTCAGAAAGCATTGCATCAGCTAATAATCTTACATAGCCTTCATCTGAGGGTTCTCCAAATGATTCATCATAAGAAAATTCCATCTCAACAGGTCTTGATTTCATTCCAGAACCAGGAGATTTTACCTCAAATTTAAAAGTAGCACCTTCATTTGGCTGAATTCTAAGGATAAGCTGATTTGGGGCAGGATTTATTATTGTTGATTCAAACAAATGAACAGGCACGTCTTTAAAGGTCAAGACTATTTCTCCAAGCCTTTTTGGAAGTCTTTTGCCAGTTCTCAAATAAAAAGGAACCCCCTGCCAACGCCAGTTATCAACGAAAACTTTTGTCGCAATATAAGTTTCTGTTGTGCTATTACAATTAACACCATCTTCTTGCCTATATCCTTTGAGTCGATTTGAGATATTTCCTCCCTCTCCATATTGACCTCTTATACAACAATTCCACGGTTCATTTTCGTCAGCAAGTTTTGAAGCTTGAAGAACCTTAGCTTTTTCATTTCTAATCGCTTCTGGTTCAAATTTTCCTGGAGGTTCCATTGCTGTAACAGCAAGCATTTGAGTCATATGATTTTGAAGCATATCCCTTAAGGCACCAGAGCTTTCGTAATAACCTGCTCTATCTTCAACACCCACTGTTTCAGATGAAGTAATTTGAACACTTGAAATATAATTTCTGTTCCAAATAGGTTCAAAAATAGTGTTAGCAAACCTCAAAACAAGAATATTCTGAACTGTCTCTTTACCTAAATAATGATCAATCCTATAAATCTGACTTTCTTGCGCGCAACTTTGAACGATCTTATTCAATTTTTTTGCACTTGAATAATCTCTTCCAAAAGGTTTTTCAATCACTAAACGACTTTTCTTAGGGTCATCTAAAAGGCCAGCTGCTTTAAGAGCTTTACATCCACTTGCATAGAAATTCGGAGATACGGATAAATAAAATGTTCTATTCCCATGAGTAGCTTGTGTTTTATCAATTTCATTTAATCTTCTAGAAAGCCTTACGACATGATCACTTTGTTGTAAATCAACTGGTTCATAGAAAAGATAATTAGAAAATTGTTCCCACTCCTTTTCTTTCCCAGATATTTGATTTAATAGCTTTACTTTCATCTTTTCTCTAAACTCAATATCAGTCCAAGGTCTTCTAGCACAACCAATTATTCCAAATTCACTAGGAATTCTTCTTTGCAAATAGAGTTCAAATAAGGCTGGTATTAATTTTCTATGAGTAAGGTCTCCACTAGCACCAAATATTACTAAGCATTGTGGAGATATGACTCTTTCCTGCCGTAAACCCAATCTTAGAGGATTACTTAAAGTTGAAGGCATATTTTTAGTGTTCTTTATATAAAATCCTCTTTTTTTCAAATATTAGCTACATATTGTGTCTAAACCAAAAAGTATTTAGTAGGTGCAATTTAAATCTAAATATCAAAGATTTAATAAGTTTCTACGTGCCATCTTCCTGCTTTCTTTAGTTGTGGTCTTAATTCTGACCAGTTCAAGCCTTTTTCTTCTGCTGCCTTAGTCATTGCTTCATCTATTCCAGGTTCCATACCCTTTAATCCACAAAGATATATGTGTGTCTTTTCATCTTCAATCATATTGAAAAGTTCATTGGCTGACTCTAAAACTCTGTCTTGAATATACATTCTTCCACCTTTTGTATTTTGCTGCTCACGACTAATCGCTTTTGTATATTTAAAATTATCTGGATTATCAGCAAGATATCTTTGAAGATCCTCTTCGTATAACAAATTAGCTGATTTTGGAGCACCCATAAATAACCAAGCTTTACCTTTGAAATTCCATTTATTTTTTTCTTTTTCAGTTGGTTCGAACATTCTTCTTAAATAAGCCCTCATTGGTGCTATTCCTGTTCCAGTTGCCAACATAACTATGTTTGCTTCTTCTTCGTCAGGGAGAAGCATTTCTTTACCTACAGGGCCTGTTATTTTTACTTTATCTCCAGGCTTAATATCGCATAAGTAGGTGGAGCAGACACCGTTAATGGTTTCACCATCTTTCTCATACTGAAGCTGTCTTACACAAAGAGAAACTGTATTCCCATTAAAGTCATCTCCATGTCTGGTACTAGCAATAGAATAGAGTCTTAATTTGTGAGGTTTTCCATTAGCATCTTCTCCAGCAGGCATGATACCAATACTTTGACCTTCTACATAATTTAAAAATGGATCACTATCTTTAAGGTCAAAAGTTATGTGATTAACTCTACCAATTGCTCCTTCTTTGAGAAGACTATAGTTATCAATGACTGTTCCCTCGAATGGTGTCTTAGGACGATAAATATTGACTGGAACATCTGCATGTTTTTTCTTTGCAACTTTTGGGGCTTCTGCTTTCGGAGCCTCAATCTTTGATATTTCTGATTTTGAAACAGCTGGTTTTTTTGGTTCCACAGATTTTGATTCAGGTTTTTTTGTTTTTGCTTCTTCTACAAATTTTAAAGCTCTTTTATTGAAAGTTGTGAGTATAAAATAAAAAACAGCTATTACTACTGGTATATGAGCTAATCCGCCTGCGATTACTTTTGCTTGTGAGTACATTTTTAAGATTTCTTTAATAAAAGATTATCAATTTGTAGTTTAATTTGTAGTGATTTTACAAAAATGGTTACGTTTTGAGATCGGAATAAATGAATAAAATAATTTTTATTTTTCGGCATTTATTGTTTTAACTGTATAGTTACACAGAAATAATTTTTATCTATTTTAAAAAATTCATTTATGAATAAACCTCAAGAATCAGTAGATCATTCTAAAAGAAATGATTACAGGACAATTGAGCAAACTATGGAAAAGCTTTCTGGAGGAACAAGAAGACTTGCGGCACAACTAACAACTTCTGCAAGTTTTGACTCTTTGTGGAATGTTTTAACAGATTATGATCGTCTAAATCTTTACATACCGAATCTACTTTCAAGCAAAAAAATATATCAAAAGAATAATAATGTGCAACTTAAACAAGTTGGGGCTCAAGATTTTCTTGGTATGAAATTTTCAGCTGAAGTAACAATTGATTTATTTGAAGATAAAGAGCTAGGCCTTTTAAAATTCAATTTGATTAAAGGAGATTTCAGGAAGTTTGAAGGTAGTTGGAAAATCCAAAATATTAAAAATACTACAAAAAATTCATTAATTTACGATCTCACAGTTCAAGGTTGTCAGTGGATGCCAATAGGGATGATTGAGAAGAGACTAAAAAAAGATTTGTCAGAAAATTTGATTGCCGTTGATAGGCAAGCAAAATCATCTATAAATTAATTAATTTTTTTAAAATAGCCCCAAGGGGATTCGAACCCCTGTCGCCTCCGTGAAAGGGAGGTGTCCTAGGCCTCTAGACGATGGGGCCAGGAAATCAGCTTTACAGCTTATTAAAAATTAAGAGCAAGGCTAGCCTTTCGTCAAGTGTTGTTGCTCTTTGTTTTGTCCTTGCCACACAGGAACTGTGAAATGAAAGCACGAACCCTCACCAACTTCTGATACAACCCATATTCTTCCCCCATGGACTTGAACTATTCTCCTGCATACAGATAGCCCTATCCCAAATCCTGAAGTCCCTTCAGATGTCTGTGGGAGTCTGACTCTATCCAAAAATATTCTTTTTTGTTCGCTTAGAGGAATACCAGCTCCTTTGTCACAAATTGTTATTTCAACCCATTGATTTGTCTTATGGATCATTGTAATTTTTATAGATCCAGAGTCTTTAGAAAACTTAACAGCATTTTCAATTAAGTTTAAAAATACTTGTCGCATTCTTCTTTGATCTGCAAAAACACTTGGCAGATCAGATGGAATATCAGTATCAATTTCAATATTCCTTATTCTCCAGAATTTTTCTAATTCAAGTATTACTTCAGCACTGATATTACCTAAATCAATTTTCTGAGGATTAAATAACGCTTCCCATTTAGTAGTTCCAACTTCCAAAAGATCTTGAGATAAGAGTTCAATCTCTTCAAGACGTCTTTTAATTACCTCTTGTAATTTTGAAATATCTATTTGTCCAAGTTTTTGACTTTGAACAGCCAAAGTGGCAGCAGTTAGAGGGGTTCTTAATTCATGAGCGACCATTCTCAATAATCTTTCCTGTGATTCTATTCTTTTCGTTAATGTTTCATTTTCTTGTCTTAAAACAAGAAGTTCGTCTTCCAGAAGAAATTCCTTTTGAGTTCTTACTGAATCAATTTTAGAGGGTTGCAAATTAATGCCGAGATTTTTTGTTAAGCCTTCCTGTGTCCATCTTGGCAACCATTTTTGCAACTGAGAAAAAATATTACTTCCTGCGAATATTTGCTTTGGCGCTGGGGAAACCTTTATTAGAGCTGGTATAGCAACTAATCTATGCAATTCAAGTAATTCAGGCTGTTCCGTAGGTTCAGAAATCTGGAGAGATATCTCAAATTCACAATCATCTGACTCTAAATAAGCTATCAAGGACTTAATGTCATTACTAGAAAGTTGATTTCTAGCTGCAACAAGTATTAATTTTAGCTCTTTTTTATCATTCAAATGATTTCCTCTGAAGTGTTGAAAAGCTGTCAATCCTTATGAACACATTAAGATATTTATTTTTATTCTACAAATAAGCTATTAAATAAATAAGACTTATTTATATATGGTTGCTATTAATCAAAGAAGAAATTTGAATTTTGGAGGAAATAATTCTCCGGAAATTTATTTAAATAGTAATTTGAAAAGATGGTTTTCACGAAATATTGGAACTTGGAAATCTAATAGAACATATTTTCTTGATGAATTACAAAAAACTTATAATTTATGCATGAATATAAGTATACAAGCTCTTGAGAATAAATCAGAATGGGAGTCGCATTATAAATTTACTTGGTATCCTGAAAAAAAATATAATTTCTTTGAGGAAAATCCCCAATATAAAGAAAGAGGTGAAATGCGCGCATTCTTAAAAGGCCACCAACTTATGAGGGAAAATTTTTATTTAAGTAATGAAGAAGGAATTTCAAATATTAGGCAAGTTGATGAAAACGAAATGATTTTTGAATCATCTTATAAAGATTGGTACATACTTGAACATACAAGACTAGTAGATTTGGACAATTTTAGATTCAGAGTTATATATTCATGGAACAAAAATAAGTTAAAAATAGTTGAGAATCACCATGAAATAAAAATTATTAAGTAAGATCCGTTATTTACTATTGTTAAAAGTAAAGATGTTATCTTGTAGATAAATTTAATTAGTAAATGAATATTAGTTTATTTTCAAAAAGAATTCTTAAATTGTTGGGTTTTAGCCTAATAATACCGATTTTGTTTTTTGAAACTAATATATTAAATAAAAAAGTTAAATCTGAAAAAATTTTTATAGCTGCTTCTGAGAAAGATCTTTTCCTATACAGACAAATGGGGGCATCATACCTTTGCATATCTTCTAAAGCAGAAGTGGATTTCAAAAAAGGTCTTGGGATTGCCAGCGCGACTTTTGCAAATGTAATAATTGGCAAGCATGGTGGGGCTATTAAAGAATTAGGAGATGAAAAACTTGATGAAAAAAAACTGTATAACGCTGGTACATTTCAGATTGTTGGAAGTGCTCTTAATATTTGTCCTGAAAGCATTCCAAAAAATATAAAAAATGATTACGAAAAAAGATTAAAGCAACTTGTAAAGCAAAGCAAAAATTAATTTAATTGATTACCTGAACATTGAACTGACTGAACTTTCCTCGTGAATTCTCCAAATGGCTTCCCCCAACATATTTGCGACAGAAAGAACTTTTAATTGAGGAAAATCATCTTTATGAATAACTGGTATGCTGTTAGTGACAATAACTTGCTCAAAAAGATTCTTAGTACTTAATCTTTCATAAGAAGGTGGAGAGAATACAGCATGTGAGGCACATGCGAATATTCTATTAGCTCCTTCTTTTTTAAGTAAATTAGCTCCAGAACAAATTGTGCCTCCAGTGTCTATCATGTCGTCTATAAGAATAGCCGTTTTACCTTTGACTTCACCAATAACTGTTAGGCTTTCTGCAATATTATGTGCAGATCTCCTCTTATCAATGATAGCCAACGGAGCATCATTCATTAATTTTGCAAATGCTCTCGCTCTCGCCACTCCACCTACATCAGGAGACACCACAACTATTTCTTCTAAATCTAAAGTTTCTAGATAATCAATTAATACAGGTGAACCGTAGATATGATCACATGGTATATCAAAATAACCTTGTATTTGAGCGGAGTGTAAGTCCATAGCAAGAACTCTATCAACTCCTGATTTTTCAAGTAAATTAGCAGTTAGTTTTGCAGTTATAGACTCTCTTCCAGAGGTCTTTCTGTCTGCCCTTGCATATCCAAAATAGGGAATTACAGCCGTTATTTGTCTGGCAGACGCTCTTTTGCATGCGTCAACCATGATCATAAGCTCCATTAAACTATCGTTTACAGGAGCGCATGTAGGTTGTATAAGAAAGACATCACAGCCTCTAATAGATTGCTGAATCTGGACATAAAGTTCTCCATCTGCAAATCTTTTAGATATTAAAGGTACATTTTCAATCCCTAAGTATGATGCAATTTCTTCAGCTAATTTAGGATTTGTTGTTCCACTTACTAGCCTTAATCTACTATTGTTTAGATTAAGGTTCGATTCTTTACTCTGCATTGCCGTGATAAAACTTGTCACGAAATTTGCACCATAAAACTATATTCTTATCGTAGTCGTTTATGTGAATTTCGCAAAAGTTAATAACTATATGTTTTCAAAAGTTTTATCAATTTAATCAAAAAATTACTTATTAAGGATAAAGAATTTGTATTTATTCATTCTTAAAAAAGGAATTATATTTGTCAATTAAAAAAAATTTGTATATGGTTAATTTTAGAGAATTAAAAACACTAAAGAACCAAAATATAATTTAAATATGCCTATAGAGTCAATTCTTGCAAAAAAATCATTAGGCGTACTTATTCATCCATCATGTA
This sequence comes from Prochlorococcus sp. AG-347-I04, assembly GCA_003281625.1. GTDB lineage: Bacteria > Cyanobacteriota > Cyanobacteriia > PCC-6307 > Cyanobiaceae > Prochlorococcus_A. The sequence goes on from QCBL01000007.1 coordinate 25,079, forward strand.
TCCCAGGAGGAAGAGTATGTGGAACTTTTGGTAGAGGAGCTAAAGAGTGGATTAAAAAACTTCATAATTATGGAATTGAATACTGGCAATTTTTACCTCTTAATCCTACTGACTCTACAGGTTCTCCATATAGTTCCCCATCTAGTTTTGCTCTAAACCCATGGTTTTTGGACATAGATGATTTAATCGAGAAAGATTATATTCTCATTCCAAATAAAGAAATTTTAGGTCCAACAAATCAAAATAAAGATCATTTTGATTTTGATATTGCAAATGATTTAACAAAGAAATTAGGTCATCTCCTATTGCAAGGTTGGAGTTCACAATCTGAAGAAAGAAAAACTAATTTTAATAAATGGATTAAGAAGAATTCTTGGGTTGAAGATTATGCAACATTTGTTGTTATCAGAGAGGAGTTTAATATGTTGCCTTGGTGGGAATGGCCTCAAAAATTTAAAATCAAAGATAACAATTTCTTAAAATCCTGGCTAAAGGAAAAAAATGAAGAGATACTTATTAAAAAATTAATACAGTGGCATCTTGATGAGCAATGGAACGCTATAAAAAACTTCGCAAAATCAAAAAATATTAAGCTAATAGGAGATTTACCTTTTTATGTATCAAGGGACAGCGCCGACGTATGGAGTAATAAATCATTATTTTCAATTTTTAAAAATGGAGATTTAATCTTTCAAAGTGGTGTTCCACCTGATTATTTTTCATCAACAGGGCAATTATGGGGTACCCCAACCTACTTTTGGTCAAAACATAAGAGAACTAATTTCGATTGGTGGAGAAAAAGATTTCGAAGGCAATTTGAACTTGTTGACATATTGAGATTTGATCATTTCAGAGGTTTGGCGGGTTACTGGAGAGTTAATGGCAGCTCTAAATCAGCAATTATTGGGAAATGGATAAATTCTCCGGGTAGAGCACTATTAAATAAAGTAAAAAACGATCTAGGGGCAGACTACCTACCAATTATTGCGGAGGATCTGGGAGTGATAACACCGGATGTAGAGAAATTAAGGAAAACTTTTAAACTGCCTGGCATGAAAATATTACAATTCGCTTTTGATGGGAATGAAGATAATCCTTATTTACCCAAGAATATTGAAGGAGAAAATTGGGTTGTTTATACAGGTACTCACGACAACTCTACTTCAGTTTCGTGGTGGAAATGTTTAGATTATGAAACCCAAAAAAAAATAAAATATGAGTATAAATTTTCAGAAAATCCTTCTTGGGATTTAATCGAAATTGGCATGGGCACAAATGCCAATCTCTTTATCGCTCCAATACAGGATCTATTATCCCTAGACGATTCAAGTAGATTAAACACACCCGGTACCATAAAAGACAACTGGAAATGGAAGTTAAATCAATCTTTAGAAGAAATAGAAGAAAATATAAAAATATTTAGTGAGTTAGGAAATGATTTTAGGAGAACTCGAAAGTAGAATTTATTAAAAATTATTTATCAATGATTTGATTTTCAATGTTTTGAATCTCGATAACATTTACATTTAAGATAAAGTATCTCTTTAATATAAATATAGTAAAAACTAGTATAAAAAAATACAAAAGACTTCCTTGCCATGTATTGATAAGATCGAATTTCCTAAGCAAAAAATCATTTTCCCCTTTATTTAAAATTTTTCTTTCTCTAGTTGCTAATTTTAATAATGAATTTTTTTTTAATACTAAGCATTTCTCTAATTTAATTAATATTGATCTTATAAAAGGATACTCTGGCCTAATTTTTTTATTATTATTTTCAATAGAATCTATTATTCGTTCAGGGATTTTTGAAATGTATGATAATTCCTTTATGGTAAGGTTTTGTTGAATTCTAGCTTCCTTTACTAAGTTTGCGATTTCTATGTATTGGTCGACAAATCCAGAACTAAATTCTCTATTTTTTTTAGATTTTTTATTAAATAAAAAAAGATTTTTCAAATTATTCATTCAATACTCCAAAGATAATTGATCCTTTTAATATTTATTTTTTAAACTATTTTTAACTTATTCTAATCGAATTTAAATCATAATTTATTTTATTAGATATAAATAAAACTAAACTGCAGAAAAAATATTTTGCAACGCACTTTTTGCAATATTCATAGGGCTAAAAGTATCTCTAATTAAAGCTAAGAGTTTTTTGGCATCAGTAAATTCTAATTTTTCATCTTTTATAAGGCTTAAAAGAAGATTCTTCCTAACTTCGTATCCTTTTTTGCCGACAAATAATTTCAATCCAGCATTCGCAACTGGTATGAGATCTGAATTAATATTTTCTGAATCTTTGAATAAAATATTTAATAAACTTTCAACTTTATTTATTTGAATTTGACCTTTTTTATCAAAAACAACTTCTAAAAGAATGTCTAAAATTTCTTCAGAATTATCGGTAAGTAGTTTTTTAGCAATATATGGATAAGCGATTTTTAAAATTTTAAATTCAGGATCTAGTCTTAGCGCTAAACCTTCTTGACTAACAACGGCTCTAATTATTAAGGCAAACCTACTAGGAACTCTGAAAGGATAGGAATACATAAGTTTTGAGAATTTATCAGTTACATTTTTCAGATTAAAATTTCCAACCTCCGCTCCAAAAGATCCTCCAAGAACTTCTTTTAATGGTTCAACGAGTTTTTGAAGATCTTGTTCTTTGGTTAAAAAACCTAATTTCTGGAAATCTTCTGCCAGAAGATAATATTCTTCGTTTATTATGTGAACAATTGCCTTAATAAGAGTAATTCTATCTAAATTAGTTATAGTATCCATCATTCCGAAATCAACATAAGCTAAATTCCCATAATCTGCATTTCCGCCTTTGAGAGCAAACATATTTCCTGGATGTGGGTCTGCATGAAAATACCCAAATTCAAATAATTGCTGTAGTCCACTTATGACACAAGTTTTTATAAAAGAAGCAGGTATTAAGTTATTTTCCTCTAGTAAAGATCGATCTCTTAACTTAACTCCGTCAATCCAAGAAGTTGTGATAACCCTTTTGGATGAGAACTGTTTTTCTAACTTAGGAATAAAAATATTTGGATTTTCTTTAAATAAATTAGCAAACCTTAAAGCATTTTCAGCCTCTTTAAGATAGTCGATTTCATTAAAAAGTGCCTTGCCAAATTCATCTATTATTTCTCCAATTCCTACACCTATATTCAATGGTAAGAATGGAGATATGAAAGTACCTAAAAACCTCAAGATTACAATATCCCTTCTAATGAGAAAGTACAAATTTGGGCGTTGTACTTTCACCGCTAGGTAACTATTATTTATTTTTGCTTTATAAACTTGACCCAAACTTGCTGAGGCAATAGGACTGTCAGGAAATTCATCAAATAATTCATTAGTAGGTACTCCAAATTCCTCTTCAATAATTTTTAAAGCAATTTTGTGATCAAATGCTGGGAGGTTATCCTGCAAGTTTGTAAGTTCTGTAAGCCAATCTTGTCTAACAAGATCTGGTCTAGTTGAAAGTGCTTGGCCTAATTTAATAAAACAAGGTCCCAAATCAGTTATTACATCAAAAAGATATTTCGAGAGATTTTTTTGTACATTTTTATTTTTACTGTTACCTTGAAAAAGTATTCTTAAAAAAAGAAAAATAAAAGTTAAAAGGATATATAAAACTCTTGGGATAAAAATCCATGGTCTCAATATCAACCAAACAAAATCATCTTTTGATGAATATTTTGAATAAGATCTTTTCATTAAAGTTGAAAAATATCAAAAAAGATTATCATTTAGTTCATTCTATATATGTCAATAATACTTTATGAGCATTTCATCTTTTCTAACTAAAAAGTTTTTAAAGTCTCTTTACTTCCCCGCCCATAATAGAGGGGAAGCTTTGCCAAAGAATTTAGTAAAGCTACTAAAAAATCCGCCTGGTTATTGGGACTTACCTGAATTACCAGAAATAGGTTCACCGCTATCTCAAAGCGGACTAATTGCTAAATCCCAAAGAGAATTCTCTGACAAATTTGGAGCGAAAAGATGTTTTTTTGGAGTAAATGGAGCTTCTGGATTAATACAATCAGCAATAATTGCGATGGCAAATCCTGGTGAAACTATCCTGATGCCTAGAAATGTACATATAAGTGTTATAAAAACCTGTGCATTGCAGCACATAAATCCAATATTTTTCGACTTAGAATTTTCAAAAGAAACGGGTCATTACAAACCAATTACGAAAATTTGGTTGGAAAATGTATTTAAAAAATTAGATTTTGATGAGAATAAAATTGTAGGGGTAATTCTTGTAAGTCCGTCTTATCATGGCTATGCAGGAGATTTAGAGCCTTTAATAGATTTTTGTCATCAAAAAAATTTACCTGTTTTGGTTGATGAAGCCCATGGTTCTTATTTCCTTTTTTGCAAAAACCTTAATTTACCAAAACCCGCCTTATTATCAAATGCTGATTTAGTCGTTAATTCATTGCATAAGTCACTCAATGGTTTAACTCAAACTGCGATACTTTGGTACAAAGGGAATCTAATAAATGAACGAAATTTAATCAAGAGTATTAATTTATTGCAAACTACCAGTCCGAGTTCCCTATTACTTTCTTCTTGTGAAGAGTCTATTAAAGACTGGCTTGATAAAAAAAGTTTATCAAAATATCAAAAAAGGATTTTAGAGGCAAAAAGTATCTACAAAAAATTAATTCAAAAAAATATTCCTCTTATAGAAACCCAAGATCCCCTAAAAATTATCGTCAATACATCTAAGGCTGGAATTGATGGTTTTACTGCTGATAATTATTTTTATAGAAATGGCCTTATTGCTGAATTGCCAGAAATGATGACCATTACATTTTGCTTAGGATTTGCAAACCAAAAAAATTTTATTAATTTATTTGAAAAATTATGGAATAAATTACTATTAAATTCTAAAAAATCAAAAAGTTTAGATATGCTCCAATCGCCTTTTAAATTAGTTCAATCTCCCGTAATTGAAATTGGAATTGCTTGGAGAAGTGAGACTAAGTGTATTCCTTTTTCACAATCATTAAATAAAATATCTGGAGATATTATTTGCCCTTATCCTCCTGGGATACCTCTACTAGTTCCTGGGGAAAAAATTGATATAGATAGGTTTAATTGGATAAATAATCAAAGTTCATGCAATAAAGATCTGGTAAATTTTAATATAAGAGTGCTATAAACATATAAATATCATATGAGATTAAGAAGCGGATTACTTATAGGAATTTTTGGTTTAATTGTTGTTCTGTTGGGTGGTTGGTTTTTCACTTTAGCAACAGCGTTGCTTACATATTTAGCATTATTAGAATTTTTTAGAATGGCAGAATTTAAAGGAATAAAACCAGCTACAAAGACCACATTATTTTCATCTTTCGTTATTATAATTTCCACCTATCTTGAGACCATTGGTTTGATTGAAGGAGAAATATCAAATTCAATTTTGCCAATCTGTTCAGTTGGAATATGCACTTGGTTACTTTTACAACCAAAACCCGGAACGATTTCAGATATTGCCGCCTCTATTTTTGGTTTATTATATTTAGGATTTTTACCGAGTTACTGGATTAAGTTGAGGGGATTAGATTTTGTGATAATAAGTTCAAATCAGAGTATTATTTCGTTTGAGAATATATCAAATACTACAGGTCTCCATTTAACCTTAACATCTTGTTTTTTAATCGTAGCTAGTGATATTGGTTCTTATTTCATTGGGAAGTCATTTGGTAAAACATCTCTTTCTCCAATATCTCCGAGCAAAACTATAGAAGGCTTAATTGGAGGAATATCTTGTTCAATTTTGCTAGCAATATTTTTCGCATTTTTAATGAATTGGGAAAATCCATTATTTGTTGGAATTTTATATGGAATTTCAATTTCTCTTATGGCATTAGTTGGAGATTTAATTGAATCTATGATGAAGAGAGATGCAAAAATAAAAGATTCTGGAACTTTTTTACCGGGTCATGGAGGAATTCTTGACAGAATTGACAGTTATATCTTTACTCCATCTGTTTTGTACTATATTTTTATAATTCTCAAGTATCTAAATTAATTAAAAAATTTTTATTCTAAAAAATAATCTTTGATAATTTTACTAGATAATGATGGTAGATCAATATGAGGAAGATGACCACAATTTTGCAACCCTACAAAATTTAATTTTTCAATATTTCTTATATTTTTAATCTCTTTTTTTCCAAGAATTCGATCATTTTCTCCACATAATGTTTTAATTGGGATATTTTGGATATATTTATGAGTTCCAGCAAACCCTCCACTTTTTGCAAATGATGCAAGTGAATTCCTCCATCCTTTACAACCTAGATGAATTGAAGCAATTTGCTCTTCCATCTCACCAACACATTCATCTGGGAAAGCAAATGCTTGCCTACAAAGACTTTTTCTAACCTGTGGTAATCCAAGAAATAAGGCGCCAATTTGGTTGAGAGGGAAAGGCACATTCTTAGGTTCTCCAAACAATCCCGCGGGGGAAAGAAGGACAATTTTATCAATAGAATCAGGAATTTCAAAGGCTAGTTTTAAAGCTGTTGAGCCTCCCATAGAGGCACCAATAATTTTTAGATTATTTGTTATTTTTAAAGTATTTAGGAGATCAATTAAATGCGAAATTATTTTCGAGGAATTGTATTCATTTGTTGCGCTCCTAGGACTAAAACCAAAACCCAATAGATCAGGAACTATAACTTGAAAGTTTCTTTTTAGTGATTTATATATTCTCCTGAACTCTAAAAAACTACTGTCAAATCCATGTAGAAGAAGAATAGGTTGACCTTTCCCTCCAATTACTACTGGGAATTTTAAAGAATTCCAGTTTTGGTTGAGTTTTATCCACTTAACATCATTTGCCAAATAAAGACCTAAAGGATCCAATAGTGACGATTTGGCACTTTCAAAGAATTCTTCATTTAAATGATTTAATTGATCAAAATTGTTTTTATTCAAAAAAATATTTATGTTTTAATTTTTTGTTGTTCAAAATTTGCGATAACTTCTACAATATCTTGTTTGTGAATTTCAAAAGGCAAAAAATGAATCTCAGATTTATCTCGACAAGTAAAATTAGCAATTTTTTCTAAATTGTTATTTTCAAAAACATTTATCCCTAGTTGTGCAATAGTAGTTGGTAAATTCAATTCTTTCATAAGTACGAATAATTGTTTAATTGATTGATCAGCTAATTTATTATTATTTTTCATTTCTTCTAGTCTTAATTGCAATAATAATCCAACCCCAACGATTTCACCATGTAAAAATTTATTAGGGGAAATTATCTGAGTAATTGCATTATGAATAGCATGTGCTGCTGCTGTCCTACACTTTTCTCCTCCAATGCCACCTACCAATCCTGCTGTAAGTCCACAGGCTTCTACGGTATTTCGCCAAGAAGGATTATGTTCAAATTGTCCCTTAAATGCTTTTTCTCCTTCAATTAATAGCTGATCTCTTAAAACTCTTGATATCTGAATTGCCTGTTGAACAAGACCATCATCTATTGTTGAACTTGTTATTGACGATTCATACCATTTTGCCAAAGCATCTGCTATGCCACTAGCAAGAGTTCTAGATGGAGCTGTTTGAATAAATTTATGATCATAAACTAGTATTTTCGGACAAGATCCTAATGCAACATCCTTTATGAATTGGCCATCCTTTGTATAAATATTAGATAAAGCTGTCCAACCTGCACATGTAGAGGCGCTAAGAGGGACTGTAATACAAGGGATATTAAGAGACTCAGCAATATATTTCCCAGAATCTAAAACTTTGCCACCACCGGCTGCGATAATAGAATCATTATTATTTTTTAAAATAATATTCTTTATTCTTGAAATATCTTCATAACAACAATCAAATTGTAAATTAGCAGTATTAACAATAAGGTTTTGATTTTTTAAATCATTAAAAATCTTTTTTCTCAAATTATTCGTTTGGTGCCCTCTACCAAGAATTAATGGGTTTTTAGTTAATTTAGTAATCTGAGTTAAAGATTTTTGCCAAGCATTATTTCCCCTAAATATAGTTTCTGGAGAGATTGACTGCATATTTAATTTGAATGACTAGAAGTTAGCACTTGCTAATTCTTGGGAAGATTCTTCAGAAGAAATATTTATTGTAACTTTTTTATTATCATCTATGTCAACTAAAGCCTTATCTCCATCTTTTATTCTCCCTGATAAGACTTCCTCAGCCAAACTGTCCTCTAGCAACCGCATAACAGCCCTTCTTAAAGGTCTTGCTCCGTAGGAAGGATTGTAACCTTCTTCAACAAGTCTTTCTTTGAAAGCATCAGTTACATTTAATTTAATACCTTTGTCTTGTAATCTTGCAAAAACTTCTTGCAACATTATTTCAGCAATTTGTTTAACTTCATTTTTACTTAGTTGTCTGAATACAATAATTTCATCAAGCCTATTTAAAAACTCAGGTCTAAAGTATTGCTTTAATTCTTCATTGACTAAAGATTTTATTCTATTGTATTGGCTATCTTCAACTGAATCGCCCGAAAATTCGAACCCTAAACCCCCACCACCTTTCTCAATTACTTTAGAACCAATATTAGAAGTCATTATTAGCAAGGTATTTTTAAAATCTACAGTTCTACCTTTAGAGTCTGTTAATCTTCCGTCTTCGAGTAGTTGCAATAATAAATTAAATACATCTGGATGGGCTTTTTCAACTTCATCAAATAAGACGACTGTATACGGACGTCTTCTTACCGCCTCAGTAAGCTGACCACCCTCATTAAATCCAACATACCCAGGAGGCGAGCCGATAAGTTTACTTACTGTATGTCTTTCCATAAATTCTGACATATCTAATCTGATCATTGCTTCTTCACTACCGAAGAAATACGAAGCTAATGATTTTGTCAATTCAGTTTTACCAACACCGGTGGGGCCTGAAAAGATAAAACTTGCGATGGGCCTATTAGGATTTTTTAATCCAACTCTTGCTCTCCTTATAGCCTTAGAAACAGCCTTTACAGCTTCATCTTGTCCGATAAGCCTTTGGTGAAGAGTATCCTCCATATTAAGAAGCTTAACTGATTCAGTTTCTGTTAATTTTTGAACTGGTACACCTGTCCATGACGCTACAATGTGTGCAACATCCTCCTCACTTACAAGGGGGCTTTGCAAAAGTTTTGAATCACTTTTTAAAGACTTATTATCAGCACCAGATTGATCGCCAGCTGTAGATTCTTTTTTATTATCCAATACCTCTTTAATTTTTGCAGACAATTCCATCTCTTTTTCACGTAATTGACCAGCTTGATCAAAATTTTGGTCTCTTACAGACTCTTCCTTCTGTTTTTGTACTTGTCTAAGCTCTCTGTCTATTTGTTTTGCTTCAGGAGGGAGTTTAGAATTTATTAAACGTACTCTACTTCCAGCCTCGTCGATGAGATCTATAGCCTTATCAGGTAAAAACCTATCAGATATATAACGATCCCCTAAATGCGCAGCTGCCTCAAGAGCATCGTCAGTGATTTTAAGACGATGATGTTGTTCGTAACGCTCTCTAAGACCCTTTAAAATTTCGATTGTATCTTCAATAGATGGCTCACCAACCATTACAGGCTGGAACCTTCTTTCAAGCGCAGCATCTCTCTCAATATGTTTTCTATATTCATCGAGAGTTGTAGCTCCGATACATTGAAGCTCTCCTCTAGCTAATGCTGGTTTCAGAATATTAGCTGCGTCTATAGCCCCTTCAGCAGCTCCAGCCCCAATTAAAGTATGAACTTCATCTATGACGAGTATTACGTTTCCTGCTGATTTAATTTCTTCCATTATTTTTTTTAACCTTTCTTCAAATTCACCTCTATATTTTGTTCCTGCTACTAAAAGTCCAATGTCAAGCGTCAAAACTCTTTTATCTTCAAGTATGTCTGGAATATTTCCCATTTGTATTCTTTGAGCTAAACCTTCTGCTATAGCTGTTTTACCTACACCAGGCTCACCAATGAGTACAGGATTATTTTTTGTTCTCCTTCCAAGTATTTGAACGACACGATCTATTTCCGAATGGCGACCTACGACTGGATCTAATTTTGATTCACTAGCTAATTTTGTTAAATTCGTTCCAAATTCGTCTAGTGTAGCAGTCTTTAAATTGCCCTTAGTTGTACTAGTACCTGAACCGACCTCTGCTGTTTCACCTAGCATTCGTATAACTTGAGTTCTTACTTTTGTAAGGTCAATATTAAGATTTTCGAGAACTCTTGCAGCAACGCCTTCACCTTCTCTTATTAGACCTAGTAATAGGTGTTCTGTCCCTATGTAATTATGGCCTAGTTGGCGGGCCTCCTCCAAAGATAATTCTAAAACTCTTTTAGCCCTAGGAGTAAATGGTATTTCTACAGCCACAAAACCTGAGCCTCTACCTATTATCTTTTCAACTTCTATCCTTGAATCTTTCAAATTAACTCCAAGAGATTTAAGAACTTTAGCTGCAACACCAGTTCCTTCTCCAATTAGTCCTAAAAGAATTTGTTCAGTTCCAACAAAATTATGGCCAAGTCTTCTAGCTTCCTCTTGAGCAAGCATAATGACTTTTATAGCTTTTTCTGTAAATCTTTCGAACATTAGAAAATTAAATTCCTACTAATAACCTACCAGCAATATGTCAATTTTGTGTTCATAATGAGCTTTTGTGAATACCCAAAAGTATAATTTATCAAAATAAATTGAACTTTTTTAGTGATATAGCAAGAAATTATAGTAATTTCAAGCATTCTGGTTATCCGAACAATAAAATTTTTACATTATTTTGTTGTTAATTTTTTTTCTTTCAAAAGAGCATGTGAACCATCTTTGTAATAATTTTTTCTTATTCCTACTGTAGAAAAATCAAAGCGATTATAAAATCTTTTAGCAGTAATATTGGACTGAGAAACCTCCAATAGTAATTTTTTAAGATTTAATTTTTCACATTTTTTTATTAAATAACTCATAAGGTAAGATCCAAAACCCTTTTTCCTAAAATTCTGATTTACAACAAAATAATTTATTTGAGCCTCATCAAGAACAACTTGAAAAACGCATATTCCAATAACTAAATTTGTAATTACTAATCCTAATATTTTTGTACCTTCTTTTTTGAATTCGTTAGCCCATTGTTTCTTGCTCCACAGGGAAATCGTATTTGAATCTAATTCATAACATAAATCAATATCTTTTTCATATATTTGTTTAATAGATATCATTTTATTATGTATATTTAAAAAGTTAAAATTAATAGTCATTATAAATCATGACAGTTTTGACAAAACTTTATTAAAAGTTATCCCATGAAAGAAAAACAATCTTTTTTAAAACAGAAAATTGACTTGGAAAGTCCCAATAAAAATATCGTACCTATTACAACATCAATCGGAAAAGATGGAAAATTGTCAGTTGGTGGATGCTCTATTGAAGAATTAGTTAAAAAATATGATACTCCTATTTATATCTTGGATGAAATCACTTTAAGAAATTCTTGTAGAGCTTATAAAAAAGCATTAGAAAAATATTACCCCGGCGAATCACTTCCAATATATGCCTCAAAGGCAAACAGCTCTATATTCATGAGTAACCTTGTTTCCTCAGAAGGTTTAGGACTTGATGCAGTTTCAGAAGGAGAACTATTAACTGCCATTAAAGGTGGGGTTCCAAATGAAAAAATTGTTTTTCATGGTAACAACAAATCAGACAAAGAATTAGAATTTGCAGTTAGAAATAATATTAAGGTTATTGTAGATAATGATTATGACTTACAAAGGTTGGATGAGATCTCAAATTCATTTGATCGCGATTTAGAAATAATGATTCGCTTTACTCCGGGGATAGAATGCCATACACATGAATATATTAGAACCGGGTCATTTGATAGCAAATTTGGTTTCGGAATAGAATATTTAAATAATTTATTTAAAAGAATTAGCAATACAAGATATCTAAAATTAAAAGGGTTACATGCTCATATTGGTTCACAGATTTTCGAATTAAACCCTCATAAGGATCTAGGAGAAATAATGGTAAAGGTAATTTTAGAAGCCAAAAAATTTGGTCATAATATTGAGGAACTAAATGTTGGCGGGGGTTTAGGAATCAAGTATATCGAAAGCGATGATCCGCCTTCCATTGATGAATGGGTAAAAACAATTTCTTCTTCTGTTGTTAAAGCTTGTAAAAAAAACAACTTAGATTTTCCCACATTAATGTGTGAACCCGGTAGATCCATTGTATCCACAGCAGGTATAACCATTTACAAAATTGGGGCTTTTAAAGAAATTCCTGGTATTAGAACATATATATCTGTTGATGGCGGGATGAGTGATAATCCAAGACCAATTACATATCAATCAAATTATTCCGCATGCCTAGTAAATAATCCATTTAATTTTAATTCCAAAAATAAATATACTATCGCTGGCAAGCACTGCGAATCAGGAGATGTATTATTCAAGGAAATTGAACTGGCAGAATGTAAAACAGGAGATCTAATATGTGTTTTTGGTACTGGTGCATACAACAATTCAATGAGTTCTAACTACAACAGAATTCCAAGACCCGCTGCTCTCTTAGTTAAAGATGGAGAGGCGGAAATTATACAAAGAAGGGAAAGCCCATTTGATCTTCTAAAATATGATGTACTACCTGATCGCTTTATCAAACAAAATTAGGTACATTTAAATTAATTTTGTTTTTAATGTGAATTTCTGGGGGATAATAAATTTAAAACTTTTATTAGATATCTTATTCGCTGTTGGTTTTGGGCTTTTATTATTCTCAAGAGTGAAAGAACAGAGAACATTATGGCTTTTAAGAGGATATTTGTTTTTAGTTTCTTCTGCATGGTTTATTCAAAGATATGCATACCTTCCACTAACATCAAAATTAATTGATGCTGTAGTCCTTGCTTGCTCTCTCTCCTTAGCAATTCTTTGGCAAGGAGAGTTAAGGAGATTAATGGAATTACTTGGTACTGGGAGGTTAGCTGTATTACTCGGTAATCCTCCAAAAGAATTTAGAGCAACATCTAATACAATTACTCATTTAGTTGATACTGCAGGTAAACTCTCACAGAATAGAAGAGGTGCTTTAATCGTAGTGGATTTGGGGAGTGATTTAAGGCCTGAAGATTTCTTATATTCAGGCACAAATATTGAGGCACAATTGTCAACAGACCTTTTAATAAATCTTTTTGCAACAGATACACCGTTACATGATGGAGCAGTTCTTGTTAAAGGTAACAAAATAATATCTGCTGGTGTAATTCTTCCTCTCTCAAGACAAGGAATTAGCAGATACGGCACAAGACATTTAGCTGCATTAGGAATTACAGAAAGATTTGACAGGTGTATATGTATTGTTGTTTCAGAAGAGACAGGTACGTTATCCTTAGCAAATCAGGGAAAACTTGAAAGACCAATTACCAGCAGCAGACTGCAAGAACTTCTCGTGAATTTGATTGGGAATCAAAACCCTATGGGCGCAAATAAAGCATCTTTAAGTAAAAATGTCTTATCCCAAAATACAAACTCTGGTGATAATATTATCAGTGAAATGAATAAAAAAGAGTCCGAAAAATCAGAAGTCTTTATTAACAAAAAGGATTAACCAATGAGTTTAGAGAAAATAATTGACAAAAAAAATAACGATTTATCTAAGAGAATAGATAAGCATAAAGTACCAGAACATGTTGCAATAATTATGGATGGGAACGGGAGATGGGCCACAAAAAAAGGGTTACCTCGTTCATATGGGCACAAGCGAGGAGTGGATGTTTTAAAAAATATTATCAAAGCATCAAAAAATTTAGGTTGTAAAGTACTTACTGTTTATGCTTTTTCAACTGAGAATTGGACAAGACCAACAAAAGAGGTTGAATTTCTTATTAATCTTTTTAACGAAGTTTTGAGAAAAGAAATTAAAGATATACATGAAGAATCAACAAAAATTAAATTCATTGGCGATTTAACTCCTTTCCCAGAAACCCTAAAAAAAATAATCTCTAGTTCCGAGTCTCTAACTAAAAACAACAATGAATTTTTATTAAATATTTGCGTCAATTATGGAGGCCGACAAGAAATTGTAAATGTTGCAAAACAACTAGCATATAAATGTTCTTCTGGTGAAATCAACCCGAGTGAAGTTAATGAAGAATTATTTAAATCAGAGCTATTAACACGAGGAATTAAAGATCCAGAATTACTAATAAGAACTAGTGGAGAAAAAAGGATCAGTAATTTTCTTTTATGGCAATTAGCTTATTCAGAGATTTACATATCTGATGTGCTTTGGCCAGACTTTAATGAATTTGAATTTTTTAAAGCAATAATCGATTACCAATCAAGGGATAGGCGTTTCGGCGGTATAAAATCATTACCAAATGAATCTTTTGAAGATTCTCAATATTCTTCATAATAAAAATGACTAATTCTAATAATCAGTTATTGAGAGAAATTAGGTTCGATTGGAATAAAGAGGAGATATTGGAAATACTTAATATGCCTCTTATTAATTTAATGTGGCAATCACAAATCGTACATAGGAAATTCAACAAATACAACATTCAACTAGCATCATTGTTCAGCGTAAAAACTGGTGGTTGTGAAGAAAATTGTTCTTATTGTAGCCAATCAATTTATAGTGCTAGCGAAATCAAAAGTCATCCACAATTTCAAGTTGAAGAGGTTCTAGCAAGAGCTAAAATAGCAAAAAATGAAGGTGCAGATAGGTTTTGTATGGGTTGGGCTTGGAGAGAAATTAGAGATGGGAAATCTTTTAACGCAATGTTAGAGATGGTTAGCGGCGTAAGAAATTTAGGAATGGAAGCATGCGTTACTGCAGGGATGCTTACAGAAGAACAAGCTTCCAGACTGGCTGATGCAGGTTTAACCGCTTATAACCACAACCTTGATACTAGTCCAGAGCATTATAAAAATATTATTACGACTAGAACCTATCAAGACAGATTAGATACTATCAAAAGAGTAAGAGATGCAGGAATAAATGTATGTTGCGGAGGAATAATAGGTTTGGGGGAAACAAATGGCGATAGAGCATCTCTTTTGGAAGTGCTTTCTAACATGGATCCGCACCCTGAAAGTGTTCCTATAAATTCATTAGTAGCGATTGAAGGTACTGGTTTAGAAGATAATCAAGAAATTGATTCTATCGAAATGATAAGAATGATAGCTACAGCCAGAATTCTTATGCCTAAAAGTAAAATAAGATTAAGTGCAGGTCGAGAAAATCTCTCAAAAGAAGCCCAAATTTTATGTTTTCAATGTGGTGCAAATTCAATTTTCTATGGAGATGAGTTACTCACTACTTCAAATCCATCTTTTCAATCAGACAGAAAACTTCTTAAAGAGGTTGGAGTATCATTTAATAAAAATTTTGAACTTGTGAAAAAACATTAACTTCTTTATGAAAGGCAAAAATTATAAAATAGTTTCTCTTTATTCTTTCTTCCCATTTCAAGAAAAATTAATCCTTGATCTTAAAAAAAAATTACTAGAAATTGAGAATGAAAACGATCTTTCAGGTTTATTAATTTTTGCAAGTGAGGGTATTAATGGAACAATTTGTGCTAAGAAAAATGTAATTGATATTGTTATAAATTTACTTAACAAATATGCAGATAATAGAAATTTGAATATAAAAGTAAATTTTTCAAATAAAAAAGTCTTCAAAAAATTAAAAATAAAAATCAAAAAAGAGATTGTCACAATGGGTATCTCTGGAATAGACCCCTCACAAAATAATGGGACTTATATTGACTCAGCTAATTGGAATAAATTAATCAAAAATCAAAATACAATAGTCATTGATACTAGAAATCATTATGAGATTTCTGTTGGAACATTTCAAAATTCTATAAACCCAAAAACAAAAAATTTCAGCGAATTTCCTAAGTGGGTAGATGATCATTTAGATAGTCACTTAAAAAACAAACAGTCTACAAATATAGCCATGTTTTGTACTGGAGGCATCAGATGTGAAAAAGCTACTAGTTTATTGAAAAAGAAAGGTTATAAAAATATCTATCACCTGCAAGGGGGAATTCTGAAATACCTTGATGATGTAACAGAAGAAAAAAACTTATTTGAAGGTGAATGTTTTGTTTTTGATAAAAGAGTTGCTTTAGATCATAAATTAGAAAAAGGTTCCTTTTCAATTTGTCATGCTTGTGGAATGCCAGTCTCAATTCAAGATCAAAAAAGAAAAGAATATAGACAGGGGATTCAATGTCATTTCTGCATAAATCTATTCAGTGATAATGATAGAAAAAGATTTGAAGAAAGACAAAAACAGATCGAAAGATTAAAAGCTGAGAATCATAAAATCAATCAGGACTAATTTCCCAAAATTATGAAAGTTGAAGAATTAGAAAAATTAGCAACTACAATTGGATTATTAATTAAAATTCAAGTCAGAGAAACTCTTGGATTATGTTTTTTTAGAATCGTTATAGCAGAACAGAAAGATAATATCATAAAGATTTGGGCCGAAATGAAAGGTTGGACTTATTTTAAAAAACAAGGCATTCAGCTTGATACATTAAGAATCCTCAGTAAAGCCCCTGCTTTTGTTTCAGAATTAATTTGGGCAACAACTATGGCTTGGGCAATTGAAAAAAAATCAAGCAACAAAGCAAGACTTTTAGCTATTTTTGATAGTGAAGGATATAGTAAAAAACTTGTGAGATATTTCAAATTAATAGGATTCAAAATTGTAAAAGAAGTTGGTTCTAGCCCAGTAGATCTTTTATTAAGATTGGTCTGGGGAGGTGCAGGCACTCTTATGAATGGGGAATGTATTTCTATAATGAAAAAACTTGAAAAGAAACTATCTTTAATTGAAGAAATTTAACCTGCATGATAACTACTTCTAACTAAGGGGCCAGAAGATACTTTCTTGAATCCTAATTCCTTAGAGAAGCGGTATAAATATTCAAACTCTAACGGATCCCAATATTTCTTAACTGGCAAATGATTTAATGAGGGCCTTAAATACTGGCCGATTGTAATTTGATCACAATCTATTTTTTTAAGATCATATATTGTATGTTTTATTTCATCTAATGTTTCACCAAGGCCTAACATAATTCCTGATTTAGTTTGAATATGAGGAGCAATATCTTTTGACTTTTTTAGTAAACCAAGTGATCTTTTATAGTTAGCACCTCTCCTAACTTCTTTTTGAAGTCTTTCAACAGTTTCTAGATTGTGATTAAAGCAAATTGGGTCTTTTTCTAAGATCATTTTCAGTCTTTCAGTCTGTAGATTATTAGTTTCATTAAAATTTTTCCCCCCTCCCCATAAATCAGGAGTCAAAACTTCGATTTTTATAGTTGAATCAATTTTTCTAACCTCATTAATTGTGGATATAAATAAATTTGCACCATGATCAGGAAGATCATCTCTAGCTACAGATGTTAAAACAACGTATTTCAAATTAAGTACTTTTACTGCTTCGGCCACTTGAAAACATTCATCAAAATTAATTGAATTAGGTCTGCCTTTGTTTACCTGACAAAAAGCACAAGAACGAGAACATATCGATCCACCTAGTAAAAAAGTAGCTGTTCCAGAGGCATAACATTCTGCTCTATTTGGACATCTTGCTTCTTCACAAATAGTATGAATATTTGATTTTTTGATAAGTGTTTGTACTTTTTCGAACTCTGAAGCTTTACTAATAGGAAATTTTATCCAAGAGGGGAGTCTTAAGATTTTTTCTTGCTTGATTAGATTATTTTGTCTCATTTCTAATTTAGTTTTGTTCTTCCTTCTAAAGCCCTAGCGAGTGTAACTTCATCTACATATTCAAGTTCACTACCCATTGGGAGACCATAAGCAATCCTAGTAACCTTTGTAAAAGGAGCTAACAATTTTCCAATATAAAGACTTGTTGTATCTCCTTCAACACTTGGGGTCAATGCCAATATGATCTCCTCTATTTCAGAATTATTAACACGTTCTACGAGGCTTCTTATTTCTAAGAGTTCAGGGCCAACTGAATCCATTGGGGATATTAAACCACCGATAACGTGGTAGACACCTTTAAATTCTCTAGCACGTTCTAAAGCAAGTAAATCTTTGGTTTCTGCTACCACACAGATTAGTTTTTGGTTTCTTTCAGGATTTCTACAAATTTCACATTCATCTTCTGAGGTCAAATTGAAACATTTTTTACAACGACCGACATTATTATGAGCCTCTAACAAGGCTTTTGAAAAATCCCTTATTGTGCTTTCAGGTTGTTTTAAAATGAACAGTGCTAATCTTTGCGCTGTTCTTGGACCAATCCCTGGAAATTTCTCAAAATGACCAATTAATTTTGAAAGTGGCTTGGTATAGGTAATCAAAACTAAACTATTTCTAGGAATAATTTAGACGCAAAATTCTGAATTGCCATAATTGTTTGCTTTTAATGTCTTATTATGTTTTAAGTTAGTAATTTTAAACAACATGAAAAATATTAAATTTAACCCATTCAAGTATTTATTTTTGATTTTTTTGTGTTTAACACTAAGTGCTTGTAGTGGAGGACTTAATGCAGGATTAGAAGCTTATCAAAGCCCTGATGGAAGATATGCCTTTTTGTATCCAACAGGATGGACAAGAGTAAAAGTTGATGGAGGACCTGAAATTATTTATCATGATTTAATTAATAGTAATGAGACATTAAGTTTAGTAATTTCTGATGTAAATAAAGAAGTACAATTAGAGCAATTGGGTAGTCCTAGTGAAGTAGGTCAAACATTAATTGATAAAGTAATTGCTCCCGTAGGTTCTGGTAGAGAGGTCAAACTTATAAATGCTAATAAAAGGGAGGCTTCAAATCATATTTTCTATGATTTAGAATATGAATTAAATTTAAAGGAACAGGCCAGGCACGAATTAGCTACTGTCGTAATTGATAGAGGAACACTTTATACTTTCGCCGTAGGAACAAATGAAGAAAGATGGAATAAAGTCGATGGAATGTTTAGTAATGTAATTGAATCTTTTAACTTTTTAATATAGTTTTTGAAATTTCAAACTAAAAACCTACTTGAACATTCCACAAATCTGCATACGTTTTGTTCTGATCTAATAGGTTTTCATGTTTTCCACTTTCAACTATTCTGCCCTTATCAATAACAATTATATTATCTGCATTTTTTATAGTGCTTAATCTATGAGCTATTACTATAGTGGTTCTTTCTTTTGTGATTTTAGATAATGATTTTTGAATTAAAGCCTCTGTTTCATTATCAACTGAGGCTGTAGCCTCATCTAATATTAATATTGGAGCATCCTTCAAAACAGCTCTAGCCAAAGCTATTCTTTGGCGTTGACCCCCTGAGAGCCTTTGTCCCCTCTCTCCCACTATAGTTTTATAACCTTCTGGCAATTGTTCAATAAATTTATGCGCTTCAGCAATCTTTGAAGCTTTAATGATATCTTTAAGATTTGGGTTGATTGAGCCATAAGCAATATTTTCTTGTACAGTACCATGAAATAAATAAGTTTCTTGACTTACTAAGGAAATACATTTTCTTAAATCCCTCAAATTTATTTCTTTAATAGAAATGCCATCCAAGGTTATTGCCCCATTATTGATATCATAAATCCTAAGGAGTAATTTTATAATTGTACTTTTCCCAGAACCTGTTAAACCAACAATTCCTAATGTTGAATTATTTTCGATTTTGAAATTTATGTTTTTTAAAGTTAAATCTCTTCCAGAATAATTAAAATTTACATTATTAAAAATAATTTCCCCTTTAATATCTTTAGGTTCAATTTTTATTTTTCCATCTTTTATTTTTATAGGCGTATCTATGAGATCAATTACTCTATCTATTGATGCCATAGACCTCTGAAAATCATCTAAAACATGCCCCAAAGTAGTTAAAGGCCATAATAGTCTTTGTGTAATAAATACTAAAAAACTATAAGTTCCTACATCAAGTGTCTTATTCCAAGTTTGGAAACCTCCAATTAATAGAATCGCTATAAAAGCAAATAAGATTGCAAATCTTATAAGAGGGATAAAAGCAGAAGATAATTTAATTGCAGCCTTATTACTTCTCTGATAATCGAGACTTTCTTTGTTTAATCTATTTAGTTCCCATTTTTCTTTAGTAAAACTTTTTATGGTTAAAATTCCACTTAAATTATTATTAAGTCTTGATGCTAACAGTCCAGCTTTATTTCTAACATCTCTATATTTCGGAGCAAGCTTCCTTTGAAATTTAATTGAGCCTAAAAATATAATTGGAATAGGAAAGAAAGCAAATAAAGCGATTTTTGGAGCAACAAAAATCATTGTTCCCCCAATTATCAAAACAGTTATAAATAATTGAATAATCTGATTAGCCCCTTGATCTAGAAATCTCTCGAGTTGATTTATGTCATCATTTAAAATAGATAATAGTCTTCCAGTATTATCATTTTCAAAAAAATCCATATCTAATTCCTGGATATGCTCATAAGCTTTTATTCTTAATTTATGTTGCGATAGCTGAGCTAAATTTCTCCATAAAATCGAATATAAATATTCAAAGGAGGATTCACCAGACCAAACTATTCCTGAAGCAAATGCAAGAAAAATCAATTGTGCTGGAACTTCTTTTATCCCAAAACCGGCAATCCATGAATTCTGTTCCTGCACAACGATATCAACTGCAAGACCAATTATTACAGGGGGAGCCAAATCAAGTATTTTGTTAATTATGGAACTAACAAAGGCAAAAAATAGTAACCTTCTTTCTTCAATCAGATTTAAATAAAGTCTAATTATTGGATTTTGATTGTTCTTAGGCCTCATAAAATAACAATTAAATTTTTCTATTATGATTTAAATTTTCTTTAGTTTGTAATTTACATTTTGTTTTTGCATCTTGATGACTTGCAGTTTGTGTAAATTCTTCGTAGTAACAATCACAAGTTTTATTCGCAATTTCCTCACTATATGCCATTTCTGCTTTCATCATCTCCTCTTTAACACTCTGAAGACAAAATAATTTTATGATTGAATTTTGTTTTGTTTGAGCTAAAAAATAACTATTAAAAGAGTTGAATAGGATTATCAGATTCACAAAAATAAAGAATTTATATTTGCTAACTTTCATTCTCTGTACCTAATTTCTGACTTTAATTTTTTTTAATTTATTTTTAGTTTCTATATGCAGATCTCTAGGTAAATCTACCAAACTATAATCATTAAAAATCTGTATCTTACCTATTGATCTACCATTTATATTGGTTGAATTACAGATTGAGGATATGATATTTGCAACTCTAACACCATCAAATTTACCAAAGTTAAATTTATAGGTTTCAAAAGAATCATTTTGATAATTATTTCTTCTATTTGAACTTCTCATACGATTATTAGTATTTCTATTTGATCTATTTCGATCAGTATTATTTTGTTTATGAATCCAAGAATCATCTTCATTAACAAAAAATGATTTACTACCTATTGCTAAATTAATCGCTGCCATTGCAATATTTGAGTCATCCATAGAGTATTTTTCTTTTAAATTATCTAGTACATCAATAATCAAAGCTTTATTTTCTTCATTTTCATCTTTAGCTAAAGAACTCTCGTTAACATTCTCTATAAGTTTCTCCATCCTTTTTTCATTTATTATTTTATTACTTGGTATATTAATTTCTTCAATCTTAGTTCTCGTTGAGTTTTCTAAGTTTCTTAGAAAATGTTTTTCTCTTTGATTAACAAATAAAATTGCTTCTCCTGATCTGCCTGCCCTTCCAGTTCTTCCAATTCTATGAGTATATGTTTCCTTATCAAAAGGAAAATCGTAATTAACAACAAGTTTTATCCTCTCAACATCTAATCCTCTAGCTGCAACATCAGTTGCAACAAGGATATTAATAAATCCCTTTTTTAATCTATCTACAGTATTTTCTCTTTGAATTTGAGGTATATCTCCATTAAGTACTGCCACAGAATGACCTGAATTCTCTAAAGATTCAGCTATTGAAGTAGTAAGCAGTTTTGTCCTGACAAAAATAATAACACCCTCATTATTAAGTTCTAATATTCTTCTTAAAGCATCTAACTTATGATGCCTTTGTACATATATAAATTTTTGCGAAATTAATTGAGTTTCTTTTTTGACACTTTTGATTAATATTTCGGCGGGATCATTTAGATATTTTTTTGCTATATTTCTTATCTCACTAGGCATTGTTGCTGAAAACAATACCATCTGCTTATTTTCCGGAAGTTGATTTATTATCCATTCAATATCTTCAAGAAAACCCATATTTAACATTTCATCTGCCTCATCTAAAACAAGACAATTTATATCTTTAATTTTAAAAGTCCCCTGCCTTATATGATCCATTATTCGGCCTGGAGTCCCAACTACTACGTCAACTTTTCTTTTCAATGCAGAAATTTGATTTCGATAGTCGGTACCTCCATATATTGCAACCGTCTTAAAATTACTTGATTCAGAACTATAACTTTTAAAAGATTCTGCTACTTGAGTTGCTAATTCTCTTGTAGGAGTCATAACTAAAACCTTGGCATTTAATTCTTTATTATCTGCAAGTTTTTCTATTAATGGTAATGCGAAAGCTGCAGTCTTTCCTGTTCCTGTTTGTGCTTGGCCTAGTAAATCTCTACCTAACATTAGTTCTGGAATTGCAGCTTTTTGGATAGGAGTTGGATTTTTATATCCTTTATTTTTTAACGAATTTAAGATCGATTGATTAAACCCAAAATCGAGAAATCCATTCTCATTATCATTTCCTTTCGATGCTTCCCTTGATTTTGATTCATTTTTTTTTTCGTTCTCTAAGTTCTTTAACTCAAGGAGGGATGCATCTTCATTCTGAGATTTTTCCTGATCACTACCAAGAGAGTTACTATCTTTTTTTAAAACCATTTTAAATGCCTAATAATCTTCTGATTAGGCATTCAACAAATATCTAAATTGACTTAAATTGTTGACTAGCCTTACAGAGCCGAATTATTAATCTAACATCTTGGGGTTAAGATCTTACAAATTTCTCAAAAATAAAATTTAATTTAAATAATAAATATCTAGAAAATTTTTCGCTCTTGTAACAGCAGTGTAAAATAACCTTCTTTCAAATTTATCTCTGCAAAAGATATTATCATTATCTTTTTTTTCTTTTAAAGCATATTGATTTCTTCTATACTTTTGGGACCACAAAATGCTTACTTTCTCAGATTCACTTCCTTGAGATTTATGGATAGTAATGGCTATTGCTGGCACAACATTTTCTAAATTAGATGGATCAATTAATGTGACTATTTCTTCGTTATTATCATTAAATTTTCTAAAAAGATATTTTCTTTTATTTTTTAAACCTATTAGTACTCCGATATCCCCATTTGATAATCCAAGTTCGTTATTATTTTTTGTACACATGATCGGAACACCCTCGTTAAGATTTTTAAGGTCATATGGTTTTTTTTGAGAAAAAACAATTTCATTCAAATATTCAACACTCCATATTCCGGAATTTTTTTCGCATAAGATCAAGTGACTTTGTAAATCCAGAAATATCTTATTTACTAAATCTTTTTCATTAAGCAATAAATTATCAATACCCTCATCAAATATATATTTTTTTTTACTTAAATTTGAAGTTGAAAGATTTAACTGTTTTAGATGACTTGTAATAGAAAAAAATAGATCTTTTGGTATATCTTTTTCTCTACTTTTTGAAATAGTAATTTCTTTTGAATTATTATCTTTTTCTAATTCTTTTATCTTTTGATTAAGTAAAGAAAAATCATTTTTAAATATTAAACTACTAATTAATGCTATATCTCCAACATTTCTATAAGTTTTTTCTAAATTTACTATACAAGATTTAATTGAACTATTATCACCATATTCAAACAAATAATTCCAGATAGAACAATTATTTACTGGAGACAATTGATTTTTGTCCCCGACTAAAATAATTTTACAGTCCTTTGCTAGCAAATTTAAAACTGATTCAATTAAATCAATATTTACCATAGACATTTCATCAATTATGAAAATATCAAGCTCTTTTAGTTTAAATTTCAACTTAAGAGATTTATTTTGAGAATTTAAAATCCATCTATGTAAAGTTTGAAATTCTATTTGGTCTAGAAATTTACTAAAGGAAATATTTGTTTTATCATTAAGAGCTTCTTTCAGACGAGCAGTAGCTTTACCCGTTGGAGCAGACAACCCAATATTTAAAAAGTTATCAATTCGAAGTAGTTCTAGTATTAACTTTATTATTAAAGTTGTTTTACCCGTACCTGGTCCTCCTTGAAGGAAAACTAAGTTTGAATATTTAAATATATTTTTTATTTGATCAATCTTATTATCATCTTTATAAATTATCGAATTCATAAAATTATCAGTATCTATTTTTTTTAGAAATGAATTAATAACTCTTTCTATCTTTTTTGACCATTTTGACAGGGATAATTTTCTATTTACTAATACAAATGGAGAATTAAAGGAACCTATCAAGCCTATATTTTTTAGAACATCTATATGTTTATTGGGCCAGCCATCTTCTAATAATTCAAAGATTATCAAACTATTATCTAAATCAATAATAGTTTCACCATTTTTTTCAAACTCTAATAAAATTTTTATTACATCTTTTACAAAATTTCCATATTTTTTTTCATTGAATTTGAAAATACCTAAAATTAAATTAAATATATGACTGTATTGAAACTGTTCAATATCCGTAGTAGTTTTAGTCATTTTAAAAAAGGTTATCTAAATAATTAATTCTTTTTAAAGGTGCTTTACCTATAAAAATACCTGGAGGAACTTCGTTCGACTTGGATTTTTCAAATAATTCAAAATCTGGCAATCCCTTTAAAAAAAAATAAATATATCCCCCTAAATGTTTATGAGGTTGATAATTTTTAAGTCGCCACTTTAATAATCTATGCAATGCTAATAAATAAAGGTGAGATTGCAATGGATAATGATGTTTAATCATTTCATTTCTCATATTTTCATAGCTATAGTTTCTTGGTAAACAACCACTATTATCACTGCCAGAAATAAAATTACTTTTCCAATCAATTACCCACCATTTACTATCTTCTAATTTATTACCTACAGGGAAAACACAATCAATACATCCTGAATGAAAGCCTTTATTAATAATTTGAAGATCATTTATTTTCTTTGCATATTCTTCACCAAATTCATATTCCTGATCTAAAAAAAAACATTTTGATATGTCATTAGAACTAATATTTCTGCCTTCATAAGAAAGAGTTAAATCATATTTAAGCTCCTTAATTAAGTATGCATTTGGAATATCTACTAGTTTCTTATTTTGTAATTCACTTCCTAAAGATATATTTATAATTCTTAAAATCGCATCTTTTACTTTAAAAGCCAAAGAAGTGTCGATTTGATGAAAGTTCAATTCCTCAATAATTAAATCAATTAATTCTTGATTATTATCGTTTCTAAATTCAAATCTTTCTATTATTTTATGCAGGCAAGTCCCAGCAATAGTTCCTTTTGGAAATTCACTTAAGGGATTTGGATAAGAAAAATAATTAGGATAATTTTTTGAGTTTCTAAGATTAGACTCTTTGATAATTGATATATTATCTTCATAATCCTTAATTTGATTAATACCTGTATCAATATTTTTATCTTTACGTATCCAAGAAGAATAACTTGAATAAGAAATAAATTGATCAGAATTAAACTCTTTAGATATTTTTTTATTAACGTTATCGAATTTCCAAAGATTACTATTCAATCGTTTGGTTCGGAACTTAGCAAAACTTTCTTTTATTTTCTCTTTTTCTAAACTGATTTCAAAAGTAGATCTATATACATTGACATTTTCCAAATTATTAAGTAAATCATTATTTAAGATATTATTTGAATCTTCTAAATCATTAAAAACTATAAGTTTATATTTGCTCCTTGTAAGTGCTACATAAATTAACCTCTCACTCTCTTTAAATAAATCTTGCTCTTCTATTAATTTAAATTTTTCAACCTTTGGGTAATTATTTGAAATATTAATATATATTTTTTTATCAATATTTGATTTCCAAAGAGGTCCTTTAATCTTATTTGACTTATTTGAAATAAATGAGAGATATGGACATAGAACCATTTCAAATTCAAGACCCTTACTACTATGAATGGTAGAGAGATTTATTCCATTTTGAAGATTATAATCTTTCGTCAAAAAATCTTCTCCAGTACAAATTCTTAAAATATGATCTAACTGATTTTTATACCACTTAAAAACTTTATTGAGATTAAAATCATTGTTCATTAATTCTATTTCAACAATTTCTGAAAGTTGAAATAAATTTGCATTTAAATCTGAATCATGAATAATCGAGGATGACTTGTAATTTATAAGGAGTTCATTAACAATGTTTAAAAAACCTTTTTCTCTTAGTTCTTGAGACCAAGTAATGCATTTGTTAATTAAAATTTCTAAATTATTGCTAATTCCATCATCAAGCAAATCTTCTAATTCTATTTCTATAAACTTTGATGTAGCAAGCAATGTTATATTTTTTAAAAACCTCGGATTTAATAAACATTCAATGAATAATAATATTAGAGAACTTGCTTCTGTATCAAAAATATTTTCTTTATTTTGAATTTTGCTTGGAAGATTAAACTGATTTAATTTTTTTTTAAAATCTAAGCATTGCGAATTATTTAATGTAAGAATCGCAATTTTATTAATATCAATTTCTTTATTATTTAAAATAAAGTTAACTATGTAATGAGTTACAAGCTCCTCAATATCAGTCTCTTTTTTTGAAAAATCTACAATTTCAAATACATCCTTAAATTTTAATTCAGAATTAATATTTTCATTAATTCTAGATGTTAATTTACTGTACTTTAGTTTTGATTGTTTAAGTCCATTCTTATAAAGTTTATTAAGAATATCAATTAACTTTTTTGAGGATCTATAGTTATCTGTAAGATTAAAAACTTCGATTGCATTAGATCTTGCATCTAAGTAAGTTTCAATATCTCCACCTCTAAATTTGTAGATCGCTTGTTTTGGATCACCTACACAAAGTAAAAAATGATTTTTTGTATTAAAGAACTTTTTTATTAAATTCCACTGTGTACTATCTGTATCTTGAAACTCATCTACTAATACACATTTAAATCTTTTTTGAATTTTAGATAGAGTAATACTATTACAAATTTCAGAAACTATAAATTTATTTTCTACAGTCTTTATAAGATCATTGAAGTTGAAAATAGAAAAACTTTTCTTTAATTCAATTAATTTTATATAAGCTAATTGCGTAAATATTCTTACAAATTCGGTGTAGAAGCCTTCTTTTATTTTATAAATTTTATCTTGTAATAAATTGAATTTAGTAAAATCTAATTTTAGATTATATTTATTAATTTCTTTAGATATATTTTCATTGTAAAAATATTTGGATAAAAGATCATCTTTAGAAATATCATATATAAAATCAATCATATTACTGGAATCAAGCCTTGCGTTAATCTCCTCAATCCAACAAATTATTTGATTAAACTTATCATTTCTTGGGTTTGCTGCATATATTTGACTTCTACCACCACTCTCCTTTATTAATTTTCCCAACTCTATAAGTTGTAAAAATAATTCCTTACCTTTCTTATTCCATTCATTACAAAACTCGTTCCAATTTGAATAAAGAAATTCATTAAAATAATTATTTAAATCAATAATCTTATATTTTTTATTAATTTCAAATTTACAGATATTTTCTTGATCTATATTTTTTAAAATTTCTACAAAAAATGACTTATTGATCCTGCTACCAAATCTAGAACTAATTTTTTTTTTGTTAACTGCTGAAATAAGCTCATGATTAAGATTCAGAAAATCATCAATCCACAAATTATCTATTACATCTTTATATAAATTATCTATATCATTCTCAATGAATGGATCTTGAGTTATACCTATTTCAATACTATATTCATCAATAATATTATTGCAAAAAGAATGGAATGTAGTTACTTGTAATTTGTAAATTTCATTAACAAAATTATCAATTTCGGATATAATTTTTTTCTTAGATTTTTCCTTCTCCTTAAATTTGAGATACCAATCCTCAAGGATATTATCAATTTTACTTTCATTATGATTTAGCAAATATAGTTTTAAATCCTGAAATCGTAAAATTATTTTATCGCGTAATTCAGAACACGTATTTTTTGTAAAACTTAATAAGAGGATCTCATCAGGTTTAATTTTTTTCTCCAAAACATTCCTTAAAACTAGGTGCGCCAAAGTGAAACTTTTACCAGTTCCTGCACTTGCTTCTACTAATTTAAAATTATTATTTAAATTAATTTGATTAATATCCATATCTTTATTAATTAATATTTGACCTCTTTTTTATAAAGTAAGTAATTCTTAAATTTATTTTTTAAATATTGCTCCTCTAAAGCAATCTTAAATTTAATTATTAAACAAAGACTTATTGATAAAAATAAATAATAAATAGATAATTTGGTTATAAAAACTCCAAAGGAAATAAATATTAAAGAATAGTAAATAGGATGACGCGTTAATCGATAAATACCTGTAGTTACAAGATTACTATTATTTATAGGCCTTGGTAAAGGGGATAAATTTTTACCTAAATCTTTAATTGCAAATAAGAGTATTAAGGAAGCGATTATGATAATAAAAACCCCCAGAGAATAGGAAAAAGGACTAACCTGAATTATTTGTTTTTGAGGAATAAATTCCCATTGAAAAAAATGGAGACTAATAATAAAGAACTGTATAAAAACAAGGAACATTTCATAAGCTGTCTTTAAAAAAGTTTTTAACTTAAATTTACCCATTATTTATTTCTTTAATGCACAAATAAGAGGACCATATAATCTGAACGCTAATTCATCAAAATTATTATTACTCAAAAAGAAATCTGGTTCTTTTCCATTTCCAAAACATAATTTCATTTCAATATTATCCCTTTCTCCTTTAGAAAAAGATTTATTACCAATCCATCTATCCGTAAAAGCTTTTTTCTCATTTTTTGATTTTACTTTTGCTTCTACGTATTTATAAGAACTTTCTGGAGGGAGAGGGAAACATTTTTCAGAATAATTTTTAAAAATATTTATGTATTCCTCCAAAATTGAATTTGACGCAATAGCTCCTGGGGATTTAATAATTTGTGATTTATAATAATTTTCTGTTCTAAAAATTACTTTAGTCTTTTTTATATTCTTCTTTAAAGAAGAAATGAAGAGTGATTTTATCCAAACCTCTGCCAAACGACTTAAACTAAGTTTCGAATGAATTAATTCAACTACGGTGTCATCAGCAATAAAATATTCTTCTTTATTTGCATTTGATTTAACATAAATTCTATAAATCTTATTATGTTCACTCAAGCTTATAGATAAACTTTCTAGTAAATCCTTGATTTCTTTTTCTTTTATAAAAATACTATTTTTGGGCATAATAATACCATTTTCAACCAGTTGACCATTGATATTCAAATTTTTTAAATCATCAATAACATTATGATTATCAATTTCTAATTCCTGGATTATTTTTTTAATTAGTTGCGTCTTCTGCAGATTACTTACATACTCCTCATCTGGATGATGAATAAATATTTCCTTTGGAGAAATATTTTTTTTACTTAGCCAATATTTTTGCGGAGTCTTGAACCAATAAATCAGTTCTGATAATTTATAATTTTTAACATCAAATTTTTTTTCAATCCAATCTATATCTTCTACTAAAGAATAATTACTTTTAAATTTCTTAGAACTATCAAGAGCAATTATTTCTTTTTTATTTAAATCAGAATATTTAATTATTAGTTTTCTTTGGGCTTGGTTTAAAAAACTATCAAAAAAAGAAATTAACTCTTTTATAGGAAAAGAAACATCTAATTTTTTATTATTTTTATCATTCTTTACCCAAGAAACTATAAATTTATCTCTGCAGGAAATTAACAACTCAAGAAATGAATATTTCTCTCTTTCAAAAACTGATGGATCGCCAAGTTGATATTTATTATTTAATAAATTAATACTTTCGTTCCTTGATAATCTTGGATAATAAACACTATTCATGTCTATTAAGAAGATAACCTTGTGTGGAATATGCCTTGAATTTTCAATATCACTTATAAGTATCTTATTGATACGTGATTTTCTTTGATATTTAGCTTCATTTATGTAAGAAATTAATATCTCTCTGAAAACATTTAACAAAATAAGATCATTAGGTATTAAATGTATTGCATGCTTATCAAGAATTCTATTAATTTCGCTTATTTCTAAATTAAAATTTGCATTAGAATCAGCAATACTTTTTAATATAAACTTTATCTTTTCAACCCAACTTGAGTATGAAAAAGATCCTCTCAGCAAATTAATATATTTTTTAAAATCAAGTAATAATTTAACCCATTTATTCAAATCCAAACTTATATTTTTTAAGCTAAATGGTTTTAAATTATAAGTACCTAAATTGACTTCTTTTTCATAAATCAGGCCTAAAGTAATTCTATTTATACTCCACTCTAGAGTATTTTTTTCATCACCTAATCTTTCATTAGCATCTAATCCCCAATGAAAACCAACTTGGGTAAGTAAGAAAATAATTTCATCCTTCTCAGTAATATCAAAATCAAAAATATTCTGAGTAACTTTTTTTGAAAGAATATAATCTAATTTTTCAAGTGTAATTTTTTCATTTGCTATTTCAGTAATGTCAATTAAAAATTTATAAATGTCTGGAGAATCATAATTATCATCATCAATAAAATAATAAGGTATCTTCTCACCATTAACCAATTCATTATTAAAAATATACCTTAGATAAGGTTTGATTTGATTAGTTTGTGGGGCTAAAACAGCAATATCACTATATTTAATATTCTCGCACGAATTTATTATTTCTATAATTTTATTTCTTATATATTCTAATTGACTATTCTGATTAAAATGCTCACAAAGTAATATTGAATCATCCCTTTCATTTACTATAAAATCATTGCTATTGTTATCAATTAGTCTTTTTTGTATTTGATTAAGAAGAGGAATATCTTTCATCTCATAATAATTAGTTGTTGGATCAATAAATATTAAATTATTTTTTATATTTATACCTTCTTTATAAATGTTTTCCTCAATTAATTTCTGAAAATTTGCTCCAAATTTACCAAATATTTTCTCTACATTAGTATTTTTTAAATTCAATTTAGATTCAAAATTATCAAATTCCAACTCGCCTTCAAGACAATTAATTCTATTCCAGAAATCATCTCCTGCAGATAATAGATATAAATTTACCTTAGTAAATTTCGAAAGTTCTGAATAAAAATTAATATGAAGTTTAGATAAGTTATTATCTGAAATAATATAAATTTGATTGGGTACTTTAATTTGAAGGTTTTTAACTTTCGCTAAATTCTTTATTAATTTAATCATGTATAAACATGAAGGCTTTTCTAATATTTTTTTCTCTAATAATTTATATAAAATAGGTTGCCAAAATTGATCTGAATTTAAATTATTAAAGAGATTTATTGAATTAATTTCATATCTATTCCATTCAGCAATCATTTCAGGTCTAAAAATTAGATAATCAATAAAATTATTCGCGATCTTTTTTGTCAAGTTATAGAGATCTCCATCAATTGTTTTTTCATTATCCAAATATTTATTAATCCAATTTTTAAGAGGAAATGATTCTTTAAAGCTATTTAATTCTTCTAATGAATCAATAATGCCCCATTTAATTGACTCAAAATTCCATGAACCCATATCAATTTTTGGGAAAAAATTTGTCAATAATGATTCGGTGTAACTTGATACTGTCTTAAATTCATAAAGAGTACTTATTTTGTTTTTTATAGTTATTTGTTGACTCAACCATTTCCCAAAAAAATAATTAGGAACAGCTATTTCTAAATTATCAGTTATGGGAGGAGGACATAATTTCAATTCTTCTGCCAAGAGCTCACTAATTACTTCAATTTTGTTTGTCTTATATAGATTGAGCAATTTATTGGTTGGTTATATTATTCAACTTTAAATGGATCAGTTATTTCTGCATTAGGAAATTCGAATTCCCCGACAGCAACAAACTCTAAACGCAGCTTTAAAAAAGTTATAAATTTTTTATCCGTCGATAAAATAGCTGCTGGGGGTGATGGAATCTTTGCTTTTAGATCAACAAATTGGGGGGTTTGCAAAAATGATGGATTTTTTAAAAGCCAAAAATCTATTTCTTTATTATTTTCTTTATAATTCCTCATCCTCTCTTTCAAAATCTCCTCAGTTGGTTCTTCAACTGTTAAAAACTTCTCACTTGCCGCGACGAAAAAATATGTTGTCATTTTGAAATTTAATTTGATGTAACAAGGGACTTCATTTCACGTACAGACTTCTCTAATCCTGAAGCTAAAGCCCTTGCAACAATACTATGACCAATGTTTAACTCGTTCATATTGTTAATTGATGCAATTTTTTTTACATTATTGAAGTTAAGGCCATGACCAGCATTAACAACTAATCCAAGGTCATTTGCAAAATATGTGGACTCTATTATCCTTTGGAGTTCTTTATCCTGTTCATGACCTGATGATTCAGCATATTTTCCAGTATGTAATTCAATGATATTAAAACCTATTTCTTTGGAATAATTTATCTGGTCAACAAGAGGATCAATAAATGCACTTACCTCTACATTAGAATCTTTTAAAGATCTAACAAAATTTTTAAGATATTGCACATTACTTTTTACATCCAACCCGCCTTCAGTAGTAACTTCCTCTCTTTTTTCTGGAACAAGCGTTACGTAATCAGGAAGAATTTTTTTGGCAATTTCTAACATTTCTTCTGTAGCAGCCATTTCTAAATTGAGTTTTGTTTTTATAGTCTCTCTCAAAAGAAATACATCTCTATCTTGTATATGTCTTCTATCTTCTCTTAGATGAACTGTTATAGAGTCTGCACCTCCTAATTCAGCTAAAAAAGCGAATTGCACAGGGTCAGGCTCCACAGTTTTCCTTGCTTGCCTTACATTTGCAATATGATCAATGTTTACTCCTAAAGTAGCCATAATTTTGAAAATCTCTGTTTCTAGACAATCTAGTAACCGCCCAATAATAGCTAATAAAAATAGGCAACCACTTAGATTATTAATATATAGTAAATAGAACTTGAAGAACAAATCCTTAGATATTAGGCATAAAATTAACCCTTTATTGGGATTTATTGCAATGTTCGTTACCCAAGACGTTGTTTTGAGATTCTTTTTTAGAAAAAAGAAAATATTAAATAATAATTTTTCGATTCCCAGAGATTCTTCTATCATTTTGGCTCCAACCCACAGATCAAGATGGGACGGCTTAATACTCACCATGGCATTAGGTAGGAGGGTAACAAAAAAAGATTGTAGATTTATGGTTACTAAATCCGAAATGAGAGGAATACAAGGTTGGTTTTTAACAAGACTTGGATGTTTTTCTATAAACCAATTATCTCCATCTTTCTCAGCGTTAAGATATGCGATTGACCTTATTGAAAAACGAGAACAACTAGTTGTTTTCCCCGAAGGAAAGATTAATAAATATGGAAAAAAATTAGTCCTCAGAGAAGGGCTTTATAGATTAGCTAGACTAGCTTCCAAAAAAACAACATCTATCATTATTATTCCAATTGGGATTGCCTACAGCAACGTACCACCGAACTTCAGGGGCGAATTTTGTTTATCCTTCGGAAAACCTATATCTATTAATGATTACTTAAACTATACTATCAAAGACTTTAATGTACTTCTTAATGAAAAAATGATTCAAGAGGAAGAAAAAGCATTAAAAAATTTAGGTAGATGAATCTGTAATAAGTTACTATAAATTTTAATAATTGAATTAGAAAATGAAATTCTTAAAATTAATTCCGATTTTATTAATATTTTTTGGAAATTTTCCTTACAAAAATGAAGTTCATGCAGAAATAAAGAATCCAGAAGACTTCAGAGTCCTATCAAATGAGAATAAAAAGCTTTCTATTTCAAATGTAGAATATTTCATAAAACAAGGTGATAATTATATTAAAAATGGAGATTTCGAAAAAGCTAAGGATTCATACCTAGACGCTAGAAAACTAGCAAAGCAACTTGCCTCTTTTTATTCTGATCTAAATTCGTCTTTTAAAGGAGTTGATGCGAGAATTCCAAAAGAAATGCAAAGGAAAGGCAAACAAACATTACAAATTTTAGCCGAATCAAATGAGAGACTAGCTTCTATGTATATAAAAACTGAAAAACCTGAGGTTGCGGTTCCCTTACTTGTTGAAACAATTAGAATAATGTCTCCTAATAGCAGAGAAGGTAAAGAAGCTTATGAAAGATTGATAAAACTAGGATTTGTTGAGACAAAATACAAAGGTTAACTAAAATAAATTATGATTACGAAATCAGAAGTCATCAGCTTAATCTCTAAAAAATTACCAAATTGCCAAGTTTTTGTTGAAAACCTCAAGGGAAATGATCATTTGCAAGTAACTGTAATTGCATCTGAATTCAGTGGATTATCATTAGTTAAACAACACCAGTTAGTCTATTCTGCTTTAAAGGAAGAATTAGCTTCAGAGGCTATCCATGCACTGGCATTAAAAACAGAAACACCAAATTAAATTATGGACAACCTAACAAAAGATAAAATACAAAAACTGATTGATTCAAATCCAGTAATGGTTTTCATGAAGGGGACAAAATTAATGCCTCAATGTGGCTTTTCTAATAATGTAGTTCAAATTCTTAATTCCCTAGGGGTAGAATTTAGTACGTTTGATGTTTTAAGTGATTTAGCTGTGCGTGAAGGTATCAAAGAATATTCAGATTGGCCAACAATTCCGCAAGTTTATTTAAAAGGAGAATTTCTTGGTGGATCAGACATTCTTATAGAGATGTACAACACAGGATCTCTAAAAGAAAAAATAGAAATTGAATTAGCGTCTTAAGACAATTAGTAAGTATAAATACTGAATTGATTAATAAAAATTAATATTTTAAATCCTTTTTTTATCAAAAAAACCTTTATTTCCATCTCCATCTGGATCGATAAAACTTGAAGGATCTAAAATCCATCTTTCAATTAATCTTTCTAATTTCTCTTGATCTTTTTGCTCTAAACCGTTGCAATTTCTAAGGGCTTGGAGATAACCATCGCTATATAATTTAAGATCAGATGGCGTATGAAAACGGGTAACTAAGTCCTGACAACTATCGCAAATTGATTGAAAATGACGAATTGCTTTGGGATTTTCAAATGATGTCATAATTAGATAGATTCTGATTTTTTTTTAGCATTTGTTATACCTTATTAAGGATGATTAAAAATTGCCTGCCAAACAGTAAATAAGAATGCAATCAACTGAGCAAATCTTAGCTTCAACTCCTGGCAGTTCACAATTGCCTTCGAACTCTCAAACTCCCTCAAGAGTTCTAGTTGTTGAACCTCACCCCACACTTAGAACAGTCCTTGTACAAAGGCTTCGCCAAGATGGCCATTTAGCTGCAGCAGTAGGGACTGCTGCTGAAGCTGTTGACTTATGCAGAGAACAATCACCTGACCTTTTAGTTAGCGCAGAAATCCTTGAGCAAAATACTGCAATGAGACTAGCCCAACAGTTAGGTTCTTCTGTCATAGTTTTGACGGCAAGATCAGGTGTTGAAGCATTAGTTAATTTATTAGATGAAGGGGCAGATGACGTTCTTAGAAAACCATTTGGATTGGAAGAGCTTGCAGCAAGATGTAGAACACTCCTAAAAAAGGGAAGGATAGGGTTACAAGAAAAAGTTGAAGTTGGGCCTTTAGAGGTTCATCTTCTTCTAAGACAGGTAACTCTTAGCGAGAAGCCCGTAGAATTAAGCCCTAGAGAGTTCGCCCTCCTTTGTGCACTTTTGATGCCTCCTGGCATGGTTAGAAGCCGCCAAGAGCTTCTAAGGATGGCTTGGCCGCCATTCAGCGGAGGTCCTAGATCTGTAGATACTCAGGTTTTAACTTTAAGAAGAAAATTAGAACAGGCAGGCTTGGGAGAAGGTGGTGGAATAACCACTGTTAGACAACAAGGTTATCGATTCAGTATTGATAATATTTAATTTAGATAAGCAAAAAATTCACCAATTATCATCATTACTGATATTAAAGTCAGTAACTTATATGTCCATAATGGCGATATGTAAGAAATTTCATCAATAGCAAGTCCAGTATTATTAGAAACAATTAATAAGAATTTTTCAAAGTTTTCCACCCTTTGTGGAACAAGAATATAATCTCCTTGGAAAGTATTAAAGTAATAAACTTTACTACCTTGACTAGTTGGGAAGGATTTGATTAATTTAATATCTTTCCAAGGAATCTCCCAATTTTTTTTGCCTAAGAATTTAGAAATAAAGCTACTTTTGTATGTAATTTTATTACTGCAAGTTTCTACGTAATCACTTGTAATATTGATTATCAAATACAGTCCTAATGCAAAAATTACTATAGAGGGGATTTTAAATTTTTCAATTGATATAAATGGCAAAGGAATTGTAAGCGCTAAATATAGAGAAATTAACGAACTTTTTACAAAAAACAGAGTTTTAAACTTTTCTATCATTTCAGAAGTATTCTTTTAGTCTGGCAATTTGAAACTATTTATGTTTAATTGTGCTCCTATTTTATGAGCGCATGCATATCCACTAAAAGCAACTGCATTTAGGCCTTGGCCTGGGAAGCATGAATCCCCCACACAATAAAGGTTTTTAATTTTTGTAGTATTGAAAGGCATTGGCAAAAGTCCAAGCAACTTTTTACTAGGGATTGGTCCGTAACTACCTTCATATCTTCCAAGAAACTTTTTATGAGTTTTGGGAGTACCAATTTCCTTATGATCGATGTTATTTTCGATATTAGGTAAAATAGTCGAAATCTTGCCCACAAGAAAAGTAAAGTATTTTTCTTTCTTTTGCATATATTCTTTCCTTGATAGGCCTTCCCATTCACTCATTGAAGAAGGGGTAAATGCATGTACGATATGTTTACCTTCTGGAGCTAAAGATGGGTCAAGCAAAGTTGGAATAGAAACAAATATTACTCCCTTTTCGCTTTCTAATTCATCCCAATTTTCGACAATTATATGATGACAATTAAAATTATTGCTTATTATATTTTTTTCTACCCCAAGGTGAATCGAAACAAAAGAAGGTGAGGCTTTATAAGTTTCTGACCACTTATATTCACTTTTTGGCACGTTTTTGCTTGAAATTAATCCTTTATTGTTATCTTTCAATCCGAATGTATCCCATCTAGTAGAGTTGGATACAATAATGTCAGAATAAATCTTTTCCCCATTTGAAAGCTTAACTCCTACCGCTTTCTCATCCTTTAAAAGGATTTCAATCACATTGGCTTTGTATCTAATTTTGCCTCCCAATTTCTGGATTCCATTAACTAACTTTTCTGCAATGGTTCCTACTCCCCCCTTTGGATAATTTATACCTCCTGCATGCCTATCAGTAAAAACCATTCCCGCGTTAATCATAGGGGTTTTGAGAGCTGGCATTACTGACCAACAAAAACATTCAATATCAATAAATTTTAAAAGTTCAGGATCTTTTATAAACTTTCTCGCAACATCCCCAGCATTTACAGGTAACCATCTAGCCAACCCTAAGCAGGATAATGGAGATTTTAAGAAAACTTTAAAAAGATAACTTGGATCCTCAATTGATAAAAGAGGCATTGAATCTAAACATCTAAATACACTAGTACAAGTATCGTAGAATTTCTTGATACCTTTTTTTTCCTTTGGGAAACTAGCTGATAATTTATTTATAAATTGCCCATAATTTTTATCTACAGAAATATTAAAATTATGTGGCAAATGATATTCCAGTTGCACAGGATCTGGAATAGTTTCGCATTTTTCATTTACATCTTTTAGAGCACGAGTTAACAAATTGGTATAACCTTTATCTCCAAATCCAAATATCATCGAAGCGCCAACATCAAAGGTATAACCATTTCTCTTGAAGGAGCCCCCACTACCACCTGGAATAATGTATTTTTCAAGAACTAATACTCGAGCTCCCTTAGCCGCTAGTTGTGATGCAGTTACTAAACCTCCTATCCCTGAGCCAATAATAATCGCATCGAAATTTTCCTTATTAAATACCATTTTTGGATCTTCGATAACTAATCTTAGTAAATTTTGCTAAGTAAGTGGTCTTTATCAAAAAAAGAATCTAGTATAATTTTGAATTTATTCAAAGCATCAGTAGATCTTTTTTGATAAGCGTTGTACCTTAATCTTTTATCTTTTATTCTTTTGGTTAGTTCAGGTACCAAACCAAATGAAGCAGGCATTGGTTGGAATTTATTCTTTTTCTGATTAGAAAATATTTGATTTTTGTTACTGATGAAATTCATTAGAGAACCAATCATTGAATCCCCAGGGAAACTTACTGGTTCTTTACCCTTAGCTAATAGGGATGCATTTATTCCTGCAAGCAACCCACCTGCTGCTGCTGCTGCATACCCTTCCGTACCAGTTATTTGGCCCGCAGCAAAAAGATTTTCTCTTTTTATAAATTGCAATGTCGGTAAAAGTAATTTTGGAGATTCTAAAAATGTATTTCTATGCATTACTCCAAAACGTACAAACTCAGCCTTTTCTAGACCAGGAATCATACTAAATATTCTTTTTTGCTCTGACCATTTAAGGTTAGTTTGAAAACCTACCATATTTAGTAATCTCCCTTCTAAATCTTCTTTTCTTAATTGGACTACTGCATGGGGTCGCTTTTTCAATCTGTTTTCCCTATCAAATAAATCTCCCCATTTTGAATTCCACAACCCGATAGATTTCAAGGGACCATATCTCATTGCATCAACTCCCCTTCTGGCAATTTCTTCAATTGGTAAACAAGCTTCAAAGAAGTTTGCCGATTCTTTCTCAAAGTCTTTTAAATTTGCTTGTTCTCCTTCTATTAGTTCGTTCCTGAAATTAATGTAATCACTTTTACCCATGGGGCAATTGAAATATGCAGGATCTCCTTTATCGTATCTACTAGCTTTGAATACGATCTCATGATCAATAGTATCTCCGTAAATAATAGGGCTAGCGGCATCAAAGAAATGACATGCATCAATACCTGTAAAAGCTTGAATTTTATAGGACAGCTCATCGGCTGTTAGCGGACCAGTTGCGAGAATGGTTATATTATCTTTATCTGGGAGATCCAGCTGTTCAAATCTCTTAATTTCGATTAAAGGATGATTAGATAAAGTTTCAGTCAAAGCTAAACTAAATTTAGATCTATCAACCGCCAAAGCGCCTCCAGCTGGAACAGCAAATTTGTCTGCTGTTTGAATTACTAATGATTTAAAAATTCTAAGTTCTTTTTGTAATAAACCTGCTGCTCTATCAGGACTTAAAGCACCAAAACTATTACTACAAACTAATTCTCCAAACTCACCTGTATGATGAGCTGGAGTTGATTTGATAGGTCTCATTTCAACTAATTTAACTGGGATACCAGCGTTAGCCACTTGCCAAGCAGCTTCAGTTCCTGCAAGGCCGGCCCCAATGACTATTACTTCTTTATATATCAAGTTGGATTAATCCTTACCCAAAAAGTCTCTATTGAATTGTTCTCTTGCTGGTTTTTGTATATTAAATACTACCCAAGCTAAAGCGGCGATAATTGGAGCAAAAACAACGATTGTTCTAAGCATTTTAAGAATTCATTTATTAATTCCAATATTTTAACTTTTAACTGCAAATTTAGAGAGAAATTTTAATTTTTTATTTCATAAGTTAAGAATTGTTTTTCTATTGTTCAACTCTTGATAAAAAGTTGTTTTTTTTACCTTAAAAAGGGATAATTTCATATGTACTCAATTT
Source organism: Prochlorococcus sp. AG-347-I04 (assembly GCA_003281625.1). Taxonomy (GTDB): domain Bacteria; phylum Cyanobacteriota; class Cyanobacteriia; order PCC-6307; family Cyanobiaceae; genus Prochlorococcus_A. The sequence goes on from QCBL01000007.1 coordinate 65,051, forward strand.
TACAAAATGGGTCGCTAGCTCAGCGGTAGAGCATCCGGCTTTTAACCGGCTGGTCCTGAGTTCGAATCTCAGGCGACCCACATTTTAAATTGAGTTAATTATTGAATTTCCTTATTAAAAATTTTTCAAGCAGTTTTTTCATAAACAAAAAATAATCGTCTATAAAAAAAAATATAAACATTAAAGAAATAATTACGGTAATTATTATTCAAGGTGAAAACTTTTTTTTATTTATTAGAAATTTATATTTAATTGCTGAATTTACCTTTAAGAAAGCTTCAATGCAACGATTATGTAACGCTAATGTCAAATTTCTTGGAATATCATGATTATTTTTTTTTATTTTTTAATAAAAAAAGATATTGCTTTACAAAGCTTCATATTCCTGTTACAATTATACACATACATTTTTATTTCATCATGACTCCTGAAGCAGAACGTTTTAATGGTTGGGCAGCAATGCTCGGTTTCGTAGCAGCAGTTGGTGCATACGTAACAACAGGTCAAATCATTCCTGGCTGGTTTTAATTTTTTTACTGAATTAAGATATTAAAAGTCGCTGGACTTATTTACTATCTGAATCAAAGAAAATTAACAAATACCTAAAAATAATAATTTTAGGTATTAAATAAATTTCAAAGCAGTTCTTATAATCAGAGCTGTTTTTTTTTATTTCTTATTTAAATTAGTGCTTAATTATATATTTATTTTTTTATTTTTATCAATATTATCTAAACATGTTGAGCATAATAAATGGCCTTTTTTATTCCAAAATGTCTTTGTTGACCTTTCTATATCTTTTCTGCATATTAAACATTTAAAAATTGGAACCATTGAATTTTAAAATTCTGGAATTGGAACTTTTTTAATAACATAAATATTTAATCAAATTATATTGAGACTTAAATTTAAAGCAACGCAAAAAACTCAAAATTTGTAATATCTAAGAGATATAAACATATAATAAAACGAAACTTTTAATGATAAAAAAAGACCTGCTATAAAGCAGGTCTCTTTTTGTGTGTAAGATTTTATTAATCCTCTTAGAAAGAGAATGAAGATTTAACGATAATTCCTGTCAAATCATCAGCACCAGCCTTTTCTTCGATGAAAACGCCAGGAGTGACGGTTAGGCCATCATTAACTGGATAAGAGTAAGATAACTCATATATGAAGTAGTTTGTTGCGGTATCAGTAAAGTTAGTAGTTGTTGCAACACCAGCGCTTACTGAACCAGGACCAACTTCAGGGAAAGTTGCACCAAAGAAGTATCCTGTCTTATCTACTCCAGATGTTTCTTCAGTTTCAACGCCAACACTTAAGTCAACCAAATCAAAACTGTAAGTACCGTTGACTCCCCAATATGTTGTTTCAGCAGATGAAGCATTATCGTCATAAACGTAAGCAACAGCTAAACCCCATGAATCAGCAGTATATGCAGCTTCTATAGCGTATAGGTCTTCACCTTCTTTAGTGAAGAGTCCAACTTTGTTAGCAGCTGTATTAGCTCCATCAGCAGTACCTGAAACACCTGCAGCTAGTGAGAATCCTGAATCAAAGGCATAACTACCAGCAGCAGTAACACCAGCGCCAGCAACACCAACAGATAAATCTGTACCACAGTTACTCATCCAATCAGTGAATGCACTATATGAGCAAGCTCCTGTAAATACAGCGCCGATATTAGTATCAACACCAACAAGCATTGATATTCCACCAACAGGGAATGAATAAGTAACTCCATCAACAGATAAGCCAGCACCTGTATCAAATGCCATTGGATTATCAGCTGTAGAAGGTGCAGTTGAACCACTGTCGATAGCTATATCAAGAGAATCTTCTCCTGTGAAACTGGTTGATAAACCAATGTTGAACTGATACTCAACTACAGTTGCTTCTGAAGTAGTGTCGCCATCGATAGCTCCGACAGTAGCATCAACACTGAAAGAAGCTGATGTTGTATCTGAGAAGCTACCAGCTTCAATGTTATTTAGTCTCGCTTCTAAACCATCTACACGGCTGTTAGTAATAGCAAGTTCTTCAGCAGGGTTGAAGTCATTAATAGTAACTTCATTTGCAGTAGCAGACATAGGTGCAAGTAAGCCTAATGTCGCTGGTGCTACTAGCAAGCTTTTAAAAAGCTTCATAAATTTCCTCACACGAAATTTAAAGGACACTTTAGAATAGTGTATTTCTATATACAAAATCAAGTGTTAACGGCTACATTTTTAGATAGTTTGTGCCACTTTAATAAGTTATACAATCATAAAAAAAATATTATTGGAGATTTTGTGGTGTCAGAAAGCCAAAATAAATTTTTTATTTTAAATATTTTTTGAATTTAATTTTTTTTTGAAATTTTAAAAGAAACTTCTTTTGTTTTGTATTTTTTCTTTTTGCTATTGCCAACTGAATCAACGTACCAGCCAGAGGCTAACCTTGTATCAATTTCCTCGTAACTTTCTTTTCGATTTAATTTGTTTAAGGATTTCTTTTTATAATCCATAAATTTTGAGAAAATTTCTTAATTTTTAAAAATATAGCATCTAAAAAAATATTGAGCATTAAATTAGCTCAACTAGAAGTTTTATAAGTAATTTATGAAATATTTTAATTTGACTTTTTTTGAAATCTTTAGAAAAAAGAAAAAAAGACTTTTATTTCCCTCAACAGAAAAAATAATTAGTTATATTTTTTGAAATTTATATACCTGAGGAGCACAAGGTCAAATGACTCAAATTAACCTTATTGTAAATTCTCTGCCCAGAGATTTATTAGAATTCGTTTTTTTTCTTGCTGTCGGATTTACGGCAGGATCTGTTGGAATTTTATAAGTCATACAAATTCATTTATTATTCAACTCTAAGTTATGTAATTTTGGTTAAAGTAACTTTCTGATCTTCTTAATAATATATTTTTTTAATTTTTGAAATTCATTTCAAATTTTGGGATGGGAACACGACTTGGTCTAACTTGGATCTTTAGACCCAATTTCATTTCCATACTAACTCCAAGATTGGAGGTCTTATTTTGGGGTTCCAAAACGCCAAACCAAACTAGCTTCTAAGGTATTGGCATCCAGATTACCTTCTTTAGAAATCACTTTTCCTATGCCAGTTTGAAGGCTAAAATCTTTATTCAAGTTGTACTCCAACCCGACACTAGGTTTAAACAATAGAGCGCTACCGCTATCAACGCCTCCTCCACCTCCAGCACCTATAAGCATTTCTCCATAGAGTCGCAAGTTTTTCCAACTTGGGCTAAAAACGCCTAACCCCCAATGTCCCTCTGAATAGCCACCGGCTCCTCCTCCATACGCGCTTAATCCTTGTCCTGTAAAGTACCACCAATCTCCTCCCATCCAGTCTATTTTACCTCCCAAAAGTTGCATGTCGCGTGAAAAACCTCCCTTACGTTGAGCATTAAAATACCATTGGTGCGCAGGGCGAAAGCGCCATTTGATAGTTTTCACAAGGTCTGATCCCCTTAAAGGCACTCCTTTTTGATCCTGAGCAAAATTTTCCATTACGTATGCCAAATTTAAACCTAGGTATGGAGTATCAAAATTCCCATCTGGAGCGCTTAAATAGCCGCCATCCATAATTAGGCTGAGATCAGAAGAAATTCGGTATTCCAATCCTAGATTTGTTCGAGTAACAAATCCTCCGCCTGTTTCGACCATCCCCCCACCTGCACCGCCAATGGTTAGGGCTGGGAGTAGAGCCAGACGATCGTCTTTGGTTAGGGGGAAGCGATAGCCTATCCCAGCTAAAAGTTCAGCGTATCCCCCTACACCACCTGATACGGCACCAGCAGTTTCGAAGGTAGTAAACCAGTTTTCATCAAGAAAATAAGAGTACTCTACGCCGACCAGTCCCAATGAATTATCAAGCGAGTCACCAGAGGTAGTTTTGCTGCCGCTAGCCGGAGAATAGGCACGGACGCGAGCGGCCAGGTGGGATCGGTGACGGCTCACATCGCTCCTATCAGCTCCAAAATAATCAGCAATAGTAAGTTCATCATCTTCCAAATTGAGTATCAATGAAGTGAACGGAATATCCAGTGAAAGCGCAATTGCATCGCTTGAAATATCTCCATATGGGAAGTCTACATAGCTATAGTTCAAGCCAAGTTCGCTCCAACCAAAGTCGTACTTGAGACCTACATGGGGGCGAATCATTAGCCCTCCTCCTTGCGCTGCAGAACCTCCGCCCCCGGCGCCAACATAGGCTCCCGTATCGAAAATCAAGTTATGAAATAATTGACGTTCCACGCCCAAGGTATAGCCACCAGTAAAGAAACCACCACGACGTCCAGTCGCGGCACCGTAAAAAGTTATCCCCCCGTAAAGCCAGGGATTTAGTTGCTCGTAAGCGCCTATACTGTATAAACCCATTTGCTCACCAGCATCTGGCATATCAATTTCCTCAAAGGAAAACCTTAAGGTTCGATCTCGCCAAGTTGAAGACTTTTCTTGAGCTTTGTCAATATTCTCCTTTGATTGATTTTGTAAATTTATTTTTTCAAAATAACTTTTATCGTCCTTATATGATTTCCAAAAAATTTTTCTAGAGGGTTTTACCTCATCTACAGTAATCTTTTCCCACTTAATTGGATTAAATTCAGAAGAATCTTTTTTAACTTTTTCAGCTGATAGGTTCAGAAAGTTCAAAATTTGAGCAATTATGAAAAAATAAAAGGCAAACTTCATTTCATAAATTTCTTAATTTTTAGAAATTATTTTTCAATAATACATTTAATTTGTACATATCAAAAATTTAACAATAAGATTCTATGAATACAATTGTGTGTCAAGACAAAAAAGGAAGTGGAATTGTATTTTCGGGGGGAGAAGCGGGAGTTATTTGTTTTATTTCAAGGGACAAAATTTTTCATTTTTCCCCAGCGGCAAAATAGCGATGAATCTTATGACACAGTCACAAAAGTGATTTTTTATAAAATATTAATCAATTTACTCTTTTATTGATGACTATTATGAACTAAGATCTTATGAGCGGGGCGTGGCGCAGCTTGGTAGCGCGGGTGCTTTGGGAGCACTAGGTCGCAGGTTCGAATCCTGTCGCCCCGACTCTTAAAAACCAAGTCATTCTAGAGAGTTACCCAAACTCTCTTTTTTTATGTGTCTGTCTCAGATTGAGAAAGGGTAGCTCTAGTGATAGCTCATAGGAAGTACTTTGATCTAGTAGTTATCTAGTATCAGTCATATATAAAAATCAAGAGTGATAATACTTAAGAAATAAAAGGGCATTTATTTGTACTCTTTGAGTCGTATGCTTCTCGCTGTCCACAAAATCGATGAAGTGCTTTTGACTCCTGTATTATCTCTACTGAATTTAGAAAGATGGTCGTTACAACTACAAAGCACTAATACTCGGGTATTAATAACCTATGAATTTAAAGTAAAAAGGAGGATAATATAGATATAGATCTAGGTGGTCTTATGAAACCATTCAATCAATTCAATATCCTTCCAAGATACCTAACTGCATTTAATTATGCAGGGTTAAATCTTCATGAGACTCCACAAGAAATTAAGAAATATACTCCTAAGTTTCAAAACTTTTGGAAGAAAGAATGTAAAGAACATCCAACAAATCAAAATTGTTTAATTTACTGTGACTAAGTTGTTAATTTTTAGTCTTTATTAAGTAAAGAGGTTTTATGAAACTAACTACCCCATTCACTATTCTCAATCGAAATACAACGAGATGAATTTAATAAGAGATACAATTAGTAAAAGAAAATTAGCAACTGAAAGATTACATGAAGACTATAGAAAAATGTACAAAAACCACCAATATGCTTATTAAGCCTTAATGGAAATTTTAACTAATTTTTGGAATAATCAACCCACTACAGTTATGGGAATAGTTGTAGCAATATTTGTATTATTAGGAATTTATATATCTTTACTCCAGACATATCAATAAATTAGTTAATTATTTTTTTAATTTTTTCTAGATTCCATTTATCAAATATCAATTTCATTTCTCTTTCGTAGTATATTACTTTCCTTGCAAAAGGTAGTTGTTTAACAATTATCCCAAAGGGAAATTTAAAAAAAGAAGAGACATATACAATATAAAACTCGACAAATGAAGGTTTTGGCGGGAGTGGTAAATTCTTTATATATGCCCAATCAATGCAAGGTCTTAGTTGCTTATCACTAGCGATAATATTTTTTTTACATCTCCACCAAGAGAATAGATAAATGCAAATAAAAATCGGCAATGGAAGAAGTCGCAACATTAATTAAAAAGTTATTTCTCCAGGGGTTATTGATTCAGGATAACTAAGTCTTAATTTACCTGCGGCGCAAGCAGTAAGCGTTTCATTTAGAAGGTAATATTTTCTCCTTCAAATTTTTTTTAAGCTCTATAGGCATCTAAGCAATATCTTTCTTAATTGCGTCAATGGCATCTTTATACTTTTCAGGTTCAGCCAAAAGCATTTTGATCAAATTGTATTGACTTTCTGTTTCCTGTGAAGAAAATATCCCCACAAAACGAAGAGGATTTATCACTCTATATTAGATCGACTGTCAATCGTTTATAAGTATAGGGTCGAAGGCAACAAGCTACAGATTACAATTCTGCTTAACGGCGATTTTCTTGCTTTTTTCCTATATCTTCGTAAGTATGCATTTATAGGCTCTAATTTGCTCTAAATATGCCTATTACTGGCTTATTTAGGCTTATTTTCCTCAAAAAAACTGTCACAAGGGTTGACGATTATGGAAATTCCAGACGAAATCATCAAAGAAATTAGAGAAAGCGGGTATGATCAAGAGCTTGTATACACCTATATTAGAGAGCTATTAGACAGAGATAAAGAATATGATGTTTAACTTCCCAATTTTCGTAGAAGGTCTATTAATGCCTTTATTAGGTTTAGGATTATTTGTTGTTTATAAGAGATCAAAAAGGAAGAAAAGAAAGTTTCACGCACCGCCTACCCATCAACTACCTAGTTAATGTAAGTGAAAGGTTTTAATGTACTCAGGGATTACCTTGTAAAACCTATAAATGCCTTTTAATTTACCCGCAAACCTAATCCTTAAATTAATTATTTTTATAACAAACCCAAAAAACGATATTGGGTATTAAACAAGAAACCCCTCCAGAAATTCCAACTACTGAAAGGGTTATTAAATCGACTCACAACTATATTGAATCAATCTATGTCTTGTAGCAAACGTAGAGTGTGCTAACGAGGTTTGGCCTCAGTTAATTTAAAGCAAAAAAGTTTAAACTCCCGCTACTTTTTTTTCCTCTAGTCGTTTTTTTAGAGTTGAGTAATTTTGTGAAGCCCATTTTCGAGAAATATCTAATTCAACATCTAAAAATTTTTGAAGTGATTTGATTATTTTAAATACTTCTTCAATGCTTAGATAAATTATTAAAAGCACCTTAGTTATTTTTATTGCAACAGCCGCTAAATTTTCAATTTTTTGATTTTGCATTTGAACTTATAGAAGCCCACCAAAATTAACAGAAGTAAGAAATTATGCAAATGCAATATGTCAATAAGGGGGTAGCTGTAGGGGTTGTAAGAGTCTATAAAAAACTTATAAGATCTTCGAAGATGCCCCTTTTTGAGTCTCAAAATTATTCCACCCTCCACAAATAATTAAGGCTATAAAACTGTTTTTAAGGAAATATCCTTTGATAAATCAAGCTCTTTGGGAGCACTGGTTCGCATATTCGAGTCTTTTCGACTGGATAATTTATAGCAGCAAGTTTTAGCGCTTTAATTAGTAGGCCTCTACTCCTTTTGTACCATTAAGTTTTCCAATCCTCTTGAAATACAGAAAAAATATATTCATATATAAATCTTTAAAAAATAATTAACCTGAGAATCCCATTTTCTGTCCTGCTGCCATTAGTGAGCCAACAAGTTTGTGCTCAGCAACTTTTTCATCGTCAGTCATAACTGGCTTAATATCAAAATCTATATCAAACTTAACTTTCCAAGGAGCAAAATGTTCTGTCATTTTTATACCTGCTGAAGCTTGGACAATAATATAAACATTATTTGAGTAAGAGGCATGATACCTTCCTAAAACTTTGAATCCTTCAAACTCATCATTCAAAGTTCCTTCTTCAACAACCTTTAAAAAAAGGTCGTAAGCTGCACCCATGAGAGATACATTTTTAAAAGTTGCAGTTACAAAATAAGTATTCATTTTATTAATAAATTTAAGTTAATTTCTAAGATATAGTATTTAAAATTGAGTCAAAGATCTTGAAATGAATATTTCTGCTTAAGGAATTATTTTAGATCGTCCGTCAATTTCTAATACCAATTCGCTAATCCCATAAAGACAAATCTGAATCTCCTGAAGATCTTTGCATCCAATGAATTTTCCAAATCCCATCAATCTTTTTGAAAATTGAAGTGACAGTTGGCAAATCATCATTAGGAGTTCCTTTATAAGAGAATTTTGCCCCAAGTGTAAAAATACACATTGCTACGTCAGGAGAAAGAAATTCAAACTTATGAATTTTTGTAATTTCCGATTTTTCCTGAACCACGTCACCAGAACTCATCATTTCCTCAAATCCCTTAGCACTTATTGGATTTCCACTTGGTCTGATAAGTAGAAAATCTGAAGTAGCATTGTTTACAAAAAATGAGCCCATTTTTTTGGGTGTAGCAAGCTCATACAACATTGACTCAATTGTTTCTTTGTCAGTCATAAAAAAATATTCACACTAGTAAGTAATTTACTTCGAATATGTAAAGGAAAGATTAATTTATTTTGAAATGATAAATAAAAATAGGTACCAATTGCTCCTCTCTTTAAATCAACTGTCAATCAATATAAATTTTTAATTCTCATCTAATAACTTTCCTCAATACTCTCTAGCTATTAGATTTAAAAACTTAAGCCAAGAGAGGGATGCTCAAAGGTTTGGTTTAGTTTATATATTTATTAGTGGATTTATAAGTGGATTTATAAGTGGGTTACATTTTAAATTATTTTTTTAAAACTTCTTCTATGTTATTTCTATTGATTTGATCTTTTTAAAAAAATAAACTCAAATATTATTCATAAAAAATTATTCTAATAACTTTAATTTATATTGTTACTAGGGTTAATAATTCTTATATTAAATAAATTTCTAAAAAAATCATAAAAGTTTATTTCTGGCAAATAAGGAAAATAAGGTTCAAAAAAAGCACCATGTCTAGAATAAAGCCCAATCACATAGGTCATTGGTTTTTTGTAAATGGCAGTTTTAGAGTAAGAATTAATTACTCCATTTGAAATTGCTTTTTCAAAAGTATTTGGATAATTATTTTCATCCAGCAATACGAATGGTTCATTACTATCAACTCCTAGCCAACCTTTAGAAGTTAAAACCTCGCTTGCTGCATGGGAAATTGTATTAGGTATTAGAAGATTAAAGTATCCCCTTTTTGAAGTTTCATTCAAAAATACATGTCTAACTTTAAAACCATAAATTTGCAAAGCCTGTTCAGTAATTCTTGATCTATCAAAACAACAAGCAGTATTTACCTTTATGACTTCTTTAGATCCTAAATTGATATATTTCCCTCTACAAACTCCCCCTTTAATTAAATTTAATTGTGATTCCTGAATAGTTTTAATGCACTTAAGTTCTTGTTCATATGAATTCATCTTTAGACATTCTTTATCTACGTTTAATAATTTTGTGATGTACTTATCATCTTCATTAATTGATTTACTAACTCCCATCGAAATTAATAAATAATATAAAAAGCCAATAAATGAAATTCCTAAAAAGAATTTAGTTTTTTTCATAAATCGAATATTAGTTAATAGTTTTATGATTTTTTGTGATTTTGTAATTTTTGTAATTTTAGTAAATCTATAAAATTTTAATAACCCAGAATAATAAAATTTAATGATTTATTGTTTACATATTGAAAATAATTTCTTGCTTCTAATCTATTAAATTAAAGATAAATATATCTAGTAAATGTTAAATTAGAAAACTTAAAATATCGTTTCAACACAAAAAATAAACTCCACTTTTGAGGATTATTTTATATTAAAATAAATCTTCGATATAAATAGCTTTAATATTACAAATGTTGTTATGTTGAAGTCGAAAGTTCCTTTATTTTTCCAGATAAATTACGAAACACTCAGATAGAAAAGCAGTAGCTTACAATTATTACTCTTTAGCTATAGCTGATGTCATTTCAGATTTATTTACTTCCATATCTTAGATTTTCATGAGAAGATTAGACTTATGCTATCCAGCTTTTACGAAATCATATTAAGAAACTACATTTTGACCCATTGCCGTTCTAGACCGAAAACGTCGGTTTTAAATTCTTCAAATGTTTAGCTAAAAGTTGAAATGATGAGTGTATTCACAAAAAGGGGCTAGTTGCCCCTTTTTGTAGTTCTAATATCATTTAACTACTATGAGTAGACTTTTGCGACTATTGGACCAGCTTCTTCATCAGTAAATACGGGCGTGGTCTCCCAATTAAGGAATTCACCCCATTCAGCTGCATGCTGATATATTGCTTTTGGATCATCTGTTTTTAAAACTATCCACCCTTCTAGAGAACCTGGAGCATGGTATCTTCCAATCATCTCAACTCCTGGATAATCTCCTCCTCCACCAAGAAATTTCTCTGCACCTTTTTGATGATATCCATTCTTAAATGACCAATGCTGAACGTAAAGCATATTTTATTTTGTATTGGCTTTCCATTATTAGCAATAAAAATAATTCTTGAAAATATATATTGTTTATTACCATTTTTTTAAATCAACTGAAATCTATCAAAAGTTAATACTCAGTTCCTTCGATATGTTTCCTGAAGAGTAAAGCTTCACATGGTTGACTAGCTCCAATGCAGTGATCAAAATAACAAAAAAATATGTAGCTGATTAAAGTCTTTTAACCTAATTAGTCTTTTTATTTTTTAAGATATAAGAAACTAAATCTCGAATTAAAATGAACAAATTTAAAGATAATTTTTCAAGCGAAAGTTTTTATCCAGACAGTAATTATTACCTTGACCAAAAGAGCACTACCAAAGAGAATCCAGTTTCGGAAGATCAAATATCCAATAATCCTAAATTTGAATGGCCAAATAGCTATTGGTTTATTGCAGAAAGAACAAATGGAAGGCTTGCAATGATAGGTTTCATGGCAGTAATTATTAACTACAGCTTATTTGGCTGGATAGCATATCCAATCCTTTAAATGGGTAATTCAAACTTTAATAAAAATGGTATAGATAAGTATGGAACACATTGGCTTCAATATGCTGCGTTTATTCTAACTGCATTTGCTTTTTATTTTGTTTGGGCATTTTTCAATGAACTTAGCTTCCATCATTTTGCTGTCAAAATATTCAAGTTCTGGAATTGCAATGGATATAACCCTGTAAGTTATTGCATGATGCGTTGGAAAGTAGACTTTTATCCTTAAAAAGTAATGGCTAGGTCTTACTGGTTGGTTAACTCAAATAGATCAAGGGTAAAAAGATTTATCGAAAATACAAATAATAAAGACCAATTTTTTAAATATATGTTTATTGATTCTGGGAAGGTTATTTCTACATGGGGTAAAGAACCACCTGTCATGACATCAAGAGAAGAATTTAAGATTGAACTTGCAAGAGAGGAGTGGGGAAAATTAATTGCTCAGGGCTGGAGAAGAACTGAGGAGATTTGGACAAAAAAAGAGAGCTAGGGCTATTAAAACTCATAAAGTACTCAAAAATAGTCAATTAATAACTAATAGCGATAAAAGTAGTAAGCCTTTCTTAAAGTAAAATTTTCTTCCAAAATCGAAATTATAAATCTTGTATTTTTGCCATCCAATTAACCTTATTTTCCAGTTAATTTTATTGGATTTTTATTAGTCAGTTGTTTTCGAGGAGTTTTCGATCAATCCATTTAATTCTTGGAGTTCTTCCTTACTAAATTCTCTATACTCCCCTGTTGGTAAGTCTAACTTAATATTCATAATTCTTATACGCTTTAATGATCGAACTCTGTAGCCTAACGCCTCACACATTCTTCTGATCTGACGATTAAGTCCTTGTGTGAGTATTATTTTAAATTTTTTTGGACCCAGTTGTTTTACGAAACAATTCTTGGTTTTTGTACCTAATATCTCAACTCCATTACTCATGCTTTGAATAAAGTCGCTATTAATCAGACGATTAACTTTTACAATATATTCTTTTTCATGATTATTTCTTGCTCTGAGTATTTTATTTACGATATCTCCATCATTAGTTAAAAGAATCAATCCCTCACTGAACTTATCTAATCTTCCGATAGGAAAAATTCTTTTAGGATAATTTATGAAATCTATAACATTATTGGGTTCTACCTTTCTATCTGTTGTACAGACAATTCCTAAAGGTTTATTAAATGCTAAGTATATGTTTTTTTGTTTCTTGGATTTTTCTACTCTTTGACCTTTAACTTTTACTTGATCACTTTCTTCTACTTTGGTACCAATTTCTGGAATTTTACCATTAATGGTTACCTTCCCTTCTAAAATAAATTTATCTGCTTCTCTTCTAGAACAGTAACCGACTTCGCTTAAATATTTATTTATTCTGGTAGCCATATTAGA
>QCBL01000008.1 GCA_003281625.1 Prochlorococcus sp. AG-347-I04
CTTGTATTCTTATCAAGAATTGCTCTTTTTACAGTAGTCCCTTCACCTACTCCAAGAGGCGTTCCGCCTCCTTTCCTTAATTCAATCCTCTCTTCGGGTGATTCAAAGAAATCGGCACCCATAACAAGTGTGTCCTCAAGAACCGAATCACTTTCAATCCTACTCCTGACACCTAAAACACAATGTAAAATACTGCATGACTTCAAGATTGTACCTTCACAAACTATTGAATCAGTAATTTGAGCATCTACAAGCTTAGATGGGGGAAGAAATCTAGGTCTTGTATAAATTGGGAATTTTTCATCATAAAAACTAAATGGAGGTTTTGGTTGCTCAGTTAATGCAAGGTTTGACTCAAAGAAAGCCCCAATAGTACCGATATCTTCCCAATAATCATCGAATACATAACTTTTAAGAATATCGCCCCTATTGAGAGCTTCAGGGATTATATCCTTACCAAAATCTGTATAACTAGGAAATTTGTTTAGAAGATCGAAAAGAGTATTTCTGCTAAAAACGTAAATACCCATAGAAGCTAGATATGGTTTTTCGGCAGCTGACTCGTTACTTAATCCAAATTTTGAAGTATCTACTGCCATCGCTTTCAACTTCTCACCAGTGGGTTTTTCACTGAATTCTCTTATATTTCCTACATCATCTGTTCTCATGAGGCCGAAACCTTCTGCTTGAGTTTCATCAACGGGCAAAGCTGCAACAGTTAAATCAGCACCATTATCTCTATGATGTTGAACAAATAAACTGTAGTCCATTCTGTAAAGTTGATCACCTGACAATATTAAATATTCATCAACATCCCATTCCTGAAATAACCATTGGTATTTTCTTACAGCATCAGCAGTACCTTCAAACCACTTTGGACTATCAGGAGTCTGCTGCGCGGCTAAAACCTCCACAAATCCTTGGCCAAACGGACCATTTAAATTGTAGGTTCTTCCAATATGTCTATTTAGAGATGCACTATTGAACTGGGTCAATACGTACATTTTTTCAATGCCTGAATTTATACAATTACTAATTGGAATATCTATTAAACGATACTTACCCGCCAATGGCACAGCAGGTTTAGCCCTCATTTTTGTTAGAGGGTAAAGTCTAGAACCTTTTCCTCCTCCGAGGATTATAGCCAACACACGCTTCATTCAATCTAATGGAGGTATATATACAACTATTTAAAGTAACTGATTATGGGCAGATTTAAAAATACAAATGGTCAGTTTACAAAGGTATTTCGATAAATCACTGGAAAAACTTAATATAAATAGAAAAAATTAGTTATTTTTATCCTCCTCTACCAAAGAAAACAGTTTTTCAACAATTTTCAAAGAAACTTGTCTTTCTTCTCTTGATTGAGGACTTCTCAACTTGGTAACTGGCGTATGAAGTATTTTATTAATAATTCCTTTAGTCAGAGCTTCTACAACTTTTCTTTCTCTAGCAGAAAAATCTGGTCCCATCCTGCTAAGTGCTTTTTGCAATTCCTCTTTTCTAATCAACTCCAAATCTGATCTTAGTTTATTAATTACTGGAACCGCCTCTAAACTTGCCCACCATTCTAGAAAAATGATCCTTTCTTCTTCTACTAAAGATTCAGCTTCCTTTGCTATTTTCTGCCTAAATTCTTGATTTCTTGAAACGACCTCTTGTAAGTCATCAACATCAAATGATTTTATAAATGCATGCTGTTTGACATCATTAGAAATATTTCTCGGTACACCAATATCAATAAATTTAAGTTTATTATTCAAATTTAGTTTTTCAATTTTAGCAAGATCAATTATTGGTTCTTCAGACGCTGTACTGGTGAAAACAAGAGAAGATATTGAAATGTTTTCATCTAATTCGTTTAACCCTCTACAAACAATCTCTAAGTCGGGAAAGTCTAGAGCAAGATTTAATGCTCTATCAATATTTCTATTTACAAGAATGAGTTTATGGCATCCTTTTGATTTTAAATGAGTGATTAAAAGCCTACTCATCCGTCCAGCTCCAACTACAAGAACGTTCTCTGATTCCAAACTAACAAGATTATCAAAACCCTTTTCTTGTCCAATTTTTAATTGGGCAAGTTCTACTGCTGCCGAACTTATTGATACTGCTCCAGTTCCTAAATTTGTTTCGGATCTTACTTTTTTACCTGTACTAACTGATTGGGTTAATAATCTATTAAGAATTGGTCCAGTTGAATGATTCTCTTGACCTAATCTCATCATTTTTTTTACCTGCGAAAGGATTTGTCCTTCCCCTAAAACGAGGCTATCGAGTCCTGCCGAGACTTTCATTAAATGCATAACTGCTTCTTCTTGTCTAAAGCAAAAAAGATGTGGATTTAAATCTTCAAAAATAATTCCAGAATAATCTGATATAAATTCTTTAATTGATGAGATTCCAGTGTTTTTATCCTTTACAAGCGCATAGATTTCAAGCCTATTACAAGTACTTAAAATTGACACCTCCAATACATCAGAAAAAGCTTTCAATGCTTTCAATGACTCTGATATGGATTGGTCAGGAATACTTAACTTCTCGCGCACTTCAACAGGTGCCGTGCGATGACTCAGTCCGACGACAACAATATGCATAAAATCAAATGAGACTTTTTAAAGGCTGATACTCTTAGCACCATCTTTAATATGGACAGTATTTGTGAATCTTGCAGTACTATCTAATGTACTAATAACTAGACTACTTGTTCTAACACAATCCCTTTCAAACTTAACTCCGTCAAATAGTAATCCATCAGTTATTCCACTTCCAGCGAAAACAACATTCTCTCCCGATGCCAACTCGTTAGCTTCATAGATTTTATCTATATCGGTTATGCCCATTTCATTAAGACGTTTTATATTTCCCTCTTTTGTGTAATCAGCCCATTCAGAAGTTTGAGCAATTGCTGGATCATAAACTAGTTGTCCTTGGAAGTGTCCGCCAAGAGCTCTCATTGCAGCAGCTGAAATAACACCCTCTGGAGCTGCACCTATACCCATCAAGCAATGTGTCCCAGTTCCTGCAAAACCACATGCAATAGCAGCTTGCACATCACCATCGGAAATCGGTTGTACTTTTGCACCACATCCTCGAATCTCTTTTATTAGATCTTTGTGCCTAGTTCTATCCATTACAACAACAGTAAGCTCATCAATAGAAAGACCCAAGCAATCACTAAGTACCTTAAGGTTTTCAGTAGCCGAATTTCTAATATCTACTTTACCTTTGGCCGCAGGAGGTGCCGCTAATTTATTCATGTAAAAATCAGGAGCATTGAAAAGACCGCCTGTATCAGAGGCAGCTAAAACTGCCATAGAGCCTCTTTGATTATTTGCGCAAAGATTAGTTCCTTCACAAGGATCTACTGCGAAGTCAACCCCTGGCCCACTTCCACTACCAACCTCTTCACCTATATAAAGCATAGGTGCTTCATCTCTTTCACCTTCTCCAATAACAATTTTTCCTTTCATTTCAATTTTGCCCATTCGCAATCTCATTGCTTCCACAGCGGCAGCATCAGCTTCATCTTTTTGACCCAGTCCTGTTAGTTTTGCGGAGGCAATAGCTGCTTGTTCGACAACTTCGAGAATTTCTTGAATTAAAGTTTGATTCACAATTAAATTTTGAGGATTTTCTAAAAGGTTTTGAGTATGATCTCATAAAAAATATCATTTTTATGAGAATTATTATGCTAGTAAGCTTTTTTTAACTCTTTACAGCTGTTACTTTATCAGGCCGTGACTTGAAATTAGGAATAAACAACTAAATATAGTATCTTTATTAAATATTTTAAAAATTAAATGACTGAGTCAAATCAAACAAATTTATCTGGTGTTGATAGACCAATTCAAATAATTCCTTCAGTTTTACCAGCAGATTGGGCAAATATGGGGGCATGTGTGAAAGAGCTAGAGGATGCTGGGGTAGATAGAATTCAATTTGATGTAATGGATGGGAATTTCGTACCAAATCTTACGTTCGGCCCTGAAATGATTTCCGCATGCAGGAAATATTGCAATGTCCCTTTTGAAACTCAATTAATGGTGAGCCAATACAATTGTGAAACCATGCTTGAATCTTATGTAAACGCTACAAAAGGTTCAAATGGTGAACCAGGAGTAGTAATAGCTCATGCTGAAGCAAATATACATTTGCATAGAGTTCTCGGAAGAATAAGAGATCTAGGAGGATCTCCTTCTGTCGCATTAAACCCTCATACTCCTTTTGAAATGATTAAAAACATCATGGATATGGTTGATCATGTTTTGGTTATGACAGTAAATCCAGGCTTTGGAGGACAAGCTTATATACCAACAATGCTTAATAAAATCAGAGAAATTAGAAATTTTATTATCGAAAAGAACTTAAATGTCGACATTGAAGTTGATGGAGGAATAAAAGCAAATTGGACTATTTCACAATGTGCTGATGCTGGTGCTAATTGTTTTATTGCAGGTAGTGGTATGTTTGCTTACCCAACATTAAAAGAGGGATGCGATGACTTAAGAAAAGTAGCGCAAGAAGCTCAAAAAGGTAATGTTATTGCAGAACCTAAATAAATATTCTCGGAGATTGACAAATCATCCAAATATCCAGCCATAACTGTGCAACCCTATTCCTAAGAAATTAACTCCTAAATAACACACTAAAACCACAAAAAAGCCTGTAGATGCTAATAATGCTGGTTTGCGTCCTTGCCAACCTTTGCTGATTCTCATGTGCAGATAAGCAGCATAAAACAACCATGAAATAAATGCCCATGTTTCTTTTGGATCCCAACTCCACCATGTGCCCCAAGCCTCGTTAGCCCAGACCGCTCCTGAAATTAGACCAAGCGTCAAAAGAACAAAACCTATTAATATTGAACGATAGCTTAATGTATCTAATTCTTCTGAATGAGAAAATTCGAAAGGTTCAACTAAATCATTTGAATTATAGTTATTAGAAATTTTAAACCCACCAATACCTGTAGAGCTACTTCTGATTTGAAGCGGCTTATTTTTATTAGTAAACAGAACAGAAACTGAAAGTAAAGAACCTATTATTAATGCCGCATAACTAAGCATTACGACACTAACATGCATTACTAACCAACTAGATCTCAAAGCTGGAACCAAGTTGGACGATAATCTTAAATCGTCAGGCAACACAAAACAAGCAAAGGCCACAGTCAGTAACTCAATAGGTATGGCAATTGAAGGAATTATTGGAAATTGGTATTCCCTTTCAACCAATAGTTGACCTAATGTGATGCCCCAAGTAAGGAAATAAAGAGATTCATACAAATTGCTAATAGGAAAGTGCCCAGACATTGACCACCTAAAAAGTAATTGTAATGTTATTAATAAGTTCACTAAAATCGTGATGATTCTTACAGCAGCAGAGGACTTTTTTTTAAAAACTGCACCCAAAGATATTGGTAAGTTAATTAATAAAAAATAAAAAACTAGAAGACCTAAAACTGAAACCGGTTCATATATTAAATTTTTAAAAAAATTATCTAGTATCATTTCTAGAAATTTCTCAAGTTTTAATATTCAATAACATTCAAATAATAATTAAAATCATTCTCATATGAGTAAATCTTTAATAAAAAAGTTTTAATTTATTTTAAAAAAAGCATTTCAAAGTTTGAAATTATCTCCTAGATAATACTTCTTAACTATTGGATTTTCAGCCAATTCACTTGATGAACCGTTAGCTAAAATTTTTCCTTCACTTAATACATATGATTTGTTAGTAATTAGAAGAGTTTCCCTCACATTATGGTCTGTAATGAGAATTCCAACCCCATCACAACTTAATTTTTGAATTAGTTTCTTTAGATCATTAACAGCTAGAGGATCTATCCCAGCAAAAGGTTCGTCTAGTAACAAATATTTAGGTCCTTTTCTGCCTACAGTCAGAGCCCTTGCAATTTCACACCTCCTCCTCTCTCCTCCTGAAAGTTGATAACCATAATTATCTACAAAATTATTCAAATTAAATTCATTAATTAATTGTTCTCTTCGATTTCTTATCGCTGCTCTACTATAAGATGAATTTTGTAAAGCCAAATCTATATTATCCTTAACTGTGAGGTCTCTAAATATACTCGCTTCCTGAGTTAAGTACCCTAACCCAAGTCTTGATCTAATTGGTAGAGGAAGATTGGTTATATTTTTCCCATTCATTAAAATTTCACCTTTATCTGGTTTTATATTCCCAACTGCAAGATTAAAAGTTGTAGTTTTCCCAGCACCATTAGGTCCCATCAAACCTACAACTTCCCCTGGATTTACAGTTATGGAAACATCATTTACAATTAATCTTCCTTTTATTGAAAGGGATACATTATGAATATTTAGGTTCATTTTCCTTGAGATCGATTAGTTTTCTTACTTTCTTGAAAAAAAATTAAATACATAATAATAATTTAATTGAAGATAAAGATATATTCATCAAAGAGGTTTCAAAAAAGGCTTATCGTTCTCGTTTAATAGTTCTCTATATTGTAATTTCATTAATAAATCTTCCAAACATTTGCAGAAGGATTCAAGATCAATCCCTAAATCAATCTTGGTTCTAGTTTTTATTCTGCCTAAACCCTCTCCAAGCAAAATAGTAGCTCCATTTAAATTACCTTTACTTAAGTGAAACTGAGAAACAGATACTTGTAAAATTCCTTGGATAACTTGTCTTTCGTCACCATCTACGGAATTCCATATTTCTTCAAAAGCATCATGAGCCTCGTACCATTCATGATTGTTAAAAAGATTTAAAGCTGTAAAAAGAGAATCTTTAAAACTTTTTGCACTTTCTTCGTTCATTAAAGCAATTACTAATTTTTTTTCTTTTTATTTATTTTTCTCATTCTTATTGAATCCGGTGTTACCTCTAGCATTTCATCTGGACCAATATATTCGAGTGCTCTTTCAAGGGTAATATCCACAGGTGACTGCAAAGTATCAAGTTCTTCTGCCCCTGCAGATCTCATATTAGTCAACTGCTTAGTTTTACATATATTCAACTCAAGATCTTGAGGTCGATTATTCTCACCAATTATCATTCCTTTATAAACTTTAACTCCAGGTTTAATGAAATATACTCCCCTATCTTCAGCATTCTTTAAAGCATAAAATGTAGCTACACCTTCCTCAAAAGCTATAAGAACGCCATTCCTTCTGGTTTCAAAGTCTCCTGATTTAGGTTTATATTCATAAAACGAATGGCTCATGATACCTTCACCTCTGGTTATCCTTACAAACTCCCCGCGAAATCCAATTAATCCTCTTGATGGTACTAGAAATTCTAATTGAGTTCTACCATCTGAGCTTGTCTGCATATTTTTCATCTCTGCCTTTCTAGATCCAAGTTTTTCGATGCAAGAACCAACAGATACTTCAGGTACATCTAAAACCAAAGTCTCTATAGGCTCACATTCAACATTATCAATTTCTCTGAAAATTACTTGAGGCTGCGAGATTTGAAACTCAAAACCCTCTCTCCTCATAGTTTCAATCAATATCCCTAGATGTAATTCTCCTCTTCCTGAAACTGAGAACCTGTCAGGAGAATCAGTTTCCTCTACTCTCAGGGCAACATTTGTTAAAAGTTCCCTCTCCAATCTATTTTTTAATTGTCTACTAGTAACAAATTTCCCTTCTTTACCCGCGAATGGTGAATCATTGACAACAAAAGTCATATTTAAAGTAGGTTCATCAACTTTGATTAATGGAAGAGGATGAGGAGAATCGGGACATGCTATGGTCTCACCAATATTGACGTCATCGAAACCAGAAACAGCAACAATATCACCTGCAAATGCTTCATTTATATCAATTCTTTGTAATCCTTCAAATCCTAAAAGCTTACTAACCTTACCTTTAATAGTTTTTCCGTTTTCTTTAATTAAACTAGCCTGTTGGCCATTTTTTATAGTTCCATTGTGGATCTTCCCAATTACTATTCTGCCTAAAAAATCAGAATAGTCCAAAGTAGTTATTTGTAACTGAAGAGGCTTATTAGAATCACCTACTGGAGGAGGAACGTGTCTAATAATAGCTTCAAAAAGAGGCATCATATTGTCACTATTAGATTCCATCTCTTCTTTTGCGAAACCAGATAAGCCACTCCCAAAAAGATAAGGGAAATCACATTGATCATCATCAGCACCTAACTCCAAAAACAAATCAAGGACCTTATCAATTGCTATTTCTGGTACTACTCGTGGTCTATCAATTTTATTTACAAAGACTATAGGCCTAAGTCCTTTTTCTAATGCTTTTTTTAAAACAAATCTTGTTTGAGGCATAGGTCCCTCATTTGCATCAACAATAAGCAGACAACCATCAACCATTCCCAAAACCCTTTCAACTTCTCCTCCAAAATCAGCATGTCCAGGTGTATCTATAATATTAATTCTGGTATCTTTGTAGTTAACTGCAGTATTTTTTGAGAGAATTGTTATCCCCCTTTCTCTTTCAAGGTCATTTGAATCCATTACACATGTAGGGATAACTTCATTGTCTCTAAATATTCCTGATTGAGATAACAATGCATCTACAAGAGTGGTCTTCCCATGATCTACGTGAGCAATAATTGCAACATTTCTAATTTCTTTTATCGAAGATGACATTTATAAAATTTATATAAATATTAGATTGACTTTATTAAGGCTAACTCAAAGTATGCTTATTATGAGAATTTTCTCTTTAAGACTTTGAAAAATATAATTTATTGAATAGTTAAATAAATCAATTAGATTTATAAATTCTATTTGAGCTTTCAAAAACTTTTAATGCTTCTATTGACCCCTCATATCTCCAATGCCATGGTTCGTAATCTATGTATTTATTATTTTTGTTAAACGATAACTTAAAGTGAAACTTAGCTGCATTTTTTATTAACCATCCAAAGGCGTCAGTATTTTCGAAGTCAGTTTCAAAGTCTGTCTCTCTTTGAGTAGCATCACCAATATCGATTGCGAAACCTGTACTATGTTCGGAATACCCAGGAGGGGCTGAAACTCTAGCTCTTTCGGCCGCTTCTTGATTTCTAATAGATTTTAAAGAATAAAAGATATCGTTTTGCAAATTTATGGATCTATAACCACTCAAGAAGACTAAATATATCCCATCCTTTTTGGCTTCTTTTCTCATCTTTAGTAGAGAATCGCGCATATCCATATGAACTTCAATATTAGGCTCAATTAAAACTAGTTTCTCTCTAGAAATTTCCGCATAGGGTAAATGACCTAAAATTCTATGGTCGTGATTTATCTGAGCCTGAAAATTGAGATTAT
The DNA here is from genome assembly GCA_003281625.1 of Prochlorococcus sp. AG-347-I04. Classification (GTDB taxonomy): domain Bacteria; phylum Cyanobacteriota; class Cyanobacteriia; order PCC-6307; family Cyanobiaceae; genus Prochlorococcus_A. The sequence goes on from QCBL01000008.1 coordinate 9,290, forward strand.
CAAGAGATCCTATTTCTATATTTTTAATTAATCGCAAAGCAGCGATAGAAAAGATAAGAAAAAGAAATGGAGAAAATATTAATAGTTTTTTTAATAATGATGAATTTGGATTATTTAGGTAAATTCTTTTGGCAAGTGGTATATCAAATTGATCGATATCTTTGTTTAGTTCCAATATTTAGAAGTGAATTTGGAAAAGATATTTCGATATTAACTATTATTTTAAGAAATGCACTTTTATAAACCAAAAAGATGTAGTTTTTATATACAGTATTATTTTTTTTCATATGTTGAGGGTAGCTGTTATTGGTGGAGGTCCAAGTGGTTCATGTGCGGCAGAAATACTTGCTAAAGCTGGAATAAAAACTTGGCTCTTCGAGAGAAAATTAGATAATGCGAAACCATGTGGAGGAGCAATTCCACTTTGCATGGTCGAAGAATTTGATTTACCTGAGTCAATTATTGATAGAAAAGTAAGGCATATGAGAATGATATCTCCATCAAATAGAGAAGTAGATATAAGTTTAGATAGAGTTTATGGGAAAAGTGATAATGAGTTTATTGGGATGTGTAGAAGAGAAGTTATGGATGCCTTTATGCGCAACAGAGCATCAGATCTTGGTGCTACATTAATAAATGGATTAGTTACTTCTATTGATACTGGCGATAATAATCAAGGGCCATATAAGCTTTCCTACTCAGATTTTACGAATGGAGATAAAAAAGGGGAACTAAAAGAGCTTACTGTTGACCTTTTGATCGGGGCTGATGGAGCCAATAGCAGAGTCGCAAAAGCAATGGATGCAGGTGATTACAAAGTTGCCATAGCATTTCAGGAAAGAATTAAATTGCCTAAAGAAGAAATGAGTTACTACGAAGATCTTGCTGAAATGTATGTTGGAACTGATGTTTCTCCTGATTTTTACGGGTGGGTATTTCCTAAATATGATCATGTTGCTGTTGGCACAGGAACCATGCAAAAGAATCAGTCATTAATTAAAGGACTTCAAGAGGGTGTAAGAAATAGAGCGAAGAAAAGACTTGTTAATGGTGAAGTAATTAAGGTAGAAGCTCACCCTATTCCAGAGCATCCAAGGCCAAGAAGGGTAGTTGGGAGAATGGCATTGGTTGGTGATGCAGCTGGTTATGTTACAAAAAGTTCTGGAGAGGGTATTTATTTTGCTGCAAAAAGCGGAAGAATGTGTGCAGAAGAAATTGTTGAAGCATCAAAAAATGGTCAAGTAATTCCATCAGAAAAAGATTTAAAAAACTATCTTAAAAAATGGGATAAAAAATATGGCACAACTTATAAGGTGCTAGAAATTCTTCAAAATATTTTCTACAGAAATGATTCTGCTAGAGAAGCCTTTGTTGAGATGTGTGATGACATGGATGTTCAAAGACTTACTTTTGATAGTTACTTATATAAAAAAGTTGTCTCTATGAAACCATTACAGCAACTTAAAATTACAATGCTTACACTTGGTTCGATTTTAAGAGGGAAAGCGCTAGCGCCTCTAAAATATAAACCCGTTGATAGTGCTGTTAGGGAAAATAAAGAGGTAGAAAAAATGTTAGAAAATTATTCTATAAAGGGCGGAATTAAAGTTAAGAGTTCAAAAGTGTAAAGTCGGCAATTTTTAGAGAATAATTTCTAATTAAGCTCAACAAATTGAGTCTATTATTTCTTATTTTTAAATCCTCTGACATTATTAGAACTCCCTTTTCATTATCAAATAAATCCTCGATAGTGTTTACATTAATCTCAAACAAATTTAGGAGTTCCAAATAATTGCAATAACCTTCTGAAAAAAGTTTTTCTAATTCTCCAATAAATTCAAAAACTTTGAATTCACAATCTTTTTCAAAAAGTTTTGTGTCTACATAATCTCTTGTTGAGAGAACTTCTCTTGAAATATCACTTTTATTTGCTAATTTGCTTACCCTAGTAATTACCTTCTGGATTTCAACAAAATTATCCTTTTCGTTAAAGTTGATAATAGAATTAATCCTATTTTTAAGATCAACAATATTCAATACTCTTTTTTGAGATAATTCATTAGAAGAGCAAACAGCCTTTATTAATTCTTTACTTAGTGATATTTCTTCAAGATGACTAACAATTCTTTGAACTAAAAATTCATTTAAATCATTAAATACTGCTTCTCTCGAGAAGTTTAAATTCGGAAATACGATTTTCCAAAAATCAATAAGTTCGTTGAATAATTTATCTAAAGGTAAATCAAGTTCATAATCCCAAATTATTTTAATCACTCCATTCAAATTTCTTCTTAAAGCATAAGGATCAGATGATCCACTAGGACGCTTACCAGAAATAAATATACTTATTAAAGTTTCGACCTTATCTGCTATGGAAACTATTGCACCATATTTTGTTGAGGGCAAAGCATCTTTATAAAAAGAAGGTAAATAATGTTCAGCGACAGCCAAGGAAACATCCTCACTAAATCCCTCATATTTAAGATATTTACCACCCATTATTCCTTGCAGCTCAGGAAATTCGAAAACAATTTCGCTACATAAGTCGTTTTTACAGTATTTAGCAGCTTCTATTATTTTTTTTTCTTCTAAAGACTTATCATTTAAAAATTTAAGAATTTTTTTAGTAACTTCCTCTATCCTTTCTACCCTCTGAAATATATTTCCAAGTCCTTTTAAATATGAAACAGATTTAAGCTTTTCATTTCTTTCGATTGAAGCAACTTTTTTGTCACTTTCTACGAAAAACTTTGCATCTGAAAACCTTGCCCTTAATACTTTCTCATTACCTTTGGCAATATTATTATTTGATTCTTCAAGACCATTTGAAATAACGCAGAACGTTGTACTAATTTTTTTTTCAGAGCTTAAATCTAGTTTAGAAAAACTTCCGTTTTTAAATAAAAGAGGAACGTATCTTTGATGATTTTTCATGACTGTTGAGAGAACTTCTACCGGAAGATCAAGAAATTCATTACTAAATTTTCCAATAATTAATTCTGGCCATTCAACTAAATCAGTTAGTTCATTTAGTAATCCTTCTGAAAGGTCAGGTTTCAGATTTAAAGATTTAGATGCCTGATTTATTAAACTATCAATTTTTTCTTTTCTTTCTTTTCGAATAGCTATTACTCTATTTCGTTTCAATAATTCAAAAAAATCATCAGGATTCTGAACTTCTAAAACTTCATTTATTAACCTATGACTTTTTGTTTTATTACTTATTTTGATTTTTGGATCACATTCATCAAATTCAAAATCAAGAATTTCATTATTATATATAGAGGCAATCCACCTAATTGGTCTTGAAAATTTTATGTTCCCACCCCCCCATTTCATAAATCGAGGACCTTGAAGACTCTTTACTAATTTTGGGATAATCGAAGACAAAGAAATTTTTGTTGATAGTCCTTTCTCAATTTTCTTTCCAAATACAAAATCACCCTTTTCCGTATTTTTTATTTCTAGCTCACCTACTTCTATATCTAAGCTATTAGCAAATCCTAAAGCGGCATTAGTAGGACATCCATTTAAATAAGCTAAATTTGCTTTAGGCCCTTTTCTTTCTATTATCTTATCATCTGCATAATCAACTAAACCTTCGAGAAATAGAACTATCCGCCTTGGTGTGGAGGTAACAACTATTTGTTCGAATTTGATTAACTTTTTATTCAATTCAAATTCTATTAGAGATTTAAATTGCTCTAGAACAGAATGAGAAAATTGTGCAGGCAACTCTTCTGTTCCTATCTCAAGTAAATATTTAGACAAGAAAAAAATATGGCTTCACTTACTATAATTTACTACCAGTTAAATAAGCTTTTCGCTAATGTATAAAAAGAGATATGTTTTGGTCCTTTGATCAAGGTTGAAAAAGTAAAAAAGAAAAAAGATCCTGCAAAGGAAGAGACTGTTTGTTTAGCAAATGGACTTGAAGTCTCTAAATTTGAAAATTTTAAAAAAAGTAGCCAATTTCTTAAGGAACCACTTGCTACAGAATTAGTCAATGAAAGTGATCATTTTACTAATGATGCAGTTCAGTTATTAAAATTTCACGGTAGTTATCAACAAGATAACAGGGAAAATAGAAGGCCGGGCAAAAGTAAAGATTGGCAAATGATGCTTAGGTTAAGAAATCCGGGCGGTGAAGTCCCTGGGAAATTATTTTTAGCATTAGATGAATTATCTGAAAAACTAGGTAATGGAACACTTAGGGCCACGACAAGACAAGCCTTTCAAATGCATGGAATCAGAAAGGAGAACCTAAAGGAAGTAATTCAAACAATAGTAAATTCAATGGGCTCCACATTAGCTGCATGTGGAGACATTAATAGAAATGTTATGGCCCCTGCAGCTCCGTTTGACTCGCCAGACTATAATATTGCAAGAGCATTGGCAAGAAAAGTTGCAGATCTTCTCACCCCAATGGCTGGCCAAGGCACTTTTTTAGAGCTTTGGGCTGATGGAGATTTAGAATATACCATAAAGCCTGATGAAGATATTGAAGCAATTAGGAAGCTCCAATTCAAAGATAATGTTTTTAGTGGAATAAAAGATGAGCCTCTTTATGGTTCAACTTATTTACCGAGAAAATTCAAATGTGCTGTGACAGTTCCTGGGGACAATTCTGTTGATCTTCTTACCAATGATATAGGAATAGTTGCCTTTACTTCTAAAGATGGAAACTTAGAGGGATGCAACTTCTATGTTGGAGGTGGTATGGGTCGCACACATAATAATGAGGAGACCTTTGCCAGAATTGCAGATCCACTTGGATATGTTGAAGAACCTGATGTTTATGAATTAATTCAAAGCATTGTGGCTATTCAAAGAGATTATGGTGATAGAAAATCAAGAAAAAATTCGAGAATGAAATATCTTCTTCATAGAAAAGGTATTAGATGGTTCAAAAAGATACTTTCTGATAAGTATTACAAAAAAGAAATTAAAAAAATTAGAAAAGAACCTGATAAGGTTCTCATTGATTACCTAGGTTGGCATAAACAAAATAAAACCTCCCATTTCGTAGGTTTACCATTATTATCAGGAAGATTATCTGGAGAGAAGAAGAACACTATCACAAGTATTGTTAAAAAATATAATTTAGATTTAAGACTCACACCTAATCAAGATATTTTACTTTGTAATATCCCAAATAAGAATAAAGGTGAAATTCAAAAATCTCTATCAAAAATAGGTTACGAAAATTTAGAAAACATTAATGAAATACAAAGACATGCTTTAGCTTGTCCTGCATTACCACTTTGTGGTCTCGCAATGACTGAAGCTGAAAGAATATTACCTGATGTACTAAAAAGAATTGAAAATTTACTATTAGATCTAAAAATACAAAAGACAATATTATTCAGAATGACAGGATGTCCGAATGGATGTACCAGGCCTTATATGGCCGAATTAGCTCTTGTTGGAAGCGGGCAAAACAAATACCAATTATGGTTGGGGGGAAGTAAAAATCTACAAAGGCTTGGTAAACCTTTTTTACAAAGAATGGAACTTAAAGATTTAGAAAAAACTCTTCAACCATTATTTGATAATTGGAAGAGTAATTTGGATTTAGATTTCGGAGATTTTATAAATACTCATGATGAAAATTATATATTAAATTTACTAAATGAAAATCAATAGAATTTAAATTTTTCCATAGAGGGCATTTTCTTTTTTATTTTTCCAAGCCCATAATTGATCACCATAACTAAAATGCCACCATTCATTAGGATGTTGAGCGAATCCGAATTTAGTCATAATTTCCCTTAATAAATTTCTTCTACTATTCCAAATAATTGCTCCTTCATTCTTCATATTTGTATAAAAATAAGGATTTGAGGTCTCGTCCATTTGATCAACCATGCTTCCCATTTCAACGAGATTTCCGTCTTTATCTGATAAACAAACATCCAATGCACCTCCGGTTGAATGAGGGGGAGGAAACCTAGTGTCATTAGAAGGATATGCCCAAAATTTTTCAACTTTTTTTAAGATGGATGGATAAGATTTTATATTTTCAAAAGAAATATCAATATCAGATTTTTCACACTCTAATAAAAATGCTCTTTTAAACATAAATTCCTGGACTTCTAAAGGTCGCCAACTGTCATATATTAAAAGGTTAAAACTACTCTTTGATATCAAATAATCATTTACTTTAACTAATCTATTTACGACCTCCTCTCTTAATTTCCAAATAGAAGTTTTATCTTTATAAGGTGCTCCTAAGTGAAAGTAAGGGTGGGGATCTAAAAACTTTAGGCAGCTAGGTATAGCTATTAATTTATCTCCATTATCTTTAATTGGTATTTTATTCCAAATTTTCAATTAAAATTTGCAATTGATTTATAGTGACATATATATCAAAAATAACAATGATAGTTTTTAATTTAAGAAATCATGAATGAATTTATTATCAGAATTATCAATAAGTATATTCCTTAAAACAATATTTTCTTTTAAATCAGGATCATCACTAACAATCTTAATAGCCTCTTCACGAGCCTTATCAATAAGAAATTTATTGTTAGGTAAATTGTCCAGTACAAAATCAGGCAATCCGGATTGTTTATATCCTAAAATCTGGCCTGGTCCTCTAAGTTCCAAGTCTTTTTCAGCAATATAAAAGCCATCATTAGATTTTTGCAAAACACAAAGTCGTTTATTTTCTAATCCATTTTTATCGGGGGTTACCAAATAACAAAAAGATTTTGTTGATCCTCTACCAACTCTCCCCCTTAATTGATGTAGCTGGGACAATCCAAATCTGTCCGAATTATAAATAATCATAATTGTGGCGTTAGGCACATCAATGCCAACCTCAATTACTGTGGTTGAAACCAATATATTTATTTCATTCTTTAAAAAAGAATTAATTACTTCATTCTTTTCTTGTGAACTTAATTTGCCATGTAATAATCCAACTTTTTTGTTAAAAAAGACCTCTTCTGATAAATGTTTGAATGTTTTCTTTGCGGAGCTTAAATTCATTTTTTCTGAATCTTCTATAAGTGGCAAAATCACATAAGCTTGCTTTCCCTTATTGATCTCATCTTCAACAATCTTAAACAAGTTAGTTAAATCATCTTCTGAAATTATTTTTGTTGTTATAGGAACTCTCCCAGGAGGGAGTTCTGTAATTTGACTCACATCCAAATCACCATAAATAGAAAGCGCAAGAGTTCTTGGAATTGGTGTTGCTGTCATTGATAACAAGTTAGTATTTTCTCCTTTATTTAGTAATCTATTTCTTTGAGTAACACCAAATCTATGTTGTTCATCAATTACAACCATGCCTAATGAATTAAAGATGACTTTATCCTCAAATAATGCATGAGTACCTACGAGGATATCAACTAATCCATTGTTCAAATTAGAGAAAATTTCTTTTCTCTTTTTTTGAGGAGTATTCCCAGTAAGTAGTTCAACAGAAACTAAAAGGGGATTCAAATACTTTAATAAATTTTTATAATGCTGTTCTGCTAATACCTCAGTTGGGACCATAAATGCACCTTGCAGGTTTTTTTCAATGACAAGTAAAAGAGACGCTACTGCAATTATAGTTTTACCGCTTCCCACATCTCCCTGAAGCAATCTAGACATTGGTACGGGATTAGATAAATCTTTCTTAATTTCATTTAAAACTTTCTCTTGAGATTTTGTTAATTCAAAAGGAAAAGTATTTAAAAATTCTTTTAATAAAGATTTCTTTTGAGGTAACTGTTGGGAAGTTACATTTTTATTCGTCTTTCTTTTTCTAAGTAGAAACTTTATTTGAAGAAGGAATAACTCATCAAAAACCAAACGTTTTTTTGACTCAATAAGTGCCTGTTGAGTTGGTGGAAAATGAATATTAATCAACGACTCTCCTTTTGATAATAAAGATAATGAATCAAGTTGCTTTTTATTTAAAATTTCTGGATATTGCTTTGCATAAATTAGAACCTTTTTCATAAGTTTTATAAAACTCATATTTGATAGAGCTTCACCTAATGAATACAAGGGTAATATTTTGCCTGAGAAATTAAAATTATCGTTGTTATCCTTAAGAATTTCAATCTGCGGATCTACAAAAGTTTTGCCATACTCTGTCAATTTAACCTTACCAGAAATTGCTAATTTGGTTCCAGGAATATACATAGATTTTTGAGATGTGAAGAAGGAGTAAGATCTAAATCTTCTTCCTAAAAAAAATTTTATAACCTTTATTGAAGAAGTTTCATCAGAAACTACAATATTCATTATTGATAAGTTACTATTTTTTTTACTCTTATGGATATAAAATCTTTTAACGTTTGCGATGCAAGTATATAAATTCTCTGGTTTTAAATTTATTATCTTGACTCTATTCGTATAGTCTAGATATGTTCGTGGGAAATAATTAATAAGATCTTTTATATGAAATATCCCTAATTCATTAAGCTTATTTTTATAAACTTTTCCTACATTTTTTATTAATGAAATATCTGAATCAAAAGACAAACTTGAATCAGCTTTATTCAGAAAAACATTATTAATAATATTATTAGAACTTTTTATTTCTAGAGTTTTACTTAGTTTATAAAGATTTTTTCTTGTATCTATTATTAACCTTTTTCTTTGATTTTCATCTAATTTATTATATTCATTATATTTTTTAGAAAATTCATGAAATATACCTAAATATTCTTCTGAGAGATTTAGATTGTCTAGTTTTTTTAATGATTCATGCAAATAATCATTAAAATATTTTTCTCTTCCTAAGGTATTAATAAATTTATTTTCAGTTTCAATAGTAAGAGATTTTTGAAGAGGTCTTATCCAATCTTTAATTAATTTATTATTATTCTCGCTAATAGTCACATTTGAAAAAAGAGTTATTTTTTCAACATATTTTATTCAAAGTTATTTCTTTTTGCCTCCAATATGTCTCTTTTTTAATCAAACGCTGAAATTGATTTTTTAGCTCATTTATTTTGTTCCTTTGAATAGAAAGATTTAAATTTTTAAACTCTAACTCAACAGTAGATATATTGAAGAAAATAATGCTTTGAAAATTATTGCCAATTAATGATGACCGATTTAAGTTTAATTCGAAATTAATAACAAAAGGATATGGATGTTTTATCATAAAATTTTTGTCTAATAAGTAATCAAAGGTATCTTTAGATATCATCTTTTTTATTAGATTTGCCTTGAATAATTCTTGATTAACATTGTATGAAAGATTCAATAGTAAATTTTCCAATGACTTATCAATTAAATCAAAATCATTAAAAATCTGATTTTTTGGTAAATTATTCATTTGATTGATGTTGTCTTTTTCTTGATATCTTGGTTTTTCCACCTTCTCTTCTCCTATTAATTCAAGTAAGGAGGAAATAAATTGTTTTTCAACTCCTAGATTTTCAAAAATATTGTTTTTAGATAAATAATTATTATTTTGGTTATTATCTAAATCAAGTGAAACGAATCTCTCATAATTATGAGCTTGATAATATTCAGAAGTATTTGATAAGTCTTCAGTAATCTCGAACTGAATGGGTTCTTTTAATTGAAAACCATCTTCATATTGAAATTTTTCTTTTTGATCATCCTTTATTTTTGTGGAACTATCAAAAATAGCAAAATTAATTTCCTTATTTATATTTTTTTCAATTTCATTTATTTTTAATTGTTCTACTGTTAAAAAGGGCAAATTTGTAAATATTAATTTACTTATTTTTTTTTCAAAAAGACTATAGAATTCATTTGCATTTAAGAAATTATCATTAATTGTTGGATAACTATATATTTGATTGAGGCCTTTTTCTACAGAGATGAAAAGTAGATTTCTTACTATATTAAGATAAAGATCATATTCCCTGTAGATATTTCTAGTTAATATTCTTTTTTGTATATCTGCTCTCTCTAATTGAGAATTAATTTTATCTGTATCTATGTAATTATTTAAATTATTCAAATCATTCAAGTGACTAGTTTGTTTGCATTGATGCGACCTCTTCAGCAAAGTCCATCTGATTTTTTTCGATACCTTCACCCAATGTATATCTTGTAAAGCGTCTTACTTTGATATTTTCCCCAATTTTTGCAGCTGCTTGCTTGACAAGATCCTCAACTGTTAAAGAGCTATCTTTAATGTAAGGTTGTGAAAGCAAAACAAGCTCATTAAGTCTTTTTGCTATTCTCCCTTCAACTATTTTTTCTTTAATTTGTTCTGGTTTTCCCGATAAATCATCCCTACCCATTTCAATCTGCTTTTCTTTTTCAACAACATCTTCAGGTATTTCATCAATTGATACATACTCAACATTTGGGCATGCTGCTACTTGCATTGAGACATCCTTCAACAGAGATTGAAATATATCACCTCTAGCAACGAAATCAGTTTCACAATTTAACTCTAGTAAAACTCCTACTCTTGATCCTGTATGTATATAACTACCAATTGACCCTTCGGCCGCTACTCTTCCCGATTTCTTTTCAGCACTAGCTATGCCTTTCTTTCTTAACCATTCCAAAGCTTTATCTACATTCCCATCAGTTTCGTTAAGTGCTTTTTTGCAGTCCATCATTCCTGCGCCAGTCTTGTCTCTAAGATCTTTTACAAGTTTTGCTGTAATGTTTCCCATTTGAAGTAATAAAAATAGTGAATAGTAAGATTTAAATTGGTATTTAATTTTTTCTTTCGGCATTAGAGCCTTTTCTTCCCTCATTTATGGCATCTGCAAGTCTTCCTAAAATAAGTTGCACAGATCGAACGGCATCATCGTTACAAGGAATTGGAACTTCACACAAGTCCGGATCGCAATTTGTATCCAACATTGATACTAATGAGATATCTAACTTTCTAGCTTCTAATACTGCATTAGATTCTCTTCTCTGATCAACCAATACAACTACATCTGGTAATCTTCTCATACCCTTGAGACCACCTAAGTATTTTTGTAATCTTTCAAGTTCTCTCCTTAATACTGCAGCTTCTTTTTTAGGCCTCATCGCTATTGAACCACTACTTTCCATTCTTTCAAGATCCTTTAATCTTTCAATCCTAGCTTTCATTGTTGTCCAATTAGTCAACATCCCCCCAAGCCATCTTTGATTTACATACGCAGCTCCACAGCGTGTAGCTTCCTGAGCTACTACATCTGATGCTTGTTTTTTTGTACCGACAAATAGAAAACGTTTCCCGCTTTTTGCAGCGTTTCGAGTCCATTTATATGCATTGTTCATACACAATGCTGTTTTTACGAGATCAATAATATGCACTCCATTTCTCGCGCAATATATATACTTAGACATCTTGGGATTCCAACGTCTAGTTTGATGCCCAAAGTGAGCACCAGCTTCCATCATTTCTGATAGTGATACGACAGCCATAATTTAAAAAGGGTTTCGGGTTAGCCTCCATCTGACGGGGAATTAATATTAATAATTCACCCGAAACTGTCAGATGTGTGAAATTTACTTCAAATATTCTAGCAAGTGGTGTGTATTTCTAAAAGTTTTTTATCTTGATTTGGTTAACTCTTTAATGTATATCATATTTAAAGGGATCCTAAGTATCTCAAGTGCAAGTCTATTTCTTCTTATATTTACTAGGAATCTTAATAAAGGAAGGATTCTATCAACACTGATTAGTCCTCCCAAGCAAAGAATTTGCCAAAGTAAATTATGGATAGGAGTAAATTGAATCATAAATCTAACCCTTAAATTTGGGTGTTTCTTATAAAACACTAAAGCCATTTTTGCTCTCTCTTTTTCTTGAGCTATTAATGAATCTATTTGTTCGCAATTAAATGGCGGATGCCAATGAAAACCTACTGCATTTGGGCATTTAATTAATTTTGTCCCAATTTTTTTTAATCTTTCTCCAAGTTCTAAATCCTCCCAACCGTAAAGACTAAAAGAAGTATCAAATAATCCCACACTTACAATCAATTCTTTTGATATCGCTACATTCCCAGTAGCAAAGTATGCAAAAGATGTGTCCATTATTTTATGTTTTTCACTCTGAGGATTTAGAAAATTAGATGTATTGACTACCGAGCCATAGGTAAAACATTTTTTATCATTTTTCCTCCAAGAGGCGAGTAATTTTTCTACGTGGCAATTTATAAAATTGTCTAAAACAATAAGGTCACTATCAATGAATATAATAGTTTCATATTTTGCTTTAATTACTCCCAGATTTCTTCCAAGTGCAGGCCCACCATGTTCTTGCTGAAATAGAATAACGTGTGGGAGATTAGCTTTGTTTTTATTTATCCATGAAGTTGTCCCATCAGTTGATCCATCATCAACTACTACTACTTCATAATTACTGATATTTGCATTTAATTTTTGATTCTCAAGCGCAAATAGACATTTCTCTAATATGGGTAATCTATTGTAAGTCGGTATAACAATACTTACATTCATGATTATGACTTAAATGTGCATGATATATTAAACTCCAAAAGATAAAAAAATAAGATATGCCCTAATCAGCTGCACCGCCATTATTTGCTGTGCCTGTAACGTTTCCACCATCAGGTCTTCCATCAGTTCTTAATTTCCTTTTTTTGAACTTTCTAGCATAGGCTCTATTACGTTCCTGCTTTTCTTTTTTTAGATTCCTTCTCTTAGACATAAAATTTTTAACTTTTAATTATATTAGCTCACTATGAGCACTATATATTTTACCATCTTCCATATTTAATATCCTATCAGCCATATCAGAAATTCTTGGATCATGCGTCACCATAAGTACAGAACAATTTTGCTCTTTTGCTAGTCTCCTTAATAGGGTTACTATTTCTCTTCCTGTGACACTATCTAAAGCAGAAGTCGGCTCATCAGCTAATAAAAGTTTTGGATTAGCAGATAAAGCTCGAGCAATTGCTACTCTCTGTTTCTGACCACCAGATAAGTCATTTGGCAACTTTTTATGATGTTCTTCTAATCCTACAGCTGACAACCAATTCCGTGCTATTTCACGTCTTTGCAAATACGTTAAACCTTTTATTAAATCGGCGCCCATCTGGACATTTTGTTCTGCTGTTAAACATCTCAGAAGATTGTGACCTTGAAAAATCATTCCAATACTTCTTCTAAGAATCTGACGAGTTTTCCTTGATGCTCCATTTAACTGGTTATTTAATACAGTTAAATCACCACTTTGACAGGTTCTCAAGGCACCAATTAATGTTAAGAGAGTCGTTTTACCACATCCAGAAGGTCCTTTCAAAAGAACCAACTCTCCTTTATCAATATTTAAATTAACGTCATTAAGAACTTGTTTTTTATTCTCATTTTTTCCATAAAAGTGACTCAAATTATTAATTGAGACTGTTTTAAGGTTTTTAACATTATTTTTTGATTTATAAGCTTTAACCATTTATCTTCAATTATTAAAAAATTTCGGCAGGATCAGCGTCAACTAATTTACGCATCGCAACAGCGGCGGACCCCATACACATAACTAAAACTAATACGAAAATTAAAATAGTTTTGTTTGCGTCCATTATTATTGGGAGTTTAGTAGAACTTCTTATAACTGAATAAAGTATTTGACCAGAGAAATAAGCAGGTAAATAACCAAACAATGCCAACAAAAACCCCTCTCTAGCTACCACAAAGAAAAGGGACTTAAGTCTATAACCCATTGCCAATAAGGTGGCGTACTCTGGGAGGTGATCTGTAACGTCACTATAAAGAATTTGATAAACAACCACACACCCTACAACGAAACCCATCAATGCTCCCAAACTAAATATAAAACCTATTGCAGTACTATTTTTCCAATAATTCTTTTCAAATTCTATAAATTGATTTTTTGTAAGAACTCTAACATCATTTGGGAGTGAGTTATTTAATATCCTTGAAATCAATTCAGGATTAGATCCTTTTTTTAGCTTTACCAAACCAATTTCTATACTGCCAGGAGGGTTAGCAGGAAAAAGTCTTAAGAAGGTTTCTCGACTAGTTATCAAATTACCATCTGCGCCAAAAGATGGTCCCAACTCCACAAGGCCCTGAACAATTACTCTTTTACCGGCAACCTCAGTCTCAACTTTTTTTTCAGATAAGAACCATTCTTCAATCGGTCCAAATTCAGGTCTAGATAGTTTGTCAAAAAGAACTCTTGATGGATTTCTCAATTTATAAGCTTTTTTTGAGAATCCCTCATCTAAAAGAAGTGAATCGGAGGGATTAAAACCTAATGCAAGTATTGATCTAGTTTTAAGATTTTCAGGATTTCTCCAAAGTAAATAATTTAGATTAACGGGAGCAGTTTTTTCAACATCCTCTACTGCGAGAGTTTGAATTAATCTTCTTTTTGGGAATCCACTCATGCTTATAGAACTTTTTGATCTGGGACTTATCAAGACAAGATCGGCATCTAGAAGTTTATGAATAGTTACGCTCGTGTCAAATAAACCATCTCTAAAACCTAATTGCATAAACATCAAAATCCCTGCAAAACTGATTCCAGCTATGGCAACTGCTAACCTTAATGGTTGCCTAGTTAATAACAACCAAGCTAATGGTATTTTTCTAAATTTTAAAAAAGAAAAACTCATCAGGGAATAAATTTTGCAATCACTTTCATTCCTGCATAGTTTTGAACGATATCTATAGAATCTTGATCTAGTTTTACTAGTACCTCGATAATTCGTGAATCAGCATCCCCTGTTGGATCAGTCGATAGAACTTTTCTTTGTTTTACCTGAGGACTAATCCTAATCACCTTTCCCTTAAGATTTTTTTGAAAACCTCCATTCTCACTGCTCAATTCAACATTCTGAGAGATAAAGACCCTATCGATGTCAGATTCATAAACCTCTATCAAAGCTTCCATTTTTTGACTAGAACCAATATCCAAAATCCCTTCATTTTGTGGCCTTTCACCAACTCTCGCGTTTATTCCAAGGATAAAACCATCGATTGGACTCCTTAGTTTTGAATTAAATATATCTATCTTGATGTTTTTTTGATCCCCGATAAGGTTAATTCTCTGTTTTTGCAATTTTAATAATTCATCTTTTCTCTGTGAAAACTCTACAAAAGAATATACATCTTTGTTCAAAGCCAACTCATACCTTTGAATTTGATCTTTCTTTAGCGTAATTTCTTCGTTAATAGTATTAATTAGATTTTCGTTTCTTTCAAGATCAGCGATTAATTTTTCTCCATTTTCAAAGATTGCGAGGATATCACCTTTTTTTACGAAATCCCCTTCATCTACTAAAATTTCAACAATTCGGGGGGAAGAGCCAAACTGACTTATTGGAGCTGCCAATTGTCTAATCTCTCCCGAAGGAGAAAGTTTCCCAAGTGCTGCAACGGCTGTAATAGGAGGTATGAAATCTGAAGTTATTTCCTCTTTAAATTTTGAACTAGATTTATTATTTCCAGAACAGGAAATAACACCAAGAGATATTGGTGTAAATAATAAAAAATAAATAAATAATTTTTTTAATATTTTTAATTTCATTAAAAATCGAAGAGTACTGTTTTTATGTAGTTATTGACCCATTTTTCATCAAAATATTTTAAGAGAACCATGCTAGTCTTCTCATTTTTCATTTGTTGAACACAATAATTTTTTTGAAAATTTATTCTCTCTTGGATAATTTCCTCATTAACTTCCGGTTTTGCCCTCTTACTTAATTTGATCAAAATAGTGAGGTATTGATCCACAACTCTACAAAAATCATTTTTTTCAGATTTACTTTTTAAGGAAGCAAAAAATACATTATTAGAAAAAATCCCTCCCCATTTAGGAATCTCTCTCAAAGAGGAAAAAGAACTTTTATCAACTACAGAGAGTAATTTGTCGTATTTCAAACCTTGGTTTTGTGATGCCGGGGATAAATCAACAATGGCAGCAGAAACAATATCATTTATTTTTACCAGGTCCATCCCAAATATTGGGATATCAAACTTTGGATCAGGGAAAAAAACGCAATGCAATATTTTAAGATTCTTTGAAAATTCTGCTACTTCAATATGCAACTTTCTAAAACCTTTTGCTTTATGAAATTCATTTTCAATATAAAATTCTCTGCCAATTTCTTTATATATTATGTTAGTCAGTTTTGGATCAATTTTTATACTCTTAAGGTCCTCAAGCATGGATCTATGCTCTCTAATATTTTGTAACAAATCCAAAATAAGAGGGTCAGTTAATTTTGTTTTAGTTAAAGATTCAGACAACAAGGCTAAAAAGTACCAAAATAGAATTTAAAGAGAGAACCGAAATGAAAGTAGGAGATGTTAACTACTACATCCATTCAAGCAAAACTAGATGCGTGTTTGTGGACAATAAAGAATCGCCGCTTATAAGCATTGATATTTGGTGCAAAGCAGGTTCTTCATTTGAGGATGTTGATAAAAATGGCACTGCTCATTTTCTAGAACATATGATTTTTAAAGGATCTAACAAAATAATGCCTGGTGAGTTTGACCATAAAATTGAATCACTAGGCGGAGTAAGTAACGCTTCAACTGGTTATGATGATGTACATTACCATGTCTTAGTTCCACCCAATAACTTTAAAGAATCACTTGCTCTTTTGACAAATATTGTCGTTGCTCCAGATTTTAATCCTGATGAATTTATAAAAGAAAAAGGGGTAGTTATTGATGAAATAAAACAACAAAATGATCAGCCTGAAGAGAGACTATTTAATTATTTTTTAAAAAGGGTTTGGTTAAGTCCTAATTATGCCAATTCGATCTTGGGAACTGAACATAGTATTAAAAACTTAGAGATAAATGACCTTGTGAAATTTCATAGCAAACATTACACTACCGATAAAATTTGTATTGCAATTGCGGGGAATCTCTCCGAAGAAATTTATAAAATTTTTGAAAAAAGTGATCTATCTGGTATAAAAGAAAGTCCAAATTTAACAAATCTAATAAATAAACCTTCTTTAAAAATAAGGAATGGTAGAGAGTCAGTTAAGTTTGATAATTTAGAGTTTTCAAGAATATTTATGGCTTGGTTTATCCCAAACCTAAATGATCAAAAAAATATTATTGGACTTGAGATATTAGCATCCATACTCTCTGTTGGAAGAAACAGCAGATTAGTTAAAATTTTAAAAGAAGATAGTAATCTTGTTGAATCGGTATATGTAGATGTAAATGCTGGAGAATTAGGAGGATTATTTATAATGGAAGCAAGTTGTGAGTCCAAAGATATTGATTTAGTAGAAAAGAAAATTAATAAAACAATAGATGAGATCTCAAATTGTAAAGTCCTGGCTTTGGATGAAATAAAAAAAGCAATAAATATTGTTAAAAGCAATTATATCTTTAATTTAGAGACATCTACACAACTCTCTTCATTCTTTGGAAATGAACTGCTTTGGGGGAGAAAATCTTCAATAAATAATTTAGAGAGATACTTAAAATATTGGAATGACTTGGATAACTTCAAAGAGATCACAGAATATATCCGTGGAGAGAAATTTACATTAGTTGCATCCCCTGGTAAATGTTAAAAAGATATTTTTTAAATAATAAAAAAAGAAATTTTTCAACTGCTTCAATTTGGATTAAAGGGGGGAGTGATAGGGATAGTATTGGCAAAAAAGGGATAAACAAGATCCTTTGTTCATTACTTACCAGAGGATGTGAAGGTTTTAACAATTTCACTCTCTCTGAATATATTGAGTCCTATGGAGCAGAATTAAATCAAGAAATATTTGAAGATGGTATTTCAATAAGCATTAAATCCCTAAATGAACATTTCAGCAAATTATTCCCTTTATTAGACTTAATTATTAATAAGCCTACCCTATCGGAAACTGAATTTAAAAAAGTAAAAAAATCTTCTATTGATCACATTAAAAAAGATAAAGAAAATCCATTCAATATTTGTTTTGAAAAATGGAGAAAAATTGTTTACTCAAATCATCCTTATGCATTTAACACAGTAGGCAATGCTAATGATGTCTCAAAGATTACCTATGAAGATGTTTTGCTTGAGTTTAAAAATTTAAAAAATAGAGAAAAGTATTTAATTTCAAATAATCCCCAAATAAATGGAGAAAATTTTAGAACACTTGAAAGAAATATCTTAAAAGAAAAATCAGATCCTTTAAATCATAATTTAAATACTACGAATAGATTTGATTACATTAATAATGATTCAAATCAAACAATAATAATGTTTGGGGACCAAACTTGCTCGCGAAGTAGTAGTGAATATTTTCCTCTTAAGGTTTTGGAGTCATATTTATCTTATGGAATGAGCGCTGCTTTATTTAAACTTTTTAGAGAAAAACATGGCATAACTTACGATTTAGGAGTTTATTATCCTATCAGGAGTGGAAATGCCCCATTTTTAATTTATTTATCCGTATCTAATGATCAAGCACTTTTTGCTTTTGAACTTTTATCAACACTATGGAAAAATTTACTTTTAAATCCGTTGACTGATGCTGAAATATTTTTAGCAAAAGAAAAACTAAAAGGTTCTTTTTTATTAGGAAGTCAATCACTAGATGAAATTTTACAGAGAAAGATACAGTTAGTTAGTTATGGTATTTCACCAATTTCTGAGAACGATTTAAATTCAAAAATAGAGGAAATTTCCTCGTTGGATATTTTGAAATTAACTAAAAAGTTTTTTTCAAAACCTTTTCTGAGTATTTCTGGAAATAAAAATATATGTTTAGAAATTTCTAATAGGTGGAATAAAAACTTTTAGATTAGTTTTTCTCAATCTTATCAATATCTATTAAAAACGAACCTCTCCTAAACTTTACTTCAACAGTATCTGGAGATTTAATTGAAAGGATTTCCCCAATTTCATCGATTGCCACTAGATCAGGTGGTCTTAACATCGGCATATTATCTGAAGTCTTTAAGTAAGAGACTGGCGCAATCAACTTAACCTTATCTTTGATCTCAAATTTCATTTATAAATTAGATACATTTAAAAGTAGTATAAGCATAAAGTTAGAGAAAATATCAACGAAATGCACTGTTTCAGTCTAGAATCCTAGAATTGACTTTATGCAAATTAATGAATCAAAAATTTAAAACATTAATTTTATGGGCTTTACCTATACTTTTAGTAATAGCACTTTCTTACCAGTTTTTATCTTCAAGCAACGTTGATTCGCTTAAATCTAATGGCACTACTGTTGCACCAAGAAATTCAGCGGTAGCAAGAGTTAGTTACGGCAGATTTTTAGATTACATTAATTCGGGAAGGGTTACATCTGTTGATATTTTTGAGGGAGGCAGAAATGCAGTCATAGAGACAATTGATTCGGATTTAGATAATAAAGTTCAAAGGTTGCGTGTAGATCTTCCCGGCTTAACACCAGAACTTATAAATATTTTAAAAAATGAGGGAATTAGTTTTGATGTTCATCCAATAAAAACAGCTCCTCCTGCATTAGGAATTTTAGGTAATTTACTCTTCCCAGCTATCTTAATTGGAGGTTTAATTTTGTTAGCGAGGAGGTCAAATGGAATGCCTGGAGGACCTGGCCAAGCAATGCAGTTTGGAAAAACCAAAGCAAGATTTGCAATGGAAGCTGAAACAGGAGTTGTATTCGATGATGTTGCAGGCGTTAATGAAGCTAAACAGGATTTGCAAGAAGTTGTCACTTTTCTGAAAAAACCAGAAAAATTTACTTCTGTAGGAGCAAGAATTCCAAAAGGGGTTCTATTGGTAGGACCTCCTGGAACTGGTAAAACCCTTTTAGCTAAAGCAATTGCAGGTGAAGCTGGGGTACCATTCTTCTCATTATCAGGTTCTGAATTTGTTGAAATGTTTGTCGGTGTTGGCGCTAGTAGAGTTAGAGACCTCTTCAAAAGAGCTAAAGAGAATAGTCCCTGTTTAATTTTTATTGATGAAATCGATGCAGTCGGAAGGCAAAGAGGTGCAGGTATTGGTGGAGGTAATGATGAGAGAGAACAAACTCTCAATCAATTACTTACTGAAATGGATGGTTTCGAAGGTAATAGTGGCATAATAATAATTGCAGCCACAAATAGACCCGATGTTCTAGACTCAGCGCTAATGAGACCGGGCAGATTTGATAGACAGGTAACTGTAGATGCACCTGATATCAAGGGCAGACTATCAATATTGGAAGTTCATGCAAGGAATAAGAAACTTCAAGAGGATTTAACGCTTGAAAGCATTGCAAGAAGAACTCCAGGTTTTACTGGAGCAGATTTAGCAAACTTATTAAATGAGGCTGCTATATTAACTGCCAGGAGGAGAAAAGACTCTATAAGTATCTCAGAAATTGATGACTCTGTAGATAGGATTGTCGCAGGAATGGAAGGTTCTCCATTAACAGATGGTAGAAGCAAAAGACTAATTGCTTACCATGAAGTTGGCCATGCTCTAATAGGATCACTTGTCAAAGCCCATGATCCTGTTCAAAAAGTGACCGTCATTCCAAGAGGTCAAGCTAAAGGATTAACTTGGTTTACCCCAGATGATGAACAAACCCTTGTTAGCAGGGCGCAATTAAAAGCTAGGATAATGGGTGCTTTAGGAGGAAGAGCTGCTGAAGATGTAGTTTTTGGAGAAGGTGAGATTACAACAGGAGCTGGAGGTGATTTCCAACAAGTTGCTTCAATGGCGCGCCAAATGGTTACTAGATTTGGAATGAGTAATTTAGGTCCGATAGCTTTAGAAAGTGGCAATCAAGAAGTATTTGTTGGTAGAGACTTAATGACTAGAAGTGAAGTTTCTGATTCAATCTCAAAACAAATAGATGAAAGTGTAAGAATAATGGTTAAAGAATGTTATAAAGAAACCTACGATATAGTAAGTGAAAATAGAGAAGCTATGGATAAGATAGTTGACTTATTAATCGAAAAAGAAACATTAGATGGTGATGAATTTGTAGGTATACTCTCCAAATTCACCAAAATTCCTGAGAAAGAGAGAACACCTCAATTATTAAGCTAAACTTTAATTGGTTTCTTATCTAACACCAAATCAATTAAACCATACTCAACTGCTTCGTTTGGGGACATATAAAAATCTCTATCAGTATCTTCTTTGATAGTGTCATAATCCTTTCCAGTTCTTTCTGATAATTCAGTATTTAGTCGTTCTTTTAAGAACAAAATTTCATCTGCTTGAATTCTTATATCACTGGCTTGCCCTCTAGCGCCTCCAAGTGGTTGATGAATCATTATTCTTGAATGTCTAAGGCTGCTTCTTTTACCTTTAGTACCTGCTGCAAGCAAAAATGCGCCCATACTAGCTGCTAAGCCAACACAAACTGTATGAATGTCAGGCTTAACATGTTGCATTGTGTCAAAGATACCCAATCCGTCATATACGGATCCGCCAGGTGAATTTATGTACATATAAATGTCCTTATCTGGATCCTCTGCCTCGAGGAACAATAATTGAGCAACAATTCTATTAGCAGTTTCACTAGTAACTTGTTCTCCCAAAAAGATTATTCTCTCTCTTAATAGTCTCGAATAAATATCAAAGACTCTTTCACTACCGCCCGATTCTTCTAAAACTAAAGGGATCATAATAATATTTATCTGTTTATTAGATATTAACGATATTGAGTCAACATACGCTAACCTTATTAAGGTTTACATATAAAAAATTGAAAGAAAAATTGACTGTTTCAGATAGCAAAAAGTTATTTCATGAAAAATTTCCTTACGTCATTCCAGGTTTATATAAAAGAATAGTTGATGAAATGCTTGTCGAACTTAATCTTTTGAACCATCAAAATGAATTTACGCAAGATTATCTCTTTTGTGTCGGGCTCACCGAAACATTCAAAGCATTAATGAAAGGATATCAACCTGAAAAACACTTGGATCTACTTTTTGAATCTTTATGCAGTTCTACAAAATTTGAGGCGAAGGAAATTAATACAATTTCTCAAAAATCTCAAAAGGAATTCAAGAATAAAACATCCAAAGATATTTTGAAATTATTAATAGAAAAAAGCAATTCTAAACTTTATCCTTCACGGATTTTGAACTTAGGAATATATATATTAATTTCAAACTCCCAAGATCTCAAAGAGAAAAATGAATCAATTACAAATAAGATGACCTCTGATATTTTTGAGAAGTTAAACTTATCTGCTAATAAAGCGGAAAAAGATATTGGGATTTATAAAAGCAGCATATCAAAAATGGAACAAGCAAAAGAATTGATTGAAGAGCTCAGAATTAAAGATAAGAAAAAGAACCAAAAACAATAATATCTATTTTTTTAATCTTTTTTTATCTTTCCAGGAAATATAGGAAATATAAATTACAGCGAACGTTATGAATATTAGTAAAATAAACGATGTTAAGATAAGAAATTTACTTAAATAGACTTCATAAGTTAAAAATGAAATCATATATCAATGGATCCGTCACCATTTCTTCCCCAAACAACCATGGCAATTGAAAATGTAAAAATTGCAGCCAAAGCTGCCCAGCCTATTTGAAAGATCATTGAAAATTAATAGTTTTTATAAATATAACAGAACTTCAAAATTTTTTATTCATTTAAGAGATAAATTTTATTTCTCAGAAACAAAATTTTATCAATAGAATAATAATAAATTAAAAATTGGGTAGGCTAGTTTTAAACCATAGTACTAATATTGAAGGTCTAATCCCAATACTTCAAAGGTTAGCACTAAACATAAATATTAAGACGATAACTCCAGCGGTTATATCAAGAGCCAGAGGAAAATCCTCTAAATTGATAATTAGATTGTCAGTGAAAACTATAAACGGATATAAAGCAATAGCAAGAAAAGGCAAAACAGCCCAAGAAGTTTTTATTTCAACAGATTTAAGTAAAGATGAATTAAAAGAAATTATAGATACTTATAATGTAAAGTAATCAAAATTTAAAAATAACTAGCAAATAGTCAAAGAATAAACAATGAAATTGGTATTAAATTTATCAATGTTTTTATTGGCATTTTTTTTATTAAGTAATGAATCATTCCCACTTACTGATTACCAAATAAAAAGAATTTGCGCAAAGAAAAAAAGAATAACCTCATGTATAAACAATTTACAAGAGAAAAGATTTGATCTCCAAAAAGGTAAGCGAATTGAAATCCCAGTAAAACCTTTTAAAAGGTAATTCAAAATTGAATTTTAAATTTCAAATTCTAGTTCGAAAAGATTAAAAGCATTTTTATAGTTTGTGAAAAGTTCTTCTGAATTTTCAGTAAATCCTTGTTGTTCATAATCTTCTTTTAATTCATCATATAAGCAAACCACTCTGTTAAAAGCGCTCATATATTCTTTTTGTATTTCTTCATCATCGATATCATAAATTTTTGCCAATACTAATTCGACATTTTTTTTGGATGAATATATTTTTCTCTCAAAATCTTTATTTAACTTCCTTCTTTTTTTTGCCATTTAAAAATCTTAAATACAGATTAACAATACTCAAATTCATAGATAAATTAAATTAAAACTTATAAAATAAAAATATAGTTTCCAAATCAAAATAAAACCTCTACATTCCATTTAAATCATTTGATGATATGAATAAAAAAGAAACAACTAATTCTAAAGAGGTTAGAACCCAAAATTATGAAGCCAAGAAAATGAATACTTCCGAAAATTTAAAGAAAAAGAAAGACAAGGATCTTCCATGGTGGGTGGAGTTATTATTTGTTCAGATAGGTTTACCAGATAAATTACTAGTAAAAATATTAAAAGCAAAAAAAACTTCAAAAGAATTTATTAAAAATGATAAGAGATCATTAATAACATTTTTGTTTGTAATTGCTACATTAGCCTATTTTTATCCAGTTATTAAACATGCAAAAAATATATTAGATTGCGAATCGATTGCCAAAAATTATATTATTAGAAATAAAAATATAATTGGAATTAATAATAAGGAAGTAAAAATGTTATCTACAAATTTTTGTTATGGTGGCGAAGAAATCTATGAAATAGAAAATTTAAGAAATTAAATATTTAATTATTTTCTATTAATAGCCGTTCCAATATTATAATAGTAACTTTAAGTTAAATAAAGTTTGTATTTTTATACTATGACTGATATAAAACAAAAAAAAGAAAACGTAAAAATGCATTTAAAAGATTTAAGACAAAACTTAAAGAAAATGCATTTAGAAGTTACTGAAGAATTAATATTACCAAATCCAGATGATGTAAAAAAATTGATGAATAAAATGGATAAACTATTAAAAATAATAGAATTAAAATAAACTATAATTTAAATAATTTGGGATCATCAAAAGTAAAGAAAATGTACATAATAAAACAATTTTCACAAATAATACTAATCGCAATTTTCTTAAGTTCTTGTAAGACATCAATTAATAAAGAGTATCCCTTGAAAAATTTGGAAAAAAATATTAATGAAAATCGTAATTCGGAAAAGAAGAGTATGGAAATAAGGTTTTCCTGTGAAGAGGATGGTATTTCAGAATACTTAGATGATGGATGGAAAATCTTAAAAGAAGATTCTCAAGAAAAAGTTTGTACCTGGAAATCTGTTCCTGCTACGAAAGATTGTAATATGGAAAAAGATAAAGGATGCAAAATAACAAAGCCAGATAAAATAGGTGAAGAGAAAATTTACTTGTTAGAAAAATAAACTAAATATATGACTACAAAACCAGAGCATTTAATTAAGTTAATATTTAAGAAATTAACAGCCTATAAGAGTAAAAAAATATTCTTAGAAAAAGAAAATCTGAATAAATTTATTCTTTCTCTTTTCAAAGAAAACTGAATAAGAGACTTATTAAATTTTATTGCTATATTTGATTTAATATTTTTAAAGATATAGATATGGATAATTTTTCTTCATTGACTATTACCTTAGTAATTATTTTTATAGCAAGTCTTTATTTTTTATTAAGGGTTACTTCAAATACAAAGAACTAGAAATTATTTTATATTTCTAGATGATCGGATCATCTCTAATCAGTAAAACTGTATGCTTGTTTAAACCATCGTTAATCCATTCTTTATACTCTTCTAGTACGCACTTTTTATCAGAATTATCTAGTAGATTAATTCTTTTTTTTGCATTATCTAAAGCTAATTTAATACAGTATTTATAATCATTATTATTCTCTTTCATAAGTTTTTATTAAATATTAGTAAAAATTATTACTAATTCTGTATTGAAAATTACAATAAAAAGCGTTGAATTGATAAGAGTATCAAACAATACTGAAGAAATTTTAATATATTTGAGATAATAAAGTTTTTATAGAAATCTCATGTCATACGAAGCAGGAAGCAAAGAATGTAGACATTTAATTGAAGCCAAGGAAAGCCTCCTATCAGCATTAGATGCGTTAAGCAATATAAATTCGACAGATCTAATACAAATCCAAATTAAAGAAATTTACAATAAATTAGAACTGATGCATGACAATCGAAAAAAAATAGAATCAGCTACAAATTATCTATAATTTATTTAAATTAAATTGAAGAGTTCAAAATTGGCTTTTTATCTTATTTACTTTGTTTTCTGACAATAAATCCAATAAAGCATCAAGTTGAGCATGAACTTCCTTAGCTTCATTAAGATCTGGCAACAAATCTTCTTTGATAAGCATTTGATGCATCTCTCTAAGCTCTAACCTTATATATCTAAGGTGAGAACAAACTTCCTCTCTCTTAGTTGCACTCATATTTGCTTTATAGTCCTAATATTATACAATACAGTCTTTTTTGATCCCCATATTAGTTTTTTTAAATTTAAAAATTATTTTAAAACCCATAAAATATAAAAATCTTTTAAATTCGTGTTGTAGTAATATATCCTTCATGAAAAAGAAAAAATCAAAAAAGAATCAATCTAATTCAAATTTAAAAGATCAAAAAATAGGGCCGACGAAAAATTCTGCAAAATTAGTTCTTTTTGTATTTGGAATAGGTCCAATTATTGGCATATTAGTATTTTTATACAGTAAGGGATTTTTTAATTCACCAACTATTTAAATCTCAGGCACTTAAATTTAAATTTCATTATTAATTCTAAATGATTAATCTTTATAAAATTTAAAAATAATTATTTAAATTTTTTTAATGAAAATATCCTAAATTCTGCCATTTTTCTGGCATCTTCTGGATTAGATATTAAAAAAGGGTGATCTGATAAAAGTTCAAATACCTTATCTATCTTTAAACGTATATCATCACAATCAATATTTTCCCATTCCTCATCAAATGACATTGCAAAGCTATCAGCATTATCGTATAGTTTATTTTTCATAATATTTGGAATTTAAATAAAGAAAATTTCAGAAATCCTACCTAGTCTAAAATAGTAATTATAAGAAGCAGATAAAAATATCCTCAGGACTATTTGAGAAATGATTTTGTATGAATGTTCTTTAAAATTATACTTTAAATCTTATTATTTAAATTTACACAAAAATACTATTAATCAAAAATCTGATTTTATTTGACAGAAGTGTTACAATACTGACATATGGAAAGACTTATGGAAAATAAAGTCAAAAGAATAGGATATCTTCCTAGAAAAAGAGTACTTGAAATTATTGATGAAATATCCAAGAGCGAGTCTATAAGTAGATCTAAGGTGGTTGGAATATTAGTTGAGGAAGCGTTAGATGCAAGAGGAATCGCGAATTTTGGATATAGTAATATCAGTAAGTCAAATACATACAAGTCGGATAATTTAAAAGATCTCCAAAATGAAAATGCACACTTAAAAGATGCTGAAGACGAATTTGTTGATGATAGTGGTTACACGGTTTCATCTCACAAAACTTTAGACCGCTCAATATCTTCTGCAGATATTGAATTAGCAAATAAGATAAATATTCTTAAGAAATCAGGATTAATATGACTTTTATTGAGTAATTATTTTATTTATTAATGCATAAAATTGAATCATTGTTTATTCTTAGTCAAGAATAATATTCTTTTTACATAATTCGAATATTAAATCCTTTCTAATATTAATTTTGTAATTAAAAAATGAAAGATATTAAATGTCCTTCATGCGGCAAAACTTTCCGAATTGATCCCAGCAGCTTTGAAGAAATACTTCTTCAGATAAAAGACGAAGAATTTAACAAACAAATTAAAGAGAGACTTATTTTGGCTGAAGAAGATAATAAAAAATCTTTGGAAATTTTAAAACGTGAGTTAAAAATAAAGTTAATAGAGCAAAATCGCATTAAAGAGTCGGAGATCCAAACTCTTGAATCTAAATTAAAAATATCTGAAGAGAAGAAAACAAATGCTCTAAATGATTTAAAAAATCAAGCAACAAATAAAATTAATTCGTTGAATAATGAATTAATCAAGTTGAAGGATGAAATTAAAAACCAGTCTTTAATTTCAGAATTATCTTTAAAAAACAAAGTTAGTGAAGCTGTTACTAATTTAGAAAAAGAAAACTCATCGCTAACAAATTCCATTGAAAAGATGAGACTTGAACATTCAATTAATGAAAAATTAATTGAAGAAAAGTTTAAAAACAAAATTAGTGAAAGGGACTTGACTATTCAGGAGTTAAGAGAAATGAAATCTAGATTATCTACAAAGATGATAGGAGAAACTTTAGAAATTCATTGCGAAACACAATTTAATCTGAATCGTGCCTCTGCATTTAAAAACTCTTATTTCGAAAAGGATAATGATGCCACTTCAGGAAGTAAAGGTGACTATATATTTAGAGAATTTGATGAAAATAAAACTGAAGTCGTATCTATAATGTTTGAGATGAAGAATGAAAGTTTAAATGGAACTAATAAAAGAAAAAACGAAGATTTTTTAAAAGAATTAGATAAAGATAGAAGACAAAAATCTTGTGAATATGCAGTTCTCGTATCGCTTTTAGAACCAGATAGTGAACTATATAATGCTGGCATAGTAGATGTTTCTCATAGATTCCCAAAAATGTATGTCATAAGACCTCAATTTTTCTTGCCCATTATTTCTCTGCTAAGAAATGCCTCTATGGAAACTTTAAAATACAAATCACAAATTGATTTAATGAAACGTGAGAATTTTGACATAACTAATTTTGAAAGTACTCTTGAGCAATTCAAAAATGCAGTTGGTAAAAATGTTTCACTTGCCCAAGATAGATTTAATGATGCAATTTCAGAAATTGATAAATCAATAACTCATTTACAAAAAACTAAAGAGGCTTTAGTTCTCTCAAAAAAACATCTTTTATCTGCTGACAGCAAATCTCAAGATTTGACAGTAAAGAAATTAACTAGAAATAACCCTACCATGAAGAAAAAGTTTAATGATTTAAATAATTTCGAAGATGAAGTAGCCTAATAAAAAAGTTTTCGAAATTAATAATAGTTTAAAAATATATTTAATTTCTAATTTATAAATATACTATAAATAACAAATTACATAGTAAAGAAAATAATGTCTATCAACATTCCTATTTTTAGTATTGCCAAAGATCTTAATGTTGAGAGTAATAGAATATTACTAGCCTGCAAGAAACTTGGAATAAATGCAAAAGGTGCGGCAAAAAGATTAAATGAAGAAGAATTAGAAAAAATTAAAAGTTATTTTGAAATGGGCAAAAATGTATCAGATGAAGTGATCAATTTAAATAAAGTTAAAACCAAAAGCAGTTCTAAAAAAATTGCAGAAAAGATTAAGATAAAATATTTTGCAAACAGACTTATTCGTAAATCTTAAATAAAAATAATTTTTCCTAATTAATTTAAGGAATAAGCCACAGAAGAAAAAAAAAATAACTTATCATAAGTAAAAATACTTAAGATGAGCATAAGTAAAATTTTAAATTCTCTTGAAAAATCGTGGGAAAGAGATGATATCCTTTTAAATTTAAAGAAGGGATCAGGAACAGATGAGATAGTTAATGAATTTCTTATGAAAAACGAAAGGCAAATTAAAGAATTAAACTCTTTATTAAGACCAAAAGATATTGATTTATTAAATCAAGTTGAACAACTCTCAACTTGCGAATCTAAATTAATAAATGAGATTAAAAATTTAAATTACTTAAAAAATAATGAAAATCATCACATTCTGAATCAGAAAAATATTGTGCCATCTAATAGAGTTTTTTTTAACAAAATCAGTTCATTCATGATTAATTGGAGTAACAAATTTGTAGTTATTGCTTTAATAACAATTTCAGCCGTAGCTTTATCAAAACAAGCGTGGACATAATTAGCTAAATTAACTTCATTGTAAGAGATGTAGTTTTGAAAACTCAACAAGAATATTTAATTAGATATAAAGATGGAAATCTTTATTGTGAACTTGCTGATATTTGGATTGATCCAAGCAAGCCAGTAAAAAAGGCATTAATAACTCATGCTCATTTTGATCACTTTACATTTGGCTGTGAAGAATACATTTCTACTAAGGAAACTGCGATACTTCTAAAAGAAAGAGTTGGAGAAAATATCAAAATTAAGACTTATGAATTTGAAGAACAATTTAAGATAAATGGCATTAATATTTCTTTTCATCCATCCGGTCACATCCTTGGATCTAGTCAAATAAGGTTTATTTTTGCTGAAGAAAAATGGTTAATTTCCGGTGACTTTAAGCTTCAAAAAGATGAGACTTGCAAACAATATGAAATAGTAAAAACTGATTATTTAATAAGCGAATGTACTTTTGGTTTGCCAATATTTAAGTGGGATGAATCAAAGAAGATAGCAAATGATATTTCAAAATGGATAACTAATTCACCAGAAAAAACTTCTTTACTTTTCTGTTATTCACTTGGAAAAGCTCAGAGATTATTAAACGAAATTAGTCAAACAAATTTTAAAGGCAATATTTATTCCCATGGCAGTATTCATAGAATGAATAATATTTATAAAAAACTTGGAATTAATATTAAAGATTCTATAAAAATAGAAAATAAAAAAAAGATTGATGAACTTAAAGGAAGTCTAATATTATTGCCGCCATCTTTAAGTAAGGGCCCTTATCTAAAAAATTTCAAAAATATTCAAACAGCTTTTGCAAGTGGATGGATGTCAATAAGAGCTCTAAGAAAAAGGTCAGGTTATGACAAGGGATTTCCAATCTCGGATCATGCAGATTGGGATGGAATACTGGAAGTAGTAAAAAAGTCTGAAGCAAAAAATGTTTTTTTTCATCATGGAGATAGTGAAGCTTTAAGTAAATTTTTAGTTGAGAAGGAATTAATAAATGTTCTTTTCTTCGGTAAATAAATATGAGCTTAAAAAATTTTTCAGAATTATTTGTAGATTTAGATTCAAGTAACAGTACAAATAATAAAATTGAAGTTTTAAAGAATTATTTTTTATCTAATGATCCAATAGAAAATTCATGGGCAATATATTTACTGACTGGAAAAAGTAATAAGAGATTTATTAGTGGAAGATATTTAAAAAATCTTTTTTCTCAAATATATGAATATCCTGAATGGTTAATTGATACATGCTATTTAAAAGTTGGTGATTCTGCTGAAGTAATAACGTTATTACTTAAAAATAAAAGTACTTCCAGAAAAAAGAAATTATCAAATATAAGTCTCAATGAATTACTAAGCAAAACAATTCCTGATTTATCAAAACTTAATGAGGAGGAGAAAAATTTTAAAATTAAAAATATATGGGAAACATTACCTGAAGATAACCATCTAATTTTCAATAAAATTCTTACAGGAACTTTTAGAGTAGGAGTCTCTATCGGATTAGTAACAAAATCAATATCAAAACTAACTAATATTGATGAAGAGATTATTTCCCATAGATTGATGGGAAAATTTGAGCCTTCAATTGATTCATATGAATTTTTAATTAACAAGAATATCAATCTTCAAGAGTTAAATTCCAAACCATTTCCATTTCTTCTAGCGAATACTATTGAAGATAAAATATTCAAACATTCAATAAATGATTTTCAATTTGAATGGAAATATGACGGTATAAGAATGCAATTAATAAAAAGATCAGGAAATGTTTCGTTATGGACAAGAGGGCAAGAATTAGTAAATGAATCTTTCCCAGAATTAGTAGAGAAAATGTCGCATATAAAAGATGATTTTGTTCTTGATGGGGAATTATTACTTTGGAATTTTAAAGAACAAATTGCCTTTGATTTTTCTTTACTTCAAAAGAGAATAAATAGAAAATCTCCTACTAGATCAATCCAAAAAAAATATCCAATTATTTTTATTGCTTATGATCTTTTGGAGATTAATGGAAGAGATATAAGAGAAATTAAATTAGAAAATAGAAGAATTGAATTAGAAAAATATTTTTCAAAATGGCAAATTAAAACTGAGAATAAAATCTCTGATTTTTTCAAAATATGTGATTTAATCTTTCCTAAAGATTGGTCTGATGCTTTAACTTATAAAGAAAAATCTCGAGAAAACAATACTGAAGGATTAATAATTAAGAAAAAGACTTCTGTATACTCCTCTGGTAGAAAAAAAGGTATTTGGTGGAAATATAAAGTTGATCCAATGCAACTGGATGCAGTTCTTATTTACGCTAAGGGCGGCAGCGGTAGAAGAGCTGGTCTGTATACTGACTACAGTTTTGCATTGTGGAAAGACCAAGAATTAATTAAATTTGCAAGTGCATATTCTGGTTTAACGAATATTGAGATTAAAGAGCTTGATAAATGGATAAGGAAAAATACAATAGAAAAATTTGGTCCTGTTCGATCGTTAAAACCAGAAATGGTATTCGAAATATCTTTTGAGAAAATACAAATTTCAAAACGTCACAAGTCTGGCATAGCAGTAAGATTTCCAAGAATAACAAAATGGAGAAAAGATAAAAAAATCAATGATGCAGATAGTCTAGAGAATGCTTATGAACTGATGAAAAAAATATCATGAAAAATATTACGCAAAATAGAAAGCAAAATTATTTAATTTCCAAAATTAAACAGTTTTTCTTCTCAAATGGATGGGAGCCATTACCCTACCAAGTAGAATCTTGGAAAGCATTTTTAAATGGGGAAAACGGAATAATTCAAGTTCCTACTGGATGCGGCAAAACTTACGCTGCATTAATGGGACCTTTATCACAGATAGAACATCCCAAAAATAATAAAAGTGTGCAAATATTATTAATAACCCCTTTGAAAGCACTAAGTAGAGATTTAAAAAATTCCATACAATTAGCAGCTTTACATTTTAATAAAGAAATCACTGTTGAAATTAGGAATGGGGATACAACCCCATATGAAAAGAAAAAGCAACTAGCTAAACCTCCTAATATTCTTATTACCACTCCAGAGTCTTTATCTCTTTTACTTTCTAATAAAAAATCTAATAATCTTTTCAAGGAGTTGTCATCAATAATTATTGACGAATGGCATGAATTGATGGGTAGTAAAAGAGGAAATCAGTGCGAGTTATCTTTAAGTTGGTTAAGAGGTAATATAAAAAATTTACAAATTTGGGCAATGTCTGCAACTATTGGAAATATTGAACAAGCAGCAAGAGCAATAGTTGGTATGAGCGCTATCAAACCCAAAATTATAAGTACAAATATTCAAAAAGACATAGAAATTATAAGCGTTTTGCCAGAGGAGGAAACTACCTTCCCATGGAGTGGCCATCTAGGAATCAGAAGCCATTCTTCACTTTTAAAAATTCTAGATAAAAATCAAAGCACCTTATTATTCACCAATACAAGAAACCAATCTGAAAGATGGTATCAATGTCTTAAATTTTTTCTGCCAGAGATGGAAGACAAAATCGCACTTCATCACGGCTCCCTCGATAAAGAAGATAGAAAAAGAGTTGAAGAAGGGGTTAAAGACGGATTAATAAAATGGGTAGTCTGCACTAGCTCGTTAGATTTGGGAGTTGACTTCCAACCTGTAGATCAAATAGTTCAAATTGGTAGTGCAAAGAATTTAGCTAGACTTATCCAAAGAGCAGGAAGAAGTGCTCACAGACCAGGCGGGAAATCAAAAATAATTTTTATGCCTACTAATTCTTTGGAGTTATTAGAAATTAGTGCAATGAGAAGAATAATAAAAAGTGGTGTATCTGAAGAAATTAGACTTCCTGAATTATCTTATGATGTGCTTCTACAACATCTGATAAGTTTGGCATGCGGAAATGGCTTTGATCCGAAAATTGAGAAAGAAAGAATTAAAAATTGTTGGAGTTATAGAAACTTAAAAGATCAAGATTGGAATTGGTGTCTTGACTTTTTAGAATATGGAGGAAAATGTCTTAAAGCATACCCAAAATATAAAAAGATAGTTAAAGAAGAATCACAAAATAATAATGAAAACTTTAAATATTTTGTAAAAGACAAATCTTTAATAAGAATGCATAAGTTCAATATTGGGACAATTACAAGTGACAAATTTGTGAATGTTAAATATATGAAAGGGCAATCCTTGGGAAATTTAGAAGAGAATTTTGCTTCAAAATTAAATCCTGGAGATACCTTTTACTTTGCAGGTAAAATGCTTCAATTTGTAAGAATCAGAGATATGATTTTATACGTTAAAAAATCAACAAAAAAAAGTTCTCTAATTCCTGCATGGGTTGGAGGTCAAATGGCAATTTCTGATCTACTTTGTGAAAGTTTGAGAAAAGAAATAGATATATGCAATGAATCAGAAAATTATGGTTATTTGAATCCTGAACTCAATTCATTACGCCCAATATTGAAGAAACAACAGGTTCTTTCAAATATTCCAAAGAAAGATGAATTCCTTATAGAAATATATAAAACCAAGGATTTATCAAATATTTTTGTTTTTACACTTGATGGCAAATTTGTAAATGAAGGAATTGCATTTCTATGGGCTTTAAGATTTGCAAAATTAAAACAATCTACATTTAGTATTACTGCTAATGATTTTGGATTCAGCTTAACTACATCAGAAGACTATGATTTTTCCATAATTAAAAAAGAAGCTGATTATTTTTTGGATAACAAAAAATTAGAGGAAGATCTTGAAAATGCAATTAATTTTTCAGAATTAACAAAACGTAGATTTAAAAATATTGCCCAGATAAGTGGACTAGTAAATCAAAATAATCCAACCAAAACAAAAACTTCTTCTCAACTTCAAATAAGTTCAAGTCTTTTCTACGATGTCTTTACTAAATATGAAGAGGGCCACCTTTTGATAAAACAATCGCATCAAGAAGTTAAAGAATATCAATTAGAAAATAAAAGAATATCTAGATCATTAGAAAGATTAAAAAATTTAAAAATGCTACTAAACGAGATAAAAACTCCAACCCCTTTTGCTTTCCCTTTATTAGTTGAGAGACTTAAAAATACTTTAAGCAATGAACCAATAGAAAAAAGAGTAGAAAAACTTATAAAAAAATATAGTGATTAAATGAAAAAAAGTTCTTTTAAATTTTATTGGGAAGATACATTGTTAGAGATGCTTCCTTCAAGAGCCTTATTTCTTCCTGAAACAAAAGAGTTGTTAATATGCGATATTCATCTTGGCAAAGCTGAGTATTTTCAGCAAAATGGAATACCTCTTACTAATGATTCAGATAAAAATAATTTCGCAAGAATAAAAAATATAGTGAAAAAATATAGTCCTGAAAAGTTAATAATATTGGGAGATTTATTCCACAGCAAATATTCAATAGATAAAACTCTTCAAAAAAAAGTTGAGGATCTTCCTGAACTACTAAAAATTAATGTTGAACTAATCCTCGGAAATCATGATGTAGATTGTGCTATTAAAAATATAAAAATTTTTGACATTAGAAAATCCAAAAACATTACATTTAGCCATGAGCCAGTTAATTTAGAAAACAATAAAACCTTGAATATTTGTGGACATTATCATCCAAAAATCTATTTAAAAAATAATGGAGATAAATTATCTTTAAGGTGTTTTGCAATGGATAAGAATAAAAATACTTTATTTTTGCCTGCATTTGGAGACTTAACAGGAGGATATCCCTGCAAAAAGTCATTTAAAAAATGGGCAATTTTATCTGAAGAAGAAATTATCGAAATAAAATCTTAAGAAAAATCCAATGAAAGCGGCTTAAATTTTTCATTTAGATATACAAATTTATACTTAAAAGTCTCGTTTAGTTTTTTTATCAATTAATTTAACCCTAATAAATCCATTTTCTGCTAGTGAAAAAAGATAATAAAAAATATATAAAGCTAATGACCCTTTCTTTAGCAGCCAATCCACGTTATAAAAAAAATAAACACATTTTATAGAAATGAAAAAATTAATAGCCTTGTTTTTATTTCCATTTCTTGTCATCCCATTTGTGGCAAAAGCAAATGATAATTTTTCAGTTGAGATAGAAGCACTTACACTAGTAATGGAGCAATATAAGGAAGAAACTGAATCAAGTGTTGAATTAGACATAAAAGACAAAAAGCCAAGTTACATGGCTCTTAAACAAGACGAATGCAATGCAACTGTTCAAGTTACCGAAAAAACAGGATTAGAGGTTGTAAATACTGAATCTTTCGATGTAAATGTCTGTTTGAAAGAAATCTATAAAGTAATCAACTAAATAAGTAGGTTGTAAGAATATAATAGAAACAAGCAAATTAAAGAGGTCTTTTACTTAAAGAAGGTAAGACCTCGAGACCTAACAGAAAACTTTGGAACGGGTTCTGCATACTCAATTAATAACTACAATGAAATTGTAGAGGTGTAATTAAAAGTACAAAACCTAAAATAATTTTTAATAATTATTTCTTCTTCGATAATGTTTGTGATTCTTCTCTAGACATTAAAGCTTCAATTTGAGCAAGAACTTTTTGAAGTTCATCCGTTTTTGTAAGAGATGCTTCTGCTACTTCTCTTAATTTTTCTAACTGTTCTTTAGTTTTATCCATGATAAATAAATTAGAAATTAACCACTTTTAAAAATGGTTTGAATACAGATTTTTACTCCCACACAGATTCATATTCTCTCTTTTTTTTATAAAGTCAAATAAATTTCCCTTTATTAGGGTTTTATGAGGACTTCCAATTAATTCTTTATTTATTATTGAAACCATAAGATTACCTGAAATAGAAATACTCTTAAATTATGAAGTAAATACAGGCAATCCTATTGTGGCAGTAGTTATTAGGGCCCCTGCAAAAATTAAGAAAGGTAGAAAAGGATAGTTTTTCAAAGCTAAACTTACTAATTCCAAATAACTATATAGGTATTTATACTGTTTGTCTACCCCTTACCTGTCTTGAGGGTAAAATTTCTTCTCTTAAAAGTAAAAATTTAACATCAACCAAATTTACCTGATATGTATTCCTGAGTGGTTTTTTCTTTTGGAGAATTAAAAATTTTCTTAGTGGAATTAAATTCTGCAAGATAACCAACCTTTCCTCCATCACCATCTTCATACTCAATTGCATTAAAAAATGCAGTCATATCACTAACTCTTAATGCCTGTTGCATATTATGAGTAACGATAATTATTGTGTAATTCTTCTTAAGTTCATGCATCGTCTCTTCTATCTTCAAGGTAGAGATTGGATCTAAAGCTGAGCATGGCTCATCCATTAGAATTATTTCAGGCTCAATAGCAATGGTTCTTGCAATACATAATCTTTGTTGTTGTCCACCAGATAATGAGTAACCACTATCATTCAATTTATCCTTACATTCGTCCCATAATGCAGCCTTTCTTAATGAACTTTCGACCAATTCTTCCATATCTCCCGTAAATCCATTAATTCTTGCCCCAAATGCAATATTTTCATAGATAGATTTAGGAAAAGGATTAGGCTGTTGAAAAACCATTCCGATTCTTCGTCTTACTTCTACTGGATCTACTCTTTTATCGTAAATATTAGTTCCATCAAACAGGACTGTTCCTTTCAAAGAACAATTAGGAATTAAATCGTTCATCCTATTTAATGATCTAAGAACAGTTGATTTGCCACAACCGGAGGGGCCAATAAGGGAAGTTATATTTCCTTTTTTAAAATTACAAAAAACATTTCTTACTGCTTCAAAAGTTCCATAGCTAATAGAAACATTCTCAAGAGACAAAATGATATTCTTTGGTATTTTTTTATTAGTTTTAATCATTTATACTCTCTTAGTTTTCTCTGTAAAAGCGGCCAATATCCTTGAAAATATATTTACTGATAGTATCGACAAAACAAGAATAAAGGAAGCTGCCCAGGCTAATTTATTTTGAGCATCATAAGGTTCAAGGGCAAAGTTATATATCAATACAGCCAAGGAACCCATCTCATAAAACAAGTCCCCAAAGCCTGTTATGTAGTAGTAAGAAAATAAAGCCGTAAATATCAAAGGTGCAGTTTCACCTGCAGCTCTTGCGATACCAAGTACAACGCCAGTAGCAATAGACCTAAAGGCAGAGGGCAAAGTAACTTTCAATATGGTTGTATACATACTTGCTCCAACACCAAGAGACGCATATCTTAATTCGTTAGGAACTAACTTTAAACCTTCATCAGTCGTCTTTATCACAGTAGGCAACATCAATATTGAAAGAGCCATCCCTCCAGCCAAGCCGCTGTACATACTCCCAAACAAGATCTTTGTAGAAACAATTAAGGCATAAATAAAGACACCGGCAATAATTGAAGGGACTCCAGCTAAAACATTTACCCCAAATCTGATAAATCTTGAAAAAGCTCCACCTTTAGAGTATTCAGCTAAATATATTCCACCACCAACCCCTACTGGAATGGCGATAATTGAAGCAATGGTAGTTATTATTAATGTTCCGATCAATGCAGGATTAATACCTCCTGCATCTAAATCATCTCCAGGAGGATTTGGTTCTAAAGTAAATAGTTCTGGTGTAATTTGAGATCCACCTTTGTAAAGGATATAAGTCACTAGAAAAATCAAAGGAAGTATTGCTATCAATGCACAAATTACTGATAAAGAAGTAAAGAATTTATCTCCTATATTTCTTGATAATCTTTTCTGGTAATAGAGTGAATTCATAATTATCTAATATTTGAGACTAAATTTCTTAACAAGCCATTGAGCAAAGATATTGACCACTAAAGAAAGGATCATAAGTACAAAAGCTGCATAAAAAAGTGATGAAACCTGACTTCCATCAGCTTCACCAAACTGGTTTGCGAGCATTGAGGAAATGGTATATCCAGGAGATAATAGAGACCAACTAAATGCATTGGAATTACCAATAATCATTGTGACAGCCATTGTTTCTCCCATTGCCCTGCCTAAAGCCAATAGAACTCCTGCCATGATTCCTGATAACGCTGCTGGCAAGATTACTGAAAATATTGTTTTCCATCTACTTGCTCCAATTCCATAGGCTGCATTTCTTAACTTTTTAGGAACTTGATTAAGAGAATCTCTTGCTATA
Source organism: Prochlorococcus sp. AG-347-I04 (assembly GCA_003281625.1). Taxonomy (GTDB): domain Bacteria; phylum Cyanobacteriota; class Cyanobacteriia; order PCC-6307; family Cyanobiaceae; genus Prochlorococcus_A. The sequence continues at coordinate 47,563 of QCBL01000008.1, forward strand.
GCAGTCACTATTGGCAAAAGCATAACTACTAAAATCAATATTGCTAACAAAGAATTCCTGCCTGTAGGTTCTGTACTGAATAAAGGTATCCAACCAAAGAAATTATGTAAAAAGACAAAAAAGGCTCTGAAAAAAGGTTCCATTACAAATATTGCCCAAAGCCCTAAGACAACTGATGGAATAGCCGCTAATAATTCAACAAAAGAACCTAATATTTCTCTAAAAACTTTCGGGACGAAGTCCTCGGTAATAAATATTGCAGTTCCAACGCCCAAAGGAATAGTTATTAATAACGAAAGAAATGAAGTTACTAATGTTCCATATATTGCAGTAAAAGCTCCGTATTCATCTTTTACAGGATTCCATTCAGAGGTTACTAGAAACTTCAAGCCATACCTTGAAAAGGATTCAAATGACTGAAAAAAGACTACTAAAATAATTCCTAAAAGTATTATTGCTACGAAACTAGACAAGACTAGGGCAGTATTCTTGAAGATAATATCTATATTTTTTTCGATACCGAATCTTTTACGATTCTTGAAAAGAGTTAATTTCTCTTCCATTAAAAAAAGAATATCTCTATAAATTTACTACTAAATGTTGTAAAAGACTTTTAAGAGGGGTTAAAGGTATATGAAAGTTATGATAATTTGACATCTATTAAAAAATTTCAACTACCTATTTTTTCAACGGAAGCTCTTGATTTCAAAAGGATATTCCCTTTTAAGGGGATAAATCCAAGGGATGAGGCCTTATCTTGATACTCATCACTTAACAATTTATTAAAGGCTTGTTTGATTGCTTTAGTGTTTCTACCATTACCTTTTTCGTAAGCAAGTATCCATGTCAATGAAGCGATAGGGTACGCTCCTTTTGCTGTTGGATTAGGATTTTTACCCGCAAGATTTTCATCTAAAGTAATACCATTAAGAGCCTTAGCTCCTGCTTCTGCAGATGGTTTTAGAAACTCCCCTGAAAGATTTTGGAGTGCAGCAGCTTTAACATTACCTTTAATATATGACTGATTTACATAACCAATTGCACCTGGAGTGTTTTGAATTACACCTGCAACACCAGAATTACCTTTTGCTCCAACGCCTGCTGGCCACTTAACTGATTTACCAGTTCCTAAAGTCCATGTAGGTGAAAATGATTCCATAGAGTTTGTGAAAGCCTTAGTAGTTCCTGAACCATCAGAACGATGTGTCCAAGTTAACTTTCCTGATTTACAGCCTAATTCTTTCCAGTTTTTAACCATACCCATTGCAATTCGTACTGCCTGCTCTTGAGTAAGTTTCAAATCGCAATCATAGTTATAACCAAAAGCAATAGTTCCTCCAACCATAGGAATCTGTACTAAACCTCTTGATACCTTTGCTATATCTTTAGCCTTCATAGGTTCATCTGATGCACCAAAATTTACAGTTTCGTCTATGAAAGCTTTTCTTCCAGAGCCCGAACCAACTGCTTGGTAATTAACCCTTGGTCCACCTGATTTGGCTAAATCAAAAAACCACCTAGTATAAATTTTTGAGGGAAATGTAGCACCTGCTCCGCTCAGTCTTTTTGAAGCAATCGCTTCTTGAGAGAGAACTAATGAGATAACAGAAGAAAAAATAAGGACTTTTTTGAAAATGCCCACTTTGTGATGAGAATAAGTCTTTTAAATATAAATTACAGCCAAAAGGTAATTTAAAAATTTAAAGATATACAAATCAAATTATTTTGATATAAAAAATAATTATGAATAGATAGGTATTAAGAGCTCAGCTAGCAATTTAAATTTCAATAAAATATCAACTCTTTATTTAGAATTTAATTATTGTTGTTACTCTGTTTTTATTTTGGGATTTGAATTCAAAAATTCCCGTATCAGTAAATATGGTCAACTCATCTCCAGATGTTTCTTCAATTGCTATTCCATCAGACTCTAAATTTTTTACATATACATTACCAATAAGTTTTAGAGATTTATCATCCTTGTCAAAAGAAAGCTTGTCCGAATAAGCCTCAAAATTACCACTATTACTCTTAATGACTACATTTCCTTTAGCCTCTAAATCTCCTTCTAAAGTATTTATTTGAGAATCAGATGTAATTGTGTAATTAGTTAATTCCTCAGCAAAAGAAAATTCAGCTAATAGAAATAAAAACGATGCAAGAAATACGCTTTTCATTTATTCCCAACCCTTTTCTGCATTTTGAATAATCCATTGTGCAAGAACCTTATCCTCTCCATCCCTCAATTTATTTTTATAACCCTTCATAAAACCAATCCCATCATTAGCAATTATTTGTATTGAATTTACATCTGCTATTCCTCTTTTTTCAAGGTCGGAAAGTTTTAATGATATGGATCCTTTAAGAACGTCTGATCCACCTCTTACATGGCAACCTGCACAAACATTTCTAAAAATTGTTTCTCCATCTCTAATATCAGAAGCTATTAGATATCTGTTTTGCAGAGAGGTTTGAAAAATAATTATTAAAGTTATTACAGGAATTTTAAATAGAAATTTAAATATTTTCATTTGATTTATTCCACCCACAATAAAGTTAGCAAATAATTCTGTATCTCAATCTATCTATTTTAATAACTCTACTGCTACTACAAGATTGCCCAACAACCCGTTCAAAATATTTAGCTGTTCTTTACTGCCAAATGCTATTAATACCTGACCTGGTTGAAGTATAAAATTACCGCCAGGATTAGTGAACAACTTTTCATTTTCTTTAATCGCTAAAATTTTTGCACCGCTTTTTCTACCTATTCCAAGTTCAGAAAGTGATCTTTTCTCTGCAGTTTCAAAAAGACTAATATCATTACTTAATTCAAATTCTTCAATTTCACATTCACTTCCTGCTAATAGATCTAGAAAGTCAATAGCAATTGGTCTTAAGGCCATTGATGCCATAGCTCTTCCTGCAGCTATATAAGGGCTTACGACTATACTTGCTCCAGCTAATCTCAATTTACTTGCGGCTTCTTCAGTTCCAGCTCTTGCAATTACTCTTATAGAACTTCTTATCCCTTTAGCACTCAAAACTACATATAAATTTGCAGCATCGTTAGGTAAGGTAACGACCAAACTTTTGCATTTTTCTAATCCTGCCAATTTTAAAGTCTCATCAAGAGTGGCATCAGCACAAAGAACTTCTAAACCATTTTCTTCAGCAATCTTTTTTCTATCTTCATCACTCTCAACTACGATAATAGGAATATTTTGTGTTTTTATCTGATTAGATATTTCCTGACCGACCCTCCCATATCCACACAAAATTACATGATTTTCCATTTTTCTAAGAATTCTTTTAAAACGTAATTCATTTACTCTTTGAAAATAGCCGGATTCGAATAATCTAACAGCTTTTTGAAAGGTAAATTGAATAAAGATCAATCCGCCTACGATTACTAAAACAGTTACTATCCTGCCTTCAGGGCTTAAAGGTTGAACTTCACCAAAACCAATAGTGGTTATTGTGATCAGAACCATCCATAAGCAATCACTCCATTCCCATCCCTCTGTTATTCGATAGCCAATTGCACCTAAAAAAAACAGAAAGAATAAAGAATAAATAAGACCAAACCAAGGCCTTAAATAGTCTTTAATAAAATAGAACTCAAATAATCTAAGCTTCATATCCCTTATTATCGTTAACTATTCAAAAATTTCAAAAAAATTTTCTATTATGTTCCTAAAACTATTTATTTGTTTAAGTGAAATATATATTAAGCAGGATAATAATATTTATTTTCGTAGCTATATGCATTAAACAAATGATTACTGTCTCAGGTCTTTTTTAATACTTCATTAAAAATTAATTCAAGGTTTTACTTGTACTGATTCAATAAGAAAATCAGAAGCTGCTTTTAACCAATCAGCGACTGTAAGACGAAGGTCAGGTTGAGAATATACAAGCGCGACAATTATTCCAACTAAGATTATCTTTACCATGGCAATTCAAATATTCTTATGAATTAAAGCACAACTATTTAGTAAAAAGAACCTTAAATTTATAAAAAACAGATTAATTAAAATTTCTCTAATTGATTAAACAAGTATTCCACTCTTCTTAGATTAACGCCTAAATCTGATTGACCTAATCTTGCTGCAGATCTTATTTGAATGATTCCTTTTGATCTATCTACATAACTTCTTACATCAAGCTTTAAAATTTCAAGGTCATCAGGAAATCTAAAAATTAAGCTTCTACAAACACCTCTCCAATAATTCCTTCCACTTTCGATGACTTCTGTACGAGGTAATCCTTCTGCTAGAGAGACAAGTTGAATGAACTTTTGATCAACATTTATTAGTTTCTTTTCTATTAAGACACTATTTAATGGATTAGTTATTGGAGCAAGACCTTGAATGGAGGAAACCATATTTTTTAAAAACGATATAGATGTTCTAACCGATTTCATACACAAAGTGAGAGGGGAAAAGTAAAGAATTTTCCCATAAATTTGATCTCTTTATAAAGATTTCTTATTTTGTGATCAAAATTCTAAAATTTGAGATTTTTAATTGTTTTTTTTGATAGAGATGGTTGCCTACCTTCTTTACTAGTTAGTTTCCTAACCCATAAAAAAACACCTACAAACAAAAATATTTCAACAATAATTCCAACCGATATTAGACTCATTTTTTATCCTCTTTTTTCTTGTTGGTGCCCTCAATGTATGGCACAAGAATATCTAATAACCACTTTTTAAATGAATTTAACGATTTCATAATCTATTTACTTGCCTTTTCTCCACAAACTCCTCCCTTTAATGAGATCCTCTATATTTGGCCAAGCTGCTATTAATTCTTTAAGTGCCTTTCTATTAGGAGTATAGAAGACACATGACAATGCACTTATTACATAAAGTATGAACCATAACTTACTTTCTGAATAAGCTAAAAACAAAGAGAAAAGAAAACTTCCAATAAAGAAAAAGAAAAATGACCTATTTAATATTTCTAATGGAGTTCTTTTGAGTCTGTAGAATTTAATCTTTTTAATATCTTCTTCAGTATCTTTCTGAAATTTACTTTCGTACGAATTAATTATTTCTTCTTCTAGAACTTTTTCATACTCTAAATTATCAATTGGATCACTTTGATCCTTTTTATTTATCATTGGTATCTATAAAGTACGAATATGGTAACTAATTTAAGGTATTTTTAAAAGTATCAAATTTTCTCTGATAACTGGAGCTATACAAACAGATCATGGTTTTGAAAATACTTCAAAATTGTCTTATTTATAAAAGATAAATTAGTCAAAATATTCTTTTTAATTTTCCCAAATCTTTCGGCCATTTAAAAACAATCACTTTTATAAACTTCATAGCATTAATTAAATTGGGAGGCAATATTTAAATCTAGAGTTAAAATAGTTTAAAGATTTTAATAATATCTATATGCAAAGGTATTTAATTTCCTACGAATTTACAGATGGCGAGGATCAAGAAGAAGGGGCAGAAATGCTAATTAATTGGTACGAATCAGGTGGTCCCCAAAACAGACCTGAAAACTATGAGGTTCATTCTTGGATTTTTATGGTTCAAAATGGGATTGGACATTCTGTAGTAAGTGCAGATTCTCTTGAGACAATTTGGAAGCAATGGCATCCCTGGAGAAGGTTAATGGATATAAGTATTCAGCCTTGTATGGATCTTGATGAGACAGTCGGATTATTCAAAAAACAAAAAATGAATACAAGGATAGTCTAAAAGTATTTGAATTCCAAATATAAATATCTTTTTAGTAGCACCTAATACTACATACATATCTCACTGCGTTAAAAAGGGTAAGATTAATTTTCCATGATGAATGATTCTTATCACATTTACTTCAAAGGAGAAATTCTTTTCAAGAATTTAAGTAAAGATGAATTTGAATTTGTTTGGGGAAAACTTTATACATCTTATATAAATGCCCTAAATAACGAGCTAACCTACGAATTAATTAGCGAAAACAATATTATGGAGCCGGCCTTTAACCTTGAGCCATCTTACTAAATCAAGAACTAAATCCTAGATTATGAATAAAACAAGAAAAGCTGTCTCTCTTTTATTTTGAGGTACTCTTTTTCTTCTTTAGTTATGTCTAAAGCAATTTTATTTGCCTCAATTTCAACATTCGAACTATAAGTTTCAAAGTTTTCCTCTCTTTTAAATAGGGCAACAATGCCAATATCTGTTATGAACCAAATAAAATGATCAGTTTCTCCAATTGGCTCTTCTTTTAAAGAATCAATAATCAAATCACAGGTTGAATCCATTAAATTGTTCTGTGAGGAATTTTAATTGCCCCCATTGCAATACCTTACTGCCTCAGAATTGGTGCCACCATCTTCAATAATTTCAGTAACACATTTATTAAAAAGTTTAGATTCTTTTTTTACTGAACAGAATCCAAAAGCGATTGCAGCTAAAGCTATTGCCGATACGAAACTAGAACCCAGTTGTATAAAACCATAGGCAAACATAATGTTTTTCTTTCCAGAACATTTTTTTGAATCCTTTTTTTCTTCTTTCATTATAAATATTTAACTCATACAAACTTATTTGATTAATCTTGCGTTTGGGAAGTGTTGCCATAGAGAAAACCGAATTAAAGTTCTTTTGACCAACTAAGACAAAAATTAAAAATTTCAAGTTTAGATTGATTTTTCTTCACTTTAATTTTCAATTTGATACATCATGAAGAAAAAACTTTTTAAATTTTATATCAACATTAGCTTCTGATATAGAAAATTTATCTTTTTTAAAAAGTAATGATCCCACTGTTATAACAAGAGATTATGTTACTTTTTAAACTATATTTTATTTTTTTTGATGAAGTATTAATACTTAAAAATTTTTCCAGAAAAGCTTGTTTTGATAATGCTCCCGAAGAGTTATCCACTTTTTAAGCGTTTTTCAACAGGGTTTTCCACAATATGTTGATTAAATTTGAATTTCTATGTGCAAAATAAAATATTATCTTCTTTTAAGAAAAAACTATCCACAATTTTTTTTTGGGATCACTATGATTTGAAATGTCTTTAAATAATTTTGAGTAGAAATCTTATGAATCTAAAAGAGACAAATAAGGATTTAAATCCCGAAATCAAAAAAGAGTTGGAAAAATCCAAGCTCGAAGTTCTTACTAATGAAAATGATTTTTTGGTAAAAAACCTCAAAAAGGCTGGATAATTTATTGGAGATAAAACTTTTTAAACAACAAAATTTCAAAAATACCTTTCTAGAACGAAATAATGATCTCTTGAATGATTACCCAATAAAGTTTAGGTTTATCAATTATAAAATTTTTATTAAATATACAAAGTAATACGTCTGATACTAAACATAAACAGCAAATCTTGGTTATATTATCCAAATCTCAGTAAGAGATCAGATTAGAAATATCAACAGGAAATTTAAAGTTCTTAAAACTATTTAAAAATTTAGTTTTTCCTGTATTCGCATCATAGTCCCTAAAAAGATGAATATCCAAGAACTTAAAGTCAACTACAAAAAGCTTTTAAACAAAGCTGCCAAAGCAAACGGTCGCAAAGAAACTGTTTCTTACTTAAATCGTGCTGCTAAAATTAAATCAAAAATCTATTCAAACACTAAAGTAAATTGCTTTAGATGTAATGGGGCAGGTTTTCTAAGAATTTCATTAGATGAGACTAAAACATGTCTATCTTGTTATGGGAAGGGTTTTTTAATTAAAGAAATTCAGCAGGTTTAAAAATTTTTGATTGTTCATGAAAGATCTCATTCAAACTCACAAAAAATTGATTAAAACAGTTAAAGAACAAATGGGATTTTCTGATTATGGGATGTATTGGTTAGCTTTCCTGGAAGGGGGTCTAACTATATGGCTGCTGGATAGAATATTTTTCCACTGGTTAAAATTTTAATTTTTATTTAAGTCAAAAAACTTCTGCAGGTATTAAATAAATTAATTTATCGAAACCATTTGAAAAGTTGTAGGATGGTAAGAAACTAATATGCAATTACTGGGATTAATTCTTCTTCTAGCTAGTAGCTGGTATTTATGGAAATTAACATCAAACTTTCTTGATGAACCAACAAAAAAAGAACTGACTAATAGTTTAAATAACCTCAAAAATAAATTCTCTGAGGGAAAACAAAATTTCTCTAAAGCAAAAATAAGCGAAGCTTGGGAAAAATACAAAGAAGAAGGTGGTGCTTTATCTAATAAAGAAAAAAGCTAGTGGACTTTTTTATTATTACAAGTCTCACTAAAGATTTTTCTAGAATTGATCTAATTGGTATTTTGTTTGGTCATATAATTTTTGGTGTTGCATTGACACAGCTTTTAGATTGGACATGGTTAAAGAACCTTATGAGTGAAGAAGAAAAAACAAGGATGCTTAAAAGTTATACATGGAAAGACTTATTAGTAGATGGAGCAATTGTCACGGTAGTTCTAGGAATAATCTTTTTGATAATTAGCATTTTTCTATAAATGAATGTAACTTACATCCTTTTAGTTTTTTTAATGATATCAATTGTGATTTTCACTCAAATAATCAATTCCTCCGATAAATCAAAATAAATGACAGAGGTAACTAGCAACTCCTCAACTGGATGGTACTTAATCGCTTTGGTAAGCACTTTATCTTTTTTAGCCTTAATTTACTTTGGCCAAAAAAGATAGAGTAAATTTTGAAAGACTATTTAAATTCATAAAAAAAGCTCTGCTACTTCTTGAGATGCAGAGCTTTTAATTATTAAGTAACTGATTTATATAAATCTATTGATTATAAAACCTTTTTTCTTAATCAAAGAAAAAGAGACCGATGAATGTGATGAAGATACTGAATTCACGGCCCCTTTGATAACCGCATTTTTCGGTAGATACGACAATGAATCACCTCCTTTACTAATGTTTTTTTTAAGATAACTAAAAGAATTAAACAAGGAAAGTAATTCGTTAAAAATTTAAAAGTTTTTTAACAAATTAACAATATAAATCTCTTAAAAAAAAAAATATAGATATTACCAAGGCAAAACCTCTCCGTTGGCATGCCAAAACGTACCCGAGTTATTTTTATTTAAAGAATCAATACGTTTCAAAAGGCCATTTGCTGATTCTTCAGGACTAATTCCATTTCTTGTAAAGCCAGTCATTCTTGTACTCACTAAACCAGGATGCAAAATAGCTACATAAATATCATCTCTTGATAAATCTATAGAAATTGATTTTGCTGCCATTGACAAAGCTACCTTAGACATCCTGTAACCATAAGAACTTCCAGATGAATTATCTTCAATAGATCCCATTCTACTTGTGATAAAAGCAACTTTAGAAGATCTTTTTAAAAGGTGTTTAAGTGATTGGGTCATACATATTGGGCTCAATGCATTAACTTCAAATTGCCGCAAAATACTTTTTTTATCTAAGTTTTCTAAAGAATTAAATTCATAAATTCCTGCATTATGAATTAAGCAATCTAAATTAACTCCAGATAGTTTTTTACACAAATTTGTTATCGACTCATCAGAAGAAATTTCTATATTCTCTTCAATTCTCACTCCTAAATCTCTAAGTTCTTTTGAAGCTTTTCTACACGTTGCAATTACATTATCTCCCCTCTTATGAATTTGCCTACATAGTTCTAATCCAATACCCCTATTTGATCCTGTAATTAGATAAGTAGACATCTCTAAACTAAAAAATAAAAAATTAATCTAAATCCAAATATAAAAGAAAACAAACTAGAAAAAGAAAAAATTTATAAAATTCCTTATTAGATTTTTTAAGGTTATGATGGGTTAGGAATCTTAAAAAATTTTATAAAAGAAAGCAAAGATATTTTTATCATCAAAATTTAATGTATGGAAATTTTCAATCAAGAATTTATACAAGAGATTATTAGGTTAACTTGGAGAAATCCTGCTTTCATGGCTATAGCTATTGCTTTAATTTGGCTTATCCCACAATTATTTATCAGGAAAATAATGGCAAAAAAATATGAAAGAAGAAAAATAGAAATTCAGAAAAATAAAATTCAGAAGCTTTACCCAACTAATAATCCTAAATAAGATTTTTATTTATAAGATGAACTAATTAATCAAAAAAAATGCTTTTTGCATCTAAGTAAAATATGACGTACAAAATAATTAGAATTGATGGAAAAGAAGACGAATTAACAGCTCAAAGTTTTGATAAGTATGCAGATGCGTACGATTTGTTAGAGGAACTATATGGAGATTTATGTTGTTCAGATGCTGATTATGGAGACATAACCTATTACGATATTGTAGAAAATAATTTAAAAAATATTAATGGAGAATAATAAATGGGCTCCCTCCCAAGAAGATAATTTAGGGGTAATAACGAGTGTATATAAATTCATTAAAGAAGAACTTTCAGAACTTCAAAAAAAAACTGGATGTCCCGATTCATTTATTTATGATTTTATTGGAAAAATTCAGAATGAATGGCATCCTGAATCTTGCCACTCCATAGTTAGAAATAAAAAAAAGAAAAATTAGAAAATATTAAATCTTCAACGCAAATTTATAAAATTTCTCTAATATAGCCTGAATTTAAAAATATTAAATCATGATTATTAGAATACTAGGAATCATACTTATCCTTGGTACGATTGCATATTATGGTTTAGTGTTAACTGGGCAAAGCAACCTTTAGTTTTTTTAAGTTTTAAAAATTTCTCATGAAATGGCCTCCTACTTTGTGTTGGACAGCACCAAAAACAATTAATGGTAATAGGCATTTTCAAGTTAAAGCTTATGGTGGGAAAAATGAAGATAGATGGGTTGATATTTTTCCTACCAAAAATAAGAAAGATATTAAAAGAATCTCATGGGCAAAACTTAAATCAGAATGGACTACTGGATGGTTAAGGCTCCCAAAAGATAAAGATTAATTTGTCTATGTAAACAAATATTATTAACCAGAAAAATGTAAAAAATAATACCTAACTCAAAAAAAATAACTTTTAAAATTTTTTAAATTGCTGTTTAATATGAAGTCAGAACCGAAGAAAAAACTCCCTAATAAAAAAGTTATAAGTTCAGCAAAATTTGAGGCTAAAGAACAATTCACAAAATCTGCATTAGAAAATTTAAAAACAGAAAATGAAAGACTTGTTAATTCACTAAAAAAATCTGGGGAGATTAAAGAATCAAAAGGAAAATAGACTTTCAGTACTTAAAAAATTTGATTATTATAGAAATTTATAGATTGAGAAATGATTGAAAAAATCTCTCTAGCAAACTCTCACCTACCTCAACTTATTGGGTTCGTAATGATGTCAATTGGTTACACATTAGGCAATAAATTCTACCTTCCTGAAATCAAACAAAAATAATAATTTCTAGTTATTAACAATATCTTAAATAAATAACATTGAAAATATACTCCTTAAAAAATTTTTCAATATTTTATCTGATTTAAAGTAAAAACTTTAAAGCTAATTCTGTAATCCAATTAAGACTAGTCCTGAGATGCAACTGACACATAAATGTAACAGTTAAGTACTATAAAATGTGAAATCCAAAGAAAAAGTAAGAATTCATACTAATTTTTTTAAAATATGTTACATTCTTTAATAATTCAAATTAAGATTTCCTCTGTTAATAAAGCAGAAATGAGGGAATGTTTGATGTGTACAAATGTCATTTACTCTTTGGCTTACTAATTGATCACATATGAAATCTAAAAATGGATGCACTTACTAGTTTTATAGTTGTTGTCATAGCAATTACAATTCAATTCTCTTTATACGCCATCAAAAGGTTGCAGGAACCTTTAGAGCCAAATTATTTGATAGATAAAAATTCGAAAAAAAATAAAAACTATATGGGTAAATTTTGGAAAAATGCCGAAATAACAAATGGGAGATTAGCTATGATTGGTTTTTTAGCATTGATAATAAATTACGGTTTTTTTGGGTGGATAATACCTGGTTTTATTTAAATTATCAATAAATTAAAGTCTTAAAGAAAAAATAAATCTCTCGTTCAAAACAAACTCTCCTTTTAAAAAAAAAATTTTTATTATAAGTAAAAAAGCAATTGAGTAATTCTGATTTTGATAAAAATGGATTGGACAGCTATGGGATACATTGGCTTCAATATGCTGCTTTTGCTGTCTCTGGTTTTGCTATATTTACAACTTGGGCATTTTTTTATGATGAAAGATTCCACAACTTTGTAATGAATATTTTCAGGGTTATTAACTGCAGTGGGTTCAACTGTAATGGAGCATTTTAAAATTCTATGGCTAATCCAGATCAAAAAACAATATTAATTGATAATGCTTTTGAGGAAATAAAAAACATTTGTATAAATCTTCAAAAAGATACTGATGCTTCGAATTCAGAACTTAAAAGTTTACTAAAACTAATTATTAATGAATGGGAAGAAAAAGAAGAACAAAAACCTGGTTTTGGATTCAGGTAAAGTTATCTACTATCTAAGAAGGGACTTAGGTCTCAAATTATTTTTGATATGAATTGATTTTTTACTTTAAAATTTAATATTTATTGTTTTCATTTTTTAGAAAGAAATTAAAAAGGAATGAATCTCAAATAGAAGATTCATTCCAGATTTAGCATTAGTTTTATCTAGATTTAAATTTTATAATTTAACTCCTCTGGTGGACTGTCAATCATTAGATCCCTCCTATTCAACAAGTTAAACCTACGCCTTACTTATTAAGAAAGTAAATCAGTAAAAATGCTGATTTATTATTTTCTAAAATGTTTGAATTAGAGATGCCAATTCTGGTGCATCTAATAAAAGTGCAAAAAATGTAAGCACAACTAATAAAAATATGGAAAAGTAGAATTGAACCATTCTTCAAAATTACTTAAAAAGAATTTTTTAAGTTGTATAAAATAATGCTTTGTTTACATAATTAAATATCTCTACCTAGAGAAGTTTAATAAGAGAATAATTAAGACGCTTCGGGAGAAAATATCGTCATATTTTTTTGCCAATACTCACAGCCTTTAAGTAAATGATCACCCTGTGGTATGCGTTTTTCGTATTTTGGACAGATCAAGATAGTAGCAAAAGTTTCTGTAGTGCTGTAGCGAAAGTGATTGCAAGTAATGCAAATCTTTGTTCGTTTTCGTTTTAGGGTAGATTCTTTTAGATATTCCCATTTTGACGGATTTACCTTGATCATGATTACTGGAATTTATTAGTAACAATTTGCCAATCCCCTGAAATTAATTCATTCCATGTTTCACAAGCACACTCAATAGAATGAAGTCTTGAATTTTTAATTTGGGCTGGTTCACCTAATTCATTTGCATAGAAAAGATGAGTATATACTTTTAAGTTATTAGATACAGATTTCTTATAACTCTCAAAAAAAATTAATAAACCACTTTTTTTGTTAAACAACCAGCCAGTTGGGGGGTCAATAAGGCTGCCACAATAAAAATAAGTCCGAACATTAGCGACTCCTGAAGTCATAAAGATAATACAGTTGTACTATTAATATAAATGTACTACTAGCAGACGTCAAGTATTCCTCTGGTAATTTTTTAAATAATAAAATTACGTTCCAGAAATAATCAGCCGTTAACTTCTTATTTGGTAATAGTGAATACAAGTAACTCCTTGAAAAGGAAAATATCATTTAAAGAGTATCTCCTAAAGAATGCAATGTATCGAAATCCCTTCTATTTAGGATGGAACAAAGGTTGGTCTTTTTTATTTTTTTTAGAGGGTGGCACTGCAAAAATTGAAGCAAAAGGTTTTGGTATTTCTATTACAACAAAAGTTGAGAAAGGAGAATCACCTCTAGAATCTGCGGATAGATTAGTCTCGAAAGAGCAAAGGATCAGAAAATCAAGATATTATTCTTGGGTTAAATCTATTAATGAAAAAACAATAAATTAACCAATCTTTTAATTTCTAAAGTAATTTGTTGACAGTCAATTTAAAATAGAAAAAAACTCATTTATTTTTCGTGTCCAATAAATTTTATGAATGGTGGAAAAACCATAGAAAAGTCATAACCTACGGGGCTTTTATCATCTTGTTTGGTTTTTATTTATCTCCTGTTGTTAAAGAAGCAAAATACAAAAACCAATGTATTAAGTACTCTACTAAAGGAGCTTTAACTAAATTTAATAAGGACGATATTGGAGAAACTTTACTAGAAGAAACCGGTTTGAATATTGATGAACTAGCAAAGATTGAAGGTTATAAGAATTGCATTAATTAAAAAGTTCGCAAAAATTTCGCTGAGTTTTTAAATGTTTAAAAGTTTGTTTAAAATTGTTTTATTAATATTATTATTTGGATTTATATCAATAAGTCCAAAAACAAGATATTTGGTTGGCATAACTCTAAAAGAAATTTCTTCATTTCTTTTATGGACTGTTAAATATGAAGAAAGAGAAAAATGGATTATAGATAAACCAAGTTGGATGCCTAGTTGGATACCTAGCCGAAAACTTAAGCCATCGTATTAAATGAAGACTTATTTAGAAGAACGAATTGAATGGTATGAGGATAATTATAGACATGGTAATGCTTTAATCTCTGATAAGCAGTTCGACCAACTTGAAAAAAATTTATTAAGAACAAACCCTAATTGTGATTACTTTAAAAAGAAAAATAAACTAGTTTTACCTTCATTAGAAAAGGATTCAATAGATGAATTTTTGAAAGGATTATTAGTAGATACCAGATTATTAATTGAACCAAAAATTGATGGTTGTGCTGTTGCTTTGCAATATAGGGATGGAACCTTGGAGAAAGCAATTTCAAGAAAAGGGGTAGACGTTACTAGTAAACTTACCAAAGTCCAAGACATCCCCAATAATCTCCCTTTACGAGGAGTTCTTCAAGTTAGAGGTGAATTATATGCACCCAACCAAAGTCCAAATATCTCCCAGAGAATCGCTTCTGGATTTCTAAGAGCTAAAGAAGGATTTTCTGAGAGTCTTAGCTTCTGCGCATTTCAAATACTTAATTCAACGCTTAACCAATATGAGTCCAAAAAGAGTCTTTCAAAGCTTGGTTTCACGATCCCTCAGGATATTTCATGCAACTTTACGAGCCAAGTTGAAGTATTTAGAAAACAATGGCTTGAAGGGAAGCTTTTTAGTAAATATCCAACAGATGGAATAGTAGTAAAAATAAATTCTAGAAAATTACAATTGATTAGAGAAAAATCAAATCTAGATTATCCTTATTGGCAAGTGGCAATAAAACGTTAATGGAATTAATACACCAGATTTTTCCTACTTGGCACATTTACTTGGATATGTTTTTGGTTGGCTTTGCAACTTACGGTTTTCTGAGAATTAAGAAAAAAATAAAAACTAAATAAAGTTTTTAAATCATCCTTGGTCCTTAAGCATGGATTTAAGTTGTTCGGTATCTAATTGTTCAAGATAATTTCTCATTGCCAACCAAGATCTTCTGCTTTCTAACTTTCCGCTTTGTTTAAATAAATTTGCGGAAACTTGATCTATCAATTCTTTATGAGTCATACTTATATTCTTCATCAAGTTCAATGACAACACCATTAAAAAATTCTGCTAAT
Source organism: Prochlorococcus sp. AG-347-I04 (assembly GCA_003281625.1). Classification (GTDB taxonomy): domain Bacteria; phylum Cyanobacteriota; class Cyanobacteriia; order PCC-6307; family Cyanobiaceae; genus Prochlorococcus_A. The sequence continues at coordinate 63,111 of QCBL01000008.1, forward strand.
AATTTTGATGGGTCTTGCATAGATATCTTTCTATCTACTTTTGATAATTTCTTTTTGATTGGATTTAAGTTAGTCATACAGATTCAGGTAATTCAAGTTCTTCAAAAGTCCAACCTTCTAATTGAAGGTCATGCCATTTATCCCAAGCATTATCCAAATACATTTGAGTGGACGATTTAATTGCCATTGGCTCACCAAGATCATTTGCATAATATGTATGAGCAAAAATTCTCAAACTATTTCTTGGAGATTTTTTATTCCTTATAAATAAAATTAATCTGCTGCGGTCTGGGCTAAGCAACCAACCACTTGGGGACTCATTACGATAACCGTAAGAAAAATTAGTCCAAACATTAGCTCCTCCTAAAGTCATTACTTAGTAATACATGTGTACTACTAATATAAATACATTAGAAATGGATCGTCAAGTATTTTGGCAAATAAATTATTTACACTTATAGAGAATAAAAACAGTTCAGTTATCCCAAAAAAAAAAATACCCATCAAAAGCTTGTTTTAGCAAGCATTTTGATAGGTAACACCGGATCCCCGTCAGTTCTCTGCTGCATCGACCTGGAAATGCCAGAAGAGGATTCAAAGTGGGCTTTCGTTTCCGATTACAAGATCGGTTTACTACCGCATCACGACAGTTTCCTCATGTCGAAAGAGAGTCAGATCAGAGCACATAAAGAAGAACTTAACCAAAGATCCAGTGATCTAACTCTAACTTATTTTTTTATGCATTTGGAGATGGCCAAATGTCTCTTACCATAGTTAATAAAATTTGAGCTTCATCATATCTTTCTGAATGCGTTTTACCATTTAATAAAAATGTGATGTGAGCCATTTTTCTTCCTACAATTTCGCGAGATTTGCCATAACAATGAATATTAGAACCCTCAATTTCAGATAACATTTTAATTCTGGTTTCCATTGAGATGGGGAAATTCTTTTTTAACCCCAGTAGATTTATCATAATTGCACCTTCACAGTTCATTTTAATTTCAGGTGGCATTATCCCAGAAGAAATGCAAACATATTGATCAAACTGACTTGAAGTACAAGCTTCAATAGAGAAATGAGCTGAGTTATGTGTTCTAGGAGCTATTTCATTAATTAAAAGACCATTATCTCCATAGAAGAATTCAATAGCTAAAACTCCGACGTAATTAAGTTCATTGACTATTGAAGAGAAAATATTTATTGCAAATAAGTTCAAATCATATTCATTTATTCCAGGTGAAAGAACCCAATCACAAACATGGTTTGATTGGAACGTCTCAACTATTGGAAAGAATCTTATCTTACCGGTCCTATCTCTCGAACCAACAAGAGCCAGTTCTTTTTCATACTCTATCCATTCTTCTATTAACCATTCATTAGAACTATTCTCTGTTAAAAAAGAATCTAAATCTTCTTTAGTCTTTATTTTTCTGTTGCCTTTGCCGTCATATCCACCTTTATTTGATTTTACCATTAGAGGAAAAGTCCAATTATTGATTTCCTCATCCGAGAGATTTTTAAAATCTTCAATAGTTATCCATTTTGGGCAAGGAATATTCATTCTGTCTATTAATTTTTTTTGAGAAAACCTATCTACTAATGGTTTAATTGCATTAAGGCTTGGAACAAAAATATCTTCATTGTCAATTAAATTTAATTTATCAATTTTTATCCATTCATTTTCAAAAATTATTTTTTCACACTCATTAATTAATGATTTATTACCTCTTATCTTTAAAGGATCAGCTTCTATGACATGATCTGCTTTTAAACCAGCAGGATCATCACAAGATTTTGTTTGAACACATACTTCTAGATCTCTTTTTTTTGCTGCCTCGGTTAACATCAAAGCCAGTTGACCACCTCCAATTATTCCTAGGGAATAATTTTTCTTAAAATCGTTTAAACTTTTTTTAAAACTCATAGCATGATTTTATTACCATTTGTAATTCTTAACAACTGAATTTTTAAGGATCTAGAGCTTAGATTTTGCTAATATATAAATTATTTAATACCAAATATTTATAAATTTTAACTAGGTAATCAATTGTGAATAAAAGAAAAATATTAGTCCCATTAGGTGATAAGTCATATGAAGTAACTCTAGAAGCAGGGATCCTGAATAATATAAGCGAAGAACTTTTAAAAATTGGAATAACAAAGACTAGAAAAATACTTGTGATTTCAAATGAAGAAATATCAAATTTGTATGGAGAAAAATTTTTAAATAATTTAAAAGATAATAAATTTCAGGCAAAAATGTTCCTTATCAAGGCTGGAGAATCAAATAAAAACTTAAAAACCTTAAGTGAAATTTATGATGTAGCATTTGAATTTGGCTTAGATAGAAATTCAATAATTATTGCCCTTGGAGGAGGAATTGTTGGAGATGTAAGTGGTTTTGCAGCTGCTACTTGGTTGAGAGGTATCGATTATATTCAGATTCCAACAACATTATTATCAATGGTTGATTCATCTGTGGGAGGAAAAACAGGAGTAAATCATCCAAAAGGTAAGAATTTAATTGGAGCTTTCAATCAGCCCAAAGCAGTTTTTATTGATCCAGAAACTTTAAAAAGTTTGCCCAAAAGAGAATTTAGTGCAGGGATGGCCGAAGTAATAAAATACGGAGTAATAAGAGATAAAGAACTTTTCGAATACTTAGAAATTGAAAAAACCAAAAATGAACTTATAAATCTCAAAAATGAATATCTAATTAAAATAATTAATAGTTCAATTAAAACAAAGTCTCATATTGTTTCTCAAGATGAACATGAAAATGGTGTTAGAGCAATATTGAATTATGGTCATTCTTTTGGTCACGTCATTGAAAATCTATGTGGATACGGCAAATTTCTACATGGTGAGGCAATATCAATTGGTATGAATATTGCGGGGGAAATAGCAATTAATAAAGGGTTATGGTCTAAAGAAGAATTAGAGAGGCAGAAGAATCTTTTGAAGAGTTACGATCTTCCTACCGAGATCCCCAAAATAAATAAAGAAGACGTTCTAACAATACTGATGGGTGATAAAAAAGTTCGTGATGGCAAAATGAGATTTATATTACCGAAAGAAATAGGTACTGTTGATATATATGATGACGTAGAAGATTCATTATTTTTAAAGTTTTTTTCTTAACGCAAACAGGTTGAATTTATATTCATTTTCTTCTCATTAAATTTTTTAAAAACAAACCACTTAAAATCACCTAAACAAACAGGATCAACGAGTCTAAGTAATGCCTCTCTTCTTAGAAGGGCATTTGATAAATCCTCTTTAATTTCTTTCTGAATCCCATAAAGTCTCTCTGCCAATCCAAGTGCCAACAAAGCCTCTCCTTGTTTAGTTATTCCAACAGTATCAAATCCAAGAGTCTCAGCATCATTAATTAAAGTTTCTATGCACACATGAGATGTTAAGTCGCAATTTCCTGGAGACTCTAGGACATTATTCGTTATTTTTTGATTTTCATAAGAAACTATCGTCCCATCAGAATTCTTAGAGGTGTAGTATTTTTTGGCTTCTTTAGCGTAATCAATTATCAACAAAATACCATTATTAATTTTTTGATAAATAGCTTTTAACCATTTTGAGTTATCTACATGCCATTCTGTCGTCCATCCTTCAAGAGCATCTTCAGGCGGAATAGTGATTCCCAACTCACTTTTAACAATTTCAATACTTTTTCTCAATTCACTTGTAATTGGCATTTCATCAAAATATAATTTATAAGATTTTTTGTCTATAGAAACTGCTTGTCGAAGTAATTTTCCTTTTGAGAAGGTTATTCTCTCCACTGGCAAAGCATCCAAAACCTCATTTGCAAGAACTATTCCATTTATATTATTTTCCTCTACTTCTTCCAAACCTTTCCATAAAATATCAATGCCTAAGTTTAAAAATTCTTCCAATTTATTTTTTTGTTTTTCTACCATCCCTTCATTAGGTTCAATAATTACAAAAGAAACTCCTTCCAAAAAATTCTTGTTATTTTCTAAAAAATATTTAATTAATCCACTCATAAAGCTTCCATCTCCTGCTCCAAATTCAATTACAGCTAATTTCTGATTAGATAAAAAACTATTTTTGAACTGAATCAACCAATCTTCTATTTGTTTACCGACCAAAAAAGCAAAATCATTTGATAAAGAGGGTGATGTGACAAAATCCCCTCGAACGCCTATCTTAGCTTTGCCGCTGCCGTAATAACCATTAATAGGATCATTTAATGCGAAATTCATAAAGTCATAAAAACTTAAAGTCCCACCCATTTTTATTATTTTTTTTACTAACCAATCTGGATTATTCGCGGGTAAGCTATTCATCGGCGAAAATATAAAAAGACAGAACTTATTTATGCCTTCAAAGATTAACTATTTATTAGGAATATTTCTATCTTTATTAGTTTTAATTTCACATAAACCCGTTTTCGCTATAAATAATCCAAATCTCTTACCAGAAGAAAAAACACCAGTAATTGATTTAGCTAAAACATTAAGCCCTAATCAGAAAAAATCTTTAGAGGAAAAGCTCAATAATCTAGAAATTGAAAGTGGGTGGAAAATTAAATATTTATCTCAGTTTGAAAGTTCTCCTGGTAGCGCAATAAAGGACTATTGGGATTTAGATGAGACAAGTTTGTTGATAGTTGCGGATCCTAGAGGGGGAAATTTGCTGAACTTTAACGTCGGAGAGGCTTATTTTAATTTCATGCCAAGGTTATTTTGGGTTGAACTTCAAACAAGATTTGGCAACCAATACTATGTTAAAGATCACGGTGAGGATGGTGCAGTATTAGATGCAATTGATTCAGTAAAGATTTGCCTCGAAAGAGGAGGATGTCAAGTTGTCCCTGGCCTACCCAAAGAGCAATATATATGGACTTTATGTACATCTATCCTTGGAGGTTTAGTAGCAGGTTTCGCATCTGCTCCAAGAAAAGAAGGTCAAGTCATATCAATTGGATTTTTAGCTCTTCTTTCTCCTTTATGGGGAATGTTATTTGGAATTTTTGGTTTGGCACCGATAATATCCAGAACAAATGATTTATTACCTTTATTTAAAAATGGTTTAGCTTTTACAGCCGCAGCAATTGCGGGTTATATCTTGTCTCAAACATTATTTTCAAGATATGAAAAGCCCAAAAATACTTAAAGTATGAACAAAATATCTAAATCCTAAAAAAACTTTTCTTCTTGACGAATTTCACCAGATTCTGAATACCATCGATGAGAAACATGACTTAATCCCTTTTTTTTAAACTCAATCCATGAAAAGTTAATTAGCAATTTCCCATCTTCATCAGTTTTATATCTTGGCACCACAGCAGTATTGAAATAAATTGTTCCTTTGCTATCAATTTTAAACATCTCTCTTAAACCAAGATTTCTTTTAAGCCGGTTGTGCATATGACCAAAAATTACAAGATCAACTTTTCTTCTCTTTTGTATTTGAGAAATAGCCACAGACAAATCTCTATCTCCCCAATCTAATGAGGGAAATTTCCAGTCTTTCCCGCAAATGCTTTGAGGTTCTGACCCTAAACCAGAGGGGCCAGCATGAGACATAATTATTAAAGGTATATCTTCGACACTTTCTTCTGAACATTTGATAATTTTATTTATTGAATCTTGTTCGGTGATGGGTCCATAAACACCTTTAACTTCTTTCGAAAGATAATAGCCACCGCCAGAACTACATGGTCTAGCAGACAATAAATTTATTTGATTATCAAAAACTTTCAAATCCCATGCACAATGTTTTTCACCAAGAACACGTATCTGCTTTGAGAGAGTTTCGCCTGTAGAATCTTTCCCTCTATCATGATTCCCTAAAATCACAAAAGTAGGAATTTTGATCTCATTGATTTTTTTAATTATTTTGACACTCCCATCAGAAATATCACCAACAAATAAAACAAAATTTGGTTTAATAATCGATAAAACTTTCAAGTCTAATTCAGACCATTGACCATGACAGTCACCAACAATAGCAATTTTTAAATTTGTCAGAATTTTTTCTGTTTAAAGGCATATAATCTATTTAGAGATATTCTAAATCCTGACCAGTATAACTTCTACTGCAAAACAGAAATCATTTCAAAAAGAAGAGGATTTGATTTCCGAAATAAAGGAGCGTTGCAAAAAAGCTAATGCAATTATTCTTGCGCACTATTATCAAGCTCCAGAGATTCAGGAAATTGCAGATTTTATTGGCGATTCATTAGATCTATCTAGGAAAGCTGCTAATAATGATGCAGATATAATAATTTTTTGCGGCGTGCACTTTATGGCCGAAACCGCAAAAATACTTAGCCCTAATAAAACAGTCCTCTTACCAGATGTTGACGCAGGATGCTCATTAGCAGACGATTGTCCCTCAGATAAATTTCAAAAGTTCAGGGAAGAGAATCCAGATCACTATGTCGTAAGTTATATAAATTGTACTGCAGAAGTAAAAGCTCAAAGTGATCTGATATGTACAAGCAGTAATGCAGTCTCATTAATTAAAAAGATACCTCAGGATAAAAAAATAATATTTGCGCCAGACCAGAACCTTGGGAGATGGGTACAGAAAAATTCTGGAAGAGATCTTAAGTTATGGCCTGGCAGCTGCATTGTTCATGAATCATTTAGTGAAGAAGCACTTCTAAAATTAAAATATCAAAATCCAGGATCAAAAGTAATTGCTCATCCTGAATGTAGTCAAAATTTACTAATTCTCTCAGACTTTATTGGATCAACAAGTAAGCTGCTTGATTTCGTAAGTAAAGATCCATCTAAAACTTACATGGTACTTACTGAACCTGGAATAATTCATCAAATGAAAAAGAAAGAACCTAATAAAATTTTTATTGAAGTCCCAGATGTAGAAGGTTGTAAATGTAACGAGTGTCCATATATGA
>QCBL01000009.1 GCA_003281625.1 Prochlorococcus sp. AG-347-I04
ACTCAGTGTTTTCATACCTACAGCACCAAACCCAACCACTGGATGGTACACACTTGTTCCTGAGGCTTCTGTTAAGGATTTGGATATTTCAGTTGAAGATGCTTTTAGAACAATAATCTCGGCTGGGATAGTTAATCCAGATGAGAAAAATAATACTACAAATCCTACATTTTCAAAATTGTTTTCTCAATTACGAGCTTCTTCTAATCCTTCTCCTTAATTGATGCATAATAGATCACTTTCGAGAGAATTATCTTTAATATCTCTTGGCCTTATAAAAGATAAAGGTGATTTAAAATTAAATAAATTTGAGATAGAAGAAATTTTTGAATCCGCTTTGGATTCTCTAATAAACTATTGCAGAGAGGAATTAGATAATTGCGAGTCGGAGTTAGAGAATGCTTCACAAAAAATATTAGATAGTGAATTACAAGAAGGTGTTGATTCCTCTTTTTCAAAAGTTAGAGATCAGTTAAAAAAATCTCTAACAAAAATTGAAACTGTTATGAATACACTTTCAATTACTCTAGACTTTCCAAAATTAATTGTTTCTAGCGATCAAATTGATATTAGAGAGGATGTGAATCAAAGGATTTGTAATTTAATTAACAACCTTAAAAGTATTGATTCTGATATCGATCAAGCAATGGATGGATGGAGATTAAAAAGATTACCAAGAATTGATAGGGATATTTTGCGTCTGGCTTACGTTGATATCAATTTTTTGAACACACCTGTCGCTGTTGCTTGTGATGAGGCAGTTAATTTAGCCAATAAATATAGTGATTTGCAAGGAAGAAAATTTATTAATGGAGTCTTAAGGAGATTACAAACAATTTGATTGTCATTATTATTTGATATAAATAAATAGTATTTTAAAATTATTAAATAAGAATCATTGATAATGAATAATATTGATTCCGATAATTCTCGCGAGTGGGCAGCACAAGCTTATGCACTGTTAAAAAAACGACAGGAAGAACAAAAGCAAGAATTACAAAAACAGGAAGAACAAAAGCAAGAATTACAAAAACAGGAAGAACAAAAGCAAGAATTGATTGATATTGATAACAGAGAAAATATTCCTGAGCAGTCAAGAACTATAGCTGAACCAAAATTAGGAGAATTTGATGATAATTTTACTTGGTCTGCAATGGTATTAGCTGCTCAAGGGAAAAAAATAAATCAAATATCGATTGATGAAATTGATTGGTTAACAAAATTACGTAGAGGATTAGAGGAAACTCGAAAAGGATTTGTTACTGAATTATTGGATAAACTGGGAGATGATCCTCTTACTCCTGAATCTCTTGATGACTTAGAAACTTTATTAATAAGGGCTGATGTAGGAATTGATTCTACAGATAAAGTTATAAGTTCTCTCAGAACAAAATTAAACGAAGAAGTAGTGGGTGGAGAAGCAGGAATAAAATTCTTGAAGAAGGAATTAAAATTAATTATCGATAAACCAATAAAAAATTCGGGTACTGATGTCTTAGTGCCTCAAAAGGGTAAATTAAATGTTTGGTTATTAGTAGGAGTTAATGGCGTTGGTAAAACTACAACATTAGGTAAATTAGCATATTTGTCATCTAAAAGTAATTATAAAACTTTAATAGCTGCGGCTGATACTTTTAGAGCGGCTGCAGTAGAACAACTTAAAGTATGGGGAGATAGAAGTAATGTTGATGTTATATCAAATCAATCAAAAAATGCTGATCCAGCTGCTGTAGTTTTTGACGCAATTAATTCTGCAAAAAAAAGAAATGTTGATTTATTACTTGTTGATACAGCGGGTAGATTGCAAACAAAAAATAATTTGATGGATGAATTAGCAAAAATAAAAAAAATTATTGATAAAAGGGTTCCAGATGCAATTGTTGAATCATTATTAGTTTTAGATGCAAGTCAGGGTCAAAATGGCTTAAAGCAGGCTAAAAGTTTTGCTAAAACCGCAGATTTAAGTGGAGCAATTATTACTAAATTAGATGGTACTTCTAGAGGAGGTGTCTCTCTAGCTATATCTGAAGAAGTAAATTTGCCTATAAGGTTTATTGGAGCAGGGGAAGGCATAACAGATTTGAGACCATTTAATAGTTATGAATTTGTAGAAGCTATGCTTGCAGATAAATAAAAATTTATTTAATTTTTTTTAAAAATCTAAATTAAATGTTAAAACATATTTATCTATTAGATTTGTTTTGACAAATAATCAAAAAGAAAAAATATTTTCGAACAAATTGATTCAAAATTTTTTAGAAAATAAATCTACGGTATCTTTTAAAAATAAATATAAATTTGCTGAAATTGCATCTTCATTAGCATATTATTTAAAATCATTTTCCAATATTAATAAATTACTTGATTATGTATGCTTAATTTTTAAACATATTTTTTCTGAGAATATAATCTTAATTATTCCTTTGAATTATGAGGGGGAGATATGGAATGAAAATATAAAAATTTCTGCTAATGATGAATCTTTAACAATTCAAGAAGAAATTAATAGTTTTTTGAATCAATTTCATTTTTCAAAAAATTTTAAAATCAAAGAAATTTTAACTTTTGAAAATGCTTTAAAAAATAATTTTAAAGAATATAAAATTGAAACAAAAAAATTAATATCTAGAGGTAAATGTAGAGGATTTATTTACATTTTTGGTAAAGATATTTCTTCTCAATCGATTATTGAAGATAGTAATTTTAATTTTATTGAAAATTGTCTAGCTGTTGCATTAGAAAATCACTATTTAATAAAAACAAAGAAAAAGCATGAAAACGTAGACAGAGAAATTTCAACTGGTGCTGAAATTCAATCTCAATTACTCCCAGATTATTGTCCAACTATCCATCGTGTAGATCTAGCTGCTCATTGCAGACCAGCTCTCCAGCTTGGTGGGGATTATTATGATTTTATGTGCTTAAAGACCAATATCTCTGAAAAAAGAAAGGAAAAATCAAGATGGGCTCTTGTAATAGGTGATGTTATGGGCAAAGGGATTCCAGCTGGTCTTTTGATGACTATGTTAAGAGGAATGCTACGTGCAGAGGTTCTTACAGGGCTGCCTCCAGACAGAATTTTGTATGATCTGAATCAACTTGCAATTAATGATTTAGATCAATCACATAGATTTGTTACTTTATTTTACTCAGATTATGATCCTAGAACTAGAAAATTGAGATTCGCTAATGCAGCTCATAATCCTCCTTTGCTGTGGAAAAGTTCAGATCAGAAAATTATAAAATTAGATGCAGAGGGATTTGTACTTGGATTACAAAAAGAGGCTGAATATCATTGTGGCGAAATCAAGCTTAATGAAAATGATTTAATTCTTTATTACACAGATGGCGTAATTGATGCTTCTAACTCTTTAGGGCAAAGATTTGATGAGGAAAGGTTAATTAAAACTCTTACAAAATTATGCAAGCAATCTTTTACATCTCAAGAAATTTTAAATAAAATATTTAAAAAGTTAGATGATTTCACAGGGCAAAATAGACATCTCGAAGATGATGCATCGATGGTTATTTTTCAATTGAAATAGATATTTTTTGTCACTTATATAAAAAAATGCTTTATTAGAGATACTTAAAGTTAATAATTAATATGGCAAAAGTTTGGAGTAAAAGGTTTGATAATCCACTTGACCCTTTTATTGAAAAGTTTAATGCCTCAATTGGTTTTGATAGAAAGCTTATTTTAGAAGATTTAGATTGCTCGATTGCTCATGCAAAAATGCTTCGCAAAACTCAAGTTTTATCCTCTTCTGAAGCTTTGCAAATTATTAAAGGTTTGGAGTCAATAAAAATTGAGTATTTGGAAGGTAAATTTTCTCCTAGTCCACCTTCTGAAGATATTCACTATTGTATAGAAGAAAAATTGATAAATTTAATTGGTGAAACAGGAAAAAAATTACATACAGGTCGAAGTAGAAATGATCAAGTTGGTACAGATATAAGATTGTGGCTAAGAAAAGAGATTGACAAGATTGAAATTTTAATAACTGATTTGCAAAAATCTTTCTTAAATCTTGCGAAATCTAATATTTATACCTTAATTCCTGGTTACACCCACATGCAGAGAGCTCAACCATTATCTTTGGCTCATCATTTATTGGCTTATATAGAAATGCTCCAAAGAGACCGTGAAAGGTTTAAAGAAGTACGTGCAAGAGTTAACATTTCTCCTTTAGGAGCTGCAGCATTAGCTGGAACAAAAATAAAAATAGATAGGCACTTTACAGCTGTAGAATTGGGTTTTGAAAAGATTTATAAAAATAGTATTGATGCAGTAAGTGATAGAGATTTTTGTATTGAGTTTGTTTCTGCATCTGCTTTATCAATGTCTCATTTAAGTAAAATTTCAGAGGAAATAATTTTATGGGTAACTGATGAATTTTCTTTTGCAAAATTAACAGATAAATGTTCCACGGGAAGTAGTTTAATGCCGCAGAAAAAAAATCCTGACGTTCCAGAATTGATACGAGGTAAGACTGGCAGAGTGTATGGACATCTACAGGCATTGTTAACTATGGTCAAAGGGGTGCCACTTTCATATAATAAGGATTTTCAAGAGGATAAAGAGCCAATATTTGATACTGCAGAAACAATATCTTCTTGTCTGAAAGCAATGACTATTTTAATTAATGAGGGAATTGAGTTTAATATTGAAAATTTATCTCTTTCTGTAGAAAATGACTTTTCTAATGCTACTGATTTGGCAGATTACTTAGTTGGTAAAGATGTTCCTTTTAGGACTGCTTATCAAGTTGTTGGTGAAATTGTTAAATATTGTTTGGAGAGAAAAATATTATTAAAAAATCTCCAAATTGATGAATTTAAAAAATTTCATTCCGAATTTGATGAGGATGTTTTCGAGGACCTTAAACCTTTTAATGTCGTTAAATCAAGAAATAGCGAAGGCGGTACAGCTTTTCTTCAGGTAGAAAAAGAAGTAAATAATTGGCAAAAAAAATTGTTACTTTGAATCTCAATTATTTTTCTACAACTTGGGTATGCTTTGAAGTAGAATATTGAAGCAATGTTATTGGACTACTATTTGTAGTTTTTTTATAAAGTAAATTTTTTTGTTGAGTTTAAAGTGAGTATTTTTGTTGGCAATTTGCCGTTCCGCGCAGAGCGTGAAGATGTAATACAATTGTTTGCCCCTTTTGGTGAGGTTTTAAATTGTTCTCTTCCCTTAGAGAGAGATACTGGAAGGAAAAGAGGATTCGCATTTATTGAAATGGCAGATGAAGCTATTGAGTCAACAGCTATTGATGGATTGCAAGGCACTGAACTCATGGGTAGGCCTTTAAGAATTAACAAAGCTGAGCCAAGAGGTTCTGGTGGATCTCGTAGAGGAGGAAGAGGCGGTTACGGCGGCGGTAATAATGGCGGCGGCTACAGTGGCGGTAATAATGGCGGCTATGGCGGCGGTTACGGGGGCGGTAATAATGGTGGCGGTTATGGTGGCGGTTACGGTGGAGGAAATTCCGAATCTAAAAGCACTTACACTAATAAATCTTCTGGATCAGAAGGCTGGGAAGATAGAAGTTTTGGAAATTCTTCTGAAGGCTCTGAATATGAGAGTGGTAGGAGCAGGAGAAAAAGGGGAGTATCTAATGAGAGTAATTCTTCTAACGAAACGAATTAGAAACCCATTTCTACAAGCGCTGTAGTTAATTTAAATAGATATTCAATATTTAATTCCTTTTTTATAGATTTATTTGAAATTTGATTCCTCCAAATTTTTGCTTTTGGTATACCTTCAACTAAATTTATAAGATGTTTACATATATCCCAAGATTTTCCTCCATTACTTAAATGAGTTTCTATGTATGGAATTAAGGAGAATATAATATCTGAAGCAGATTTGGGTTTTGTATTTATTCCATAAATTTTTTGATCAATTTCAGACCATCTTAAGGGATGCTTATATACTGATCGTCCAATCATGACCCCATCAAAATCATTTAAGGCTTTTAATGATTCATCTATATTTGTCAAACCCCCATTGATTTCTATTAATAATTCTGGATTTGATTTTTTCAATTTTTTTACCATATCATAATTCAGTGGAGGTATTGTCCTGTTTTGTTTTGGATTTAGACCTTTTAGAATCGCTTTCCTTGCATGAACTGTAAATCTGTCTACACCAGCATTTGCAATAATTCTTACGAAATTATTCAAGTTAATGAAACTATCATCGTTGTCTACACCTATTCTGTGTTTGATCGTAACCGGTAAGTTGCAATTATTTTTTAAAGACTCTATACATTTTGCGACCTTTTTAGGGTCTTTCATAAGTGAAGCACCAAAATTTCCAGAACAAACCCTTGGACTCGGACAACCAACATTAAAGTTTATTTCGTCATAACCCCAATCCTGTGCCATGCGCGCTGCTTCTTTAAGGATTTTAGGATCGTCCCCACCAAATTGAATCGATATCGGGTGTTCTTCACTATTGAAATCTAGAAAGTTTTCTCTTTTATTTGTATGAATTAAGCTCTGAGCAACAATCATTTCGGTATATAATAGAGCTTCAGAACTTATTTTTCTCATTATCATTCTGAAGTGTTTATCAGTACAATCCATCATTGGAGCAATACTTAATTTATGAATATTTTTAATAGAATTAAGCTGATTGAAATTCATTACTTTTTTGCGATCTAAATATATGAATCAATTTTTATCAAGAAGAACCTTTATTCTAATTCCTACTATGTCAATCTTAAAAATAATCTTTAAGCCTATGCAAGTATTAGCATCTTCTTTTAATGCCAGAGAAGAGTGGAATTTCTCAAAAGACGAATGGAAATCTAGGCTTAGTCCAGAATCTTATTATATTTTGAGGGAGGAAGGAACTGAAAGAGCTTTCAGTAGCCAATTAAATAATGAGAAAAGAAAGGGAGTTTTTCATTGTGCAGGATGCGATTTGCCTCTTTTTTCCTCAGATAAAAAGTTTGATAGTGGTACAGGATGGCCAAGTTTTTGGGATTCAATTCAAGGGTCAGTTGAAACAAAGGTTGATTTCAAGTTAATCGTTCCTAGAACCGAATATCATTGCTCAAGATGCGGAGGCCATCAAGGACATGTTTTTAATGATGGGCCACTTCCTACTGGTAAAAGATATTGTAATAACGGCCTAGCATTGAGGTTTGTTCCTGACTAAAATTTTTGTGCGGCCTTCCGCAACTTGTTTTGTGCATCACTTTATTGGAGAATAGTCTTATTAAATTTTTGAAAAATGGTTGAAAATCAATCAGACAATATTGAAAATAAAGAAAATGATGTTTCTAATCAGGATAACTCTCCTGAAGACAATTTGTCGGTTAAAGATCCTAAGATTAGAAATGATGAAATATCTGACCAAAAAACAGAAGAAATCGATACTGAAGAATTAAAAAATACTCTTTCAAATAATGATGCAAGACTAGAACAACTAGAAAAAGAACACGAGACATTAAAGAACCAATATGTAAGGATATCTGCAGATTTTGATAATTTTAGAAAAAGGCAGTCTAGGGATCAGGATGATTTAAAAATCCAACTTGTTTCAAAAACCTTAACGGCAATACTTCCTATTGTTGATAATTTTGAAAGAGCAAGACAACAGCTGAAACCAGAAAGTGAAGAGGCTCAAGCTCTTCATAGAAGTTATCAAGGATTGTACAAACAATTAGTAGAAGTTTTAAAACAACAGGGAGTGTCACCTATGAGAGTTGTTGGTCAGCAATTTGATCCAAATTTGCATGAAGCTGTATTAAGAGAGCCTTCTGAAGAGTTTGAAGAGGATTTTATTATTGAAGAATTGCAGCGCGGATATCATATAGATGGTAAGGTTTTGAGGCATGCTTTGGTTAAAGTTTCTATGGGACCTGGAAAACAAAATTCACAACAGGAAGTAGAAAAGGATAAAGTTGAAGGGGATGTCGATTCAGGGGTAAATACTTCTGAAGATGTATAAATTACAAATTCTTATTTGAGCATTATCTAATGGCTGATTTTTACCAAATACTTGGAGTTTCAAGAGATGCTGATGCGGATACCTTAAAAAAGGCTTATAGAAAATTAGCGAGGCAATATCATCCTGATGTTAATAAAGAACCTGGTGCTGAAGATAAATTTAAAGAAATTGGCAAGGCTTATGAAGCATTAGCTGATCCTGAAACAAGAGCTAGATATGATCAGTTTGGAGAGGCTGGCCTAGGAGGCGCCGCTGGAATGCCTGATATGGGGGATATGGGTGGCTTCGCAGATTTATTTGAAACTTTTTTTAATGGCTTTGGTGGACAAAATCCTCAGGGAGGTAGAACTCAAAGAAGAGGTCCTCAACAAGGAGATGATCTAAGATATGACCTAAATGTTGATTTTAAAGACGCAATATTTGGCCAACAAAGAGAAATTAAAATTCCTCATCTTGAGACATGTGAAGTTTGTAGGGGAACAGGCGCTAAACCGGGAACCGGACCAAAAACTTGTTCAACATGTGGGGGCAGTGGACAAGTCAGAAGAGCCACGAGAACACCTTTTGGTAATTTTACACAAGTAGCTGAATGTCCTTCATGTAATGGAGCTGGTCAGATAATTGCAGATCCGTGTGCAACTTGTGGTGGTAATGGAGTAAAGCAAGTCAGAAAAAAATTAAGAATTAATATACCTGCAGGAGTTGATACTGGTACTAAATTAAGAGTTTCCGGAGAGGGAAATGTTGGTTTAAAAGGAGGCCCAGCTGGAGATCTTTATGTTTTTATCAAGGTGAAGAATGATTCAAAATTGAAACGCGATGGTGTGACTATTTATTCAGAAATAAATGTGAGTTATTTACAGGCTATTTTAGGAGACACTGTTGAAATTACTACAGTTGATGGAAATGTTAATTTAAAAATTCCAAGTGGAACCCAGCCAAATACAACACTTTCACTTGAAAATAAAGGTGTTCCTAGACTTGGTAATCCAGTTGCTAGAGGAAATCATGAAGTTTTAGTAAAGGTAAAATTGCCTACTCGCATAACTGATGAAGAACGAAAGCTTTTAGAAGGCTTAGCTTCTCAATATTCAGATAAAAATATTAATTCAAGTAGTGGACTTTTTAGTAAATTATTTGGTAAAGAATCTTAATGACTTCTTCCAAGCATTTGGATCTCAAATTTGTACCGTGCCCTCTAAATGTTGTCAAAATTAAATTGGCTTTAGAGAAGTTATCCAAAAATGAACAACTTATAGTTGAACTAGATAAAGGTGAACCAGAAGAAATGGTAATTAATAATTTAAAAGAGATTGGATGTTTTTTTAAAAAAATCCAAGAAAATGAAAAGTTTATAAAAATAAAAATATTGAATGAAAAATAATAATAAACATTTAGGTTTAGTTACGAAAAAATTTAATAACTTTTTTTTAGTTGACTTAAAAAATCAAGAAAACTTAGGAGATAGCCAAAAATTCTTATGTAAGGTGAGGAAGTCTATAAATTTCAAAGATCAATTAATTTATGTTGGAGACGAAGTTTGGATTGAAAATATTGATTTACTAAGCAAACGCGCAGTAATAAAAAGTATAAAAAAAAGAAAAAATTTATTAGTTAGACCCTCAGTTGCAAATATTTCTAACATATACATAACTTTTTCTGTAGACGAGCCAGAGTTAAATTTATCTCAAGTTAATAGGTTTTTGATATCAGCAGAATCGATGGGAGTTGAAGTTTCTTTAGTTTTGACAAAATGCGATTTAATTTCAGATAAAAGAAGATTCTCGTTAGTTGATAAATTTGAGAGGTGGGGTTATCAAGCAATAACTTTAAATTTAAAGAAATCTCATTACTTTAATAATTTATTAGCTGAGTTAAAGCAAAAAGAGTGTTCAATTTTTATGGGCCCATCTGGTGTTGGCAAAACTACTTTACTTAATATGATAATTCCAGGTCTTCAAAATAGTACTGCGCCAGTTTCTCATAAAATTAAGAGAGGTAAAAACACTACTCGAAATGTTGAGTTATTCTCTATATCAAATCAAAGCTTTATTGTAGACACTCCTGGTTTTAATATGCAACCTCTAAAGGTTGATATGAGGTTGTTACCAAATCTTTATCCAGAAATATATAAACAGGTAGTAGATGAAGGAATTAGGTGTAAATTTCGCAACTGCTTACATTTAAACGATGAGGGCTGTAATTTAAATAAATCCTTCGAAAGATATTTTTTTTATAAAGAAATGATTGAATCTACTAAGAGTCACTATTATCAAAACCAGGAAGATTAAGATTTAATCCACCAGTCAAATCATTCATCCTTTCTTTCATTGTCGTAGTAGACAATTCATGTGCTGTTTGAATAGCTTGTAAAATATTTTGCTCTATTTTTTCTTTATCCGAATTTAGAATATCTTCTTGTACTTCTACCCTTAAGGGAAGTTGGTTACCACTTATCCAAACCTTCACCATTTCATCATCACTCTTCCCTTCAATTTCCATATTTTCAAGTTCATCTTGTAACTTTTGAGCATCTTGCTGAATTTGTTTAGCTTTTTTAAAAGCTTCTGTAAGTTGTCCAAAATTAGGAAGTCCAAAACCTGCCATTTTATAAAAAAGTTTCTTTAATTAGAATAGTCAAAACCAACCATTCTTACTTCCGGTTGCAAATAAATACCCTTTTTTTGTAGTACTTTTTGTTGAATTGAAGTTATTAAATCATAAATATCTTTTGAACTTGCTGAATAATTGTTGATTATAAAATTTGAATGCATTGTAGAAATTTCTGCACCGCCAATTTTAAATCCCTTTAAACCCAGATCATCAATTAATTTTGCAGCAAAATTATTTGTAGGATTTTTAAAAACACTCCCAAAACTTGGCAGATGATATGGTTGCGTTTCTGTTTTTAATTTGAGGTTATTTTTGGTTGTTTGAATTAATTGTTCGAGATTTCCATTAGGCTCAAAATGTAGTTTTGCACTAATTATTGCTAAATTATTAATTTGAAAAGAGCTATATCTATACTCAAAGTTGATATCCTTTTTTTTAATTTCAAGTTTTTCATGAGTTTTATTATTTATAACTTTTACTGAAATAAGATTTTTTGCAAGAGATAAATTACCAGTGCCAGCATTCATGTAAATTGCTCCTCCTAATGTTCCTGGAATTCCTACAGCCCATTCACCTCCTTGTAATCCATTTTTAGCGAGAGAATTAGATAATGTTGGGAGCATAACACCTGCTTCTGCTTCAACAAATCCTGAATATGGATCTATAGTTAATGATTTCATTTTTTTTGTACACACAACTAAACCTTTTATGAAAATATTATTTATTAAAAGATTTGAACCTGCGCCAATTATTTGCCATTTTTGGTTGTTTAAATTAGCCCATTTTATTAGATATGAAAATTCTTCAATGCTTCTTGGCTCAGCAAAATATTCAGCTACTCCTCCCACTTTAATAGTTGTATAATTACTCAAATTGCATTTTTCAGAAAAAAATTTTTTATCCATAAATTAGTTTTTTCCATTTAAAATTGACCAAAAATTATGACAATCACCAGCTCCCATGTTCAATATTAAATCCCCTCTTTGAGTTAATTCGTAAAAATTCTTCGTAATTTCATTATAGTTATTTACGTAACTTACATTTTTATTTTTTTCATAAATCAGATCAGTGATAATTTTTGAAGTAATTTTATCTTCATTTTCTTCTCCTGCTCCATAAATACTGGTTACATAAATAACATCTGCTTTTGATAATTCTTCAGCAAATTCTTTAGTAAATTGCTTAACTCTAGAGTATCTATGAGGTTGAAATATGGCTATTAATCGACTTTTCTGATATTCATTATTAAGTAGTTGCTCAATAAATAATCTTCCTAATTTAATTGTCTCTTTTATTTCGTTTGGATGATGAGCATAGTCATCATATAAATGTCGTTCCTCTATTTGGCCTCTGAATTCAAACCTTTTTTTTGGTAGTTTGAGATATTTTATATTTTTCTTAATTTCTATAAAATCTATACCTAACATTCTTGAAGCTGCTATTGCTGCGGTGATATTAGATAGATTGTGTAATCCTGGAATTGGTATATCTAAATTACTAATAAAATTTCCATTCTCATAATATTTTCCAATTGTATTTCTTGCATTAATTTCAGTCGGGATTATGGCGTAAGCTACTTTTTTTGCAGTAATATTTGACCAATTACTATCCGAATAAAAATTATTTCTGGAGGTTTCACAATCAAAATTAAGTAATAATTTATTAGAGTTTGTAGCGAAACTTTTAAAAGAAGATATGACTTCATTTAAATTAGAAAAATGATCGCAATGATCAAAATCAATGTTATTGATTATTCCAATATCAGATTTATATTTAATAATTGTTCCATCAGATTCATCAACTTCTGCTACCAAGAATTTTGTATTTTCTAAGTGACAATTAGAGTTATAAATAGGAATAATTCCGCCAGTTATTGAAGAGGAATTATGTGTACACAACTCAAGGATTGTTGAAAGAAATGTACTGGTTGATGTTTTTCCGTGGCTACCTGCTACAGCCAATGAAGTGTAGGTACGCATTAGCATTGCAAGTATCTCCGAACGATGTTTTACTGATAAATTTTTTTCTCTGCAGTACGAAAATTCCTCATTTTCTGGCTTTATTGCAGAACTCACAACAAAATTTATCAATTTGTTAGTAAATTTTGAAATTACAAATTCAATATTTTGTCGAACTTGCGAAGTAAAGATTACTGCACCTAATTGCTCTAGTTTATTAGTTTCATTATTTTTAAATAAATCAGATCCTGAAACCGAACAACCTTTTTTCAGTAAACCTATAGCTAATGCTGACATTCCAATACCTCCGATCCCAATAAAATGAAAATGACTTTTCAACAGTAATTCTTTATTCAATGTTTATCTTTTACTTAAATCAAAATAACTTCTAGGTAAAATTTTGCTATTTTTTTTTTAAAAAAAAGTTTTTTTTCCTTGAATTAATACAAAACTAGACTTATTTGCTTAATAAATCAAAAAAACCTTACGTTATTGCACAAAATTCAGTATGATCAGCAACTTAGGTTAATCATTTGGAAATTATTTGTTATGACTTTGCGTGTTGCAATTAACGGCTTTGGCAGAATTGGTCGAAACTTTATGCGTTGTTGGCTTAGTAGAGGGGCTTACACCAATATTGAAGTAGTTGGAATTAACGTTACCTCAGATCCCAAGACTAATGCTCATTTATTGAAGTACGACTCAGTCCTGGGTCAACTAGATGGTGTTGATATTCAATATACAGATGATACTTTTGTAATTAATAACAAGACAATTAAATGCTTTTCTGATAGGAATCCAATGAATCTTCCTTGGAAAGACTGGGGTGTAGATTTAGTTATTGAATCTACTGGAGTTTTCAATACAGACGTAGGAGCAAGTAAGCACTTAGACGTAGGAGCAAAAAAAGTTATCTTAACCGCTCCTGGAAAAGGCGATGGCGTTGGTACTTATGTAGTTGGAGTGAATGCTGATACATATAAACACAAAGATTATGATATTTTGAGTAATGCTAGTTGCACAACAAACTGTTTAGCTCCAGTGGTTAAAGTGTTGGATCAAACCTTTGGGATTAATAAAGGTTTGATGACTACAATTCACAGCTATACAGGTGATCAAAGAATCTTAGATAATAGTCACAGAGATTTAAGAAGGGCTAGAGCCGCCGCTACCAATATTGTTCCTACTTCTACAGGTGCCGCAAAAGCAGTAGCATTGGTATACCCTGAAATGAAGGGCAAATTAACAGGAATTGCAATGAGAGTTCCAACTCCTAACGTTTCAGCGGTAGATTTCGTTTTTGAATCTTCTCAATCTGTCACAGCCGAAGAAGTTAATAATGCTCTTAAGGAAGCATCCTTAGGCTCAATGAAAGGAATTATTAAGTATGGAGATGAACCATTAGTGTCAAGTGACTATGCGGGTACAAATGAATCATCAATTGTTGATAGCGATCTTACCATGTGTATCGGTGAAAATCTTGTTAAGGTCCTTGCCTGGTACGACAACGAGTGGGGCTATAGTCAAAGGGTCGTAGATTTAGCAGAGATTGTTGCTAAAAATTGGGAATAATTAAAAATGCTTAAAAGGTGTGTTTTGCAATAATTGATTTTTATTTTTATCTTTAAATTCTATTGATGGTTCACCATTAACGAAATATCCAATCTCGTAAATATTTTTATCAAGTTTAGTTAAATTATTTGCCCATTTTTTTGGTAATGAGAAAACTAATTCATAATCTTCTCCTCCAAAAAAATAATATTCATCCCATTTATCTCCTTGGGGCCAATATTTATCTTTAGGTATTTTTTCGTAATTCATTATTGCTTTACAATTGCTAGCTAATGTTAAATCTTGTACGGCTTGAAAAAGACCATCGCTACTATCGGTACAACCTATTTTTCTTAATTTTTTATTAGATCGAGTTTTAAGGAGATTTTTTAGAAAATTTGGGTAAACTTTAGGACGACAAAAGTGTTGAATGGACTTAGTGATTAACTCTCTATTAAGAGAAACATTATTATCTAAATTTATATTATTTTGTATCATAAATCCTAGTTTACTAAGGCCATGAATTCCTGTCGTTAAGATAATATCTCCTGGTTTACATGCGTTTCTTCGTAATTCAAGCTCACCTTGAATTCCCAAGGCCGTAATTGAAATAATTTTTTCATCTCCTTTTGAACAATCTCCTCCCAGAATCATCCCTCCATATTCTTTTAATGCTTTATTTATTCCTTTGTATAATTCTTCAATCCAAATCCACTCAGTTCTAGCAGGTAGAATTAGACTTATTGTAATACCTATAGTTTTTTTGCTTCCACTGGATAATAAGTCAGATATGTTGCTAACAACTGCTTTCCACCCAAGGTCTTGAGGACAAATATTAGTATCAATAAAATGGACGTTTTCTACTAAAGAATCAGTATTAACAAGTAAATTATCATTTTTAGTTTTGATTAAAGCGCAATCATCTGAAACTTGATTTTTAGGCATAAATTTTCCTAGCCTATTTATTAATTCTTTTTCCCCTATTTCTTCTAATATTTCTTTATGCATTTAATTTAAGGTTTTCAATCCCCTCTAAAACGTCAATTGAAGTTATTGTGTCATCTTTAGTGAGCTCTTCTAGTACATCAAATCCATCTACAACGTATCCAAAGGCAGCATTTCTTCCATCAATTAAATTTCGACCTGCTGGATTTAATTCTGCTTCATATAAAAAGAAGAAAAATTGTGATGAGCCATCATCAACTGCGGTATTCGAATGAGACCATCCTAGAGTTCCAAGCGTAGCAAAAGGTAATGTTGGCGTCTCAGTGTAAAGACCTAAATCTTCAAAAGTTTGATTATAGAAAGTATCTTTTTCATTAGGAATTCTAATTTCTAGGGGAACGTGACGTTCTTCGTTTGTTTGAGGATCTATGTAACCAATATCTTCACCAGTTGGATCACCTGTTTGAAGTACAAAAAATTCTTCTGCTCTGTTAATAGGTAAATCTTTATAGAAGTTTTTTGAAGATAAATCTATAAACGCTCCTGCAGTAAGTGGAGCGTTAAATCCATCCACAATAGCTTTCATCTCTCCTTTAGAGGTCTTTATATTGACTGTTGCTCTGCCCAGTAATCTTGGTAGATTATCAAAATCTTCTGGAATTTTGTAAGGAAATTCAGTTGGCAAAAAATATTCTTCTAGTCCACCTATTTTATCTAAAGCCTCTTTTCGAGTTGCTACAAACGAGTATTTATCCTTAGATTTAGAATGATCTTGAAGGTTATCAAAATTTTCTTTAAGCTCTAAAAATGTTTTTTCAGCAATTTCCTTTTTATCGTTTGGTAATTCTTGGACAATTCGACTTTGGTATTTTTTCAGCAAAGATTGACATTTTGTAACAGTTTTCGTAAGAGCGGGCCATCTTCCTCCTCTTACAAGATCACTTGTTTCTTCTAATTTGTGTTGAATTTCTTGTAACTCAACTTGCTTGATAGGGAGAGCATTTCTGAGGATTGCATTAGGATCTTTTACTGCATTTCCAGTAGGTAAATCAGCTAATACTTGAGT
Organism: Prochlorococcus sp. AG-347-I04; assembly: GCA_003281625.1. Taxonomy (GTDB): domain Bacteria; phylum Cyanobacteriota; class Cyanobacteriia; order PCC-6307; family Cyanobiaceae; genus Prochlorococcus_A. Next base: position 16,103 of record QCBL01000009.1, read on the forward strand.
AGGTTTAAAGAGAAAAACATGTAAAATTACGATTGGTAAAATTAATAAAAGTTTGTTCTGATTTGATAAGAATTTTTGCATAGCACTCTCGGAGGTTTATGATCCATGAGGATTTAATACAGGAATGATTTCCAGTAACGATTTTCGCACAGGAACAACCATCGAATTGGATGGGCAAGTTTGGCGTGTTGTAGAATTTCTACATGTTAAGCCTGGTAAGGGTTCTGCTTTTGTGCGAACAAAATTAAAATCAGTTCAAAGCGGCAACGTGGTTGAAAAAACTTTTCGAGCCGGAGAATCAGTACAACAGGCTATCCTTGAGAAGTCTAACCTGCAACATACTTATGTGGAGTCTGGCGATTATGTTTTTATGGATATGACAAGTTTTGAGGAAACAAGACTCACTTCTGAGCAAATCGGTAAAGGTGCAAAGTATTTAAAAGAGGGAATGGAAGTTAATGTAATTTTCCATAATGGTAAAGTCTTAGAAGTAGAACTTCCCATATCAATTACTTTGAAAGTTACAGAAACTGATCCTGGAGTTAAAGGTGATACTGCTAGTGGGGGTACTAAACCGGCTATTCTAGAAACAGGTGCTCAAGTTATGGTTCCTTTATTTATTTCTGTGGGAGAAATGATTAAAGTTGATACTCGTAATGATAGTTATCTTGGACGTGAAAATTAATGGTTATGAAATTAGATCATGAAGACTTAAACCGCTTAATAGAGAAAATCTCTACAAGTGACATTCAAGAGTTCTCGTTAGAGGGAGAGGATTTTAAACTCGAAATAAAAAGGAATTTATTTGATCAAAATCAAGTTAATAATAATTTAGTTTCTAATACTTCATTCGACAGGCGAGCAATTGCTAATCAAAAAAATACCAATGATAATACCCCAGCTATTAATGAGCCTGTAGCACCTCTGGTTGCTCCTCCAGGAAGTCCTGACCTAACTGAAATTACTTCTCCTATGGTTGGTACATTTTATAGGGCTGCAGCACCTGGAGAGGAGCCATTCGTCGAAGTAGGAAATAACGTGAAGGTTGGTCAAACTATTTGTATTTTGGAAGCGATGAAGTTAATGAACGAAATTGAATCTGAATTTAATGCTGAAATAGTTGAGATTCTTGTTGAAAATGGGACGCCAGTTGAATTTGGTCAAGTTCTAATGCGTGTTAAGCAGTCTTGAATTGTTAGTCATTTCAATAGCAGCTTTTATAGCCTCAATCATGCTTTGAGATTGAGCAATACCTTTTCCAGCAATATCAAATCCTGTTCCATGATCTGGAGAAGTCCTCACAAAGGGTAAACCTATTGTGGTATTGACTGAATAGTTAAGAGCTATCACTTTCATTGGTATTAAACCTTGATCATGATACATAGCAAGAATGCCATCATGCTTTTCAGCATTTTTATTATTCCAAGCTTTTACGGAAGAATTCCAGCAACTATCTGGTGACAAAGGGCCTAATAATTTAATACCTTTATTTTTCTCATTCCATCTAATTAATGCATCATTGAGCCAATCTTTTTCTTCATGACCTAAAATACCCTCTTCACCGGCATGAGGATTTAATCCGGCTACTTTTAAAGTAGGATTGTCAATATAGGTATTACAAAAATCTTTGAAAAGATCCAATTTGGAATGGATTAATTCTGCAGTTAATTGCTTGGGAACTTCACAAAGCGCTATGTGAGTTGTAGCTAGTAAAGTATTAAATCTCCAACCTGTAATTGGTGATTTTGCTGTAAATAACATGCCAACTTTTTTTACTCCGCATGATTTTGCTAATACTTCAGTTTGGCCAGAGAAGTAATGACCTGCTAAAGACCATGATTTCTTGCAGATTGGTCCAGTTACAAGTGCTGAATTGGGATATTGTTTTACAATTTCTATTGCTTTTTTTAAATATTGGAAACTTGAATTACCGTAACTTGATTTATGTTCATTATTTGAAGGGGTAATTTCGAGATCTTGTATTTTTAAATTTTTAGGATTTGCTAGGTTTTTTAATCCTAAGGCCCTAAGGTGCTCATATGTATTTTGTAGATTTTTTTTTGATCCAACTAATGTAAAGTCAATATTTTCTGGTATCTCATTAGAACAAAGTGCTTTTAAGATTATTTCGGGTCCAATACCTGACTCATCTCCGACGCTTAATACTACCTTCAATGTTTTATTTGCATTTTGAAAATTCATAAAAAGTTTTTAGATTTATTTTTTAACTATTCAGATAGCAATTTTTTAAACCTATTTTATAGTTTTTATAAATTAGTTCATATCCGAGCGTTTCGCATAAAAGTTTATTAGAAACCCTTCTATTTTCCATCCAAAAAGATTGAGCGATAGGCGATAATTCCTTTTTTGCATCCTCAAATAATATTGGCTTTGGCATTTTTAAACTAAGTAAATCGTAACAATATTGAATTACTTCCATCTGAGAACAGGGTTCGTCATCTGCAATATTAATAATTTGGTGAAACTTTAAGGAATTTTTGTTCTGTAATAGATAAATTATTGCATTTGTGATGTCAGCAACATGAATTCTTGAAAATACCTGATTTTTTTTTGATATGATACGAATTTTTTTATTTTTTATTGCTTCAAAAGTGGATCGTCCAGGCCCATAAATACCGGGTAACCTAAAAATTTGTACAGGCAAACCAGATGCAATCCATTCTTTTTCACAATTTAATCTTTTTTGACTTCTTTTTTGAAAAGGATTTGGTTGATCAATTTCAGAAACCCAATTACCTTGGGTATTTCCATAAACTCCTGTTGTTGATAAATAGCCAACCCATTCAAGAGGCAAACTTTTTAATTTATTTTTAAGAATTTTTAATACTGGATCATTTCCATTTTTATCTGGAGGAATGCAACTAAGAATATGCGTGGTTCCATCAAAAATTTTTTCATTGGGTTCCTTGTTGCTTTCGCTATTGAATAAGAAACTCTCTGGATATTGTTTTTCAGATCTGGAACTTGTCAAAACAGTACAACCTTGTTGCCTTAATGTTTTTGCAAAGAAACTACCGCTGAAACCACATCCTAAGACTAAAAATTTATTTTTCTTTACTAGTGAACTTGCGGAACTCTTCATGCGATGTTAGAGTAGTACATATGTATTAATTAGTGATGAGGACAACTCTTAGGCCTGATTTAAAAATAAAAACTTATTCCGTTTGCAAAAGTTATAGTTGTTTTACAAAAAAAGAAATTAGTTTAATTAGTTTTAAATTCTATCAAAAATTATTTGTACTTATCATTTCATTCTTGACAATTTTAATATTCCCAGAATCTGCAAGAGAATTGGGAAATATTTGTGAGAATTACAATTCTAAAAAAATATGTAATGTTTGGTAGTTAAGCTGCGTTATATTCTGTTTCATCTTTCTCGTAATTTTGTTTTAATTTAAAATTAGGATTAGCCCATTGCAATAATCTTAAAGCTAATCTCAAATCTCCCTCTAACCATGCTCTTATAGCCATTGCTCTACGAGGGTCATAAAATTTTTGTTTTCTATACCAATAAAAAGCATTTTTATCTGATTTGTCCCCATTACATGAAAGACATGCAGGCACGCAATTTTCTGTCGTACTCAAACCGCCTTGACTACGTGGTAAAACATGATCAATAGATTCAGATGGTTTTCCGCAATATATACAACTTTTTCCTGTAAACCTATGAATAGATTTTCGCCATTGTCTTAATCTGAACTTAGGACATAAATCCTCTAAAAAAACCGCATCATTAATATGCATTCAGAATATTTAGTTAAATGAATATTGACTTGAATACATCAAAAGTCAAGATTTATTTATGCTTTTCAGCCAAAATTTACAAGCAAAAATATGATTTAGTGTTTTTAGATACAAAAAAGTATTTATTAAAATTTAGGAATTATTACTATCTTTCTGTAACCTTAATTAGTAACTATATCTTTCAAGTGTTTCATCAGTAAATTCTTCATTAGTTTCCTCTAATTCCTTTTCTAGTCTTTTTCTCTTTACTTCTCTGTTCTTTGCTTCCTTTTCTTTTCTTTCCTCTTCTTTTTCTAAATCTCGTATTAGTTTTCTATTTGGATGAAGATTATCTAAATATTCAACGCAATAACTAAATTTTTCTCTTTCTCTTATAACTGTTTCAGTAATTTGCGCTGCTGCTTGTTTAGGGGAGACTTTGAAAATTCCTCCTTTTTGTTTTTTTATGTATGTATATGCTGCATCCCAACTGCTTTCATGGTCATTCCCCCCATCTCTCATAGTACAGAAAATTTCTGCTCCAAATGAACCTGCTTTAACTTTGGATGTTTGGAGGAATAGTGGTGTGACTATTATGAGGATTGTAAAAATTAATTTTTTTTTAAATTTTTGCATTTAATTTTTGCCTCCTATTTAAAATATCTTTTATTAGGAATATGTCTATAGAAATTTAAGATTTTATTACTCCAAACAAATTTAATAATTTGACAACTAAGGGAAGGATTAGAAGCACAGTGATTAGTCTTACTGCGTGTAAAGTTGCTACCGCAGCTCCAACTCCGTATTCAGAGCCTACTAGACTCATTCCGCTGATCCCTCCTGGTGCAGCCCCTAGAATTGTTGTAATTACATCTATATTAAGTAATCTGCTTGTCCATAATCCAATTGCTAATCCAGTAATAACTAAAGTAAAAGTTATTAATATGGCTGGCCTCCATAAGTTTTGAATATCAACTAATGAGTCTTTTGTTAATGATGTACCAATGACTGTTCCAATTCCGATTTCTAAAATTGTTCTTGTGCCCATTGGCCACTCTGCTATGCCGACTTTGCCACTAATGCTAAGCAAGCTTGCGCCTATTAAAGCACCTGCAAGAGGAGCTGCAGGAATACCTGTTTTTAAAGCTAAAGCTCCAAAAATACAACCTGCAACGAGATAATAAATTAAATTTATGTTTGGCATACATTTGAGAGATGTTTGCACATAATATTAGAAAAAATTTTTTTTGTTTAAGTTTATAGTCAAATAATATTTTTAGTTTCCTCTCGTAATGTCCCCTTTTGTTGGCATAATATTAATTAAAGCTTGAATTTTTATGTCTTCACAAATTTCACTCAAAGATAATAAAAACCGCATAAAGAAAAAATTATCTTTTTTTGAGGGGGGCCACCAGCTCGAAAAATTAGAGTTTGCCCTCGCCATAGCTCAGACCAAAGGTGATGAAAAAAAATCAATTATTCTTCGAAAAAAGATTGTTGAATTAGGAGGAAATGTTGAAGAGCCAGGAACTTAACCTCCCTCAAGATGTTTAGATACAACAACTAATGCTTCACCAGCTTGTTGGGTAGTTATCCTGCCGAGGTTGAGAAGTGTATTACTTATTGCAGAGATTATTGTAATAATATCCCTATCATTTATATAACCCAAATGTCCTACTCTAAATATTTTTCCCTTCAAATGGTCTTGACCACCAGCAAGTAAAATATCAAAATTATTTTTGATTTTTTTTCTAAACTCTTCAGCATCCATTCCTTCAGTCTTTATTGCAGTAATTGAAGGGCTTAAATGTTTTTCATCAGCAAATAATTTTAAATTTAAAGCCTTGACTGCGTTGCTAATTGCTATTTTATGTTTATTGTGTCTGAGGAAAATGTTATCTAAGCCTTCTTGTCTCATCATTTTTAACGCTTCATCTAAAGCAAAAACCAAATTAACTGCAGGAGTATATGGATTACTATTACTTAAAAGACTTTTTCTGTAGGATTTTAAATTTAAATAAAATTTTGGTAAATTAGAATGCTCTGCAGCTTCCCATGCTTTTTGGCTCATTGCTATAAAACTAAGTCCTGGAGGTATCATATATCCCTTTTGTGATCCTGAAGCAACAATATCTAATTCCCATGCATCTACTGGTACATTGCATGCTCCAAGACTTGTAACGCAGTCAACAATTGATAAAGCTGTTTTGTGTTCGCGAATATATTTACTTATAGTTTCTAGATCATTAATTACACCTGTTGAGGTTTCAGAATGAGTTAAAATAACTGCCTTTATTTCTTTTTGTTTATCTTCTTCTAATAATTTTTTGAATTTTTCTGGATCAAGAGCAGTCCCCCATTCGGAATAAACTTTTATTACTTCTAGACCAAATTCTTTCGCAACTTTTACCCATCTTTCACCAAATTTTCCATTTTCTCCACAAATTACTTTATCTCCTTTACTTAAGGTATTTATTATTCCCGCTTCCATTGCAGCAGTCCCACTACCAGTAATTGTTAGAACATCATTTTGGGTTTGATGAAGCCACTTTAAATTTTTAGTAGTGCTTTCTACAAGATCTTGGAATTCTTTACTGCGATGACCTATTGGATGCTTACTTAATGCTTGCAAAACTTTCTCTGGAACTGGTGTGGGTCCAGGAATCATCAATGATAATTTTTGTTGTATGGCCACTTTTTGTTAAATAGGTCATTCTAAGATTAGTTCTCATTATATATTTTTCAATTACTTGATTTGAAAAAAGGATTTTCTTTACCTTTATGGGTTGCTGGAGCTGCTAGGTCAGCATTAAAAAAACTAGTAGGGTTACCATTTGAGAATTTTGAAGTAATAAAAATTCCTAATGAAAAAAAAGAAATAAAAATCGAGATTCATTCTGTTGGCTTACTGAATGATAACTCGCATGCATTAGGAATTGCTTTTGCAAAGTCTGGTTTAGATCTTGACATTACACAAAACTTAGAAATATGGACAATAGTTTCTTTAGAAAAAATTTCTCTTAATAATCCTGTCAAAACAATTCCAATAAATATTATTGCAGGATTTGGTGTAGGTATAAAAGAGGATACATCAGAGATATGTATTTCTAATTTTGCAAAAGAAGTTTTATTTAAAAATTTACTAGAAATTATTCCTAAGGGCTTTAGTTTGAAATTAGAAATTATTTTCCCAAATGGGGAATTTTTGGCTGAAAGAACAAGTAATAAGTCATTTGGTATCGTGGATGGATTATCTATTATTGGTACTTCAGCTGAGACTTATTCGAGCGCTTCACCCGATCAATTAGAAGAGGCTAAAACTAAGCTAGCAAAGTTAATTAAAGATGGTCGTAAAGAAAAAGTTGTTTATGTTATTGGTGAAAATGGTTTAAATTTGGCAAAAACTCATAATGTTAATTTGCCAATTATCAAGATTGGAAATTGGATAGGACCATTATTAGTTGATGCTGCAATAAAAAAAGTTAAAACTGTAATTCTTTTTGGTTATCACGGAAAATTAATTAAATTAGCAGGTGGAATTTTTCATACACATAATCATTTAGCTGATGCAAGAATTGAGATCCTTGTTTATTTAGCAGTTCAAGAAAAGGTACCTTCTGTAATAATAGAAGAATTATCTCAATTAAATAATCTTGAAGATGCATTACTAATTCTTGAAAAATTTAATCAATCTTTAGCTGATAAATTATTTGAGAATTTATCAAATACGATTGAAAACCGTTCTTTAGCTTATGTAAATAGGTATGTAAAAACTAATATGGAAATTGCATCAATCATTTTTGATAGAAAAAGGAAAATAAGGTGGGCTGGAATTTACGGTAAAAAGTATATTTCTTATTTTCAATGAGATTAATTTGCGATTCGCTATGCTTTTCTAAATAAATTGAGCTAATTTTTATACATGAGTCAAACATCTTTAAAAAAAGAAAGAGATCCTTCAATATTGATTTTAGATTTCGGATCTCAATATTCTGAATTGATTGCAAGAAGAATCAGAGAAACGAATGTTTTCTCTCTAGTAGTAAGTAATTGTATTTCAATTAAGGAAATTAATAGTATTAATCCTAAAGGAATTATTTTAAGTGGGGGCCCAAATTCTGTATATGAACAAAATGCTCCAAAGTGTGATGAAAAAATTTTTAATTTAGGAATTCCTATTCTTGGCATATGCTACGGAATGCAATTAATGGTTAATGAACTTGGAGGATCTGTTATTTCAGCAACCAAAAAAGCTGAATATGGTAGAGCACCAATTAATATTGATAAAAAATCTGAGCTCTTTGCTGATGTAGAAGATAAATCTATTATGTGGATGAGTCATGGCGATTCTATTAATTGTTTGCCTGATGGATTTAACAAAATTGCTCATACTGAGAACACAATCCATGCTGCAATTTCAAATGATGTAAAGAAATTATTTGGTGTACAATTTCATCCTGAAGTTATACATTCAGAGTTTGGGATGACGGTAATTAAAAATTTTGTTTATAAAATTTCTTCTTGTGAGGCTGATTGGACAGCCGAAACTTTTATAGAGGAAACAATTCCTAGGATAAGAGAGCAAGTTGGCAATAAAAAAGTCCTGCTTGCCCTATCAGGAGGAGTTGATTCTTCAACTCTTGCTTTTCTTCTTAATAAAGCAATTGGAGATCAGCTTACATGCATGTTTATTGACCAAGGTTTCATGAGAAAAGGTGAACCAGAATTTTTAATGAATTTTTTTGATAAGAAATTTCATATAAAAGTTGAATATATTAATGCAAGGGAAAGGTTTATTGCCAAATTAAAAGGGATTACTGATCCAGAACAAAAAAGGAAAACTATAGGTGAAGAATTTATTAGAGTATTTGAAGAAGAAAGCAATAGATTAGGACCTTTTCAGTATTTAGCTCAAGGTACTCTTTATCCTGATGTTATTGAAAGTGCTGGTACTAATATTGATCCTAAGACTGGTGAAAGAATTGCTGTAAAAATAAAGAGTCATCATAATGTGGGTGGATTGCCAAAAGATTTGCAATTTAAATTAGTTGAGCCATTAAGAAAACTTTTTAAGGATGAAGTCCGAAAAGTAGGCGCTGCTCTGGGTTTGCCGGATGAAATAATCAAAAGGCATCCCTTTCCTGGCCCAGGATTAGCTATAAGAATTTTGGGAGAGGTGAACAATCAAAAACTTGATTGTTTGAGAGATGCTGACTGGATAGTAAGAGACGAAATTAAAAAAGCAGGCCTTTATAATGATATTTGGCAAGCTTTTGCAGTATTGCTACCGGTTAAAACTGTAGGAGTTATGGGAGATAAAAGGACTTATGCATGGCCAATAGTTTTGCGTTGTGTATCTAGTGAAGATGGGATGACGGCAGATTGGTCAAAAATTCCTTTTCAGCTTTTGGAGAGGATTGCAAATAGAATAGTAAATGAAGTGATTTCAGTTAATAGAGTTTGTTATGACATTACAAGTAAGCCACCTGGAACTATTGAGTGGGAATAAGTTTATAAATCTCTTAAAATCTAAAACTTTTTCTTTATGTAAGAAATATTTTTAAATGAGATATTAATCGAAATGAGCGAAATTATTAAATTAAGTAGATCTACGGTTGAGAAATATCTAAGCTGTCCAAGATGTTGTGTGCTTGACAAAAAATATAAAATAAAACCACCTTCATTACCATTTACTTTAAATATTGCTGTAGATAATTTGTGTAAAAATGAATTTGATTATTACAGAAAAATTCAAAAGCCTCATCCTTTATTTATTGAATATGGTGTTGATGCTGTTCCTTTTAAACACAAAGATTTAGAACGTTGGAGAAGTAATTTTCAAGGGATAAGATATAAGTCACTTGAACATAATTATGACTTTGGCGGCGCTGTGGATGATATTTGGCAGAAAAAAAATGGTGATCTTATTATTGTTGACGTAAAAGCAACATCTAGAAATAATTTTGATTGGCCTGAGACTTTAAAAAATTACGAATATGCAAAAGCTTATAAGAGACAATTAGAAATGTATCAGTGGTTATTTAAAAAAAACGGTTTTCAAGTAGCTAAAGAAGCTTATCTTATTTACTTTAATGGAAAGAAAAATGAAGAGTTTTTTAATAACCAATTAAATTTTGATGTACATCTAATTAAATTAGATTGTTCTACTTCATGGGTAGAAAACAAGATAATTGATACGGTTAATTTATTACGTTCAAATTTTTTCCCAAAACCTTCCTTAAATTGTGAATATTGTAATTATTTAAAGAAGCGTTGGCAATTATCAATAACTTAATATTCATAGGATTATTTTTTCATATTTCTGGAAAAATATTTAATAATAGATAATCTTTAATAAGATTATAAATTTTGACTTTTGATAAAATTGAAAAATTCTGAAAGAAAGATAACTAATCATCTTCAACAAGATGTAGTCAAAATATCTGGCAAAACAATTTTTATTAATCCTTTTTTATATTGGCGGAGATTTGACGAAAATACTAATAGATGGCTCAGAGAACCTGGGCAGATGTCAGAGGATCAAATTTCACCAAACAGGAACCGTTTTTATCCAGAAATAGAGTGGGCTGATTTAAGTCATGACCAAAGGCTAATAAAAGATGCAACTGTTGAGATGTTTTTAAAAACTCTTGAATTGATAAGTACTTTTCATCCTCATCTTAATTCTGGACAATTATTAGAAGTGGAGAGAAAAATGGCAATTATAAAAAAGATTCCTTTCGAAAAGTGGGTAATCAAATCTTTCGCTAAAAAAGCGAGATTATTAGAAAATGAAAAAAGAAAATTTCAAAGAGAAAGATTTTTTAGTAGTTGGAAGGAATGGCTCAGCCTTGAAAATACTCAACAAGCAATTTTGCCGTTAATTATCACAATATTTATTTCATCATTCATTGGATGGTCTTTAGGGATATCAAAGAATAGTTGTAATCCTTATTTTGAACAAAATATAGATCAATTAAATTAATTTGTTTTTCATATTTATGAATTACCTAAGTTAATATAGTTTTGAAAAAATAAATTTCTTATTTAAAATTTCATTAACTGGAATAATTGTTTAAAAAAGTAAAATTTTTATGAGTGGCAATTTGAATTCAAATAATTTTGAAAAGGATGAGTTTAATGCGAACTCTGAAGATAGAGATTATAAAGATTTAATTACAAAACTTAAAGAGATAAAATCAACCATTACTTTATTGGAAAAAACAATATTTGAATAAATTTTATATTTTGATAAAAACAAGTCCTAACAAAAAAAATTTTTCATTAAAGAGGCAACCTTTAACCTTACTAATCTTTTCTTCTGTTTCTTTTTTATTGATTCTATTTAGGTTAATTTTTTTACAACTTTTAAATCATGAATCTTTTAGGAGGATGTCAGATGAGAATAGGATCAGACTTATTGCTTCACAGCCGATACGCGGAAGAATACTAGATAAAAATGGTTATGTTTTAGCAGATAGTAGAGTTAGATATTCTCTAATAATAAAGCCTCAATTTGTTAAAAAGAGAAATTGGGAAAATGATAAGTCAAGAATTGCTAACCTTTTAAATATTGATCGTAATTTAATTCAAAAAAAATATTCTGATGGACTAAAAAATCAAAAACTTTCAGTAACTATTCTTGAAGATTTAAATGAAGATCAAATAATAAAGTTCAAGGAAAATGAAGTTAATTTTATTAGTTTTGAAATATCTACTAAATTAATTAGAAATTATCCTTATAAATCTCTTGCAGCTCATGTTATTGGTTATACTCAGCCAATAACTAAGTCAGAATATAAATTCTTATCTAACAAGGGTTATAAATTAAATGACTTAATAGGAAGAACAGGAATTGAATATGTTTATGAAGATTTTCTGAGAGGTGAATGGGGTGGAGAAATGATTGAAGTAAATTCATTAGGAAAATTTAAAAGATCATTAGGTAAAAGACCTCCTCTAGAAGGCAATGATATTGCACTAACAATCGACCTTAATCTTCAATTAGTTGCTGAGGAAGTTCTTAAAGATAAAAAAGCTGGAGCAATAATAGTAATGGATCCCAGAGATGGTGCAATAAGAGCGATGGTAAGTAGGCCTAATTTTGATTTGAATTTTTTTTCAAAGGATTTTAAGCCTGCAAAAGAATACGATAATATATTTAATTCTTCTGAAAAACCTCTTTTTAACAGAGCATTAAATGCTTATGATCCAGGAAGTGTTTGGAAAATTGTCACTGCTTTAGCAGGTTTAGAAAGTGGAAAATTTCCAAGATCTACTATGTTAGATACGAAACCATGTATAACTTATGGGAGTCAATGTTTTCGAGAACATAATGATTTAGGTTTTGGGGAAATAGGTTTCGAAGATGCTTTAAGAGTTTCTAGTAATACATTTTTTTATCAAGTAGGTTATGGAGTAGGAGTTGATGAAATCCATAAGACTTCCCGTAAGCTTGGTTTTAATTCTTTATCAGGAATTGAAATTTCTGAACAAGAAAATATAGGATTAGTTGCTAGTAGTAAATGGGCTAAAGAAGGTAGAGGATGGGGGCAACCAGGAAGAACTCCTTGGGTCCCAGAAGATATTGCGAGTATGTCTATTGGACAATTTGTTGTTCAAGTAACTCCAATTCAAATAGCTAGAGCATATGCAGCAATTGCTAATGGAGGTTATCTAGTTACTCCACATTTGTCTAAAAAACATATAGAAAGTCTAGATAAAAAACTTGTTCCAATTGACGTTGATCTACAAAATATTCAATTGATAAAAAGTGGTCTCAGGAAAGTAGTAGAGTCTGGCACAGGAGTATCAATTAATTATGGTGTTTCAAATTTACCTCCAGTGTCAGGAAAAACAGGAACTGCTGAAGATGGTGAAGGTGGCCTAGATCACGCTTGGTTTGTTTGCTTTACTCCTTCGGAAAAGAGTGAGGTGCTTGTAGTGGCTTTTGCACAAAATACTCCTGGTGGAGGTTCGGTACATGCACTTCCTATGGCTAGAGAAATTTTAAAAGTTTGGAATGAAAACAATTGATAAGAGTTTTTTGTTTTAAAATTTATTTTTGTAATTTTCTCATTTGTAAAAGTCTTTGAATAATATCTTCAATAGTTTTGGTATCTATAGGTTTGCTGTATGAGGACAAAAGTTGTCTCCCTAATACTTGACTTCCTAAATGCACGAGTTGAATGCGTAATGAGGTTAGCAGCTCTAACCCTATTCCACCAGAAAATGTTGCAATTGCTATCGGTTGACCATTAAATAAATTCCTAAAGTCATCTCCTGAAATAGAGAGCCATGCTACGAAGTTTGTGAGGATGGGAGGTATTGATCCATTATATTCAGGCGCACAAATCACCCACCTTTCAATCTTAAAAAGCTTTTTTTTTAAGTCCTCTATTTCTTTTGGAATATTTTCTTTGCTGTGAATTCTTGGATTAAATAATGGGATATCAAGAGTGGTAAGATCTAAAATTTCAGAACTTATTTTAAGTTCATTACTTTTTTCAAGAAATTTCTCAGAAAGTTCTAGATTTTTCCCACAACTAGCTGAAATAATTATTAGATCTTTTGATTCAGTCATAAATAAGATAAGAAAATTTAATAGTTAGCACCAGTTTTACGGTGATGAACTGCTGTTAGACAATCGGATTTTAGTATATTTCCGTGTAGTACTTCAGCGTATATTACCCAATGATCTCCACATTCCATTCTTTCTTTTACAGACGCATCCAACCATGCTAAAGATTCAGGAATGATAATTTGTTCATTAGGAGTTAATTCAAGATTTAAGCCTTCGAATCTATCTTCACCTGGTGAAAATGGTTTCGTGAATCTTTTTAAAGGTTCTTTAAAATCTTTTTCACTTAAAATATTTAAGGCAAATGAATCTCCAATTTGAAGTAAAGACTCTACCGATCTATCCTTAGCAACTGCGATGCTTAATCCCGGTGGGGAAAAACTTGCTTGACTAACCCAAGATGCAAGCATAGCTCCTTTAATATTATTCTCATCTTTGCCTTTAGAGGCTGTTAGGACACAAAGTGAACCAATTACTCTTCCAAGAGCTTGTAGCTTTGGATCCGTTTTGCTTGTAATCATTCCAGTATCTGATTTTCTGGGTTTTTTCTTTGCTTTTTTTATAATTTTTCTGCCAAAGTGAGTACCTATTTCTTCTAACTCTTTAATCTTTGGTTTATTTGGACTGAATTTAATCCTTATAGGGTCAAAACTAAACTTAAAACCACCGTCTTTTAATTTTGTTTCAAGTAAATCTATTGCTTCCCCGCTCCAGCCAAAACTTCCAAAAATTCCCACTGGCTTATCTCTATTACCCTCTGCTAACAATGTTCCTAGTGCGCTAACTATTGGAGTTGGGGCGTGTCCACCCAATGTGGGTGAGCCTATTAAATATCCATCAGCATTTTGGATAGATTTTACAAGTACATCATTAGATGTAAATTCACAATTAATACTTTCAACTTCCACAGAGGTTCTATTTAATCCTTTAGCCAATGCATCACCTATTGAGGCTGTATTTCCATATGCACTTGCATATATTAGAGCGATCTTAGGATTATTTGTTGAAAGATTTTCTCCCCATCTAATATAGTCAATTAAAAAACTTTTTAAGCTATATTCGATCGCAGGACCATGTAATGGTGCAATAGTTTTAATGTCATAATCTGCAATTTTTTCAGTTATTGATACTACTTGACTAGACATTGGTGCCATTAAGCAATCATAAAAATGTTTCCTATCAATTTCTGTACTAACTCGATTTGCTTCAGACCAATATTCAGATGCAATGTGTGCAGAGAAAATTTTTTCACTAAGAAGTATTTCTTGATTACGTTCATAAATTATCAGGCCACCAGGCCAACGAGCTGTTGGAATAGGAATTAACTCTAGTGAAATGTTATCTAATTCTAAATTAAGTTCTTTTTTGATTATGTTTATTTTAGGTAATTGAATTTCAATAAAGTTTTCTAAGGAAGGATTTCTTTGATTCCAAAGTTCGCTAATAAGTTTAAAACCCGGATTAGAGCAAGTAATAGTTGTGCTTTGAAATTGTGTACTTATATTTTTTATAGTTTCAATAATTTGGGGATTAATATGACCAGAAATGAAGTTGATTTTATCAAATTTAAATTCATCGCAAAACCTAGAAATTACTTTATTAAATGAATTTAAATATTGTTTCTCAGGTGGATGAATAATAAAAAGTTCTTCATGACTTCTTATGAAAAAAGTATTAAAAGAGGTTCCTTTTTCAAGGTTAAATTCAAGTTCAAATCTTTCTTTATTTTGATCTAAGAATCTTACACAAGAAAAATTTTTGGTAATTTCAAATTCTGATAAGTTTTGATTTTCTGCAAGTAAGCCTATATTAATATCTGACATTTTAAAGACTTATTTTCTAATAGTGATTAGCAACTTTTCTGTGATGAACTGCTGTCTTACATGATAAATCAGAAACATTACCATTTTCTACAATTCCATAAATTATCCAATGGTCTGGAGTCTCCAGTCTGGAACTAACTTTACAATCTAAAAAGGCAAGTGAATCTGAGAGAACTGGTCCACCTTTAGCTATGTTGCTAATTACATCTACATCTGCAAATCTATCAGCTCCAGGGGCAAATCTTTTTAAAAAATGTCTGAACATTTTTTGATAGTTATCTTCTCTCAAGATATTCACAACAAAACCTTCCCCGACTTGCATATATGATTCAATAGCTCTATCTTTTGCTACTGCAACTGTAATACCTGGTGGAGAAAAGCTTGCTTGACTAACCCAACTCGCGACCATTGCGCTTTGTCTAAATGTCAAGCCTTCCCCTTGGCTCGCTGTAACTACATATAATCCTCCACTTAATCTACCTAACGCTTTATCTAAGTTTGAATCAAGGCTCTTCATAGAGGCAATATTTTTCTTTTTATTGATTAATTGACCCAAGTCAGTTCCAGCTTCTTCGAATTGTTGATAAATAATGGGATCTGGAATATTTTTTACTCTCAAAGGGGAAAAAGCTTCTTTTTGACCAAGTTCTCTTAATTTATTTGCTAAGGAATCTATTGGTTCATCATTTCCACCAAATGCATCATAGACAGCAGTAAATTGTTTAGGTTTTAGTGCTGCAAATAAAGTACCGAGAGATTCTTTAAGTTCATTATCTGCGTCTACTGGCCATGTAGGAATGACTACTGCTTTTGATTCGGAAATCAGACCTGTTAATTCTTGTGGGTCAGAAGATCTTAAATCAATTAATTGAACCTGTGCATCTGCTTTACTTATTCCATGAGAAATCGCTTGACTTAGTCGATCACAATAACCATAGTCGCTGATATAGCAGACTGAAACAAAATCATTACCTTTGCTTTTATTGCTACTCCATTCTAGATATTTTCCTTTCCAAAAATTGACCTGATTTTGAAGCAAAGGTCCATGACCAACAGCGATTGTTTTTAATTCAGGTAGCTTATTTATTCTTTTAATAGCCTGCAAAACGCTTCTAGCGTTTGGACCCATAAGGCAATCATAATAAAAACGGAAATCATCGTATATTTCTTTTTGATCAGTGTCAAAAAATTCGTCAGAACAATAATGGAGTCCAAACGCATCACATGTATATAGAACATGTGTGCCGTGATCATATGAAAATATTGTATCTGGCCAATGTAAATTTGGTGCACTTATAAATTCAATATTATGTTCTAAACCGCTATTAGGATTAGTTCCTAGATTTAAAAACTCTCCACTCTTAACCTCTAGACGCTTAAAGGGAATATGTATTTGGTCTTCAATAAATTTAAGGGCTAATTTTGATCCAACTACTACGATATTTTGATTCAAGTCTAAAAGATTACCTATTAAACCAGAATGATCAGGTTCCGTATGGCTCGTAATTAGATAATCAACTTCTTGTGGATTTACATTTTTCAGTAATTCTTCAAACCATAATTCTTGGAACTTTGCGTGACTAGTATCAATAATTGCTAATTTCTCGCCTTTAATAATAAAACTATTGTAGGTAGTTCCATTTCTTAAACCAAATTCAATATCAAATCTACTGCGATCCCAATCCAATGATCTTATGGCACAAGAATCTTCAGCAAAGTTTTGAGATTGAACCGTTAACTTGTTATTAGTTTGTGCCAATTTAGAATTACTTGTCTGGGCAGAGGCTATCATAGAATAATGAGCTTTATAATTTAACTTTAGTTATATAGAATATAAATCCGCGTGATTATTTTTGCGAAATAACCGAAATTACGCTTTTCTTTAATTTTTAATCTTCTGAATTCTAGATAAATGACATCTCAACTAATTACAAAAATAGTTACTGGAGATGAGATAAGAAATGCTTTTTTAAAATTTTACAGTGAAAAATTACATAAAATCATCCCAAGTGCATCTTTGATCCCAGATGACCCTACGGTTATGCTCACAATTGCTGGAATGCTACCTTTTAAACCAGTTTTTTTAGGTTTAAAAGAAAGACCATCAAAAAGGGCTACATCTAGCCAAAAGTGCATTAGGACAAACGATATAGAAAACGTTGGAGTTACAGCTAGACACCAC
This sequence comes from Prochlorococcus sp. AG-347-I04, assembly GCA_003281625.1. Classification (GTDB taxonomy): domain Bacteria; phylum Cyanobacteriota; class Cyanobacteriia; order PCC-6307; family Cyanobiaceae; genus Prochlorococcus_A. The sequence continues at coordinate 33,432 of QCBL01000009.1, forward strand.
ACTTTTTTTGAAATGCTTGGTAATTTCTCTTTTGGAGATTATTTTAAAAGAGAGGCTATTCAATGGGCTTGGGAATTAGTTACTAATATTTATCAACTTTCTGTTGAAAATATAATTGTGAGTGTTTTTCACGAAGACGAAGAGTCGGCAAAAATTTGGAGAGATGAAATTGGTATTCATCCAGATAGGATAGTGAAACTAGGTAAGGAAGATAATTTTTGGTCATCTGGCAAAACAGGTCCATGCGGACCTTGTTCAGAACTTTATTATGATTTTCATCCTGAAAAAGGTCTGCAGAATATTGATTTAGAAGATGGAGATCGTTTTATTGAATTTTATAATCTTGTTTTTATGCAATATAATCGTGACTCTAATGGAAAATTGACAGATTTAAAATTTAAAAATATTGATACAGGAATGGGTCTAGAAAGGATGGCTCAAATACTACAAAAAAAGCAAAATAATTATGAAACAGATTTAATTTTTCCTATTATTCAAAAAATTTGCGAGATTGCAAATATTGATTATTTTTCTTCAGATGATAAAAACAAAATTTCTTTAAAAATCATTGGTGATCATACAAGAGCTGTTATTCATTTAATTTCTGATGGAGTAGCAGCAAGTAATCTCGGCAGGGGATATATATTAAGGAGGCTTATTAGAAGAATGGTCAGACATGGGAGATTATTAGGTATAACAAATGAATTTTTACCCCATATTGCTACTGTCGGAATCAATTTAATGCAAAATAATTATCCTGATTTAAAAAATAATAATGATTTAATTTTGAATGAGATAAAGATTGAAGAATTAAGGTTTAGGGAAACCCTTGAAAGAGGAGAAAAATTGCTAGATGAGTTAATTTCTTCAGGGCAGAAATTAATTTCTGGATTTAAAGCTTTTGAACTTTATGATACTTATGGATTTCCTCTAGAACTTACTGTAGAAATTGCTGAAGAAAATAGTATCAGTGTAGATGTAAAGGGTTTTGAAGAAGAAATGAATGCACAAAAAGAGAGAGCAAAAGCTGCTTCAAGTAATATTGATTTGACATTAGAGGGATCACTAGAGCGAGAAATAGATCTTTTTAACAAAACTGTTTTTAATGGTTATAGTGAGCTCCTTTCGGAAGCTGAAATAAAGGGTATATTCTTGGATTCAACATTAGTTAAGCAAGCAAGTGAAGGTCAGAAAGTTTTAATTGTTCTTGATCAGACAACTTTTTATGGAGAATCTGGTGGGCAAGTTGGTGATATTGGAACGATATTTTCAAAAGATGTAGAGGTCGTGGTTGATAATGTTATGCGAAAGAAAAATGTTTTTTTACATTATGGAACTATCAAAAAAGGAATATTGACCATTGGACAAAAAGTTAAGACTAATGTTAGTTCCTCTAATAGAGCTAAGGCTGCTGCAAATCATACAGCTACTCATTTATTACAATCTGCACTTAAATCAGTTGTTAATGAAAGTGTTGGACAAAAAGGTTCATTAGTAGCCTTTAATAAATTACGATTTGACTTTAATTCCTCTAGTCCTATTTCTAAAGATCAAATTTCTAAGATTGAGGCTTTAGTTAACTCTTGGATTATAGAAAATCATGCCCTAGAAATAAAAAATATGTCCAAGAGTGAGGCTCTTGAAAAGGGCGCAGTCGCTATGTTTGGTGAAAAATATGATGATGAAGTGCGCGTTGTTAATGTACCAGGAGTTTCAATGGAACTTTGTGGTGGTACACATGTTAAAACTACATCTGAATTAGGTTCTTTCAAAATAATTAGTGAGGAAGGAATCTCAGCTGGAGTAAGAAGAATCGAAGCATTATCAGGCCAATCAGCACTAGATTATTTTAGTGATAGAAATGCTTTAGTAAATCAACTAAGTGATTTGTTAAAAGCAAATCCTAATCAACTTTTTGAAAGGGTTAGTAATTTGCAAACAGAGCTAATTAACAAGAATAAAGAGATACAAAAAATGAAAGATGAAATTGCATATTTTAAATACTCCTCTATAAAATCATCGGCAGAAATAGTAAATTCTTTTTCAATTTTAGTAAATCAGATTGATGGCTTAGATGGGAATTCTTTACAATCTGCCGCCCTTAATTTAACTTCTCATTTGGGAAATAAAGCAATAGTTATTCTTGGGGGAATACCAAATCCAGAAAATAGAAAGTTGTTATTTGTAGTTTCTTTAGGTGATGATTCAGTAAAAATAGGATTGCATGCAGGTAAATTAATTAATGAGATTGCAAGAATTTGTTCGGGAGGAGGAGGAGGAAAGCCTAACTTTGCTCAAGCAGGTGCTAAAGATATTGATAAGTTTAGTGATGCTCTAGATTATGCTAAAAATTATTTGCGAAAAAAAGTTGGATAGTCATTCTGATAAATAACTACTTTTTCTGAGACTAAGTTCGATTTGATTCATTAATTTTCTTGCTTCTTTAATAGTTAATCTTTTTTGATCAATTGCTGTTTCAGTATTAATTCTTATAGATTCAACCAAAGAAGCTGAACTGTAATCTAATAATTGCAAAATTTCAGATTTACTGTCTTCTTTAATAATATTTTTGACCTTATATGAATTATCTTGATTTATGTCTATATGAACAACGTTTGTACTACCAAATAAATTGTGCAAATTTCCTAAAGCTTCTTGATAGGCTCCAGTCATAAAAATTCCTATTAGATAATCTTTACCTTCCTCTGGCTTATGTAAATTGAGTAATGGTTTAATTTTTCCATCATCAATAAAATTATTTAGTTTCCCATCTGAATCACAAGTTAAATCTGCAAAGTTGCCTTTGCAGAACGGCTCCTCTAAGTGCCTATGTATTGGTACTATTGGAAAAATCTGATTTATTGCCCAGCTATCGGGAATAGATTTAAAGATAGATAAATTTGCATAATAAGTTGATGCAAGAGTTTCTGTAATTTCAGATAAATCAGGGTGATTGATTTCATCATTATTCAAGTTATTAGAAATTTCTTTTGCGCAAGCCCAAGTAAGTTCTTCGGCATAAGCTCTTTCTGCCAAACTTAAAAATCCTAATCTAAAAGCGACTAAGCAATCTTCTTTAAACTTTTTTGCATCATTCCATAGTTCAATTATTTGAGATAAATTTATTTTTTTATTTTTAAGTTTCTTTAATTCATAGAAAGTTTCAAGTAAATTTGAAATTATTAATTGTTGATTTTTTTTATCAAAAATTTGTAGTTTGGAACTGACGTGGCTTGTTCCTAAGACATTAAAAATTAAAACTGAGCAATGACTAATTATTGCTCTTCCACTTTCTGAGATTATGATTGGATGCTTGAGATTATTTAATTCACATGAATCCTTGATAGTTGCAATTACATCGTTAGCATAATTTTGAAGAGAATAATTAGTAGAGGTGTTGGAAGAGGTTTTAGTTCCATCAAAATCTATTCCTAATCCTCCACCAACGTCGATATATTGCATTGGGGCTCCTAGTTTGCATAGTTCAACATATATTTGACTCGCTTCTTGTAATGCGTCTTTGATCACAGCAATATCACTTATTTGACTGCCTATATGAAAATGGAGTAATTTCATTTCGTTGATAAGATTCGCTTCTTTTAGTTCTTTTATTGTCAACATAATTTCTGGGATTGATAATCCAAATTTGGAATTATCTCCAATAGATTTACCCCACCTACCACTACTTTTACTTGATAACTTTGCTCTAATTCCTATCAATGGAGTTGCGTTAAGTTCTTGAACTGCTTGGATAATTCTTTTTACTTCATCTCGTTGTTCAATAACTATTATTGGATTTTTGCCGAGTTTTCTGGCCAAAGTAGCAATCTCAATATATTTTTTATCTTTATATCCGTTGCATATTAATAATGAATTTTGGTTTTCAAGAAGTGCAAGGCCAATTAATAGTTCTGATTTACTGCCTACTTCTAAACCAAAATTCCATTGGCCACCAAACTCTATTATCTTTTCTAGGACATTTTTCTGTTGATTACATTTGACAGGAAAAACGCCTTGATAAATGTTCTTATATTTATATGTTTTTATTGCTTTTAAAAAAGAGTCATGTAATGCATTTATGCGATCTTTCAAGATATCATTAAATCTTATGATTAAAGGAGGATTTATTTCTCTACTCTTAAGTTCTTTAACAAGCTTAAAAAGATCAATCTTATTTTCAGATTTTATATCTTTTGTTACTGATATATTTCCTTTGGAATTTATAGAAAAATATTTATCTCCCCATTTGTCTATGTTATAAGTCGAAATACTATCTTCAATAGTCCAAATATTCTTTAATTTTTTCGGCTCAAAATTGGTCAATTTATGTCTTAGTGATTAATAAATGTTTTTGAAAATAACGCAAAACAATATCTTTTATTTTAATGATTACTTGCCAAGTTACCACCCAAAAGTTGAATATACATAGAGTGATTATTAACTAAATGACCAAAGAGAGAACCTTTATTGCAATTAAACCAGATGGAGTTCAAAGAGGCTATGTTTCTGAGATTATTGGCAGATTTGAAAAAAAAGGATTTAAATTGGTCGGATTAAAGCAATTAATTCCTTCAAAAGAACTTGCTCAAAATCATTATGGAGTACATAGAGAAAGACCCTTTTTTGGAGATTTAGTTGACTTTATTTCAAGCGGACCTGTTGTAGCAATGGTGTGGGAAGGCGAAGGAGTTATTTTGAGTGCTAGAAAACTTATAGGTGCAACAAAACCTCTGGAAGCAGAGCCTGGAACAATTAGAGGTGATTTAGCTATTGATATTGGGAGGAATATTATTCATGGTTCTGATGGAGAAGATACAGCAAAGTTTGAAATTGATCTATGGTTTAACGATGAGGAATTATGTGAGTGGGAACCTTCTGATTCGCAATGGCGATCTGAAAATTAAAATTTAGATCGCAAATCTATCTAAACTAAATTTTTCTAAAAAGCTTTTTTCTATTTTTTTGAGATTTTTATTTTGAACTATTTTCAAAAGAAGATCACTTGTTATTGCAGAAAATAAAACTCCATTTCTGTAATGTCCTGTAGCTATAAAAAGATTTTCAATTTTTGATTTTCCAATTATTGGTTTTAGATCTGGTGTGCAAGGTCTAAAACCCCACCAATGTTCCATTTGTGGCCAATTAATAGCTTCTGGTAATAAGGAGCTAATGCCTTCTTGCAGTTGTTTTATACCATTAGGAGTATTACCCTGATTAAATTTTGAATCTTTTTCAACTGTCGCTCCAACTATAATCAGTCCATCATCGCGGGGAACTAGATAAGTTTTTGGACCAAAAATAACTCTTTTCAAAAAATTTGTAGGACCTTGTATTGATAGCATTTGTCCCTTTACAGGAAATACTGGAATCTTATGAAAAATTTTTTTACTCCAAGCACCGCTGCATATAATTGCTTTTTCGCAGTTAATTTTTTTTATTTCCCCAGTGGCACATACAACTGTTGCACCTGTAATTTTGTTTTTTTCGAATGTCAACTCCTCTACTTCTGATCCCTCTTGAAATTCGACTCCGTGCAAGGAGCATGCTCTCTCAAGAGCACGCATCAGTCTTCTTCGGTTATCTATTTGACCATCTTGTTCAAAAAGTAAACCATGTTTCCAAATAGAATTCATTCCATTAATTTCTGTTTTAAGGTCTTTGTGATTTAAATATTTTCCATATTCATAAGTGGGAAACTTTTCAAGATCTTCTTTGTTTTTAAAAGGAACTACTATGCCACATTTTTTTAAACCGCATTTAATTTTACTATCTTGTTCAATACTTTTTATCCATTTTGGAATTAGATTTTGACTTGCTTGGCCAAATTTTAGTAATTCATCTTCGAGCCCTTCGGCATGAGTAGCTAACATTCCTGCAGCAACAAATCCAGCTGATTCATTTCTGTTTTTGCTTAAAACTAAAACTTTGAAATTATTTCTAGAAAATTCATAAGCAATTGATAAACCTAAAAGTCCACCGCCAATGATTAATATTGAATTTTTGGTTTCTTGTGTCATTTAAAAATTAATATTTTTATTTGTGTTTTGGTCCTCTTTTCCTTTATATCCAATAATATTAATAAAGAGACTTTTGATAATGAACAATTTGGAATCTTGGGAAGCTGTGATTGGTTTGGAAACTCATGTACAGCTTAATACGAAAAGTAAAATATTCACATCTGCGTCAACAGCTTTTGGTGATGCACCTAATACGCATATAGATCCTGTAGTTTGTGGGTTACCAGGAACTCTTCCAGTTTTGAATGAGACTGTTCTTGAGTATGCTGTAAAAACTTCATTAGCATTAAATTTAAACGTTGCAGAACATTGTAAATTTGATAGAAAACAATATTTTTATCCTGATTTGCCTAAAAATTATCAAATTTCACAATTTGATGAGCCACTAGCTGAAAATGGCTGGTTAGAGGTTGAAATAATTGAAAAGGACAAAGAACCTTATATCAAAAAAATTGGTATAGAAAGGTTACATATGGAAGAAGACGCAGGAAAACTAGTTCATTCAGGTAGTGATAGATTAGCTGGTTCTAAGTATTCTTTAGTTGATTACAATCGTGCAGGAATAGCACTTTGTGAGATTGTAAGTAAACCAGATATTAGATCAGGTAAAGAGGCATCTGAATATGCTTCAGAGATTAGAAGAACAGTAAGATATTTAGGCGTATCAGATGGAAATATGCAAGAGGGTTCCTTACGATGTGATGTCAATATTTCAGTTAGAAAAGGACCTAATGCTCCTTTTGGTACCAAAGTGGAAATAAAGAATATGAATTCATTTTCTGCAATTCAAAAGGCTTGTGATTATGAAATAGCCAGACAAATAGAAGTTTATGAAAATGGAGGAAAAATTTTCCAAGAAACAAGGTTATGGGATGAAGCTAAGCAATTAACAAAAAGTATGAGAATGAAAGAAGGTAGCAGTGACTATAGATATTTCCCAGATCCTGACTTAGGGCCAATTGAAATAACAAAAGCCCAAAAAGAAATATGGTTAAAAGAACTTCCAGAATTACCTTCTAAGAAAAGAAGTAAATACGTAAGTGAATTTGGGTTATCTGCTTATGATGCAAGGGTAATTTCTGATGAAATTAACATGGCAAACTTTTTTGAAGAAACTGTATCTAATGGCGTTGAGGCCAAACTAGCTTCAAATTGGGTAACAAGTGATATCGTGGGTTATTTAAAAGCAAATAAACTTAGTTTTAGTGACTTAAAACTTAGTCCTGAAAATCTTGCTGAAATGATTAGCATGATTTCAAACAATATAATTAGTGGAAAAATTGCAAAAGATATCTTACCAGAACTTATTCAAAAAAATATTTCTCCGAAAAAATTAGTTGAAGAAAAAGGGTTGGCAATGATATCTGATTCTTCAAGTATTTTACCAATAATTGATGAACTTATAAATCAACATCCAAATGAAGTGCAAGCATATAAAAATGGCAAAACTAAGTTACTTGGTTTTTTTGTTGGTCAACTAATGAAAAGAACCAAAGGTAAAGCTGACCCAAAACTTGCAAATAAACTTCTTATGGAAAAATTGAATAGTTAAAGCTTAAAGAAGCTCTTTTATCGTATTGATCCATTTATTTTGATCATCCGAATTATCTAAAATAATATCTGAAAATTTTCTTTTTTCTTTAAAACTTAATTGAAGATTTATGGCAGCATAGGCTTCTTTTTCGCTAATTTTATCTCTTTTGATAAGTCTTTTTTTTTGAAGTTCTTTAGGACATTTAACTAGCCATATTTCAGTACAAATATCTTCAAATTTTGCTTCAAATAACAACGGAAGAACCATGACAATAGTTTGATTATTTTTGTATTGACTGCATTCTTCTATCATTTTTTCTTTAATAAGGGGATGAAGCAGTTTTTCAATCCATTCTTTACTTTCAGAATGTTGAAAAATGATTTTTCTTAAAAGTTTTCTGTTTATTACTTCTTCTGAATTGCTTGTATTATCAATTATTCGATTTCCAAAATGGTTTAAAATTTTATTATATCCATATGTTTTTGGTTTGATTAATTCTTTTGATAAATTATCTGCATCTAATATCGGAATGTTTTTATATTTTCTAATGTAATTTGTTATAGTTGTCTTTCCACTGGCAATACCTCCCGTTAAACCAATTCTTCTTTGGTTATTTTTTAAATTTTGAAGAATATCCATATATTCAATAATAATCTAATTACCTGTTTCTTTAGTATTAAAGACCAGTTAGTATGAATTAAAATTTAAAAAAGATTGAGCAATTTAGATTCCAATTGGTCCTTTGTTGATGACTGCAGAGTAACACCTAAGGGGTTTCTTTTTGCTGGGATATCTGCTGGATTAAAAGCTTCTAAAAAAAAAGATTTAGCACTAATACTCGCTCCAGAAGGAAGTATTTTTAGTGGTATGTTTACCCAATCAATAGTTCGCGCCTCTTGTGTGGATATTTGTGAGGAAAGGATTAGAAGAACTCAAGGTTTTGTACGAGCAATACTAATTAATTCAGGACAAGCAAATGCATGTACAGGAAATCTTGGAATTTATCATTTTCAAATTGCCACGGCAAAGATTGCAGAACTTTTAGGAATAAAAGAAGAAGAAGTTTTAATGTGTTCAACTGGTGTAATTGGTGTGCCTATAGAAATAAATGATTTAGTAAAAAATTTACCGACTTTAGTTAGCGATTTAAAAGATAATAATTTTCAAAATGCTGCAGAAGCAATTTTAACCACTGATTTGACTTTGAAAAAAGTTTTAATAGAGACGATTATTCAAGGTCAAAAGATAAAAATAGCAGGATTTGCAAAAGGTTCAGGAATGATCTACCCCAATATGGCTACAATGCTTGCTTTTTTAACCTGTGATGCGGGGATTGAAAAAAAAGAATGGGATAAAATGATCTCTATTGCGGTTAAAAAATCTTTTAATGCAATAACAGTTGATGGTGAGACAAGTACAAATGATTGTTTTGTTGGAATAAATGCAGGAGAGAAAATTGACAAAAGATTTTTCCCAATTATCCAAAAAGGCATTGATATTATTTGTCAAAACTTGGCAAAAAATATTGCAAGGGACGGAGAGGGAGCAAATTGTTTAATAGAAGTTTTGGTTCAGGGAGCAAAAAATACTGATGATGCAATTATGGTTGCAAAATCTATTTGTAATTCCGCATTGGTAAAAACTGCGATACATGGTTGTGATCCTAATTGGGGAAGAATCGTTTCTGCTGCAGGTAATTCTGGAGTTAAATTCAACTTTAATGAAGTTGACTTGTATATAGGAAACACTCAGATTTTGGAAAAAGGCAAGTTAAATAAATATGATTCGCAAAAAGTCGTAGATTATATTCAGTCTAGAATGAACGGTAGATATTTAGTTGATGATATTGTCCAAATAATAATTAATCTAAATTCAGGTGAATCGAAAGGCACAGCTTGGGGGTGCGATCTTTCTAAAAAGTATGTCGAGATCAATAGCGAATATACTACATAAGTGCAAATCCATTGCAGGGCAACTGATTAGAGTGACTCTAACTGGTATATGACACTAATATGACAGTAGATTTTAACTTAAAAATTTTTTAAAAAAACATCCTACTAAAATAGTATTTAGAAAGTTAATCACTATGGAAATTTATTTTGGAGATGTTCCAGGTTTAAAGGTTGGGCAATGTTTTAAGAATAGAAAAGCACTTAGAGAAGCAGGAATTCATGCCCCATTAATTGCAGGAATATGGGGAGCACAAGAAGGTGCTTGTTCAATTGTTTTATCTGGAGGTTATGAAGATGATATAGATGATTTGGACTTTATTAGATATACAGGTCAAGGAGGTCAGAATGATAAAAAACAGCAAGTTGCAGATCAAGAATTCACTTTTGGTAATAGAGGATTACAACTAAGTTGCGATTATAAATTCCCTGTAAGAGTAACTAGAGGTTTTCAAATAATGCATGGTCCTGAAAAAGAAAAAGGTTATAGATATGATGGGATTTACTTTGTAGAAAAATATGAGAGGATAAAAGGCAAAAGTGGTTTTTATATATGTAGATTTCATCTTCAAAGTCAATCTTCGATTGATATTTTGGAAAATGATTTAAGACCAAATTTAAAGTCTAATTATTCAAGAACAACGAGAACATCACAAACAATTCAAAAAATTAATCGAAATATAAAAAATAGGGAGAAAATAAAATCGATTTATGATTATCGTTGTCAGGTATGCGAAATTAAATTAACTACACCTAAGAAATTTCCTAATTCAATTGCGATAGGTGCACATATTAAAGGACTTGGCAGACCTCATAATGGTCCTGATGAATTAGAAAATATGCTTTGTTTATGCCCTAATCATCATGAACAATTCGATAAATTTTCTTATTATATAGATCCTATGAATTTGGAAGTGAGAGGATTGAGTGGTTTGGAAAATAAAAAAATATTAACTGATAAATCTCATAAGATTGATCCTGATTTCCTTCAATATCACTATGATTTGTATTTAAAAAATAATTAATAACTTATCAACTTTATGACACTTTTATGACACTAGTATAGTGATAGCAGTACTTCTGAAGATCTTGAAAAGGTGTTATGACACCAATATGACACTAACTTAATCCTTGAGATTAATTGCTATGACATAGGTTCACTGTATATATTTTTATCAATAGCGAATACACAACGTAAAAGTATGATTTAATAAAAATCTCAAAAATATTGTGTTAGCGATTGATTAAGAGGAGCAGAAATTAATTAATATGTTTATTTTTTTAAATGTGATGAGTTGGTGATTTGTATTAATATTTTAGTTTCGTATCACTTATTAATATGATTTTAAAAGATTCATATTGAAGACAAGAATTAAAAAAAATAGAAAACTTTTATAATGAAAAAATCTATAATCTTAATTTTAGCCTTTAAATGCTTTAATTGAAATTATCTTGCCTTTTTCATTAAATTCAATCATATCTACTACTTTTAATTCTTCATCGCCATTAACAATAATTTTTAATTCCGCAAATACAAAATTATTTTCAGAAATGATATTTTGTGGAATAGCATCAATACTTTTGACGTTCTGAAAAATATTTAGATTTGCTTTAAGAACGCTTTCTATCCCTTGTTTATTAATGTCCCAATCTCTTAAAGTCACTTTATCATCAAACATCTCACGCAATCCATTAATGTTTTTTTCTGAGAATGTTTTGAAATAAGATAGAGCGATATCTTTAATATTTGCATTCATCAACTTAATTAAGAGAAAATAATTTATTCACATACTAAATATCCACAAAATACAATCAAATATTTGAAACAAAAAATAAATATTGTGACTTGTTTGAGATAAATGTGATTTACGATATTCGAATAAATCTTTTCAAACTAATAGTCATAGATTTATTTTAGTTTTAAGACTTTATTTTTTTGAAAATATGTGAATATTAATAGGAAAGATACTAATTAAGTTTTAGTAAATCTATAGGTAGATATTCATTTATATAGAGAAATAGTATTGTTGAAGTGCCAATTATAGAACCTATAAAGCCTCCAAAAAAATTAAATAATAATCCAGATTTTGAAATAATGGTTTCTTCGTTTTTTTCTTTTTCAAAATCAGGAGAATCAACTACTTTTAAGCGCTGATTGGTTGTTGGTTGTTTAAGTTGTTGGTGTCTGATGAGTGCTTCGAAATCAGGCATGGAATTTGTGAGGCAATTGAACAATAAGCAGACCAGCCCGTCATTCGACGAGGATCTGATCTGCCTAAATCATCTACAGCTTCAAATACTGCATTACCCGTGGCTTCTGCTTTATCAAACGCTGAAAGTAAGGGTATAAATGTATCAAAAACATACAAACCAAAATTTTCTAGAGCTGCTTTGGCTTGTTGTGCTGCTTTTTGCTGTCTAAAATCAACTTTTACTATTACTACAGCATGGTTAACTTTTAAATTGTTTAATAAATTAGCTAATTCAACAGTTAATTCTACTGATCTTGCTTTTGCTGTTGTAGGTAAGAGAACTAAATCTGAACCATAAGCTAAGTGTTTAAGTTCTTCTTGATCACTGCTAGCCTGTCCATCAGTTATTACGATTTCTGACGATCTTGAAGCTTTAGCAGCTGAACTGACTGGGAAAACTGGAAATGGCAGATTGCCTCTTGATGAGTATGCTAATGCAGATCTATTCTTGTCAGCATCTACTATGCAAACTTTTTTACCTTCAGAATGCCAAACACTTGCAAGGTGAATACTTGTGCAGGTTTTGGCAACACCCCCTTTTTGTCCGCAAACGGTAATGAACAATTTTTTATTTTTATTTCTCTTACTTTGGAGAATAATTTCTTAATGTCAAGAGAAATTAATTTTTAATGCTTTAAAACTTATTTTTTGAAATATTTTAAAGAGGTTAATATTTTTAGATAACCTTATAAAGTTCTTTATTTAAATATGCTAGTGAAGAAAAGAATTGGATTAGGTACTTGGTCTTGGGGGAATAAGCTTTTTTGGAATTACCAATCTACAAATGACGATGATTTACGTGAGACATATAATGAAGCATTACGAAGAGGTTTTGATCTCATTGATACTGCGGATTCTTATGGTACAGGGAATCTGCAGGGAAGAAGTGAATTATTGATTGGCAAATTTTTACAAAATACTCCTTCTTCAAAGAAAAAAAGAATTCAAGTTGCCACCAAACTTGCACCTTATCCATGGAGGATCGGTGATAGAGGTTTTAATAAACCTTTTTTGAAAAGTTTAGAAAGACTTAATAACAAATTAGATATAGTGCAATTACATTGGTCAACTGCAAAATATAATCCATGGCAAGAATTAGGGTTATTAAATAATCTTTGCGATTTAAAAGATCAAGGCTTTGATTTTCAAATCGGCTTATCGAATATAGGCCCCCAAAGGTTAAAAAAATTAATTAATTTTTTGGCCAAAAGAGATCATAGGCTAAAAAGTGTTCAGACACAATTTTCTTTGCTTGCCCCCGATTTAAAAAAACAATATCAAGTAAAAAAAATTTGCGAAGATAATAATATTGATTTCTTTGCTTATAGTCCTTTGTCCTTTGGAATACTTTGTATTGATCCAGATAAAGAAGAAAATAATGAAAAAAGTTTTATTCGTAATGCATTATTTGAAAACTATAAAAAACCAACATATGAATTGCGGAAGTGTCTCAAAAGGATTGCGAGACAAAGATCAGTTTCTCAAGCTCAAGTAGCAATTAATTGGTGTTGTTATCAAGGAACTATTCCACTCGTCGGAATGCGAAAAAAATCGCAAGTTATAGATGTATCGAAAGTATTCCACTGGAATTTAAATAAAAATGAGTTTAGAGTGCTTCAGGAAGTTTCAAAAAATTGTTTAAAAAAAATGCCGAAAAATCCTTTTTCGAGTATTTAATTAAATTTTTAGGTTGATATCTTCTTATTTTTTTTTATTTGATAACCACTATTCCATAGTTCAGTAGGAAATTTTTCACCAGTGAATCTAATAACTTTAGGTTTGAGATTTATTATCAAGTAATTTAGTTTTTTATTTGGTTCCATTTTAAGATTTGAGTTTTTATTAAGATAAATTAATTTAAAACTTATCTTCTCAGTATTTATACTTATAAATTTAAAAAAATTCTTTTTAATACAAGCAATTGCAGCAATATTTACACACTAATTAATTATCTATTACAACTCCTAAGTTATTTTAAAAAAGTGGAGTCCTTCCAGACTCCTCGTATCATTTGGTTGATAAGGCTGATATGACCCCATCTCCTTTAGGATCAAGCAGCAACTGGTGCTGTTTGACGGGAGAAACTAACGATTTTGTTAGCATTTGTGTTTTTGCTCTAACCGAGCCGGCTTCAGTCACCTTCCTTATGCCCCGTCGAAACCATTACAACCCCAAATAATGGAGTTGAGCGGAATCGAACCGCTGTCCGAAACATCGGTTGAGATCACCTAGTCCAATTGGACATTTATATTCTGACAGGCAAAATGGTTATTGAATAGTTTTTTTACTAAGTTTTATCGTATATGAATGTAGTGGCATCATCTCCGGAGGGACTAGAGAAATCTTTAGCGGAAGAAATTTCAAATTTAGGCGGCTTTAATATTAATACTTATAAAAGATTTATTAATTTTGAATGTGATTTTGAAACTTTTTATAGAGTTCATTTCTATTCCAGATTAGCTTTTCGTTTTTATAGAGAAATTGCAAGTTTTAATTGCTATGATAAGCAATCTTTATATGCCGGGGTTAGAGATTCATTTGATTGGTTAAATTGGTTGCACTTTGATAAAACGTTTAATGTTCAAGTAACTGGGAGAACATCTTCTTTAAGTCATACTCATTTCACAGCTCTTGAAGTAAAAAATTCTATAACTGATTTGCAAAAGGCAGTTTGGAATAAAAGATCAAATATTTCTCTAGATAATCCTGATTTTATAATTCATCTGCATTTAAATAATAATAAAGCAATTCTCAGTCTTCAAAGCAGCGTAGAAAGCTTACACAAAAGAGGTTATAGACCCGCAATTGGAAATGCTCCATTAAAAGAAAATTTAGCTTCCGGATTGATAAATATGACTCAATGGAATGGCAAAGTTCCATTAATAGATTTTATGTGTGGCTCGGGTACTTTTTTAATTGAGGCAGTCAACCAATTCCTTGGAGTTCCCATAAATATTGATCAAGTATATCTTTTTGAGAATTGGTTGGACTTTAGGAAAGATATTTATCTTAATGAAAAAAATAAGGCAAAAAATAAAATTATAAATTATGAAAAATTACCAAAAATAATAGGGTGTGAGATTAATAAAAAGGTTTTTGAGCAGGCAAATGTAAACATATCATTAGCTGGACTTGAAAATTATATTGAGCTTATAAATAATGATTTTTTAGCACTCCAATTAAGTTGCACACCTGGGATTATCGTATGTAATCCTCCATACGGCAAAAAATTAGGCGATGAAAATGAATTGATTTGTTTATATGAACAAATGGGAATCTTTCTAAAGAACAATTTTTCAGGTTGGGAATTTTGGCTGCTAAGTGGAAATCCAAAACTAACAAAATATTTTAAAATGAAATCTTCATTGAAAATTCCCGTTAGCAATGGGGGAATAGATTGTAGATGGATAAAGTACTGGATAAGGTAATTTATTTTTTACCTAAAACCGCCTTTGTTGTCTTACCTAAACCCTCTAATGTTTGAGGAAGATAAGGTCCTTTAGCTAATTTTCCTCCAAGCTTCAAACTTAAGCCTGCAAGAAATAAATCGATAAATATTATGAGTAATAAATTATATTCAATATTCCAGTTATTAAATTTCGTCAGAAAAAGATAAAAAATAATATGGATGCAAATAAGTACTAATAATAATAATGTACTGCCAATTGCTAAAAATATTCCACCACTAATTAATCTTCTTTTTTCTCTATCTACTTCTTGAAGAGCTATCCTTACATGCAAATCCATCACTGAACTTGCGATCGCTGAAATTCTAGAGGCGGTACTTGCAAAGTTTTTATTTTTTGGTTTTTCCATATTATTTTCTGCCACTGTTAAGGAGAGTTCCTATTAATAAACCAATACCAGCCGCAATAGCAATAGATAATAGTGGTTTTTTTCTTATTGGATTTTCTATTTTTGGTCTAAGTGTATTGTTAAGTTCTTCTAATAATTCTTCTAATTGACTTTCGATAGGTTCAATTTTTTCTGATATTTCCCAATTGTTTTCTCTTATTGAATCAATGATTTCAAATAGTTGGCTTTTTATTCCAATTACTGAGGTTCCGCTATGGCTAGCTATTACTTCAACTAAATCATCAATACTCCCTTTTGTAGCTTCAAGGGTTTGTTGTGCAATGTTAGGCCATTTTTCTTTTATTAAAGGTATTAAACTGTCAATTTTTTCAAGTAACCATTTTTCCGAAATAACTTCTTTTTCATGAAGATCTGAGTTATTTTCTTTTTCTTCTTTTTCTTTGGGAGGATGGTAAGTCTCCATTATTTAAACTTATTTACTTTAAGATTAGACCCTATTTTCTTAATTTGGAACCCTTATCTAAAGAATTGTTCGATTTATATAAAATAAAAACATATAAAAGTTTATTTACATTTTATTTATCTACTCTGTTCTGCAAGAAGGTTTTGTTAAGCTAATACTGAATTTATTTAATGAGTTTAAATTTCATCATGGATATTACATTTGCATCCTTAATTTTTGCATCTCGCACAATCCCTACAGATTTTGGATTAGTAGCTGCAGCTATCGCTGGAGCTGGAAGTTTGCTTTTCATAGCTTTAAGATTTGTACCTGATGCAGGTAATTAAATAACAGAAATCATCTTTAATAAAATATATCTTTATCTCAACTTTGTTTTGAAAATAGATTCTGTTTATTTATTAATTAGATAATGAATAACTGGGTTTTGCTTGAACATAAAGTTTATTCTGCTAACTCGATTGATATTCATTATGATTTTCTCGTTCAAAATGGCATAGATTGTTTAACTTGGAAATTTTTAAAAATACCTTTATTAAATAAAGCTTCTATAGAAATTATTAAGCAGCCAAATCATAGACTTGTATGGTTATCCAGGATAGAACATGAACTTTCTGATAATAGAGGGTTTGTAAAAAGAATTGATCATGGAATATTTAAAAACGTTTCTGATAAATTGGACTCTGAACATTATAGATTCATTTTGGATGGTGAACTTCTTTATGGCTTGTTTGAAATTTCGGGTAATTTTTGCAGATTGAGCAAAAGTTATTAATACTCATTTATAAATAAACGTAATATTCCTATTGAGAATTTTTGCAAATTAGTTATTCTTATTTAGCTATTGAGACTTGAGATTGGTACATATCAATCAGGTCGAGTTTGAAAATTTTAAATCTTTTGGGGGAAATGTAAAAATACCTCTTGAAGAAGGTTTTACGGTGGTTACGGGTCCTAACGGTTCTGGGAAAAGTAATATTTTAGATGGAATTTTATTTTGTTTAGGCCTAGCTAATAGTAGAGGTATGAGGGCTGAAAGATTACCAGATCTAATTAATAACTCCAAAGTTAAAGAGGGTAAGTCATCAGAAACATCTGTATCGGTAAAATTTAATATTCAAGATTGGTCTCCCAGAGAGGACCTTCCGCCTTTGGAACTAGAAGAAGAGGAAATCGCCCTTAATAAAGGTCAAAAAGAATGGTTAGTTTCTAGAAAATTAAGGCTTATGCCAGGAGGTTCTTATGCTTCAACTTATACTTCTGATGGAAAACAATGCACCTTGCAACAAATACAGAGAATATTAAGAGATATCAGTGTTGATCCTGAGGGTAGCAATGTTGTTATGCAGGGTGATGTAACAAGAATAGTATCAATGAATAATAAGGAGAGGAGAAATCTTATTGATGAATTAGCAGGAGTCGCACTTTTTGATGCAAGAATAGAACAAACTAATTCAAAATTAAATGACGTTTTCGAAAGACAAGAAAGATGTGAAATTTTAGAAAATGAATTGCAATCTAGTAAAAATAAGCTCGAAAAAGAATGTGAAAAAGCAAAGCGATATAAAGAGTTGAAGGCAAAACTATTTCAAATAACAGAATTAGAGAAAGTCCTTATTTTTGAAAAACAAGTTAAGCATGTTGACTCAATAGAAAAAAAAGAAAGTGAAATTGAAAAAAATAAAATATTGTTTAATAAACAAAAAGAATCTATCAATAAAGAAATATCAGTCTTAGAAGATGCCTTGAAAATACTGATTGATGAGCTTAAAGAGAAAGGAGAGGATAAATTGATAAAAGTTAATTCTGATATTGGAAGTATTAACTCAAGTTTGAGAGAACTTGATAGGATATCAAGTTTGAATAAAGAGGAGGGTATTAAATTACAGAATCAAAGAGATGAAATTGCAATTTCTAAGAGGAATATCGAATCAGAAAAGATGAGACAAGAAAATTTTGATGATAATTTTTTAAATCAGTTGAACTTGCAAATTGATGATGTCACTCTAAAGCATAAAGAATCTAGAAAAAAACTTTCGGATGCGGCGGGAGAATCTGGAGAATTCTCAAAACAAAGTATCAAATTAAATGCTGAACTTGAAAGTATAAAAAATCAAATTAATCCTTTGGAAGTAAAAAAAAGGAAAGTTGAAGAAGAAACAATTCAAAATAATATTCAAAAAGATGAGATATTGTCTCAGCTTAACGCCTTAGAGTTAGAAAAGCAGAAACTTTTTGAGGGTAATCAAAGAAAAAAAGAGACATCCGATACAAAGAACAAAAACTTGGCAAGTAATAGCTTAGAAATTCATTCTTTAAAAAGTGAAATTGATTTATTAATTAAAACCAAATCAAGGCTAAACAACGAGCAATTAAGGCTTGAAAAGGATTTATCTAGATTCGAAAGTAGGAAGGAAGCTTTAAATGAATCTAGAGGTTCATATGCTCTCAGAATTCTCTTGGAAGCTGGTTTAGAAGGTATACATGGTTATGTAGGTCAACTTGGAGAGGTCAGTGAGAAAAATAGATATGCATTAGAAATTGCTGCTGGAAATAGACTCGGACAAATTGTTGTAGATAATGATCATATTGCCGCAAAAGCAATTGAAATACTTAAAAAGAAGAAAGCGGGAAGATTAACGTTTTTACCTTTAAATAGAATTAAAAGTCCAAAAAAGAATTATGCAATTTCAAGATTTGAAAATAACAGGGAGAATGGATTTATTGATAAAGCTATTAATCTAATTACTTTTGACGAAGTCTATTCAGATGTTTTTCGATATGTTTTTGGAGATACCGTGGTTTTTTCAGATTTATCCTCAGCTAGGTTATCTAAACAAAATAATAGATTGGTTACCTTAGGTGGTGAATTATTAGAAGTAAGTGGTGCTATTACAGGTGGTAGTAAGTTAAATAAAGATTTGGCTTTTAGGTTTGGAATTAATAATGATATTGATGATTCCAGTCCTATAAAAGAAAGACTATTAGTTATCGAAGAAGCTTTAAAAGAGTCAAATAATGATTTGATAATAAAAAATAATAGACTCAGTAAATTAAATTCTAACCGCAGTCAAATAATTGAGGATTGTGCTTCATTTAATAAAGAAATTGAAGTGAATCAAGATTCTCTCAAGGCTGTCTCGCAAAGAATTGAGGATTGTAAATCGAGATTAAATAAACTTGATGCTGCTAATAATTTATTAGTGAACGAGTTAGATCACTTAAAAAATGAATTGAAGCCTATTTATGACAAGTTCGATCAATTACAAACCATTCAAAAGTTTAATTATGAAAAAAATCAAAAATCATCATTAATAGCATTTAATAACGACTTTAATGATCTTGATAAAAAACTTGAATTACTTATTAAAGAGAGAGATACATTACTAGATAAAAAGAATCAATTTGCTCTAAATAAAGAGCGTATCAATAATTCATTAAAGATTACCTTATTACAAGAAAAGAACTTACAGGAATCTATTAAACAACTCGCCATTGCTCATAGTAAATGGATAGAAAAAAGAGATGAATTTAAAAAAGAGCTTTTAGATCTCGATAAGCAAAAAAATGCTCTAGAGAAGGATTTAGGTTTATTGAGAAGGAAGAGAGATGAATTAAATGCTTCAATTTCAAATAAAAGGCAAGAATATAATAACTATCTCTTGAAGCTTGAATATCTTGAAAGGGATATGCATTCTCTTAAAGAAGAGAAGAGGAGCGAGAAAATAAAATTGGAAAATTATAAAAAAGATCTTCCTAATCCTTCCCCGCAGTTTGGAGAATATGAAGGGATGAGTCTTGAATCTTTACAATCAGAAATCTCGATCATAAATGCAAAACTGCAAAGCTTAGAACCTGTTAATATGTTGGCCCTTGATGAATTAGAAGAATTAATTGAGAGATTAAATGGTTTGAGAGAAAAATTAGAAATTCTATCTAATGAAAGATCTGAATTATTGCTCAGAATAGAAACTGTATCTACGATGCGTCAGGAGGCTTTTATGCAAGCATTTACTGAGGTTGATGGACATTTTAGAGAAATTTTTGCAACTTTATCGGATGGAGATGGATTTCTTCAACTTGAAAATCCTAATTCTCCTTTAGAAGGAGGATTAACTTTAGTGGCTCATCCTAAGGGGAAAAATGTCAGAAGATTAGCCTCTATGTCAGGTGGTGAAAAATCGCTAACGGCCTTAAGTTTTTTATTTGCTTTGCAAAAGTATAAACCTTCACCTTTTTATGCATTAGATGAGGTTGATAGTTTCTTAGATGGTATAAATGTTGAAAGATTATCAAAATTAATATCTAATCAGTCATCAAATGCTCAATTTATAGTCGTAAGTCATAGAAGGCCTATGATTAGTGCGTCTGAACGAACAATTGGGGTTGCGCAAGCAAGAGGTGCTAATACTCAAGTCCTTGGGTTACCAAATGCTGCATAAACACACTTTTTTAAATTTATACGTCAGAATGATAAAAAGAAATTTATGAGCTTGTCTAACACATCTGCTAATAAGAATTTCCCTACCTCGGTTCCCAGCGAACGTTTATGGTTAAGGTCAGAATTAATGGGAACACAAGTGATAACAACTGATACTGGGAGGCGGCTTGGCGTAGTTGGTGAAGTTGTTGTTGATATCGATAGGAGAGAGGTGGTCGCTTTGGGATTAAGAGATAATCCACTTACAAGATTTTTACCAGGTTTGCCTAAATGGATGCCTTTAGAAAGTATAAAGCAAGTTGGAGATGTCATATTAGTTGACTCTCTAGATTCTTTGAGTGAGAGTTTTTCTCCAGAAAGATATGGGAAGGTTATAAATTGTCAAGTAATTACAGAATCTGGACAACTTTTAGGAAGAGTTCTTGGCTTTTCCTTTGATATTGAGACTGGGGATTTGATATCTCTTGTTATGGGTGCTGTTGGTGTTCCACTTTTAGGTGAGGGAGTTTTAAGTACTTGGGAAATACCTGTTGAGGAAATTGTGAGTAGTGGTACCGATAGGATTATTGTTTATGAAGGTGCTGAAGAGAAATTGAAGCAACTAAGTAGTGGACTACTTGAGAAACTTGGAGTTGGGGGTTCTTCATGGGATGAAAGGGAAGCAAATGGATACTCAGCAAATCTTGTACCTGTTGAGAATCAGTTACTTTCAGGTTCTGAATCAGAACAACAAAATAATTTGGTCGAGGAATATGAAGAAGTTGTTGAACAAGATGGTTATGAAGATGATTATGAAGAAGTTGTTGAACAAGATAATTATGAAGATGAACTTGAATATGTTGAAATAAATGGTTCTTCAGAGCAAATAAGTAACAAAAAAAAGCTATATATGGAAAATGATTATTCTGATAAGATTGAGAATCAAAATAGTGTTAATCAAATAGATGAAAAAAACAATATCGATTTTAAGCAAAAGAAACAAATAACTACTAATTTGGCTTCGAAAAGACCAATTCAAAATGCAACTGAAACTTTAGATATTGAACCATTAGATGAACAAAATTTAGTTCAAGATAATAAAAAATCAGAAAAGTTTGAAATTGATGATCCCTGGTAATTGTTAAAGTTTTCTTAATGAATTAACAATTATAGAAGCAAGTTTTTTTGCAGCACCTTTTTTGCCTCTTTGTTTGTGTAGGTTATCACTAATACTTTTTAATTGATCTCTATTTCTAATAAGAAATAATACTTCTCTTGCAACTTTTATTGGCGAAATATTACCTATCCTTTCAGGGACAATCATTCTTTTAGCTTTAATATTTGGCCAAGCAAAAAACTTCTTTTTTTTAAAATAGAAATTTTTAATTATAAGAGTTAGGCATCTATTTATAAATGAAATTTTTCCAATTACTCCAAAAATGCCATCCCATGCATTCATCATATTTAAATGTTGAGTTGGTAGAACAACTAGCATTGGAAGACTAATTGCTGCTAATTCTGCAGTATTTGCTCCAACAGTTGTAATTGCAAGATCACATTCTTTTAATATTTCATAGCAGGGATGTTTCTTGATTAGATAAATCTTTGTATTTTTTGATGTTTCAATTACATAATCAAAACCAGAGTATTTGCAGTTTTTAATTGTTTTGATTTTTGATGAGTAATATTTAGCAATTGGATTTTTATTGCTTTGAAAAAATAAATATTCATTTTTATCAGTGGTCGGGGCAATGGGAATTATAAAATTTATATTTTGATTTTCTTTAGCGATATGATCTGCAACTTCTAAGAAGAAAGGAATTCCAACAGATAGCTTTGCTTTCTTAGAACCAGGCAACAATGCAATGTAGTGTTTTTCTTTATTTCTTAATGATATTTCGCTATTAAGTTTAATATCTGCCATCAAATCGCCAATGACTTTACATTTATGTTTATATTTTTTTGGTATTAACTCTTTTACTTTTACATTCATAGCAGCAATTTCGTTGGTCCATTTAGGCCATCGCGAAACCCATTCAGCATATGTGATATTTAAATAACCTAATCTTTTAGCTAATAAAATGCTCCAAAATTGATCCCCACCAAGGAAAATAACTACCCCTTTTTTTGGCCAAAAAGCGAAAGAATTTGGCTTAATTAATAATTTCCAAAAACTTGTGGATTTTGTAATTACTTCGAATTTATTCCATGAATTTGCAACTAAAAATTCTTTACCAGTGGCATTTGGGCAAGGGACAAGGACTAACCTAAGAGAGAAATCGCGTTTATCGTCATCACATAGTGATTTATTTATTCTGTTAAGCTCATCCACTACAGGATTTACCCATGTAGTTAATTCACCAGGACCATTGGAAACTATAACTACTGCAACTGATTTTTTTTTCATTGCAGTTAAACCAGAATACATTAAATGCGGACGGCGAGACTTGAACTCGCAAGGCCGAAGCCACACGCTCCTTAGACGTGCGCGTCTACCAATTCCGCCACGTCCGCAAACGGTTTTCAGCAACCGAGGGATACCTAAACCTTAAAAATATCATACATTATTAGCTGAAATAAGCATGTAGTCCTAATGGAGTATTTTTGAATATGATGAATAATTTTTCTATTGCATAAAACAAATATTTATACATATATAACGTTTGAGGTTGTATTGTAAAAAATGTCCTCTAAAAACTAAAAAAAATTTGTTGAATACTTTGGCAAATAAATTTTTTATTCTAAGTCATTTCATTTCTTCAATTTAATTTTCATAATGGTTGAAAAAGTTTTAATTGCTAATCGTGGAGAAATAGCTTTACGAATTGTCAGAAGTTGTCGAGAACTAGGTATTGCAACCGTTGCAGTTTTTAGCACTGTAGATAAAAAGGCATTGCATGTTCAGCTTGCTGATGAAGCGGTTTGTGTTGGAGATTCATTAAGTAATAAGAGTTATTTAAATATTCCAAATATACTTGCTGCTGCTACATCGAGAGGAGTTGATGCTATTCATCCTGGTTATGGATTTCTCGCTGAAAATGATAAATTTGCTGAGATGTGTAACGATCACGGCATAGTTTTTATTGGCCCATCTCCTAAAGCTATAAGATCTATGGGAGATAAATCTACAGCTAAAGAAACTATGGAAGCAGTTGGAGTCCCAACAGTACCTGGTAGTAAGGGGTTATTATCAAATGTTGATGAGGCTTATAAATTAGCAGATGATATTGGCTATCCGGTAATTATTAAAGCGACAGCTGGAGGAGGTGGAAGAGGTATGAGGTTGGTGGAAAACTCTGAAAATCTTGAAAAAATGTTTAAAGCAGCTCAAGGTGAAGCAGAAGCAGCTTTTGGTAATGATGGTTTATATATGGAGAAATTTATAAAGAAGCCAAGACATGTAGAAATTCAAATTTTGGCCGATAGGTCAGGTAATGTTGTTCATTTGGGAGAGCGAGATTGTTCCGTACAAAGAAGACATCAGAAGTTACTTGAGGAGTCTCCTAGTCCTGCAATTAATACTGAGCTAAGAAAAAAAATGGGAAATGCAGCTATTGCTGCTGCAAAAAGTATCGGCTACGAAGGAGCTGGGACAGTTGAATTTTTAGTTGATGATAATAATAATTTTTATTTTATGGAAATGAATACTAGGATTCAGGTTGAACATCCTGTTACTGAAATGGTTACGGGAGTTGATTTAATAGCTGAGCAAATTAAAATTGCAAGTGGAGCAAACTTGGAATTTAATCAGGATGATATCCATTTAAGTGGTCATGCCATTGAATGTCGAATTAATGCTGAAGATCCTTCTCATAATTTCAGACCATCACCTGGAAAAATAACTGGGTGGCTTCCTCCAGGTGGCCCTGGTGTAAGGGTGGATAGTCATGTATATACAGGCTATGAAATACCTCCATTCTATGACTCACTAATTGGTAAATTAATAGTCTGGGGAAAAGATCGTAATACTGCAATTAAACGTATGAATAGGGCTTTAAATGAATGTGCAGTAACCGGTATTCCTACAACAATTAACTTTCATCTAACCTTACTGAACAAATCTAAATTTAAGCAAGGTAAGATACATACTAAATATGTAGAAGAAGAATTATTGCCAAATTATTGAGAAATAATTAAATGCTTTTTATGAAATATGTGTATGTAGTGCAAGTTTTATGAGCCCTTGCTGACCGACTAAAATTTCTCTCAAGAAGCTTATAACTCCGATCCAAATTACTGGTCCAACATCAACACCTCCAATGGGAGGAATTAGTTTTCTTGTTAAATTAAGAATAGAGCTTGATGGTAGTGAAATTAATAACCATAAACCTTTACTTAAATCAATTTTTGGGTACCAAGTAAGTATTAATCTTATTAGAAAAACTATAGTAAGATATGAAAGAGAAATTCCTAAACCAATATCTAAAATTTGAAGAGAGTTTAAAAGCAAGGAAATCACAATTATTTAATTCATCTTAATAAATAACCCATTGAAACGTATTTAATTCGTATTATAAATTGAGAATTTAATATTTAAAAAGTGTTTCAAATCTCAAATTTATTACTAGCAGCAGATTTTTCTGCCGAAGTTGCAAATAATTCCGCAGTTGGAATGATAGGTAGTTTTATTGCCGCTGCCTTACTTATCGTTATTCCAGCCACTGCATTTTTGATTTTTGTCAGCCAGAAAGATTCCCTTGATCGTACTTCTACTGGAAGACGCTAGTTTTTGTAGAAGTTTTAAGTACACTATATATATAGGGGATATAAGTAACCCTTTAAAAATAAATTTTTGGAGAAAGAATGTGGTCAATGCTAGTCTCAATTGGGCCAGTATTGTTGGTATAGTTCTCGCGGTATGTGGAGGAGGCCTTTATTTTTTGAGGTCTTTTAAGCCTGCCTTAGCGAGGGATTATGATGTTTTCTTCGCAGCAATTGGGCTGTTGTGCGGAGGAATATTATTTTTTCAAGGCTGGAGGTTAGATCCTATCCTTCAGTTTGGTCAGTTTTTATTAGCAGGAACTACAGTTTTTTTCGCATATGAAAGTGTGCGATTGAGGGGAGTTGCTACTGATCAAGCTCGAAGGTCATCTTATTTTGATGATGATCCTATTTCTGATGTTCCAAGAAATTCTAGAGGTCGATTTAATGACGATTATGATAGGTTTGAAGAATCTGAAAGACCATCTAGAAGATTTAAACCTCAAGAAGATGAATTTGAAGAAGACTATGCGGAGGGGAGATCTCGTAGGAGGAATGTTTCAAGATCCATACCCTCTGCTGCAGCAAGTAGAAGTAGGCCATCTACAAGGGAAATAAGTCAGTTTGAAAATGAAGAGCCTATAAGAAGGAGAAGACAGACTTCTGAAGATAGGAATAGGAAACAACCAGAAACAAATAACTTTGGTGAAAGAAGAAATTTATCTCGCGATGAAGTTAAAACAGGGTCAAGACCCAGAATGAATCGTACAGTTTCTAGACAAGATAATATCTCCCCTCCTGCTGATTCTTCTCCATTAAGAAAGAAACCTTCTAGATCCCCTATTAGGCAGCAAACTTCAACAGTTCAAGTAGAAGATGCTTCATTTAAAGATGCTAATCAAGCTAAAAAACCACGTGAGACTCGTAGAGTAAGCTCTTCAGCTAGATCAAGTTCAAAAAATCAAAATAGTAGATATAACGTTGGAACAAACAAGAAAAAACCTAGAGATAACAGTTCTAGATTTGATGATTAATTATAGGATTCCTGCCCATTTCAAAAACGATTGTTTACTAAATAGTTCAATCAATATTATTGAAAGAAAGCCAATCATTGCAAATCTTCCATTAGTTTTTTCAGAATAACTACTCCATCCAAATTCATATTCATCTTTAATTTCTATAGATTTTTTATCTAATTGATTATCTCCAATCTGTTCATTAATAGAATTTGGATCTTTCTGCTGTTCTATAAAACTATCATTCTCTAGATTAGTGACTTCTGAGTTAGTTTGTTCTTCTTTCGAATTCATTTTTTTTGTTAATCCTTAAAATTATACTTATCAGACGTCAATAATTTCCAGTCTCCTTGTCCATTTAATTCTAAGATATTCTCGTGAAAATCTTTTAAACTAGGTCTATGTCCAACACTAATAAGAGAAAGTTCTCTTTCCTTAAGTAAACTATATAGTTTTTTTTCAGTCTTAATATCTAAAGCACTTGTCGCTTCATCAAGTACTGCAAATCTTGGAGAATTTAGTAAGAGTCTTGCAAAAGCCAATCTTTGTTGCTCGCCTAAGGAAAGAATTCGTGGCCAATCTTGTTTGATATCAAGATTAGGATACCGATCCACTAAAGTTTTTAAATTTACTTCATGAAGTACAGAAGTAAGATGTTCATCACTAAATTTCTTGACTTCTGTGGGATAACATAATTGTTCCCTTAAAGAACCAAGTAGCATATATGGTTTTTGAGGTATGAATAATAATTCTCCAATTTTTGGTTTTTTAATTACTCCCTGATCGGGTTCCCATAAACCACTAATCATTCTTAGTAAAGATGTTTTTCCGCACCCAGATGGTCCTACTACCAAAAGGGATTGATTATTGTCGATGCTCAAATTTAAATTTTTAATTATTGTTTTATTTGATCCTGGTGGGCAAAGGTCAGCATTATTAATAAGAATTGAGGGGTAATCTGAAATAACGTTTTGATTACTTTTTGGGTTGGTTTGACTAATGGATTCAACTTTTGATTGGAATCCTTCTAATCTGCCAATACCAGCAGTAAATTTTGCAAGTTCTTCGATTTGATTAACAATGAAAAATAACGAACCTTCAACCATTCCAAATGCAAAGCTTGCCTGAATAAAGCGTCCATAATCAATATCACCTTTAAAATAAGGGATTGCCATTATTAAATATGGAAAGAAATTTCCAGCATAATTAATGGATCTTCTCATGACGTCTATTATTACTCTCCATATAATCAGTAAATTAAAGTTTCTCACCACTTCTCCTAAGCGTCTTTCAGTTTCACTTCGCTCAGGATTCTCCCCAGAGTAAAATGCTATTGATTCAGCATTATCTCGAATATGTACTAAGCCATATCGAAAATCTGCTTCATATCTGAGTTGATCAAAGTCAATCTTTACAAGATTTTTTCCAGCAATTAAGAGGATAGAAGTTGCAAATGCGGCGTAACCAAATAAAGAAAAAGTAAGTGTTGTACTAATACTCCATAAAATAAGAATATTGAGTGAAAATGTTAGTAGGGCATCAAAAATACCTAATGTGAAAGAGAGACTTTGCCCGGTAAAAGCTCGGGTATCATCTGTGATTCTTTGATCGGGATTATCTACATCGGTTTGTTCTTCATCATTGGGATTTAACTGGTAATAAGCTTTATTAGTCATATAATCTTTGACTAGACTTTTTGAAAGCCATTCTCTCCAAATTATTCCTAACTTATATGTAAAAAATATTTGGGAAACCCGAATTGGTAGAGCCACAGCGAAACAACAAGCGTAAATCCCCAATATCCGATAAAATCCATCTTCTTGTTTTTCTACTAAAGCATTTGTTAAATCTCTTGCAATGAATCCAATACCTGCGTTTATTCCGTTTACAGCTAAAAGCATTAATACAATTATCGCAAGGAATAACCAATGTAACCATCTACGGTTTTTTAATTGACGTCTTAAGCTAAAAAAGCTTCCTGATCCAATTAGAAATAAGGCAGAGAAAAGTAATCCCCAACTCCCAGCCCAAATTGAATTGATAGTACTTACTACACCTCCGAAATACTTTTCAAGAAAAATTGGTTGAAAGCTTTCAAAAAAACTTATTATTCCTGTAAGACCAACAAGTACTACTCCACCAACACAAAATAAAAGAGAAATCAAAAGCCATATGAATTGGAATCCATTACATTGGTCTATTGGAAGGAAAAACGGCTGAGATAGCTTCCTTAATTTTTGCAATTGGTACAGTATTTTGGATTTATTATTAACTGCTTTATTCATTACTCAACTAGTGTTATGAAATAAATTATAACTTTTAGCAGTCTATTGACCAAAGCCAATAAATGAAAGTGCCCAATCTGGTAAATTTAAGAAATTCAAGATTGTCATATCAAATTTATGAACTTTTGGAAAAGATTGATCTAATACCCACCATAAAAGGAAAGGTAGATTAAATAAAATTTGTAATTGCCATTTATAAGTTAAAACCTTCCAAATTTTTACTAACTTAGTTTTGAGTGAATCATCTAGATCTTCCCAATTTTTTGAGATTAAATTGAATAAATTTTTGGATTTTGTATTTAAGGAATCTGGGGTGTTCATTATGTTTTTATTTATTTATAACCTATAAACTTTTCTTTCGAGAGTCTAACCTGGGGGCCAATTCATTTTTCTTCCAGATAAAAAATGAATATGCAAATGAAAAACTGTTTGTCCGGATTTTGCTCCAGTATTAATTACTGTTCTCCAATTAGTTAAATTTTTTGATTTAGCAATCTTACTACCAACAAAAAGTAAATGCCCTAATAAATTTGCATCCTCATCAATACAATCTAATAAACTAATAATTGGTTTTTTGGGAATCACTAAAAAATGAACTGGTGCTTGCGCTTGGATATCATTAAACGCAATACAAAACTCATCCTCATAAAGCTTATCGCACGGTATTTCTTCATTAATTATTTTTTGAAATATTGTAGTTTCAGTCATTAGATTAATTAATAGAAATTACGTCTTTTTTGTTAAAACCTTCCTTTATAAGTTCTTTGTTCAAATCATCTTTTGATGTAACTCTATCAACAAATAATATTCCGTTTAAGTGATCCATTTCGTGTTGAATACATCTCGCCAGAAGTCCATCTGCTTTCATTTTACGTGGTCTCCCCATTTCATCTCTAAATTTTAATTTTATAGTTGATGGTCTTACTACATTCAAATATACGCCAGGTATACTTAAGCAACCTTCT
The DNA here is from genome assembly GCA_003281625.1 of Prochlorococcus sp. AG-347-I04. Lineage (GTDB taxonomy): Bacteria > Cyanobacteriota > Cyanobacteriia > PCC-6307 > Cyanobiaceae > Prochlorococcus_A. The sequence goes on from QCBL01000009.1 coordinate 62,847, forward strand.
TCATATGAATTCAGAGTTGTTCCAAAGTCTGTAATTTCTGGATTGATTAATATTAGAGGTTCTGCTGCTGAATCTTCAAAATTTACATCTATGACAAGAAGCTCTTTGTTGATACCAATTTGAGGCGCTGCAAGTCCAATTCCTTTAGCTGCGTACATGCTTTGAAGCATTTCTCTAGCAAGTTTTCTAATCGATTCATCAACTTTAGTTATTCTTGTGGAATTTTGTCTTAATACATCATCACCAAGTTTATAAATATCTAGAGATGGCTTACCTGTTTGTTCTTTTGCAATTTTTTCTGAGCTTCCATTTGTTCTTGACTTTTTTGCAAGTTGTGAAAAATGGTTTGCCACGTTAAAAAAGTTTTTAATTAAGAGTTTAGCTATAAAAATACTAGCACTTTAATTTACTTTCTTTATAATTTTTTAAATGAGTGATGATGATAAGTTAAAAATTAGGCAAGCTGAATCTAAAAAAAATGCTTTCAAGGAATTAACTATTATTAGGGATACCATTTTTTGGATTGATGTTGTTGATGAAGGTCAAAATGAAAATGCCATTTTTGCAAGACCATTTAATGCCAAAGAAGCCTTGCCTCAGCAATTAACAGGTAAAAAATATAATATTAAAAATAATTTTCATGGATATGGTGGTAAATCTTATAAATGTATAAATTTTAAAAATAATTTTTATTTGATATGGATAGATCAGATTACCAAGGCAGTATGGTTTCAAATTTTTCAAGAGACAGCGTCAACTTACAGAAGCCAAAATAAATACCTCATTTCAGTTCAAGAACCTAATCAACTATCTAAATCAATTGATGGAAATTTTGATTCTTCATTTGTCATTTCTGACAAAAATTTATTGTATGGAATTTGCGAAATAAATAATAGAGA
>QCBL01000010.1 GCA_003281625.1 Prochlorococcus sp. AG-347-I04
AAATTTATGGTCCTATAATTGTCCAAAATAAATCATACAAAGATATTAAAGGTAGAAAAGTTTTTAACGTACTAAATCAAGAAAATAAAAAACTTATTCTCTCAATCAATTGTGATAAAAATGAATTAGATGTAAGAATACCTGGTAGGAAATGGATGGGAAGTAAGCCTGCTAAAGAAGAATTCGAAAATAATTTAATAAATGATTTTTGTAAAAACTTTTAATTAATATGTGTGAATAATTTGTCTAAGAATATTAATGATGAGTTATTCTACAAAAAGTTAAATTAATAGTGATGGCAATTTCAAGAGGAGATCTCGTAAGAGTAAAAAGACCAGAATCATATTGGTACAATGAAATAGGTAAAGTTGCTTCAGTTGATACATCAGGTATTAAATATAACTGTGTAGTCAGATTCGATAAAGTTAATTACGCTGGGATAAGCGGAACTGATGGTGGAGCAAATACAAATAATTTCGCAGAAAGTGAATTAGAGAAAGCTTAAATAATTGCCTGAATTACCTGAAGTAGAAACTGTTCGCAGAGGTTTGGAGCAAAAACTTAATAACTTTATTATTAAAAAAGTAGAAGTCTGTAGGGATTCAACTGTTGCATTCCCATCAAACAAAGAAGAATTCATTAAAGGACTTCTGAACTCACTTTTTTATAAATGGGATAGAAGAGGAAAATATTTAATAGCTCAATTAAAAGAAGTTCAAAATGAGAATAGTCAATTTCCTCTAAAAAATTCACAAAATAAGGGATTTCTTGTCATTCATCTAAGAATGACTGGATATTTCAAATTCATTGAGAAATCAACTCATCCTTGTAAACATACAAGAATTAGATTTTTCGACAAAAATAATAATGAGCTTAGGTACGTTGACGTAAGAAGTTTTGGTCAAATGTGGTGGATTAACAAGGGCCTATCGCTTAACAAAATAATTAAAGGACTAGGATCATTAGGACCAGAACCATTTTCTAAAGACTTTGATGCAAATTATCTTAAAAAAGTTATTTCAAAAAGAACAAAATCTATAAAAGCTATTTTATTAGATCAAACAATAGTGGCAGGTATAGGTAATATTTATGCTGATGAAAGTTTATACTCTGCTGGCATCTCACCTTTTAGAGAAGCTCGAACAATAAAGAAGAATGAATTAATCAAGCTTAAAGAATCAATTGTAACTGTATTAAAACAAAGTATTGGTTCTGGGGGGACGACATTCAGCGACTTTAGGGATTTAGAAGGAGAGAATGGAAATTTTGGTTTACAGACAAATGTTTATAGGAGAACTGGAAAAGAATGTCGTAAATGTGGAAATTTAATTGAAAGACAAAAAATTACTGGAAGAAGTACCCATTGGTGTCCTAAATGCCAAAAATAAAAAAGGCTTACTCAAGAAGAGTAAACCCTTTTAAATATTTTTACCTGGCATTGAGCTATTTTCTCAAGGGGCTACCCCCTAAATATTTTCGCCGCTGATGCGTTTCACAACCGAGTTCGAGATGGATCGGAGTGGTTCCACATCGCCATGAACACCAGGATAATGTGAACCTTGAGAACTGCATAGAAAATTATATAAATTAAAACAATAAATTAAGTTTATTTGGTCAAGCCCTCGGTCTATTAGTACTCCTCCGCTGCACTTGTTACCAAGCTTCCACGTAGAGCCTATCAACGGGTGTTCTTCCCGTGACCTTACTGGCTTAAGCCATGGCAATACTCATCTTGAGGTGGGCTTCCCACTTAGATGCTTTCAGCGGTTATCCACTCCGCACATGGCTACCCAGCGTTTACCGTTGGCACGATAACTGGCACACCAGAGGTGCGTTCCTCCCGGTCCTCTCGTACTAGGGAGAAATCCTCTCAATATTCCTGCGCATACACCGGATATGGACCGAACTGTCTCACGACGTTCTGAACCCAGCTCGCGTACCGCTTTAATGGGCGAACAGCCCAACCCTTGGGACCGACTTCAGCCCCAGGTTGCGATGAGCCGACATCGAGGTGCCAAACCTCCCCGTCGATGTGAACTCTTGGGGGAGATCAGCCTGTTATCCCTAGAGTAACTTTTATCCGTTGAGCGACGGCCCTTCCACGCAGAACCGTCGGATCACTAAAACCGACTTTCGTCCCTGTTCGACTTGTAGGTCTCACAGTCAAGCTCCCTTCTGCTTTTGCACTCAACGACTGATTTCCAACCAGCCTGAGGGAACCTTTGTGCGCCTCCGTTACCTTTTAGGAGGCGACCGCCCCAGTCAAACTGCCCATCAGATACTGTCCGCTTCCCGGATAACGGGTAAGCGTTAGAACCCTAGCTCTAAAAGAGTGGTATCTCACCGATGACTCAATAGTACCCACAAGCACTATTTCAACGTCTCCCACCTATTCTGCGCATTCAGAGCCCGAGCACAATATCAAACTACAGTAAAGCTTCATAGGGTCTTTCTGTCCGGGTGTATGTAGTCCGCATCTTCACAGACAATTCTATTTCGCCGAGCCTCTCTCCGAGACAGCGCGCAAATCGTTACACCTTTCGTGCGGGTCGGAACTTACCCGACAAGGAATTTCGCTACCTTAGGACCGTTATAGTTACGGCCGCCGTTCACCGGGGCTTCAGTCGCCAGCTTCACTAAAAGCTAACCAGCTTCCTTAACCTTCCGGCACTGGGCAGGTGTCAGCCCCCATACATCGTCTTGCGACTTAGCGGAGACCTGTGTTTTTGGTAAACAGTCGCTTGCGCCTCTTCACTGCGACCAGCTCTCGCTGGCACCCCTTCTCCCGAAGTTACGGGGCCATTTTGCCGAGTTCCTTAGAGAGAGTTATCTCGCGCCCCTCGGTATTCTCTACCACCCCACCTGTGTCGGTTTCGGGTACTGGCATTTGTGTTTTAACGAGTATAGGGCTTTTCTTGGAAGCATGACATCACCAACTTCGCTGCCGTAGCAGCTCGTACTCACGTCTTAGCTCAAGATGTTTTCTCCATCTCTCAAAGCCTCGAACGCTTGAACCAGTAACCAACATCTGGCCTGGTTAGCCTTCTCCGTCCCCCTTCTCAAAACACATCTAGTACAGGAATATTGACCTGTTATCCATCGACTACGCCTTTCGGCCTCGCCTTAGGTCCAGACTAACCCTCCGCGGACGAGCCTGCCGGAGGAACCCTTAGGGTTTCGGGGCATGGGATTCTCACCCATGTTTTCGCTACTCAAGCCGACATTCTCACTTCTATGCTGTCCACGTCCGCTTACGCTAACGCTTCACCCTACATAGAACGCTCCCCTACCATAAAATAATTTATCCGCAGCTTCGGTATAACGCTTAGCCCCGTTCATTTTCGGCGCAGGATCGCTCGACCAGTGAGCTATTACGCACTCCTTTGAGGATGGCTGCTTCTAGGCAAACCTCCTGGTTGTCTGGGCAATCCCACCTCCTTTATCACTTAGCGTTAATTTTGGGACCTTAGCTGGCGGTCTGGGCTGTTTCCCTCTTGACTATGGAGCTTATCCCCCACAGTCTGACTGCCTAGTTACACACAGGGTATTCAGAGTTCATATCGATTTGGTACCGCTTTCGCAGCCCGCACCGAAATGGTTGCTTTACCCCCCTGCTGGAGCACTAGACGCTACGCCTCAACGTATTTCGGGGAGAACCAGCTAGCTCCTGGTTCGATTGGCATTTCACCCCTAACCACAGCTCATCCGCTGAATTTTCAACTTCAGTCGGTTCGGACCTCCACTTGGTATCACCCAAGCTTCATCCTGGCCATGGTTAGATCACCAGGGTTCGGGTCTATAAACACTGACAAACGCCCTATTAAGACTCGCTTTCGCTGTGGCTCCACCATTTCCGGTTTAACCCGCCAGTGCCTATAAGTCGCCGGCTCATTCTTCAACAGGCACACGGTCACCCGATTAGTCGGGCTCCCATTGCTTGTAAGCTCACGGTTTCATGTTCTATTTCACTCCCCTCCCGGGGTTCTTTTCACCTTTCCCTCGCGGTACTGTTTCACTATCGGTCACACAGTAGTACTTAGCCTTACGAGGTGGTCCTCGCAGATTCACACGGAATTCCACGTGCTCCGTGCTACTCGGGATACAGCTAGGTCAACTTATCTTTCGATTACGGGGCTTTCACCCTCTGTGGCACGCCATTCAAACGTTTCTTCTAGACTTATTGATCCATATTGCTGTCCCACAACCCCGATAGTCAAGACTATCGGTTTGGGCTGTTCCCCGTTCGCTCGCCGCTACTGAGGGAGTCGTTATTTACTTTCTCTTCCTCCAGCTACTAAGATGTTTCAGTTCGCTGGGTTAGCTCGCACCAACCTATATATTCAGTTGGCCGTACATGGGGTTGCCCCATTCGGAAATTCCCGGATCAAAGTGTGCTTCCAACTCCCCGAGACTTATCGCAGGTAACCACGTCCTTCATCGCCTCTGTGTGCCTAGGTATCCTCCGTGAGCCCTTTGTAGCTTGACCAATAACTTCAAAATTGAAGCATCAGCTTAATAGAATTGTTATTAATGCATTCGCACAAATAATAAATCTGCATCATTAAAGATGCTTATTGTCTTTAAAAATAATCTATGCAGTTGTCAAGGTTCTCTGAAAACAATGAAATTAATCAATGAGTCCAGCATCTTAATGATTTCATTAGGAAGCTAGATTCGTTCAGAATTATGATCACAACTCAAAAAATTTTCCTTTCTACAGATTATGGAAGAGGTGGTAATCAGTGGAGGTAAGCGGACTCGAACCGCTGACATCCTGCTTGCAAAGCAGGCGCTCTACCAACTGAGCTATACCCCCAACATAGAGATATGGGCCATCCTGGACTTGAACCAGGGACCTCACCCTTATCAGGGGTGCGCTCTAACCACCTGAGCTAATGGCCCAGGAAAATAATGGGTGTGACCTAGAAAAACTTAGGAAATGAAATTCTTAATAAATTAAGAACGTGAGATACCGATCGACCTAAGGTGACAAAATAATAATATTAAACATTTTGTTGTCTCCCTGTTAGGAGGTGATCCAGCCGCACCTTCCGGTACGGCTACCTTGTTACGACTTCACCCCAGTCATTAGCCCCACCTTCGGCGTCCTCCTCCACAAGGGTTGGAGTAACGACTTCGGGCATGGCCAACTTCCATGGTGTGACGGGCGGTGTGTACAAGGCCCGGGAACGTATTCACCGCAGTATGCTGACCTGCGATTACTAGCGATTCCTACTTCACGTAGGCGAGTTGCAGCCTACGATCTGAACTGAGCCACGGTTTATGGGATTTGCTAGCTCTCGCGAGTTTGCTGCCCTTTGTCCGTAGCATTGTAGTACGTGTGTAGCCCAGGGTGTAAGGGGCATGATGACTTGACGTCATCCACACCTTCCTCCGGTTTATCACCGGCGGTCTTTCTAGAGTGCCCAACTAAATGCTGGCAACTAAAAACGTGGGTTGCGCTCGTTGCGGGACTTAACCCAACATCTCACGACACGAGCTGACGACAGCCATGCACCACCTGTCACTGCATTCCCGAAGGCACCCTCAAATTTCTAAGAGGTTCGCAGGATGTCAAACCCTGGTAAGGTTCTTCGCGTTGCATCGAATTAAACCACATACTCCACCGCTTGTGCGGGCCCCCGTCAATTCCTTTGAGTTTCACACTTGCGTGCGTACTCCCCAGGCGGAACACTTAACGCGTTAGCTACGACACCGAAGGGGTCGATTCCCCCGACACCTAGTGTTCATCGTTTACGGCCAGGACTACAGGGGTATCTAATCCCTTTCGCTCCCCTGGCTTTCGTCCATGAGCGTCAGTAATGGCCCAGCAGAGCGCCTTCGCCACTGGTGTTCTTCCCGATATCTACGCATTTCACCGCTACACCGGGAATTCCCTCTGCCCCTACCATACTCAAGCCTTTCAGTTTCCACTGCCATGATGGAGTTAAGCTCCACGCTTTAACAGCAGACTTGAAAAGCCGCCTGCGGACGCTTTACGCCCAATAATTCCGGATAACGCTTGCCACTCCCGTATTACCGCGGCTGCTGGCACGGAATTAGCCGTGGCTTATTCCTCAAGTACCGTCATATCTTCTTCCTTGAGAAAAGAGGTTTACAGCCCAGAGGCCTTCGTCCCTCACGCGGCGTTGCTCCGTCAGGCTTTCGCCCATTGCGGAAAATTCCCCACTGCTGCCTCCCGTAGGAGTCTGGGCCGTGTCTCAGTCCCAGTGTGGCTGATCATCCTCTCAGACCAGCTACTGATCGAAGCCTTGGTGAGCCATTACCTCACCAACTAGCTAATCAGACGCGAGCTCATCCTCAGGCGAAATTCATTTCACCAATAGGCATATGGGGTATTAGCGGTCGTTTCCAACCGTTATCCCCCTCCTGAGGGCAGATTCTCACGCGTTACTCACCCGTCCGCCACTAACCCGAAGGTTCGTTCGACTTGCATGTGTTAAGCACGCCGCCAGCGTTCATCCTGAGCCAGGATCAAACTCTCCGTTGTGTTCAAATCCTTTTGTAGATAAATCTACTCAATATGAATTGCATTCTCCAAATAAAAATAAGATTGACTTAGATTATTCAGGTTCAGCCTCCTTAAATAATTAAGGATTACTTTGAGTGCACATTAAAAATATTTCAAAGTGACTTTCCAGATCTCAGATCCGTTGGTTTTCAAAAAACTAAAAGTTAGCAATTGAAAACAATTTATATATTCTTGACGGGACCTCACACCTTTATTGCAAATACATCTCAAAATTACCAAAACTAAATTTGATAAAGTTTTGACGCAATAAAAGCATCAGTTCCTAAGTTTTTAAATTTTCTAGGTGCAGAGTTAAACAATAAGTGAGTAACTCATTTTGAAGGTAAAACCCTTCTTCTGGCTGAAAATACTGATCGAAATCAAATCTTCAAAAAATTCATTTATTTACCAAAAATAAGATTTAAGGTAATTGCTTGAATAATGCAAAAAAGAATATTTTTGCCCAGAAGAAAATACTAAACCATACGACTGTAATTGTGCAACCTTTTATACAAAAATTTTTTATTAATTTTTTATTTGTTCAAAGTCTCTTTTAACAACTAGGCTAAAATAATAGGGATATAAACGAAATGGCAGAAAGATTTAGTCAAAAAAATTTAAGAGTAAGACCAAGTTCTGATGAAGAGAAGATTGTAACAAATGCAAAAAAACACTTCGAAAAGACTTTAGTCGAAATATCAGGTGAACTAGTAGGAAGTGTTGCAGCACTAGAACACCCAACAAAAAATAAAAAATTAAATTACGGAGAAATATTTTTAAGAGACAACGTTCCAGTAATGATTTACCTCATTACTCAAAAACGGTACGAAATCGTCAAAAAGTTTCTAAGTGTATGTCTTGAGTTGCAAAGCGCAAATTACCAAACACGTGGGGTATTTCCTACTAGTTTCGTTGAGGAAAATGGGAAGCTCATTGGTGACTATGGTCAGAGGTCAATTGGAAGGATAACTTCAGCAGATGCAAGTTTATGGTGGCCCATTTTATGTTGGTATTATGTCAATAAAAGCGGCGATTATGCCTTTGGAAAAAGCCAAAGTGTTCAAAGAGGTATTCAACTTTTACTAGATCTAGTTCTACATCCAACATTTGAAGGTACTCCAGTACTTTTTGTTCCAGATTGCGCATTTATGATTGATAGACCTATGGATGTATGGGGAGCGCCTCTGGAAGTTGAAGTTTTACTTCATGGATGTTTAAAAAGTTGTATCAACCTTATGGAATTAAGTAGAGCAGACCATGTTAGCAGACTATTAGACCAAAGACTTATTCTCACAAATCAATGGGTTAAGGATTTAGGAAGTTTTCTTTTAAAACATTACTGGGTTACCAGCCAAACAATGCAAATTTTAAGAAGAAGGCCAACTGAGCAGTATGGAGATGATCAACACTTTAATGAATTTAACGTTCAACCTCAAGTAGTTCCCTCATGGTTACAAGATTGGTTAGAGAATAGAGGCGGTTATTTAATAGGAAATATTAGGACAGGTAGGCCTGACTTCAGATTTTACAGTTTAGGTAATTCTTTAGCATGTATATTCGGAGTACTGCCTCCCGAAGAACAAAGAGCTTTATTTAGATTAGTTTTACACAATAGACAGCATTTGATGGCTCAAATGCCCATGAGAATTTGTCATCCTCATATGGATGTCGAAGAATGGCAAAATAAAACTGGATCGGACCCAAAGAATTGGCCTTGGAGTTACCATAACGGTGGCCATTGGCCAAGTTTACTTTGGTTTTTTGGTGCAGCCGTTTTATTGCATCAAAAAAATCATGGTTCAGATGACGTGATCCTAATGGAAGAAATGAAATCTTTAATAGAGGAATCATATTGGTGTCAACTTAATCAACTACCTAAGCAAGAATGGGCTGAATATTTTGATGGTCCTACAGGTACTTGGGTTGGACAACAATCGAGAACATATCAAACTTGGACAATTGTTGGTTTTTTATTAATGAATCATTTTCTAAGAAATGATTATAACGATCTAGATATGTTTAAAATTTGAGACTAAAATAATCCTAAAGTTAGTGATTTATCGATTGGCAAGCAAGCACCAATTCCAAGATATATTGTTAAAAAAGTTCCAAACAAGAAAACAGACATTGCTATTGGTCTTCTAAAAGGATTAGAAAATTTATTAACGTTTTCGATAAATGGCAGAATCATCAATCCAAGTGGAATTAATGTTTGAAGTGCGATGCCTAAAAGTTTGTTAGGAACTACCCTAAGTATTTGAAAAACTGGGTAAAGATACCATTCAGGGAGAATTTCTAAAGGAGTTGCGAATGGATTTGCTTTGTCTCCCAGCATTGCAGGATCAAGAACTGCTAAACCAACTACGCAGGCAATAGTACCTAAAATTACTACTGGGAAAATATACAATAAATCATTTGGCCAAGCAGGCTCACCATAATAATTATGGCCCATACCTTTAGCTAGTTTTGCTCTTAATTTTGGATCAGATAGATCTGGTTTTTTTAACGTAGACATGAGAAGGTTTGTGATGATTTAAGTATAAAAGTTTATAAGGGACCTGAAATACCCTGTTTACGAATCATTAAAAAATGCATCAACATGAATACTGCCAATGACCAAGGTAAGACGAATGTGTGAAGACTGTAGAACCTTGTAAGCGTTGATTGGCCAACACTTTCTCCACCTCTAAGCAGTTCGACCATAAAATCACCAATTACCGGTATTGCAGCTGGTACACCTGAAACAATTTTGACTGCCCAGTAACCCACTTGATCCCATGGTAAAGAATAACCTGTAACTCCAAAAGCAACTGTTATGACTGCCATTACAACACCTGTAACCCAGGTTAATTCTCTTGGCCTTTTAAAACCTCCGGTAAGATAAACCCTAAAGACATGAAGGATTAACATCAAAACCATCATTGATGCACTCCATCTATGAACAGACCTAATTAACCATCCAAAACTTACATCGGTCATTAAATAACTGACTGAACTATAAGCTTGTGTAACTGTTGGCTTATAGTAAAAAGTCATTGCAAAACCTGTTGCAAATTGAATTAGGAAGCATACTAAGGTTATGCCTCCTAAGCAATAAAAAATATTTACGTGAGGGGGTACGTACTTGGAAGTTACGTCGTCAGTTATGTCTTGGATTTCAAGCCTTTCTTGAAACCAGTCATAAACAGATGAAGAATTCGCCATCCAAAAAAAAATTAGCTTTGATATAAAGAGCTTACTTAAAATTCTTATACTTGGTGTTAACACTTAACCCAATGAATTCATCTTTTAACAAACTTTTAACATTCAAAAATTTGATCACTGCATCAATGATCATCATTTTTTCTATTAATCTTTTATTGATTGAAAGAGTGGATGCTCTCAGTGATAGCAGGCAATTAGTACTTGACGCTTGGACCTTGGTAAACGAAGGTTTTTATGATCCAGAAAAGTTTGATGAAATCCAATGGAAAAGAATTAGACAAAAAACATTACAGAAACAAATTGAAACAAGTGAAGAGGCTTATTCCGCGATTGAAGACATGTTAAGACCTCTAGAAGACCCATATACAAGAATACTACGCCCAAAAGATTATGAATTGCTGAAATCAAGTAATTTTGGTAGTGAAATTAATGGTGTTGGGCTCCAATTAGGTGTAGATGATGATAAAAAAGTTAAAGTTATCTCTACTCTTGGGGGTTCTCCAGCTGAAGAAGCTGGGATAGTAAGCGGCGACTTAATAGAGAAAGTTGATGGAATCTCATCAGAAAAATTAGGGCTTGCAAGTACTGCCTCTAAGTTAAGAGGTGAATCAGGGACAAAAGTTTTAATTGAAGTGTCTTCGGAATCAGGAGGAAATAGGGAAGTAGATTTAGAAAGAAGATCAGTTGATCTCAGACCAGTTAGAACGAAAAGATTAAGAGACGATTCTCACACAATAGGATATCTAAGGATAACTCAATTCAGCGAAAGCGTACCCAAAAAAGTTGAAGAGGCACTTCAAGAGTTAAAAGATAAAGAGGTTGAGGGCTTGATCTTGGATCTTAGAAATAATTCAGGGGGGCTAGTAAGCTCAGGTATAGCAGTTGCAGAATCATTATTAAGTGAGAAACCTATAGTCGAGACAAAAGATAGAAATGGAATCAAAGATGCAATTATTTCTCAAAAAGAGACATCTTTTGATGGACCAATGGTGACTTTAGTAAATAAAGGTACTGCAAGTGCCAGTGAAATACTTGCTGGTTCCTTACAAGATAATAAGAGATCAATTCTTATGGGAGAACAAACTTATGGTAAAGGTTTAATTCAATCCCTAAAAAGTTTGGGAGAAGATAGTGGTATCGCTATAACAGTGGCTAGTTACTTAACCCCTAAAGGTAATAATATTCAAGGCCAAGGTATTACTCCTGACAAATCACTTGATCTACCGGATGCAAGTGATTATGGAAGTTCTGAGGATAAATGGGTGAAGAATGCAGAATTATTTCTGGGGTCGCTTCTAGAAAAAGAAGAAGTTTCAGTGCAAACTATTGATTTAAATAATGTAGAAATTAAATCCTGAAATAGCTAAAGATTGAAAATAAAAAATCTTAAAAATTATGAGCATTAAAAGAATTTTTCATGACCCTATTCATAAAGAAATAGTATTTGATGCAGGGAAGCCAGAAGAATTAATGATTATGGAATTAATTGATACAGTTGCTTTTCAAAGACTAAGAAGAATAAAACAATTAGGAGCGGCTTCATTACTTTTTCATGGTGCAGAATCGAGTAGATTTACTCATTCAATTGGTGTTTTTTGTATAGCTAGAAAAATTTATAATAGATTAATTGAAAGTAAATCTGCATTTTGTGAAAATAAATTTGTTCTTTATGGAGCAGCTCTACTACATGATTTAGGTCATGGACCACTAAGCCACACCAGTGAAACAATATTCAAGCATGATCACGAAAAATGGTCTAAAAAATTAGTTAAAAATTATTCTCCAATAAATTCAATACTTAAAAAGTATGACAACGAATTACCGAGAAAAATTGGTGAATTATTTCAATCAAAACAACTATTTTCAAATCCTATAAAAACATTGATAAGTAGTGAGATAGATTGCGATCGTCTCGATTATCTTTTACGCGATAGTTATAACACAGGTACTAATTATGGCTTGGTAGATTTGGAAAGAATTATTTCAGCTCTTACTTTTTCGCCTGATGGAAATATCGGAATCAAACCAAAGGGAATTATCGCTATTGAGCATTTCCTAGTTCTAAGAAACTTGATGTACAGAACAATCTACAATCACAAAATAAACGAAATATCGACATGGATTCTGGAAAAAATAATTTATACAATTAAACATAATATTGACAGAAAAATTTGGTTAGATAATTCTCTGCATAAATGGATATTTTCTCCTGAAAATATTGATTTTGATGATTTCATTAGAAATGATGATGTAACCTTTTACTATCATTTGATTAGATGGAGAGATGATTCTTTCGAGCCACTTTCTACTTTGTGCAAAATGTTTATTGACAGAGATTTATTAAAGGCATCAGACATAAGTTTTTTAAGTAAAATAAATAGATTAAAAATCCTTGCATTTGCTAGAGGGTTATGTGAAAAAAATGGTTATGATTCAGAAATATTTTGCGGGATTAAGGAAAGGTCTTTTAAAGGCTTTGAATCTAACAATGCACTAAAAATATGGGACGGCACTTATCAAAGCGCATTAGAAAATAATTCTGCTTTAATAAAAACTTTAATGAGATCTGAGGAAAGCTCATTTATCATTTATCCAAGTATGATCAAAAATGGGATCAAAAATGAAATTTCATTAATAAAAAACAATTCCTAGATTCAATTCAATGGAAATCGTTTTAATTAACACTAAAAGTAAAAATTCAGGAATTTTTTCTTTGTTAGATTTAGATAATATCCATGAAACTTTAAAAAGATTTTCTTCCATCAAGGAGCCTTATGAAGTAAAAATTTTCGCAGTCAATGAGTCAATAAGTTCTCATCAATTATCAAAATTAAAAAATCATTTTGACAAAATTAATATTTGTTCCTTATGCCTTTATTCAAATAATAGAGATACTGTATTAAGTGGAAGGTCTTTAAAAATAGATTCAGCTTTTATTAAAGACCAAGAAATTAAAAATAAGTTACTTTTATACAATCCAAAAAAGAAAGACGATATTCTTCACAAAGGAACAGTACGATCGGGGGAAAGAATATCTTCAAATGGAAACCTATGTATTATTGGAGATGTAAACCCAGGAGCCATAGTTTCCGCTAAAAAAAATATTTACGTTTGGGGCAAATTGCTAGGGATCGCATTCGCAGGAAAAAGTGGAAATAAGAATGCCTCCATATCATCACTTTATCTCAACCCTTTGCAATTAAGAATTGCAGATGTAATAGCAATTGGGCCAAAGGATAAGCCCAAAAATTGTTATCCAGAAATTGCTGTAATAGATAAACAAACGATAATTATCAAACCACACATAATCGAAATTAAAAATTAATCAATCATTTGCAATAAATTAATTCAAATTAGATAAATTTAAGAATTACTTAATCTTTAAAATATTTAACTTTCTCAAAGTGGCTTTATTATTTGGAAAATCTTTAAAATCGTGGGGAAGAATACTCGTACAATATTAATTTGTTCAGGCAAAGGCGGGGTTGGTAAAACAACTTTAACTGCAAACCTAGGTATAGCTCTTGCTAATAGTGGAGCAACAACAGCTGTACTAGATGCTGATTTTGGCTTAAGAAATTTAGATCTTCTTCTAGGATTAGAAAATCGCATCATTTATACGGCTCAAGATGTTCTAGACAAGAATTGTCGTCTTGACCAAGCATTGGTTAGACATAAAAAAGAACCTAATCTTGCTCTTCTACCTGCTGGAGATCCAAGAATGTTGGATTGGATGAAGCCCGAAGATATGAAAAAGATTAGTGAGCTACTTAGTGAGAACTTTGATTTTGTCTTAGTTGATTGCCCTGCTGGTGTAGAAGATGGCTTTAAAAATGCTCTTGCAGCGTGTAAAGAGGCTATTGTTGTTACTAACCCAGAATTATCTGCAGTACGAGACGCCGATAGAGTAATAGGTATTCTTAATACTTCAGATATTGAGCCTATCCAACTTGTAATCAATAGAGTTCGCCCTAACATGATGGCTAGTCAGGAAATGTTATCTATCGAAGATGTTCAAGGGATTCTTTCTTTGCCTTTGTTAGGTATTGTTTTAGAAGATGAACAGGTAATAATAAGTACAAATAAAGGAGAACCACTGACACTTTCAGATGGTAGATCTCCTGCAAAAAAATGTTATTTAAATGTTTCTCAAAGACTTACAAATAAAGATGTACCAATTATCGATCCAAAAAAAGAAGGCAAAAGTCTTAAAGATAAATTCATGAGATTAATGCAAACAAAGGTTTTTTAAAATGATGACTCTCAGAGATCTTATAAATAAATTATTAGGCAGAGAAACGTCTAGTGCAAATACTGCTAGAGAAAGATTACAACTTGTACTTGCTCATGACAGAGTTGATATGAGTTCATTAACAACTGATCTTTTAGATAAAATGAGGAAAGAAATCCTTGATGTTGTTGCTAAATATGTTGAAATTGATTTCGAAGAGGTGGCAGTAAGTTTAGAGACTGAGGATAGAATGACCGCATTAGTTGCCAATTTACCAATCAAAAGAACTATTTCAGGAGAAATAAAATTCAAAAAAACTGATAATACTGATAAAACTGATAAAGCTAATAAAGATATCAAAAAGTAATAAATTTAAAAAAAGCAAAAAAAATACTGATAATTGACCCTACCTAATTGTAAGATAAATAGATTGCCGGCTTAGCTCAGCGGTAGAGCAGCGCTTTTGTAAAGCGAAGGTCATCAGTTCAAATCTGTTAGCCGGCATTTTAATTTATTTAATTCTGTTCAATACTCTTCGCTGAAAATAAAAAGATTAAACCTACTAAAGCGATGATAGGAAAAAATCTTATTTCGAAAAAATACTCTAAAAAAGATGCAAGGGGTTCAAATATCCAAAAAGTAAAAAATTGAATTATTAAAACAAAAAATAATAATAAAAACATTAATACAATTCCCTAACTAATACTTCTCCTTCTCTAATCAGCCTCCAATCTCCACTTTTCTTCCAAAATATAATAGTACTAGCTTTTCCACTTGTCTTTTCCCAAGGGATAGGGCCCAAAATTTTTACAGAAGGGAAGTCTAGAGCAATACCTTCAACTGAAATTGATCCTTTAAAACCTGAAATATTTGCACTTGAAGTTAACAATGGGCCTGTTTCTCTCATCAGAGATTGAGCCATATATGAATTTGGAATCCTCAAACCAAGAGTAAAATCATTGCTTGTAAGAATTGTACTCTGCTTTTCTGAAGCGGGAATAACCATTGTCAAAGCTCCAGGCCAATATTTTGAAGCTATATTTTCGTAATCTTCTTTAGCTGATTCGTGAACATAATCGATTAATTGTTTGTGTTCTGATCCCATAAGAATTAAAGGTTTGTCTCTTTCCCTTTTTTTTAACTCATAAATAGTATTTGAAAATTTTGGCAAACATCCAATTGCAGGTAATGTGTCAGTTGGAAAAATGATAGGCAAACCACTTTTAAGCGTCTTCAAAGCGGTTTTGCAGTCTACTAAATTCATTTAAATTATGCACCTACAATAATTTATTTATATCTACCAATGGTAAACCTACCAATACCTGAAAGATCTTTCACGATTTCTATTGATGTAAATTTATTTTTAAAGAGTAGTTGTTTTACTTTTTCACCTTGATCAAAATGGTTCTCTAAAATTAGCCAGCCCTTCTCTTTTAAAAAGAATGGTGCTTTTTGTATTATTTCTTTAATATGTTTTAAACCATCTTCACCGCCTAATAAAGCAACTTTAGGTTCAAAATCTTTAACTTCTTTAGGTAATTTTTCATAAGTACCTTGAGGAATATATGGCGGGTTTGAAATAGCGAGGTCTAATTTTCCTTTAAACCCTTCAAGAGGTGACCACCAATTTCCACAATAAAATTTTAAATTTGATTTTTTATAAGAATTTATATAATTTTTATTGGCTATTTCTAATGCATCTCGATCAATATCAGTTGCTACTACGTCGCTAAATGGATAAGCCAATGCCAAAGAAATACTTATAGCGCCTGATCCGGTTCCTAATTCAGCAAAAAATAATTTTTCTGACTTTTTTTTAAATATATTGAAGACAATATCAACTATGAGTTCTGTTTCTGGTCTAGGAATGAGTACTTTGTTTGTAACTTTTAATTTCAAGTCTCGCCAAAAAGTTATTCCACAAAGATATTGAATTGGGCAAGATTCTATTAAGTGTTCATTCCAAATAGATTCTAAAAACTCTAAGTTTTTTCTTAAATGTAAATTTATCTCAGGACTTATGCTTATCAGGTTTTGATCACTAATCGATATACCGCCTATACAATCAAGTAAAACAGCAAAAGATTGTTGATCACCACCTTTAGAAAGTTGCTTTTTTTTCCAAAATAAAAATTCTTCTACAGGAATGCTAAGCATTTATAAAAGCATTAGCGTTTTGGCCCAAGCCTACCTTTGCTAGAGTCGGAATAGAAACTTGATTTTTCTCCATCTTGAGTAGAAATAAATAAACCTATTAGGAATATTGTTGGCACCCCTACAAACAAAAGACTAGCTACGAATCCAAAATTAGTTGTTTCCATTTAATTTAGTAGTTCTATAATTTAGTAATATGACTATAGACATATAACTTAGAATAAAGTGGAAAAATAAACAAAATTTATTAAGTGATTTACAGTCTTAAACAATTCAGCGAGGTAATGTTTTATTTTCACTAATTTTTTTTAGTTCTTCCAAATTTGAGGGAGGGGATTGTGGTTTTGTTAAAATAACTGAAGAGGATTTAATCAATGTTTGGCATGCAAGTCGCCAATTTTCTGGTCTATTCTTGAGTTTTTCTTCTTCAACAGGTGTAAGAGGGCTCAAAGAATTTTTGTTTCCACCTTCAACGGAAATAAAACATGTACTGCATTGTCCAGCTCCTCCGCAATTTCCTAAAATACCTTTTAAACCATAAAGTTGTAAATTTTCTTTCATTACCAATTCCCTTAAATTTTCACCAGGATTGCATTGGACTTCTAAATCCTCACGGATAAATCTAATAGTTGCCATTTTTTTAGTTATTTTTCTTATTTTGGCGTTTTACTTTGAGAATTGTGACCAAAATATTAACAATTTTTAGTTAAAAATTCCTTGTAAACTTAGTCCTGCAAATTGATTTGCCCTAATTTTTCGAGAAAATAAATTTATTTACAAAAGTCCCTCAAAGACTAAAAAACCCTTACTATCGTGATGTTTAGCTGTTTAAACAGCATAGTTACTAGAAATTAACCGATGGGATTGCCTTGGTATCGAGTTCACACGGTAGTTATTAACGACCCTGGTCGACTACTCGCTGTGCATCTTATGCATACTGCATTATTAGCCGGCTGGGCCGGTTCTATGGCTCTTTATGAATTAGCCATTTTTGATCCTTCTGATGCTGTTCTCAATCCTATGTGGAGACAGGGGATGTACGTTATGCCTTTCATGGCGAGACTTGGTATCACAAGTAGTTGGAACGGATGGGATATTACGGGTGCTACAGGAGTGGACCCTGGATTCTGGAGTTTTGAAGGTGTTGCAGCAGCACACATAGTATTTAGTGGACTATTGATGTTGGCTTCTATTTGGCACTGGACATACTGGGATTTAGATCTATGGGAAGATTCAAGAACTGGTGAGCCTGCTCTTGATTTGCCAAGAATATTCGGAATTCACCTACTCCTAGCTGGACTTACATGTTTTGGTTTTGGAGCTTTTCATTGTGCCAACGTTGGGATTTGGGTTTCTGATCCTTATGGTTTAACTGGTCATGTAGAGCCTGTAGCACCTTCTTGGGGAGTAGAAGGATTTAACCCCTTCAATCCAGGAGGGATTGTTGCTAATCATATTGCTGCTGGACTTATGGGGATTATTGGGGGGATTTTTCACATTACCAATAGACCCGGAGAAAGACTTTATAGAGCATTAAAACTTGGAAGCCTTGAAGGAGTTCTGGCTAGTGCTCTAGCGGCAGTCTTATTTGTTTCTTTTGTTGTTTCAGGAACAATGTGGTACGGTTCTGCGACAACTCCAGTCGAATTATTTGGTCCTACCAGATACCAATGGGATTCAGGCTATTTCAAAACTGAAATTAATAGAAGGGTTCAAGCTGCAATAGATGATGGGGCCACTAAAGAAGAGGCATATGCATCTATTCCAGAGAAGTTAGCCTTCTACGATTATGTTGGGAATAGTCCTGCAAAAGGAGGTCTATTTAGAGTTGGAGCTCTCGTTAATGGTGATGGTTTACCAACTGGTTGGCAAGGTCATATTGCATTTCAAGATAAAGAAGGTAACGAGTTAGAAGTTAGACGAATTCCTAATTTCTTTGAAAACTTTCCTGTCATCCTTGAAGACAAAGAAGGTAATGTAAGAGCAGACATTCCATTTAGAAGAGCTGAAGCAAAGTATTCATTTGAACAGACTGGGATCACTGCAACTATCTATGGAGGAGATCTTAATGGTCAAACATTTACTGATCCTGCAGTAGTTAAAAGATTAGCTAGAAAGGCTCAACTTGGAGAAGCATTCAAGTTTGACAGAGATACTTATAAATCCGACGGTGTATTCCGAAGCTCACCACGAGCGTGGTTTACATATGCACATTTATGTTTCGGATTGCTATTCTTGTTTGGGCACTGGTGGCACGCTTCAAGAACTCTTTACAGAAATTCCTTTGCTGGTATTGATGCTGAGATTGGAGACCAAGTTGAATTTGGTTTATTCAAGAAGCTTGGTGACGAATCCACAAGAAGAATCCCTGGAAGGGCTTAAACTAAACTTTATTATTTAATCTTATGGAAGCTTTCGCTTACGTTCTTATTCTCACTCTCGCAGTTGTTACTTTGTTCTTTGCTGTCGCCTTTAGAGACCCACCTAAATTTGATAGAAAATGAACTAAGGGAAAAAACCTCTTTAATAAGAGGTTTTTTTACTTTTCATAATTAAGATATTACTCTACTATTAGAGTTGTAGTGCAGCTTATTTCACCACATGCAGTGTCCAACCTGTCAAAACACCGATAGCAGAGTTTTGGAATCAAGATCTGCTGATAGTGGTAAAAGTGTTCGAAGAAGAAGAGAGTGCCTAAATTGCAGCTTTAGATTTACAACTTATGAAAGAGTTGAGTCAATGCCAGTTTCAGTTATAAAGAAAGACGGCAGCAGAGAATTATTTGATAAACAAAAATTATTTACTGGTATATCAAGAGCTTGCGAAAAGACCAACTTCAGCAGTGAAGCAATTGTAAATTTCGTAGATGGAATTGAATCACAAATCGTCCAAGACTCTAATAAAGATATTAAATCTTCACAAATTGGAGAATTAATACTTAAAAATCTTAGGAAAGAAAACGAAGTCGCCTATATAAGATACGCCTCAGTTTACAGAAAATTTAATGGGGTAAAAGACTTTATTTCTACACTTGAATCTCTTAAAGGGAGTTCAAAAAACCAATTAGCTTCAATTTCATAAAATTCAGCATCTTTAAGTGTAGAATAAATATCACAAATCTTTTTTGCTATTGGTTTGCAGGCTAGTAGCATTCCTTTCTAACTACCTTAGGTAGTCTGCGATACATCAAATGAACGAAAATTCTTCTCAAACCATTAAAGAACTTTCTGAGGATCAAGAAACTAAAAATACGTCTGACTTAGATAATATTTCAGCATCGCAAAATGAGGAAGATTTATCATTCGAGAATAGCGAGATACCTTCAGCAGATTCATCCTCCAGCAGAACAAATACGGATTTTGACAACGCAGGATTCACTCAAGAAGAATTTGCATCTCTTTTAGGTAAATATGACTATAATTTCAAGCCTGGCGATCTAGTTAAAGGCACCGTTTTTGCTCTAGAGCCAAAAGGGGCAATGATAGATATCGGGGCTAAAACAGCTGCATTTATGCCTGTTCAGGAGGTTTCAATAAATAGAGTTGAAGGACTTAATGATGTTTTACAACCTTCAGAAAGTAGAGAATTCTTCATAATGAGCGAAGAAAATGAAGATGGCCAATTAGCTCTCTCCATTAGAAGAATTGAATATCAAAGAGCATGGGAAAGGGTTAGACAACTCCAGAAAGAAGATGCAACTATATATTCTGAAGTTTTTGCAACGAACAGAGGTGGTGCTCTTGTTAGGGTAGA
Source organism: Prochlorococcus sp. AG-347-I04 (assembly GCA_003281625.1). Classification (GTDB taxonomy): domain Bacteria; phylum Cyanobacteriota; class Cyanobacteriia; order PCC-6307; family Cyanobiaceae; genus Prochlorococcus_A. The sequence goes on from QCBL01000010.1 coordinate 19,875, forward strand.
GGGCTTGAGAGGTTTTATCCCAGGTTCTCATATAAGTGCTCGAAAAATCAAAGATGACTTAGAAGGTGAATACTTACCTTTAAAATTTCTTGAAGTTGATGAAGAGAGAAATAGATTAGTGCTAAGTCATAGAAGAGCTTTAGTTGAGAAAAAAATGAACCGACTTGAGGTAGGCGAAGTTGTTGTTGGTTCTGTAAAAGGTATTAAACCTTATGGAGCCTTTATCGATATTGGTGGAGTTAGTGGTCTATTACACATTTCTGAGATTAGTCATGAACATATTGAGACTCCTCATAATATTTTAAATGTAAATGATCAAATGAAAGTCATGATAATTGACCTTGATTCAGAAAGAGGAAGAATTTCATTATCTACTAAAGCACTTGAACCAGAACCAGGAGATATGCTAACTGACCCTCAAAAAGTTTTTAGTAAAGCTGAAGAAATGGCTGCGAAATACAAACAAATGTTATTTGAACAAACTGACGATAATGAAGGTACCTCATCAGCTGCAGCTGAAAAAGTATAAATTCACTTATTTATTTTGTGCACGAATATTTGAACTTCAGCCACCTAATTCTTCTACAAGTATTTTTTAATTTACAAAAATTGATTTGTAACGATACTCTAATCTAGGATAAAGACTAATTTCAAATTTATTTGTGAATGAGTGATTTTATTTTCACTTCAGAATCCGTAACTGAAGGTCATCCTGACAAAATATGTGATCAAATTAGTGACGCTGTTTTAGATGCCTTATTAACAGAAGATCCAGATAGCAGAGTTGCATGCGAAACTGTTGTTAATACGGGTCTTTGTTTACTTACTGGAGAAATAACTTCAAAAGCAAAAGTCGATTACATAAAACTTGTTAGGAATGTAATTAAAGAAATTGGATATGAAGGCTATAGAGCAGGTGGTTTTGACTCAAATAGTTGCGCTGTTTTGGTGGCACTTGACGAGCAATCACCAGATATTTCACAAGGAGTAAACGATGCAGATGATGTTAACGATGATTTGGAAGATAATACTGGAGCTGGTGATCAAGGCATAATGTTTGGCTATGCATGCGATGAGACTCCTGAATTAATGCCCTTACCGATTAGCTTGGCTCATAGACTAGCCATTCAACTTGCCAAAGTGAGGCATGAAAAAGTTCTTAATTATCTACTTCCTGACGGTAAAACTCAAGTAAGCATTGATTACGAAAAGGGGTTACCAGTCTCTATTAACACGATTTTAATTTCAACTCAACATAATCCTGAAATTGATGGGATAACAAATGAAGAAGAAATTCGGCAAAGAATAAAAGAAGATTTATGGATGCATGTTGTAATTCCAGCTACTGAAGATTTAGAAATCAAACCAAACATTAGCAAGACAAAATTTCTAGTTAACCCCACTGGAAAATTTGTCATAGGGGGGCCTCAAGGAGATGCGGGGCTAACTGGCAGAAAAATTATTGTAGATACTTATGGTGGATATGCAAGACATGGAGGAGGGGCATTTTCTGGAAAAGACCCCACAAAAGTAGATAGATCAGCCGCTTATGCAGCACGTTATGTAGCTAAAAGTATAGTTAAGGCAAAATTAGCAAAAAAAGCAGAAGTACAATTAAGTTATGCAATTGGAGTAGCAAAACCAATTTCCATTCTTGTGGAAACTTTTGATACAGGTGTTATTTCACAAGCTAATTTAACTGAGCTAATTAAAGAGCATTTTGATTTAAGACCCGCAGCAATAATAAAAGAATTTAACTTAAGAAATCTACCAAAAAAAATGGGAGGTAAATTTTTTAGAAAGACTGCATCCTATGGACATTTTGGAAGAAGAGATCTTGAGCTCCCTTGGGAAGATGTAGAAGATAAAGCAGCCCAATTAGCCGAGGCTTCCAAAATATTTTTATAAAATATTTTTTCTATGCCTGATAATTTTTATGGAGGATTAGATTTTGGAACTAGTGGTGCAAGAATATCAATAATTAACCTTCATAAGAAGTTAGTATATTCAAATTCAGTCCCATATTCATACAGCTTTAAAAATCCAAATTCTTGGATCGATTCTTGTGAAAATCTTTTATTTAATTTACCTTTTGAGTTAAAAAATAACCTTAATAAATTAGCTATCTCTGGCACCTCGGGGACTTTAACAGCATCAAATTTGCAAGGAGAGCCTATAGGAGAAGCAATATCTTATGACCAAGCATGTAATGAACATAAGATCCTTCTTGAATCACTAACTTCTGGAGAAGATTATCTGCGAACTCCATACAGTAGTCTTGCTAAAGCTTTAAAACTAATAGATAAATATGGGACAAATATACTTTTGCGACATCAATCTGATTGGATCACTGGTTGGTTTTTAAAAGATTGGACTCATGGAGAAGAAGGTAATAATCTAAAACTTGGTTGGGATCTAAAAAAAGAATCATGGCCAAAAAGCTTTCTAAATACTTCATGGCAAAAATGTCTACCTCAAATAATAAAAAGTGGAAAAATTATTGGAAAAGTGAATTTTGATTTAGCAGAGAGATTTAACTTGAACAAGAAATTAATATTAATCTCAGGCACCACTGACTCTAATGCAAGTGTAATAGCTGCTGGTTTAGGTAAAGAAGATGGTCTCACAGTTTTAGGAACAACTATTGTAGTTAAGAAAATTATTGATAACCCTATAAAAAAACAAGGAATTACAAACCATAGAGTAAACGGCGATTGGATATGTGGAGGAGCATCAAACGCAGGATGTGGTATCTTGTCTCAGTTCTTCTCTGATTTAGAAATAAAGGAGCTCAGTCAACAAATAAATCCATCGAAAAACACTTCTTTAAATCTTTTGCCTCTTAATAGTATTGGAGAGAGATTTCCTGTTAATGATTCTAATTTAAAGCCGATACTTGGTCCAAGGCCAGTAAGTGACTCACTTTATTTACATGCATTATTCGAAGGTCTAGCTGAAATCGAATTGAAAGGCTGGGAAAAGCTCGGCGAACTAACAGGTTCACTTCCCAAAAAAATTATTACTATTGGTGGAGGTTCAAAAAACCCTCAGTGGAGAGCAATAAGAGAAAAAATCATCAATATACCAATAGTTTCATGTAAAAAAACCACTTCATTTGGTACTGCTTTGTTAGCGATTAACTCAAAATAAAAGTTTTTTGTTGGATATTTAATGAAGATATAAAATTTTTAATTAAAAGGGTTTCACAAACTACACATCTTAATTTAAAGTATAAAGGTTAGAGCCGGGATAGCTCAGTTGGTAGAGCAGGCGACTGAAAATCGCCGTGTCCCCAGTTCAAATCTGGGTCCTGGCACCTTTAAAACCTCTCCATAAAGGGGTTTTATATTTTCTAGAAATGTAGAAACTTAATTTTTATTTTATTCTAAAATTTTTAATTTTTAGGTTTCCAATCTGCAGACTTGACTAATCACACCCAAAATTAGCTCATCTCCATTTGGATCTTGCCAATCAGCGAAATCATTGAAATTACTATTTACTTCATCTGTAAAGACATCAACGTCTCTGAATGATTTTTCAAAACAATTTATATCCATTGTATATAGAATATCCTTTGTAATTTCACTTTTTGTTTTGGGAATAAATTTACTCAATATTCTCACAGACCCATCTTCATTCCTTTTTATACTTTGCCTATCCCATAGCTGTTCTCCATATTCACTTTTAGGGACTCCAACCCATTCATGAGGTAAAGCATCTGATTTTTTTATTGAAATACAAAAGGAAACAATAATCGAAAGGGCTAAATAAATGATATTTCTAAAAAATATCGAACTGAATTTATTCTTAGAATCAATCATGACTATCTATGGAATACAAAAATCTTGTATGGGAGAAATATTAGATTAAAAATTTGTAAAAATTTTTATTGATATGTATTTCTATTATAGATAGAATCAAATATTAAAATTAAGAATTTACTTCCAATAAATTTACTAGAAAAATAATGAATAAGATACAGAAATTTCTCTCAGTAGTTTTTTTCATTGCAATATTTGTTGTATTGATTTATTTAATCCAAAATTATGGGATTGAACCTCTGAGGAACAAAATAGAAAGTATGGGGATTTGGGCTCCTTTTGGAATATTCATCCTTAGAGGAGTAAGTATTATTTTACCTGCCCTTCCAAGTTCTGCTTATTCTCTGCTTGCTGGTTCATTACTAGGATTTCAAAAAGGTTACATGACTATAATCTTTTCTGATATCGTTTTTTGCCAAGCTGCTTTCTTTATTGCGAGAAATTATGGTCGGGTTCCTGTACGTAATTTAGTAGGCCCAAAAGCAATGCAAAAGATTGAAAGTTTTAATCAAAACCAGCTAGAAGAAAATTTCTTTCTCATGACAGGTCTACTAATGACTGGCCTTTTTGATTTTCTAAGCTACGCAATTGGTATTGGAGGAACTCGCTGGAAAATATTTACTCCTGCATTATTAATAAGTCTTCTAATCAGTGACTCTATACTTGTAGCAGTAGGAGCTGGAGTTAGCCAGGGGGCAGGATTATTTCTAGGGATTGCTCTATTGGGAATGTTTGCTTTAGCGACTATTACAGGACTGGCAAAAAATAAAATGACTAAATAACAAAACAGTTGATAATTCTCTAATCAAAGAAGAAAGATATGACATTTTCGCAAACAATAACTATATAAATAATGATTCATGCAAGAATAGAGGTCGATTAGTTTTTAAAGTTATTAGATGACTCCATTTAGACCAACTTCATATAATCGCCCTGGAGAACAAATATCAACTACTCCTTCTGGATTAAAGGTAACTTCTGCAAAGAGATTAATGGTGGATTCAATGGTAAGAATGATACAAAAAGCAGAAAATCATTCAGTAGAAGATAAACTTGACGAAGAATCTTACAATAATTAATCAATTCATTGATAAAAGTATAGGAGAGTGGAAATCTATTAGAAGTACTCACACTTTAGCTTTTCAGGAATTTGAAAACTCAACTAGTAAAATATATATAAAACATATCAATAAAAAAAATAAAAAAGTCGTTGAAATTTTTCAAAATTATAAATATAGTTTAAACTTAGAAAGTATAGCTATTTCTATAAACTGGCAAGCTATTAGTGATTGGGACAATGATGATATCAGTGAGGGAGATAAAACTATTCTGATTTTTTTACCCAAAGATGAAAATTCAGGAATTGTTTTAAGAAATGTAGGTTATACAGAATCCTTTATTTCATCATCCAATTATTTAGTTGATGAACAAAATAATTTATACATTAAAACTATTTATAAATCAACAGTTTCTGAAGAAAGAATCTCCTTTTTATCCACTCATGTAAGATCCAGATTTTCTACTATAAGAAATCTTGAAAATAACTCAGTTATACAGACTTCCCATACTTCAGAGATAAGGAATTTAGCTAGTTTAAAAGATTAATTATCCTTTCAAATTGAAACTCAGTTTCAGATATTAATTTAGGAAGAAAGCCTTTGTTCCCAGGCATATTATTAACTGTTGTATTCAAATCAGAGATAGTTGCATCTCGCATTAATTGAAAAACCCTTTTTGCATTTCTTAAAGGCACCCCAAGAGCAAGATAAGTATTTTTAAGATCCTTCAAACAATTTTTTTCTAAAACTGATTCGTCATTAGAAATTAAAAGATAAGCAACAATCCTTAGGATTATTTCTCCATCTCTTAAACAAACGGACATCTTGTTTGTTGTATTTAAAGATATTTTTGAATTAAGTGAATCTTTATTTTCGCAAATCATTGAAGTTACAGCGTCTGCTGCGATTGCATGTGAATTATTGGTAATTGAGGTTATTGCATCTAATCTTAAGTTTGCACTATTAATAAATTCTTTTATATTACTTAAATCATTTAATTTCTTATCGACTGACAATAATTGATTATTCTTTGAAAATGACATTCCTGAATTAAAAATTTAAAGATCGGTATTAAGAATAATACAAAGCTAGTAAAAACAATACTATTTCAAACTTAACGCAACGCTTCTTAATTAATAACTTCATTCCAAAGTGATAGTTGAAATAATTCAAATAAAAAATTTTTTTCCGCTAATATAAAATTACTTTTAAATAAAGTTTTGGATCAACGGGATTTAAAATTATCAAAGAAACTTATTTCCTCATATAAAAAGAGATTGGAAAAAGAAATTCTAGACAGAGGTATGAAATTAAAGATGCCTCAAAATAAATTTGAAGAAATAATTAATAACAATAATGAACTTATAAATTTAAAAAAAGCGTTAGAAGATCTAGAAACGGAATCTGAATCGCATAGCAAAATCTGATTTTTGAAAAACCCTTCCAAAAGTGTCTCAAACCAACAATTTCCTTTTTAAGTCCTTAAACAATCAACAACTTCAAGCAGTAAAACATGTTTATGGACCACTATTAGTTGTAGCAGGTGCAGGTAGCGGAAAAACTAAGGCTCTTACTCACAGAATTGCAAACCTTATTGAGGGTAATTCTATAGACCCCTATAACATTCTTGCAGTCACTTTCACTAACAAAGCAGCTAAAGAAATGAAAGCAAGATTAGAGGTTCTTTTAGCCCAAGAATTAGCTTTTAATCAATTTGGTCAGCCTTGGACAACTCTCAAAGAAATTGATCAAAATCAATTAAGAACAAACGTTCACCAAGAGAGGCTTAAAGATCTTTGGATAGGTACTTTCCATTCTTTATTTTCAAGACTTCTGAGATACGATATTGAAAAATATACTGATCCAGAAGGCCTAAAATGGACAAGGCAATTTTCAATTTACGATGAAACAGATTCTCAAACATTAGTAAAAGAAATTATTAGTCAAGATATGAATCTTGACCCAAAAAGATATGATCCCAAAAAGATTAAAAGATTAATAAGTAATGCTAAAAATCAATGCTTAACTTCTAATGATCTTTTAGAAAAAGCAGATAATAATTTTGATAGAACAGTTGCAGAAGCCTATAAGAAATATAGGATATCGCTCTCAAAAAATAATTCTTTAGACTTTGATGATCTTCTACTTTTGCCTGTTTTCTTATTGAGGCAAAATGATATAGTCAGAGACTATTGGCACAAAAGATTTAAACATATTTTAGTTGACGAATATCAAGATACAAATAGAACACAATATGAACTTATAAAATTAATTACGGCTGGAAATACTGAACCAAAAAAATTCTTCAATTGGGAAGATCGGTCAATTTTTGTAGTTGGGGATGCTGATCAAAGTATTTATAGTTTCAGAGCAGCTGACTTCAGAATTTTAATAGGTTTTCAAGAAGATTTTAAAACTTCAATCAACGACGATACAAAATCATCTTTAATTAAATTAGAAGAAAATTATAGGTCATCTTCCAATATACTTGATGCTGCAAACTCACTAATTGAAAACAACTCTGAAAGAATCGACAAAGTTTTAAAGGCCACTAAAGAAAAAGGGGAACTGTTAACGTTACTCAACTGTGATGATGAAATTTCCGAGGCAGAAGCAATTACCAATAAAATAAAATCACTTAATAACTATAATCAAAACCCAATTTGGAAAAATTTTGCAATTTTATATAGAACCAGAGCTCAGTCGAGAGTGTTAGAAGAATCTCTTGTAAGGTGGCGTATTCCTTATACAATTTTTGGAGGATTGCGTTTTTATGATAGAAGAGAAATTAAAGATGCAATAGCATATTTGAAAGTTCTGGTTAATTCTTCAGATAACATTAGTCTTTTACGAATCATAAATGTTCCTAGAAGAGGGATTGGTAAGACTACTATACAAAAACTTAATGAACTATCTAATAGGTTAAATATCCCATTATGGGAGGTTCTTAATGATAAGCAATGTCTTGAAGAAACAATAGGCCGATCATCAAAAGGAATTAATAAATTTACTGAAGTCATGAATGATCTACTGTGTTACCTAGAAAATTCAGGTCCAGCTCAACTACTACAACTTATTTTAGAAAAAAGTGGTTATATAAGTGACTTGCTCTCTAGTGGGACTGAAGAATCTGAAGATAGAAGAAATAACTTACAAGAACTAATTAATGCAGCTACTCAATATGAAGAAGAAACAGAAAGTGGAGATGTAGAGGGGTTTCTTTCTACAGCAGCCTTAACAACTGATAATGATACGAAGAAAAATAATCCTAACTCTGTAACTCTCATGACTCTTCATAATAGTAAAGGTTTAGAATTTCAAAATGTCTTTATCACTGGGCTAGAACAAGGGCTCTTCCCTAGCCATAGATCAATAGATACTCCCTCACTTCTTGAAGAGGAGAGAAGATTATGCTATGTAGGTATTACAAGAGCTAAAGAAAGAGTTTTCTTAAGTCATGCCAGAGAAAGAAGATTATGGGGTGGAATGCGTGAAGCAACAATTCCTTCAATATTTCTTTCGGAAATACCTGAAAATTTAATGGATGGCGAATTACCACAAACTGGTGGTGCTTCAATTAGAAGAGATTGGCATCTTGATCGTTTAACTAGAGTGGATCGAAACAATCAAAATGAATTTGTTAACAAACCAATTAATGCAGTAAGGAAATTATATTCGGGTCCCAGTAAAGGGAAAAGCTGGATAGTTGGAGATATGCTAATTCACTCAAAGTTTGGGAAAGGTGAAATCATACATATTTTTGGGAGTGGGGAAAAAATATCTTTAGCAGTAAAATTTGGTGATAAAGGAAGTAAAATTCTAGATCCCAGATTAGCTCCAATTCGCTATGTAAGTTAAAACTCATGAACGATATCTCCGATTACATCCAAGGGGAATTAATCAAAACTCCATTCAATCTATATAACCTAATTGCTAAATACATAGAAATTAATAACACTACTAAAGTAGCTTTTGTTGGCGGTTATTTAAGAGATTTATTAATTAGCAAATTCCACAAAAAATCGTTTTCTAAACCTGTAGATATTGATCTTGTTATTGAAGGATCCTCTATATCTCTTGCAAAATTCATAAAAAAAAATATTGTAAATGTAGATTTATGTTTAATAAAGGAATTTAATTTATACAACACTGTAGAAATAAATATTAATGACTATAAAATTGATATTGCTTCTGCAAGAAAAGAAATTTATTCTGCGCCAGGCTTAAATCCCACAGTAAATAAAAGTACTATTGAAGAGGATCTTAAGAGGAGAGATTTCACTATAAACTCAATAGCATTCGAGGTCTCGACAAGGAAAATCTATGATCTTTATGGAGGAATTTCTGATATAAAAAGTAAACGATTGAACTTACTTCACAGTAATAGTATTTCGGATGATCCAAGTAGATTAATTAGATGTGCAAAATATGCTTCAAGATTAGATTTCAATATTTCAAATAATTCCCTCAAACAATCTCAAGAAACAGTTAGAAAATGGCCATGGAAAGGTTCAGAAACTCATCGGAGAATGATTTACCCTCCTGCACTAGGCATACGAATAAGGATGGAACTAGCTGAAATATGCAAACACGATAATTTGACTAATGTAATTTCGATAATTCATAAATGGGAAATTATCTCAATCTTAAATGAAAATATTAAAGTCGATAAAAGGTTTTTAAGAGGACTAAATTGGATTAAGAAGTTAAAGGGAAATCATATGCTTTACTTATTAAAAGATTCAGAAGATTTAGAAAAAGCATGTCAAAGATTTTTGGTAAATAATAGCGAGATTAAAATATTAGAAGATTATTTAAATATCAAAAAAATATTAAATACAAACCAAAAAAATTTCAATGATTTTTCTCCATCAAGTTGGACAGAATTTATTGAGGACAGAAACCTTAATGATGAGACAGTCAAATTATTAATTTGTGATGGAGGACCATACTGGCATAAATTGTTTAAGTGGTTATTTATTTACAAATTCATAAAATCAAAAAAAGATGGAGAAACATTAAAAAAAGAAGGATGGGACTCAGGGAAGGAGATGGGAAAGGAAATTAAAAGATTAAGATATTTGGAAATTGACAACTTAAATAAAAATTAATTACATTTTCACAACCTCTCCAACCTTGTACCATTTATCCTTTAGAACATTTTCATATTTACGATTGCAACTAATCAACAAGGGGCCACATGTTTGAGGATCTAATAGTAATGATACTCTCTCTTTAAAAGTCTCTTGATCTAATGAATTTTCGTTTAAAAAATTAATTATTCTTTTTTGCTTACTTACTTTATAAATTTCGTCAAAAATTGCTTTATTAGATTCAAAGAAAGTACTTTTAACATCTTTTCTTATTAAATCAAATACTCCAGTATAGGCTTTAAATGCAAATATATTTAATAAAACTTTTAGTGGCTCAAGATTATTGCTTTGCCTATATAAATTAGATGATTCGACCATTTCTTTAAGATGTCCAATAAATCCATATCCAGTAATGTCAGTCGCAGCATTGACTAATGATTCTTTGAATTGATTTTGAAAAAGATAAATTTCATCAATCAAATATTGCTGACTCTTTACTAGATTACTAATTACTTCAGAAGAACTACCTAGCATATTAATATTTTGCATTTGACCAGCAAAGTAAATCCCAACGCCCAAAGGTCTAGACATCATGAGAATATCTCCAACATTCATTCCAGATTTAAGCCATGGTTTTGCTCCATTTTTCAAAATACCTTGAACTGTTAAAGAAATATCTATTCCTAATGAATAAGGTTTATTTGCTAAATTTCTTGCCTCGAAAGTATGGCCTCCAATTAATTCACCTCCATGATCCTCAACTGTTGATTTAATACCTTGAAGTGATTGCGAAAGGAGATAACTCTGAAATTCCCTTTCAACTTTTGGTAATGAAATTAAAGCCTGCGCAGATGAAAGTTTTGCTCCGCATGCCCACAAATCTGAGCAAGAATGCAAAGTAGTAATTTTTGCATTAAGCCAAGGATCACTTACCAAAGCAGGAAATCCATCTACACTTTGCAAGATAATATCTTGACCATTTTGATATATCTCAACTGAATCTTCAGGTGATGAGGCAAAAGAATTTAAATTAGAATTTATTAATGATTTATTCAAAACAAACTGAGGAACTTTAGATGCACATCCTCTGCAATCATTCAATGAAATATTTTTTTCACTACTTTTCATAATTAGCCTTTTTGATCTGAACTTTTTAATAAATTTGAAATCAATTTTATGCTTTAAAATCCAAAAAATAAAAGAAGGGCCGAAAACAAAATTGCGATAAATAGCAAAAGCCTTTGGATTATGGCTTGGAAATATATTTACTATTTGCAATCCGATCTTTTGAGGAAACCATTTTTTTAATGATCTGCCTTCTATATCTTTTTTTAGATTTTGTACTAAAGTATTCACAACTTTTACTGCAAAAACTCCCGATGCTGGTCTTTTTGCTGAACCTACAACTGCGCAATCACCGACAGCAAAGATTCCAGAGAAACTTTTTATCTGCAAATTCTGTTTTGTAATTATTCTGCCATAAGAATCCAAATCTAATAATTTTTTTTGTGCCCATAATGGAGATGTATTTCCAGTACATAAAAGAATCTTGCCATAATCAAAATTCAGTTTTTCAACTAAATCAATATTGGAATTCCGTAAACTTTTTAGAATTGTATTATTAATTTTTCTTGAATCACATAATAGTTTTAAAGATCTATCTCCCCATCTTTTTCTCAAAGCATATGATACTTCAATTGCAGCAAGGCCACTCCCAACAATTACAAATGGAAGTTCATTAACTGAATCAAAAATGTCCTCTTTTAGTATTAAGTCATAAGCCCTTAAAAAAGGTTTAATTGAAAAAGCATTTCGATTTTTAACTAGTGATTCAAATTCTTTTGGAATTATTGTTTGACTTCCATAATTAAGCACCAACTTCGAAAAATTAACTGAAGGTCTATTACTTAAAACAATTTTCTTTAAATTGAAATCAATATCCTTTACTTCTTCTTCTATAAAAGATACTTTTGCATTTTTTGCTAAAGATCTTATATCAATTAAACTCTCTTCTAAAGTGATTGATTTTGAAATCACCGATGGGAATATAGCCGAATAAACTAAATGAGAATCTCTAGATATAATTGAAACAGGAATTTCTGGCATTAATTTCGGAAACATTATCCATTTCTTCAATAAAGAAACATTTGAGTGTCCTCCTCCAATTAGTACCAGATGATTAAAAGTCATTTAAATCACTATGAATAAAGAACATTTATTACCAATTGAGAAATCAAGATTAGGAGTGATTGGTGGAAGTGGATTTTATTCAATGGATCAAATAGAGTACTTAAGAGAACTAGAAATCAATACTCCCTATGGTAAACCTTCTGATTCAATAAAAGTATATAATCTTGGAAACCTAGAAATAGCATTTATTCCTAGACATGGCAGAAGACATAGTTTAAATCCTTCTGAAATCCCTTACAAAGCTAATATTTGGGCTCTGAGATCAATAGGAGTAAGATGGATTATTGCTCCATCAGCAGTCGGTTCATTACAAGAACAGATAAGGCCACTTGATATAGTGGTTCCAGATCAATTTATAGACCGGACAAAAAATAGACCTGCAACCTTCTTTAACGAGGGGGCTGTTGCTCATGTAACCATGGGAGATCCCTTCTGCACTAATTTATCACGTATATTGAGTGAAATCGGAGAAAAGAATATTCCTGGCGGTAGACAATTGCATAGAGGGGGGACCTATCTAGCAATGGAAGGTCCAGCTTTCTCAACTAGAGCAGAATCTAATTTATATAGGAGTTGGGGATGTTCAATAATTGGAATGACGAACCACACAGAAGCAAGATTAGCTAAAGAAGCTGAAATAGCTTACTCCTCCTTATCTATGGTTACTGATTATGATTGCTGGCATCAAACTCATCAAGAAGTTTCTGTAGAGATGGTTTTGGATAATCTTAGATCAAATACTGAAGTGGCTAATAAAATCATATTTGAAGTAGCTAAATTGATTGAAGAAGAAAGACCAAAAAGTAAGTCTCACTTTTCATTAAAAGATGGATTGATAACCCAAAAAGAAAATATCCCAAGCTCCACAATAGAGAAACTCAGGATATTTACTGATTCTTATTAGGCTTATTTTGATATAAGTGATTATTAGGTCAAGGTAAGGCTTTGTTAGCCTCCTGCTCCAACGCCTTGGTATGAACCATAGAAAAATATACCTAAAACGAAGATAACTGCAATTCCGCCTGCTGTAGCAACAAGCCATAAAGGAAGAGTTCCTTCAGTCCATCTTCTTTCCCAGGCAACTGCTGGTCTACCGTCGGGAAGTCTATCTGGAATTCTTCCGTCAGGTCCTTTTAATTTACTCATAGTTTTAATTTAATTGAAAAAGTAACTGGAGAATAAAATTCCCAATACAAAGACTGATAGTAAGCCTAAATAAAGGCTTGTACGGTTAAGTTCAACTGGAACTTTATTAGGATTTTCGTTTACTTGCATGATTGTTAAATTTATCGGGCTACGAATTGCATAGCAGCAATGGAACCTAAAAAGAAAACTGATGGAATAGCTAAAGCGTGAACTGCTAGCCAACGAACAGTAAATATAGGATAAACGCGGACTTCTGCAGCCTGCATTGGAGCTTGAGAATTAGACATCGTTATTTTGTTCTTAAATCAAGTTGAGACTTCGCATCAAATCTTTGTGTTACAACAGGAGCTTTTGCTTCAGATGCCTGAAAATAACTATCCGGACGTGGAGTACCGAAAGCGTCATAAGCCAAACCTGTGTATACGAATAAGAAACCCGCTATAAAAATAGCTGGTAATGTTACTGCATGAATAATCCAGTACCTAATACTGGTGATTATTTCAAAGAATGGGCGTTCACCCGTTGAACCTGCGGCCATAATCACAAATGTTTACCATTTGATCTTACAGTGTAAAATCATAAGTTCGCGAAGAAATTAACAGCTTGGTTACAGACAGTTATTAAATTTATCCAAAATTAAGATTTTTTTTATTATTTTCTTAAGTTATTACGGATTTAGCCATTCCACTTAAGTATGTAACCACGCTCGCCAAGTATGAATCCTTTTTGATTATCTAAAGATTCCTTATCAAGAAAAACTATTTTTATATAGTTAGTAGGCAATGCAGAAGCAAGAGGATCTGAATTCCAAGTTTCACCTTGATCTTTACTTACTATTAAAGTACCATTCCCACCGCCAGCCCATATGTCACCATTTGGATCCCATCCCATATCTAGATAATTGTAACCATTAAGAATAGGGATTATAGGCTTTGACCAACTTTCTAGATTATTAGAATCTTCATTAAATCTAATTTCCGCGCCTCTTGAAAGCATCCATAAACTTCCTTCAGGATTGAAACCAATGCTTTGCACTCTCTTACTACTTGCTCTTTGGTGAGCAATCCAAGTATTACTATCATTATCAAGTGTAGAGAAGAAATTTCCAAGACTACTTACGCTCACATAATCACCGCTAGATGTTCTTCTTAAATCTCTTATACCTCCCTGTTCCGAAGGGTCTGATACTTTTGCCTCCCATGTTTCACCGCTATTGGAAGTTTCATAAATAGCTGCAGAGGTTGTCGCCAATTGAGCAACTCCTTCATCAATAGTAGTAACTAAGAAAGGCTGGCCTGGTAACTTCCCAAGTGAAAGCCTAGTCCAATTTTTACCTTCGTCGAAAGTATGCATTACGAGAGAGGGTTGCCCTATTAACCAACCCTCAGAACCCTTGAAATCAATATCGAGAAGTCGAAAGTTCTCTTCAGCAGAAATATCTAATGATCTTTTTTCCCATGTTTCCCCACCATCAGTAGATTCCATAATCAATCTGTTTGAGCCTACTAAAAACCCATGATTATCATCTATAAAATCAACGTCTAAAGCATTAGCCTGATCTTCAAACTGAATTGTTTTCCAAGGGCTGTTTTCATTCATCTTGACACCTGTAGATGAACAACCGCTTAAAATAAAACAGAGAACTACAGATAAAAGAAGATTAGGAATTTTGGTAAAAAAATTTTTCATTTAATTATATTAATGCAAAGAGTATAAAGAAAGGAACATAGCAGCAGCAAAGGCCAACCCTCCAAAAATCAATATATTTTTTTGTCCAGGAGGTAAACTATTAAATCCAAATCCATAAACTAAGTTCTCTTCAAATCCACTAGGTTTTGCTCTAGATCCAATATCCTTATAAAAATTTTTACCAGCTCGGCAAACAGGGCATGCAAAAGTATTCCCATCCAACTCTGAAAAAGGGGTATTTTTAGGTATATTTAATTTTTTATTTCCTTCAGACGGATCATAAATGTAACCACAACTTCTACATTCGAATCTATTTTGTTCTAAATTAAGAATAGGCTGTTCAACATTTACTCCTGTAGAGTTTTCAGAAAGGTTTTCTTTCTCAGAGTCTTCAACTATTTTGTTTTCCTCAGAAGCTGGTTGAATGTTTTCACTCACGGTTTATTATTGTTCTTTAAGAACTTTAAAAGATTTTGCTTAATTAAGCGACTTTTTTCAAAATTAATTTTTTAAGATGTTTTTATTAACTGGCTATGAATATTTTTTAGGTTTCCTTCTCATTGCCGCAGCAGTCCCAATATTAGCTTTAGTTACTAATCTAATCGTCGCTCCAAAAGGTAGAACAGGGGAAAGGAAACTTACATATGAATCCGGAATGGAGCCTATAGGAGGAGCATGGATTCAATTTAATATTCGTTACTACATGTTTGCCTTGGTTTTCGTTATATTTGATGTTGAGACTGTATTCCTTTATCCTTGGGCTGTTGCCTTCAATAGATTAGGCTTATTAGCATTTATTGAGGCTTTAATTTTCATTGCAATACTTGTTATCGCTTTGGCATATGCATGGAGAAAAGGTGCTTTAGAATGGAGTTAAAAAATTGAATCCGCAATTATCCCCAAAAGCAATAAGAGAAATCCGAGAAGGAACTTGCAATCCTCTTGGTGCACCCCAAGTTACTACAGATTTAAGCGAAAATATTATATTGACAAGTTTAGACGACCTTCATAATTGGGCTAGACTAAGTAGTCTATGGCCTCTCTTGTACGGAACAGCCTGTTGTTTTATAGAATTTGCGGCTTTAATCGGATCCAGATTTGATTTTGATAGATTTGGATTAGTGCCTAGAAGCTCGCCAAGGCAAGCAGATTTGCTAATAGTTGCAGGAACAGTAACGATGAAGATGGCTCCAGCCCTTGTAAGACTTTATGAACAAATGCCTGAACCAAAATATGTGATCGCGATGGGTGCTTGCACAATCACAGGAGGAATGTTCAGTGCAGATTCTACAACTGCTGTAAGAGGTGTTGATAAATTGATACCAGTCGATTTATATCTTCCTGGTTGTCCACCAAGACCAGAAGCTATTTTTGATGCTGTAATTAAATTGAGAAAAAAAGTTGGTAATGAATCAATTTTAGAGCGCACAAAAACAGAGCAGACTCACAGATACATAACATCTGATCATGAAATGAATCTTGTTTTCTCAGAAAATACAGGTGAATATCTAAATAAAACTTCAGATAAAGCCATTCCCTCCTCAAATAAAGAAAAAATAACTGAATTACCTGAAAACACCGAAAAAACCGACATTATTAATACATTAGAAGATTAATGGAAAAAGACGACATAGCAGTACCCTCAGAAAATTCAATAGAAAAAGGAGGGTTTATAAGCCAATCTTTGTCTAAAGATGGAATTCCTAATCAATCTTTATCTGATGATCACATAGGAATTGAAAATATTTCTGTGGAACCCAACAAATTATATGAAGCAGTATCTGCTTTGAAAAATTATGGTTTCAACTATCTCCAATGTCAAGGAGGATATGATGAGGGGCCAGGTAAGAATCTTGTTAGTTTTTACCATTTCATAACCGTTGATAATTTTGAAAAAATCGAAAAAATTAAAGAAGTCAGATTAAAAGTTTTCTTAAAAAGAGATTCTGATTTATCAATCCCAAGTTTGTATAAAATTTTTAAAGGAAGTGATTGGCAAGAAAGAGAAACTTTTGATATGTATGGAATAAATTTTATTGATCATCCCAATCCCAAAAGACTATTAATGCCTGAAGATTGGAGAGGATGGCCATTGCGAAAAGATTATATTCAGCCAGATTTCTATGAACTTCAAGATGCTTATTAGTTTAATTTTTTTAATTTGCGGTAAATAAACATAACTGCTCTCGCTAGTCTCCTAGGATCATGCCTAAGAGTAGGAGTTATTTTTTTTGAATATAGTGGTGCTTGCAAAACATAATAACCCTCAGATAATAATTTTTCTTTATTACATTGGACAGGCTCTGCTCCTCTACTTTCGTAATAGTCAACTAGTGGAGACTTTTCAAATTTAACCTGAGATAAGATTGAGTTAAAAATTCGAGCATTAACTCCAAAATTTGATAATTGTTTTTCAATTGCTTTGATATGTTGATAGACATTAAGTCCATCTGTTTCTCCAGGCTGAGTCATCAAATTACTTATATAAATTTTAGGAGCATTACTTTGTAGTAACGCATCTACTATCTCTGGTACTAACAAATTAGGCAATAAAGAAGTGTATAAACTACCTGGGCCAAGAACAATTAAATCAGCTTCTTTTATAGATTCAAGAGCACTCGGAAGAGCTGAAGGATTTTCTGGTAGGTAACCAATCCTCGAAATTAATTTTTTAGATTTACTGATCTTGCTTTCACCAAAAATTTTCTCACCATCTTCTAATTCGGCCCATAACATAACATCAATATTTGTTGCTGGTAAAACTTGACCTTGTACTGCTAAAACCTTACTAGACGCTTGAACAGCTTTTTCTAAACTGCCTGTAATTGTTGTTAAAGCTGACAAGAATAAATTACCAAAACTATGACCTTCCAGACCACTTCCCCCTGAAAATCTGTACTGAAATAACCTAGTTAAAGTAGGCTCTTCGTTTGATAAGGCTGCCAAACAATTTCTTATATCTCCTGGAGGTTGTACACCTAGTTGTTTTCTCAGAATTCCACTACTTCCACCATCATCAGATACATTTACGATTGCGGTAATATTACTACTGTAATTTTTTAACCCTTTCAATAAAGTAGATAAACCTGTACCTCCGCCAATTGCAACAATATTTGGACCTCTGTTTAATTTACTTTTAACTCTTAATGCATCAACTAAAAATGTATTTTTTTCTGGAACGAGCGCTTTTTGGATAGAATTAATACTTCTATTTTGTCCAATCCCGATTAATAATAGTCCAATAAAAAATATCAATGGTCCAATTAATGAAACAGGCAAAATACTTGTTAAACCTGTCATTACCCCAAAAAAGATTTCAATAAGCCAATAAAGAGGTCTTAAATTTGTCCAAATTAATAAGCCTAATAAGGTAGTCAAAAATCCTATCGCAGATGTGAGCATCCATCTTTTTATTAACAAACCTGGCAAAAGCCAACTCAAAATTCTTAAGATTTTGTTTAATAATAAAAAGTTTGTCTTTTTAAAGCTTTTATAATATTTTCTAACCTTTTTTTTACGCTTATTCATTAAAAACCTCTTAAATTATTTTTCTCAAATTTAAAGACAATATATAATAACCATTATAAATCAAATTCATACATCCTTTTTTTATTCCTAAAAATAGGCAAAATGAAATATATAGAAGTTTTTAATATAAGTTTTGAAAAAATCAAAGCATGCAGTTGAAACAAAAAACCTCTCAATAAGCTGGGGGGAGGTTAATGTGCTTAATCAAATAAATTTTGAACTTAATGATGGCGAGAAATTAGCTATAGTTGGCCCCTCAGGTTCAGGTAAATCAACCATATTAAAAATATTAGCAGGACTAATTTTACCTACCAAAGGAGAATTAAGAATATTTGGTGAGAAGCAAACATATTTGAGATTAGATCAAAATAATCCTCCTGATGTAAGGCTAGTTTTTCAGAACCCGGCTTTATTAGGATCTCTAACTATTGAAGAAAATGTAGGTTTTCTTCTTAAAAAAAATAAAAGCCTATCAAAAAAATTGATCCGTGAAATAGTATGTGAATGCTTGGCTGAGGTTGGATTATTTAATGTTGAGAATAAACTCCCAAATGAATTAAGTGGAGGTATGCAAAAAAGAGTAAGTTTCGCAAGAGCTTTAATTACAGATCAAACTCTCAATTCAGAGACTAAGCCTTTGTTACTTTTTGATGAACCAACTGCCGGTCTTGATCCCATTGCCTCATCAAGAATTGAAGATCTAATTAATAAGACAAATAATAAAGTAAACGGATCATCTATTGTGGTTAGCCATGTTCTTAGTACTATAGAGAGAACTTCAGATAAAGTTTTAATGCTTTATGGAGGCAAATTCAGATGGGCAGGCTCGATTGATGAATTTAAAAAGAGTAAGGATCCCTACGTATTTCAATTTAGAAATGGAAAACTTGATGGTCCAATGCAACCCAAAGAAATTTAGAAATTATGCGTAGAAGCTTACGAGATTCAATAGTTGGTTTTTCCCTGTTAGGAGGAATCTTAATATTTACATCTTTTTCTTTTTGGCTAAGAGGAGTAAGAGTATCTTCAAAAAACTGGTACCTCTTTGCTGAATTCAATAACGCAAGCGGTTTATCAAAAAAATCTCCAGTTACTTATAGAGGAATATTAGTTGGATCGATAGAAGATATCTTGTTCACGAATGAATCAATTAAAGCAAAAATAGTTTTAAATAATCCTGAAATTATTCTTCCAAGGCCAGCATTTGCAAGGGTAGTTACAAATTCTTTCCTTGGAGGAGATGTACAAGTTGCATTAGAAACTAGTGACAAGACAATTCCTAAAAACATTGCAAAACCTATATCCGAGAAATGCGATGCCAAATTAATTATTTGTCAGGGAGATACTATCACTGGTAAACAACTTTCAAGTCTCTCAAATATAACTAATAGAATAAGTCAACTTTTAAAAGACACAAATCAAGAAAACTTAATTGAAAACATCGTTAACTCAATTGACCAATTTGACAGAACGCAAGAAAATCTTGATGAACTAATTTATTTATCTAAACAAGAACTTCAAAGAGTTGAACCTCTAATAAAAGAAATTACAATTGCTGCGAATCATTTAAATAGCATTTTGTCTACTATTGATGACAAAGAAACCCTTAATGACATTAAATTGACAATCAATGCTGCTAGATCTATCTCAACCAAAATAGATGATATGAGCGATGATTTTGAAAAATTAACTCAAGATAAAGAATTAACTAAATCTATAAGAGATTTAACGATTGGACTTTCAAAATTCCTCAACGAAATTTATCCATAAGAAATATTTAGAATTCATTGATAGCATTTAAAGCCATAGCTGCGATTGCTTTATCTGTAGCTTTTGGCAGTTGGACGTATTTCCCTTGAGCAGCCTCTGCTAATTCTTTGCCAAATCCACTTGCTATAAATTTTCTCTCTGTATCAATTACTAAGAGTTTTATACCAAGCATGGGATATTTCGCAGCGATATCTAGTACCTCCTGTTTTAAATTGACATTTTCATTTTCGTTATCTTTTCCCTCAACCTCATTTTGTCCTAGAGATAATCCTAGTGGTACATTTCCTCGGCCATCAGTGATCCCCACAACAATAACTTGACCTATATCTCCTGTTGAAAGAGCATTTTTTGCTACTTTTGCTGATTGTGTGAGTCCATGTGCCAAAGGGGATCCTCCACCACAAGGCATTGTTTCCAACCTTCTTTTTGCAGCAGTTATTGATCTTGTTGGAGGCAAAAGCACTTCGGCCTGATTACCTCTAAAAGGAATAAGAGCTACTTCATCTCTGTTCTCATATGCCTCTGTTAAAAGTCTTATTACAGCACCTTTGGCACTTTGCATTCTATTTAAAGCCATTGAGCCACTAGCATCAACCAGAAAAATTACTAAAGCCCCTGCCTTTTTTTGAAGAAGCTTTGCCCTAAAATCATTTTCTTCAATAACTATTGATTTATTAGGGTTCCTTAATCTTCTCGATTTTTGATAAGGAGCAGCAGCTCGAAGGGTAGCATCTACAGCAATTCTTTTTACTTTACCTCTTGGAATAATAGGTTTTACATATCTTCCTCTACTGTCACTAAATATGACTGATCTACTCCCACTATTCCCTGTTTTAGCTTTAGCTGAAGAAAAAAGGAGTAAATCAGGATCAACCATGCATGCCTCAGGGTCTAATATGAATTCTTCAGGTATTTCAGGAGTAGATTCTTCTTCTCCATCAGAATTATCTTCTTCTTGTTCTTGGTCTTGCTCATTATCATTTTCACTAGTCTCAGGTTCAGACTCTTCATTGTTTGATTGAGGTGGGGGAGGGGGACTCTGATCCTCTGGAGGGGGTGGTTGAATATCATCATCTTCTGGAGTTTGCATTGCTCTTGGAAGAATAACTAACCTAACTGCGACTTTTAGATCTTCAGAATTTACATTCTCATCTCCTCGAAGAGCTGCATTAGCCTTTGCTACTTTTACTGCAAATAATTCTGATCTATGCCCTTCTACTCCTCCTCTAAGAGCTTCATTCACTAAATAGGTTATCTGCTCTTTTGTTATCTTGACATCCTTTAACCATTGCCTTGCTAAGATTAATTGAGTAGATAAATTATCAGATTCTTCCGACCATTTCTCTGAAAATTTAATATTATTCTCTGCATGTGATAAAACAGATTTTGTAATCTCAACTCTTTGAGCATAATCAATAGATTGATTTGCAGAAAGCACAATCGCAAAACGATCTAAAACATGATCTCTTAAAGCACCTTCTTCAGGATTATAAGTTGCTATTAAAAGTGACTTACAAGGATGAGAAAGGCTTAAACCATCTCTTTCAATATTATTTTTCTCTCTTCCTGTAGCTTCAAGGATTAAATTTACGATACCATCATCCAATAAATTTATATCATCTACATAAAGAACACCTCTATGAGCCTCTGCCAAAATTCCAGGCTGAAAAACTTGTTCCCCCGTACTTAATGAGGCAGCGACGTCAATTGATCCAACAAGTCTGTCTTCAGTTATGCCAATAGGAACTTGAATAAATGGAGCCTCTCTTACTTTTTTCGGAATTTCTTCATTGTGATTCAAATAATCACTTCCAATTATCTCCTCCAATAATTTATTAGTACTAATATCCCATTCCTCTGGTTTATCAGGATCTAGGTTCCTACCAATAGGTCTTAGTGTAGTTACATTATTTTTCTCAGTAAGCTTTTCCAGTATTAATTCATTATCTAATACCTCTATAGGAGGAAGTAAAGTATGTAAACCCCTTGCTAAAACTGACTTACCAGTACCTCTCCCTCCACCAATAATTACTCCCCCTAAACTTGGATCAACTGCTGCCAAAAGTAAAGATAATTTCAATAAGTTATGACCTGTAATTGCGGCCAAAGGGAAAGCTCTAAAAGAATCCTGTGACTTCATTAAATCTTTTATTTCTCCTTTTTCTGTTAACTCGTGGTTCAAAATCACTTTAAAAGTGCCTGATATAGAATTTATCCAATAACTTTGTTTTTTGTAGTGGAATTATCAAATCTTAATATCAAAAATGGACTATGTATATCCCTCGGAGCAAATATTGATAGTAAATTCGGAAGCCCTCTTGAGTCACTATTAATTTGCAAACCAAAAATAGAGGAAATAATAAATGAGTGGGGAGATAGTTCCAACGAAAAAAAGGAAGAGAAAAGCAAATTTCATGCAAACTTTTTTTGGTCTTCAATTTATGAGACATTACCTCATGGTGTTGATAATGAACAGCCAAATTATTTAAATACTCTATTACTTATAAAAAGTAATACTTTCCCTAAACCATCAAATAAAAACGCGAAATTACTTTTAAAAGAGCTAAAAAAGTTAGAGAGATCTTTCGGACGAAAAGAGACGCCAAAGGATAAAAAATGGCTATCAAGATGTCTCGATTTAGATATTCTTTGGTGGGAAGATTTTCGTACGGTTGACGAGGAATTAACATTACCTCACCCTAGATTCATGAATCGGAATTTCGTTATTACACCACTTTCTGAAATCTTAAGTAGAAGCCAAAAAATCACAAAGTTTGATGAACCAAAATGGGCTATTAATTGATTTACAAAACCAAAAAATAACTGTTAGGCTGTTTTTATTTAAGATTCATGGACAACATAAACTTTTTAAAAAGATCCATTTTTAAAGAAAAAATATCTGAGTTAAAGTCAAAAAAATTTAGTTTCGAAATAAATAGAATTGAGCTTCCCAATGGACACGAAGGCCAATATGGATACATTAAGCATCCTGGGGCAGCATTAGCTGTACCTATTACAAAAGACAATAAAGTTATCATTCTTCGGCAATATAGGTTTGCTGTTTCAAGGTATTTATTAGAATTTCCAGCTGGCACATTAGAAATAGGTGAAACACCTATTAATTCAATAAAAAGAGAAATACAAGAAGAAACTGGATTTAGTGCAAACAAATGGGATGAGCTAGGAACTCTTGTCCCTGCACCTGGTTATGCAGATGAAGAAATTTATTTATTTTTAGCACGTGATTTGAGCAAACTAAATTTCGAGGTTAAAGGAGATTTAGATGAAGATATAGAAGTATTAATTTTAGATCCGAACGAACTAGATAATCTTATTTCTAGTGGGGATGAGATTCTTGACGCAAAAACTGTGACAGCTTGGTTTAGAGCTAAACAATTTTTAGATAAATTATGAATAAGCCTAGAATACTTTTTTGGCATAGAAAGGATTTAAGAATATTTGACAATCAAGCTTTAATCAAAGCATTTTCATTATCGAATGCTATTACTTCAACTTACATATTTGATAAAAATTACCCGCACGATTTCAATGCAAGTTCAAGAGCTTGGTTTCTAGGAAATTCGCTTCAAGAATTAGGAAATAATTGGAAAAAAATGGGTAGTAGATTAATCATGGAAGAAGGAGATCCGGTATTAATAATTCCTCAATTAGCAAAGATAATAG
>QCBL01000011.1 GCA_003281625.1 Prochlorococcus sp. AG-347-I04
TTCCAAAACCATAGAATTTGTTCTCACCATGTTCAAGTTAAAAAATTCTTTGATATTTGAAAATTATTGTATATTTTGCAGTAATCCGTAAAGATAGGTACTTTTATATAGGAGAATAATAGAAATTATAAACAAAATGCTTCTAAATCTAACTGGCAAAAAAATTCTTGTTACGGGAATTGCCAACAATCGTTCAATAGCATGGGGTATCGCTCAACAACTTTCAAAAGCTGGCGCAGAACTTGGAATCACATATTTGCCTGATGATAAGGGAAGATTCGAGTCTAAAGTTAGAGAACTAACTGAACCTTTAAACCCATCGTTATTTTTGCCTCTTGATGTTCAAAATCCAGCTCAAATTGAAGAAATCTTTAAAAATATAAAAGACAATTGGGGGCAAATTGACGGATTAGTTCACTGCCTAGCATTTGCAGGACGCGATGAATTGATTGGAGATTATAGTGCTACCACTTCAGAGGGTTTTGATAGGGCTCTTAATATAAGTGCGTATTCGTTAGCACCTCTATGTAAAGCAGCAAAACCACTTTTTAGTGATGGTGCTGGAGTTGTCTCATTAACTTATTTAGGTTCAGAAAGAGCGATTCCTAACTATAACGTGATGGGAGTTGCTAAAGCAGCTTTAGAAGCTTCAGTAAGATATCTTTCTGCAGAACTTGGTCCCGAAAAACAAGTCAGAGTTAACGCAATAAGTGCTGGGCCTATAAGAACACTTGCGAGTTCTGCTATAGGTGGCATTTTAGATATGATTCACAATGTTGAAGAAAAGGCTCCTTTACGCAGAACAGTCACTCAAACAGAAGTAGGTAATACAGCTTCTTTTTTATTAAGTGATCTCTCTAGCGGCATTTCAGGCCAAACAATTTATGTTGATGCGGGTTACTGCATTAATGGAATGTAAACAAAGTTTTTTGCATAAAAATGTCATCTCTAAGGCAATCTGAAATAAAAAGAAAAACGAATGAAACAGATATTTCTGTATTTATAAACTTAGATGGAAATGGAATTTCTGAGATTGATACCGGGATACCATTCTTAGATCATATGCTTCATCAAATATCCAGTCATGGTTTGTTCGATTTAAAAATAAAAGCAATTGGAGATACCCATATTGATGATCATCATACAAATGAAGATGTAGGAATCGCATTAGGCAAAGCATTTTCAAAAGCCTTGGGAGAAAGAAAAGGAATAAGCAGATTTGGACATTTCTTTGCCCCATTAGATGAAGCATTAGTTCAAGTCACTTTAGACTGCTCTGGTAGACCGCATCTTTCTTATGATCTTCAATTAAAAGCCCCTAGAATAGGAAATTATGACACTGAACTAGTAAGAGAGTTTTTTATTGCCTTTGTAAATAACAGCGGTATTACTCTGCATATTAATCAAATACGAGGTAGTAATTCACATCACATAGTTGAGGCATGCTTTAAAGCTTTCTCAAGAGCAATGAGAATGGCTACCGAAATAGATCCAAGAAGATCTGATTCAATTCCAAGCAGTAAAGGAATGTTAGAAAAACAGTAAAATAGGAATTTTTTCGAATCAGCCACAATTCAGTTGATTTTTGGCGAAGATAGATAGAGTGATTATTTCGTTGTGACTAATTTACAAGATAAAAAAATCGATAAATTTAATATTTTTAAAAAAGAAGATTGGTCAAGTGCTTATCAAAATGTAGAAAAGGAGCTAACTAAAGATCCTCTAAAAATCAGCAAAGGTAATAATATTAAAAATTTAAATGGAACATTATTAAGAAATGGACCAGGAATATTAGAGAGAGGTGGACAATGGGTTCATCATCCATTTGATGGTGATGGGATGATAACATCCATAAAATTCGAAAATGGTCAGCCATTCTTAACAAATAGATTTGTTAAAACTAAAGGCTATTTGGAAGAAGAAGAAATAAATAAATTTATTTATAGAGGTGTTTTTGGAACACAAAAAAATGGAGGGATTTTAAATAATGCATTAGATCTAAAATTCAAGAATATCGCTAATACACATGT
Organism: Prochlorococcus sp. AG-347-I04; assembly: GCA_003281625.1. GTDB lineage: Bacteria > Cyanobacteriota > Cyanobacteriia > PCC-6307 > Cyanobiaceae > Prochlorococcus_A. The sequence continues at coordinate 2,031 of QCBL01000011.1, forward strand.
CATTAAATTAGGAGATGAAATTCTCGCATTATGGGAAGCAGCAGGTCCACATGCAATGGATCCTGATAGTCTTGAAACTATTGGTTTAACAACATTAAAAGGAGTACTCAAGCCTAACGAAGCATTCAGTGCTCATCCCAAAACAGATCTAAACTCAAATGCATCTTCAGAACTTTTAGTCACTTTTGGAGTACAAACTGGGCCAAAAAGTACCATTAGATTAATGGAATTTGATAATGCTGGTACAAATTCTGGAGAGCTCATTTTTGACAGAAAAGATACTTTTAATGGCTTTGCATTCCTTCATGATTTCGCAATTACAACTAACTGGGCAATATTTTTGCAGAATGCTATTGATTTCAATCCTCTCCCATTTGTAATGGGTCAAAGAGGAGCAGCACAATGTCTAAAGTCAAATCCAAATAAAAAGGCAAAGTTTTTTATCATCCCCAGAGAAAGTGGATTATTTAGAGGACAGCCTCCTTTAACAATTGATGCTCCAGAAGGATTCGTTTTTCATCATGTAAACGCATTTGAAAAAGATTCCAAAATCGTATTAGATAGTATTTTTTATGATGATTTCCCATCGGTCGGTCCAGACGAGAATTTTAGGGATATTGACTTTGATAAATATCCAGAAGGAAAACTGAAAAGATCAATTATCGATCTAAAAACAAAAACTTGTGAACTTGAAACTTTTAGTGAACAATGTTGTGAATTTGCTGTTGTTAATCCTAAAAACTTAGGATTAAAAGCAACTTTTAGTTGGATGGCAAGCACATCTCAAAAGCTGGGGAACGCTCCACTTCAAGCAATAAAAAAAATAAATTTAACTTCTAAGGAAGAGATTTTTTGGTCAGCAGGTCCAAGTGGATTTGTTAGTGAACCAATTATGGTTCCATCAGAAAACTCTTCAAAAGAAGATGAGGGATTTTTATTTATACTTCTATGGAACGGAGAAAGAAGAGGAAGCGATTTAGTGATACTAGACGCAAAAGACTTAAAAGAATTAGCTGTTTATGAGTTACCCATTTCAATTCCTCATGGCCTTCACGGATCTTGGGTTAATTGAATTTAAGAAAAAATTTCAATTAAATCTGGAATAATTTTTTTTAATGCTTTACCTCTATGACTACAAGAGTCTTTAATATCATCATTCATTTCTGCGAAGGTTAATCTTGTAGAACTATCCTCAAAAATTGGATCATACCCAAAACCTCCTTTTCCTCTAGGGTTTAGAATAATATTGCCATGACATTTGGCCTCAGATTCAATAATCACTTCACCATTTGGGGAACAAACACAAATATTGGCAATAAAGAAAGCACTTCTATTTTGAACTCCATCAAGTTCTTCTAAAACTCGTTTAATTCTCTTCTGATCATTTTCTGCATATCTAGATGAGTAAATGCCAGGCTTACCATCTAATGCTTCAATACAAATTCCTGAGTCATCTGCTATTGCGAAATTATTTGTTTTTCTTGAAACTTCACTCGCTTTTTTCATTGCATTATCTCTAAATGTCAGTCCATCCTCTTCAACTTCTAATGATTCTGGCTGGAGTAATAATTTACAATTAACTGCAGCAAGCAATTTTTTATATTCTTCAATTTTACCTTTATTCTTACTCGCTAAATATAAATTTTTCATCCTTATTTTCCTGCCAAATTTATAAATCTTTGACCCCATTCTAATAACTCATCTAAATAAAATTCTTTCGGTGCTTCACAATATAACCTTAAAAGAGGTTCCGTTCCTGAAAACCTAAAAAGAAGCCAAAAATTTTTATCAATTCTCAACTTTATTCCATCAATCTTTGAGATACTTTTTAACTTATGATTATTAATATTCTCAGGAATATTATCTATAATAAATTCTTCTACATTATTTTTTTCTGACTGATTTGGAAATTTAATATCAATTCTTTTATAAAAACTTGGCCCAAAATTTTCACGAATTTCATCTAAGGTTTCATATAAATATTGAGATTTTTCAGTAATTCCATTTAATAAAACCATCGCTGCATAAAGAGCATCTCTTTCAGGCATAAAGTCACCAAAACCAACTCCCCCTGACTCCTCTCCTCCAATAAATATTTTCTCTTTAATCATTTTTTCAGCAATATATTTAAAGCCAACTGGAAGTTCAAAAACATCTCTATTTTGACTCTCTGAAATATTTTTAATAATATCTGAACCACTAACAGTCTTTAAAACTGGATAAGAATTATTTTTAATTTCTCCCAAATAATTTATAAAGTATGGGAGTAAATCTTGAGTACTAGAGTACCTTCCTTTTTCATCAATTGCCGCAATTCTATCACCATCACCATCAAATATAATTCCTAAAGTTTTTACTTCATTTGTTGAATTTTTCATTAATGTTTGAATTAGATCATCTGCATAATTTAAAAGAGGCTCAGGAGGTTTTCCTCCAAAAAAAGGATCAGCATCTTTCCTAATTTCTGAAATAACTTCTAAATCATTAGAAGCAAAAATCTCAGTCATACAATTTGCAGCTGAACCATGCATAGAATCTACAAAAATTCTCAACTTCATTTTTTTCAATCTATTGAAAATAAAGTCAATATCAAAAAGAGATCTAATTCTATCTAAATGAAATTTCTTAATATCTACCAATTGATTAACACCATCTATTTTTTCAATTGAATTTCCAAGCATTAATCTTTTTTCAACTTCACTTGTAAAAGATTCGTCAACAGAACATCCATTAAAGCTCTTTATTTTCAGACCTAGCCAATTATATGGATTATGACTTGCTGTAATTACTAACGCTCCAAGACAACCGACTTCTTTGGCATAGAAACTACAAGAGGGTGTTGTAACAAAGCTATCAGATAAGATCGGCTCGAAACCACATCCTCTTACAAAAGGCACTATTTGCTTGGCGAATTCAAAAGCCATAAATCTACGATCATATCCAATAATAATTTTCTTTGAATTAACTTCCTTATAGTATTGATAATGCAACTCCTGACATGCAGCGACAACAACTCTTGAAAGATTGGACAGGTTAAAGTCAAAACCAATAATTCCTCTCCAACCATCAGTTCCAAATTTTATCTTATCTAATTTATCAGCTGTCAAATTTCAAATTTCCTTGATTTCTTTTAATTATCTATACTAATTTATATGAGTAAATTTTAAAACTGCCATTAAAAAATAATTTGAATTCTCTTCATTTAAAAAGTTTTACAAGATGCAAAAGAAAAGCATGGCTCGATTTTAAGGGTAAAAAATCTTATGAAGTTTGGTCTCCCCATAAAGCTATAGATAAAATTAATCAGTTTCAAATTTTCTCTGAATTTTGTAATGGTGAAATATATACAGGAATAAAAGCCTGTGAAAATGGTTATCAAGGGGTAATTGGATTAAAAATCAAAGGAAATCTTTTCCAAAATATAAATGCAGAGACACTTCCACAATTACTTTTAAAGACTAAAGGTAAAAGTAAATGGGGACAATATAAATATTTACCTGCTGTTTATAAGTTAGGCCACAAAACAACTAAAGAACATTTGTTCGACTTAGCTTTTTGTTCTATGCTTTTGGAATCCTTTCAAGAATCTAAAATCGAGAAAGGATTAGTAATTTCAACTTTTTATAAAAAAGTTAAAGTTGAAGAAATTTATTTAAATAAAAAATTAAGAAAAAAAGTTTTAAATGTTTTTTTAAATTTGAATGAATGCTTGGAGGGATCTATACCTGAAATAACCCAAGATAGAAAAAAATGTACTATTTGTTCCTGGCAAAAATTTTGTGACAAAGAAGCAAAAGAAAATGGATATCTAACAGATATAGATGGAATAGGGTCCAAAACGGCCTCGATACTTAAAGAAAATGGAATAACTAATACCCAAACATTAGCTTCGTATAGCGAAAAACAACTTGGAGAGAAATTATCTAAATTCAACGATCAAAAGTATGAAAAAGCGTCCTTATTTGTAAAGCAAGCAAAAGCTTATAATTCTGGAGAACCATATCGCATTTGCAATCACAATGATACTAAAGATCTACTAGAAAAAATATGTTCGGGATTTTATGTATTTGATATTGAGTCAAATCCAGATGATAAGCATGACTTTTTATATGGTTTTTTAAAAATAAATAATTTATTTACAAAAAAAGAGGATCTTATTTATAAACCAATTCTAAATCTCAAAAACAATGAAGGAGATTCTTATAGACAAATTATTGAAATACTTTTTTCACAGAAGGAATGGCCAGTTTTACATTACGGAGAAACTGAAAAGATAGCAATAATTAATATTGCTAAAAACCTAAATTTTAGTTGTGAAGAAATTGATTTACTTGCCTCAAGATTCATAGACTTACATATCTTAATACGAAAGTCTTGGATATTACCACTAAAAAACTATGGCTTAAAAACTGTTTCTAATTGGCTTGGATTTGAATGGATGCAGAAAAATGTAAGTGGCTCGAAAGCCCTTTATTGGTGGATCCAATATCAAATTACAGAAAACGAAATATTTTTAAAAAAAATTATCCAATATAACAAAGATGATTGTTTAGCTACTCTACAAATTGCAGAATATTTAATCAAAAATTAATTAAAGAAAAATTGATCCTACAGATTTATTAATAATAATTTTTCCAAAAATTTCTGAAAAAAAATAACTTCCTTCCTCTAAATATTTTCTTTTAATCATTGCTAAACCTTTTATTTGAGAATCTGATTTAAAAAAACTAGTGATTTTGCCTACAGGCATATCCTTGGCAGAGTTTATATATAAATTTTTATCTTCTACGTCTAAATTAAAATTAGATTCAATTGACTTCCAAATTCTTATTTCCTGTTTTAAAGAAGAAACATTGTTTATTTTTGACATTGTTTCTTGTCCTAAATAACAACCTTTATTAAAATCTATAAGATCTTTTAATCCAAGTTCAAGAGGATTATTTTTTCCGTTTATTTCCATTTCTAGTGAGGGTATTGCCTGATTAATCTTCCAAAGTTTTAAATCATTAGGATTTATTAAATTTAGTTTATTTTTATATATTTCAAATTCTTTGTCTTCTGTTTTGAAGAAAATAGGCTGGGAGGTTCTCCATGAACTAGATTCATCAATTTCCTGAATTCTATTTATCAAGAAAGGTTCACTGAGAAGTACATCATCCGCTGGAAAAATAACTTGATTAAAGTAATCAATTATTTCATTAGTGTTACCCTCCAAGATAATTACTTCTAAGTTTCTTTCAAAAAAAATAATTTCAATTAATGATCTTAAAACTCCATTTGGAGTTAACCAACAAGTTTTGATAACTTTATTTTCTGAATTAAGAATATTACCAGTTGTTATTCCATTCAAAAATTTTCTGGCATCTTTTCCATTAATAGAAAAACAATCAAATTTTTCAAGCCAAAAATTTTTTTTTATATCTTGCATTTTGAAATAATTATAAAAAGTCTTTTATTGTAAAAAGACTCTTTAATTTAATATTTTCATCTTCTAGGGCTTCTAATCCCCCTTCTTGCCTATCAACTATAGACAAAACTTCCTCAACAACATAATTATTCTCGCGTAACTTTTTTATAGCTTTTATTACAGAACCAGCAGTTGTAACGACATCCTCTAAAACAGTTACCAAAGTTCCTTCTTCTAATAAAGGACCCTCTATTCCAGCCATGGTCCCGTATTTCTTGATTTCTTTCCGAATTATTAAACCATCAAGATCTAGGCCATGCAAAGCTGCTTTGACAATTAATCCACTTACTATAGGGTCTGCACCTAATGTCAATCCTGCCACAGCTTTTGACCTTGAGTCCTTTAACTCTAAAAATAAATCACTTATTAAGTTTAAGCCTGCGCCATTTAATGACACTGGTTTACAGTTCAAATAGTGATTGCTTTTTTTTCCTGAAGATAAAGTAAAGTTTCCTTTCTTGTAAGATTTTTCAATTAACTGTTTTAACAATTTTGTTTTATTTAAATCATACTTATCCGAAAAATTGCCCATTAGTAAAAGTTAAATTTATATTTAAAGATTAGAAGAAAAAAAAGAAATCTCACAAAAACTTCCAAATGAGGTGTTTTTTGAAATATTATTTTTATATTGTATATTGAAACTCAATGTAATTAAAATTACATAAAAATTTGGGGGGGGGGGTAGCAATCTGGTGAATGCACCAAACTCATAATTTGGCTAAGGCGAGTTCGATCCTCGCCACCCCCATTATTCATTTGTCATCGAATGAAAATAACTCTACTATTATTTCTCTTATTTTTCCCAGCTTTTTTTGCAGCTAGTGAGCTCTCTTTTTTATTAATAAGGCCAAGTAAAGTTTTAAGATTAATAGAAGAAAAAAAGAAAGGAGCATTTTCAATATTAAAAATTCAAAAACGCTTTAGATCTTCATTAATTGCCTCTCAATTTGGAGTAACAATTTCATTAATTGCAATTGGATGGCTCAGCAATAACATTGCAAATGATTATTGGAAAAGCAATATTATTTCAAATAGATTTTATGATCTTCTATTATTTTTATTTGTAGTTTTAGTTGTCACACTTATTTCTGGACTAATTCCTAAAGCCCTAGTAATTAATAATCCAGAATCTGCTGCTTTAAGATTAACCACAATATTCGATGCAGTTAGAACAGGCATGAAACCTATAGTTACGATAATAGAATTCTTTGCAAGTGCCTGTCTTGGCTTATTCGATTTAAATAACAAATGGGACTCTTTAAACTCGGGTTTATCCGCAGGAGAACTAGAAACTCTTATCGAGACTGATAATGTAACAGGTTTAAAACCAGATGAGAAAAATATTCTTGAAGGAGTATTTGCTTTAAAAGATACACAGGTTAAAGAAGTAATGATTCCAAGGTCTGAAATGGTAACTCTGTCAAAAAATATAACCTTTTCAGAACTTATGAAACAAGTAGATAAAACTCGCCATGCACGCTTCTTTGTGATTGGTGAGTCTTTAGATGATGTATTAGGTGTACTAGATTTGCGTTATTTAGCTAAACCAATATCAAAGGGTGAAATGGAAGCCGATACATTATTAGAGCCCTTTCTTTTACCAGTTACCAAAATAATAGAAACATGTTCACTAGCAGAAATTTTCCCAATAGTAAGAGACTACAATCCTTTCTTACTAGTAGTTGATGAACATGGTGGAACAGAGGGCCTCATAACTGCAGCTGATCTGAATGGAGAAATAGTTGGAGAGGAAATGCTTAATAATAGGATTTATTCAGATATGAGAATGCTAGATAATTTCTCTAAAAAATGGTCAATAGCTGGAAAATCAGAAATTGTAGATATCAATAAAAAGTTAGGATGTTCTATTCCAGAGGGTACAGACTACCATACTCTTGCTGGATTTCTGCTAGAAAAATTTCAAATGGTTCCAAAAATTGGCGATGTTTTAGATTTTGATAACACTAAATTTGAAGTTATTTCTATGTCAGGTCCGAAAATTGATCGTGTTAAAATAATTCTTTCCAAAAGCTAAATATGGCTCCTCATAGAGGATAATGATAAATAATATATGGATTTGAAATTATGCAACCAACCTCATCATCCGTAAAGGTTGGAGTCATAGGAATAGGGAATATGGGCTGGCATCATGCTCGAGTATTAAGTTTACTAAAAGATGCAAATCTCATTGGAGTCGCAGATCCAAATGAAGAGAGGGGGAAATTAGCTATTGAGCAATTTCAATGTGAATGGTTCAGAGATTATAAGGACTTAATTCCGAAAGTTGATGCAATCTGTATAGCTGTCCCAACACTTCTCCATCAAAAAGTAGGGCTAGATTGTCTAAAGGGAGGTACCAATGTTCTAATTGAAAAACCAATTGCAGCTAATGAATTAGAAGCAATATCTTTAATAGAGGCAGCCAAAGCGAGTAATTGTTTATTACAAGTCGGGCATATTGAAAGATTTAATCCTGCATTTAGAGAATTAAATAAGATAGTACATGATGAAGAAATTGTTGTGTTGGAGGCAAGGAGGCATAGCCCTCATGCAGATAGAGCAAATGATGTATCTGTAGTAATGGATTTAATGATTCATGATATTGATCTAATTTTGGAGCTTGTAAACTCAAAAATACAAAAATTAGCAGCTGTTGGAGGCAGAAACAGTGAAGGATTAATAGATTATGTAAATGCTACCCTAGTTTTTAAAAATAATGTTATTGCAAGCTTAACTGCAAGCAAAATGAGTCACAAAAAAATTAGAAGTTTAAGTGCTCACTGCCAAAATGGGCTAGTGGAAACTGATTTCTTAAATCATTCTCTACAAATCCATAGAAAGTCACATGAATCCTATACAGCTGAGCATGGCGAATTAGTTTATAGGAACGATGGGTATGTAGAAGAAGTTAGCACAACCTCCATTGAACCCCTTTATGCAGAGCTGGAGCACTTCCTTAAGTGCGTTCAAGGCAAAGACACTCCGGAGGTAGATGGTGAGCAAGCTTCAAGAGCTTTAAAAATTGCTGATTTTATAGAGCGTGCTGTAGAAAATTCTGGAGATGCGATTTTACTTGAAAATCCTTTCTAATACCAATAATCTAAATTAAAGAAATTTATTTAAATCCTACTGCAGCTTGCCAAACAAATACCAATAAAAAGAAAAATAAAGGAATAAGTGGAAGAACATCAACAGTTGGAGCAAAGGCCTTGTAAGCCTCAGGCAATTCAGCGAATGTATTAAATAGAATGAGCACCTTTTGAAAATTTAATTAATTATGATAAGACGTTACCACGTATGGTGAGCAATAGAGGATGTTTTCCATGGAGCGAAATCATTTGTAAAACAATTATCTCTAATTGCAGTAGAAATTGCATTTGTAAATCTTATTAAGTGAGCAATATTATGCAAACTTATAAGGGTTAGGCCTAATATTTCGTCATTTCTAATTAAATGATGCAAATATGCTCTAGAGTAGGATTTACAGGTCTCACATTTACAAGTTTTATCAATCGGAGAAAAGTCATCTTTAAATCGAGCATTTCGCAAATTCAATCTTTCATCATTTAAAAATGCAGTCCCATGTCTTCCTAGTCTTGTAGGTAAAACACAGTCAAATATATCGAATCCATTAGCTACAGCTAAAGAAATTTCTCTTAAGGAGCCAATTCCCATTAAATATCTTGGTTTATTTATTGGTAAGAATTTTGGGACGTAATTAATTACACTATGTATTTCTTCGACGGCCTCTCCAACACTTACACCCCCCACTGCTATTCCAGGCAGATCAAAAGAACTTGTATATTTTGCGCTATATTTTCTCAATTTTGGATACTTACCACCTTGAACTATGCCGAATAATGCTTGATTGGATTTTTGATGAGTCTCAACACATTTTTGTAACCAGGAATGAGTTCTTTGTAAAGAGTCTTCAATATCATTTTCGTTAGCTGTATGCGGAGGACAATGATCAAAAGCCATCGCAACATCAGATCCAAGATCCATTTGAATCTGTATTACTTTTTCAGGTGATAAAAATACATGACTACCATCTCTAGGATTTTTAAATTCCACACCTTTATCAGAAATATGATTTAATTTGGCCAAACTAAAAACTTGATATCCACCTGAATCAGTAAGAATAGGCTTTGGCCAATTCATGAACTTATGTATTCCGCCAGATTCTTTAATTAGTTTTTCTCCAGGTTGTAAATGAAGATGAAAGGTATTTGAGAGAATCATTTCTGACCCTGTAGAGGTTAACTGCTTAGATGAAATTCCTTTAACTGTTGCTAAAGTACCCACAGGCATAAATTTAGGTGTGTTTACCAGACCATTTGGTGTATGAAATATCCCGGTTCTTGCTGTTGTATTAATGCAATTCGATGTAATTTCAAATTCAAACACGATAATTTATAAAATTTTTTGATCCTTTTTAATTAATTTAGCTTATTATTTAATATTGAATCTATTTTTATCTCATCAAAAAATATTTAATAAAAAATTTTGCTGGATCTTGGATTTTCTACACGACATTTCCAAAGATCCCTTTAATTAATCCCGAATTTAAAAATATTGCACAATTTGCGCCGCCTTTAGGATTTTTTATTGGAACAATACAGAGTTATATTTTTCTTTTTTTAAGAACAAACTCTTGGTCAATTTATGCATCTACATTAATTTGTTTAGCTTCAGGATATTTAATTACTGGTGGCCTACACCTGGATGGTTTAATGGATACTTTCGATGGTATTTTTGCTGGCAAAAAGAAACGTTTAAAAGCTATGAAAGACAGTAAGGTTGGCTCCTTTGGCGTTCAAGCTTTAGTTTTTATAACTTTAATTCAAATTGCTTGCATACTGAAAATCCAAAACCTAATAATTTTTGTTTTACCTATATGCTTATTTTGGGGAAGATTTTCAAATTTATTTTTTGTAGAAGAGTTTAAATATATGAGTTATAAGAAAAAATCTATTAGTCACAAAAAGTTTTGGAATGGATTTAAAAAAGAATCTTTTATCTCCGTTATTTTTCTTTTAATTTTCATTACTTACCAAGTATTTTCAATTACATCCCAAGCAATATTAATTAAATTTTTAATTCTTATTTTAGTTGGTATTTTCATAAGCTATTCTATCCCAAACATACTCGGGAATAAAATTGGAGGTTTCAATGGAGATGCCTGCGGTGCAAGTATTGTACTAGTTGAAACTGGAATGTTGTTTATGCATGCAATTCTTTTATAGGAAGTTCTAGATAGAAAATATTTTTCTTCTTGAGATTTTTAAATTTCTCAGTATTATCGATCGAATTATTTTCCAGCAATCTCAATTCTCCTCCAATTTGTTTTGCTAATTTCCTCGCCAAAAAAAGTCCCACACCAGTACCATCCTTCTTCTTAGCGGCAGATCCTCTAAAACCTTTTTGAAAAATTTTCTCGTTTTCATTTTTGGTTATTTTTTTACCATCATCAAATATACAAAGTCCACTACTAGTAATTGCGAGTCCAATTTCAGCATCTTTTTGGGCATATTTAAACGCATTTTCTAATAAATTAGCCACAATTTCAGCAATTACAGCATATTTTGACTTTAGAGGTGATAAAGTCCAATCTGGCCAAAGAGAAGGTTCAGTCCAATCTCTATTCTCTAAGTTCGCATTAGCTTTACCCCTTTCTAATATTGGCCTCAATAAACTCTGAACAGATATTACCTTTTGATTATCTAGATTTGGCGGTAATAATAATCTTTCCTCTCCAATTTCAAGAGGAAGTTGAATAGGTGAATTTAATTGCGCAAAAGAATCCATATATTTATTAATTTGTTTTTGCTCTGTTATCATGCGTTCTACTATTTCAATAGAATCATCATCTGAACCTAGTCTTTTTATTAGTAGTTTGGCATATGTCCTGAGAGCAGCTAATGGATTCCTTAATTGATGGATTATGACATTTACCTGATTTTTTAAATAACTAATTTCTTCGTTTTTATTTTGACGTTCTAATTCGATCGAAACACATTTAGCTAAAGATATTGAAAGCGCTTTTAATCTAGAATCGAGAGATACTGGCCAATTCCCTCCTTTCAAATCAGTTTCCACCCTTAGGACACCAAGAAGAATATCGTTTTCTTGAAGCGGGTACCATCTTCTATTAGGAGATGAAACTTTTAATGAAGGATCATCTTCTATTGATATTAGAAGCCTATCAATTTGTGGCCATTGACCAATCATTTCAAAAGATGCTTTAGTTCCTTGCTTAGCTGAAGCAAGATACATAACTAAGTTAGTCACGCCCATTGAGCAACCAAAACTCTCTAGTTGTTTAATGATTAGTTCTTCAAATTTTTTTGAAAGATTCATAATAAATGAAGTTTGAGAAATTTGAAAAAAATTTGAAAAAGGGCTTGTAAAATATGAAAAAAGTATTAAGATATATAAAGAGCGCTGACTTTAGCCAGCCTTAAATATGAACAACTAATCATATTTTACGCTACATCAGGGGTTGATGGGTCCTCTATGTAATTTGAAGTGAATTTAAAATCACATTTGTAAGATTAGTAAAAATAAATAAGACTAATCTCATTAATAATTTCAGGAGTACCATTCAATGTCAAAAAAAAGAAAAAGAATCAGCAGAAGAAGATTAGCTGGGCAAAGAGTGATGGCACATGTACCTATTTATCATATCGAAACTGGCAAACATAAACCAGTTACAGCAGCAAGAAGATTCATAGCTGAAAATGGTCTATCTGCGCCATCAGTTTTCAATGTAAGAAGAAATGAACATACTACAGATAGGTTTTTTTGGGGTGAAAAAGGTTTATTTAGCGCCCAATATGCTGAAGAAAATCATTTTCTATTTCCATCATTAAAAGTGGTAGTTGAGGGAATTGGTGAAGAAAGAATATTTGAGGGTTTAGAACTTACTGCAGATGATTGGGAAGAGATTGAAGAATACGAATATGCTTTTGTTTAAAAAATATTAATTATATTTGAACTTATAAAATTAATTAAATTTGAATCAATTTGATGAAATCCATCGAATTCTAATATTTCACAAAATTGAGAAGTCTTGCTCTTTACCTTTTTGTAAATATTCCTAGAAGCTTCTATAGGCACGACTTCATCATATAAGCCATGACTAATAATCAATGGCGAGCATTTTTCTCCTGGGGCCCAATTAGGGTGAGGATAACCACTACAAGCAACAATTAATCCAAAATTTAATTTGAATCCTGCATCAATTGCCATTGCTGCCCCTTGAGAGAACCCCAACAAAATTGTTTTTTTAAGTGGAATTTGATTAGTATCAAATTTTTTTAATGTAACTAAAAGTTTATTTACTTCAACCTCAGCTCCATTCCAATCATGTGGGTATAATCCATACCACTGTCTTCCCTGGCCACTTGGATGTAATCTAGGAGCCCTCAAAGAAATTACCTCAAAATCAAGATTTATTTTTTCATTCATCTCCTCTCCAAATGTTAAAAGGTCATCTGAATCAGCTCCCCAACCATGCATCAAAATAATTCTATGAGTTGCAGTTTGAGAGCTAATCGAGACAAATTCATGATTGATGTCATATTTCATGTTTATATTCTTAAGTAAGTAAACTTTCTCATAATGTCACCATTTGCTTTAGTTAGTGTCTCAGATAAAAAAAATTTAATCCCATTTTGTAAGGAATTGGTAGAGCAATTTAATTATAAAATTCTATCAAGTGGAGGAACTGCCAATTATTTAAAAGAGGCAAAAATTCCAGTTATTAAAGTTTCAGATTTTACTAATTCTCCAGAAATTCTTGGAGGAAGAGTTAAAACTTTACATCCAAAAATACACGGAGGAATATTAGCTAAAAGAACTGATGAGGAACATATAAAAGATATACAAACTAACAATCTTGAGTTAATTGACTTAGTAGTTGTCAATTTATATCCTTTTAAAAAAACTGTAGATCAGGGAGCTAAGTGGGAAGATGCTATTGAAAATATCGATATTGGAGGTCCATCAATGATACGTTCTGCAGCTAAAAATCATAAAGATGTTTCAGTTTTAGTGGATCCTAGTCAATATCAAAATTTTCTTGAAGAAAGTAAAAAAGGAGAATTAAAAGACTCATATAAAGCTAAATTAGCCTTTGAAGCTTTTCAACATACAGCAGACTATGACACTGCAATATCTAATTGGATAAGAAAAGAAAGAGGTTTACAACCTTCCAAATATATTGAATCTTATTCATTAATCAAAAACTTAAGATATGGAGAGAATCCTCATCAAGAAGCCTTTTGGTATGGTTTAAGTAATATTGGATGGAACTCAGCGGAACAATTACAGGGTAAAGATTTAAGTTATAACAATCTATTGGATCTTGAGTCAGCACTTTCTACAGTTTTAGAATTTGGTTATGCAGAAAAAGATGAACTTACAACAGACAGGTTTGCTACCGTAATTCTAAAACACAATAATCCTTGCGGTGCCTCTATAAGCAATTCATCCTCTCAAGCATTTTTGAATGCTTTGGAATGCGACTCAGTTAGTGCTTTTGGAGGCATAGTTGCTTTTAATTCAAATGTTGATAGTTTGACCGCAATTAATCTCAAAGATATTTTCTTAGAGTGTGTTGTCGCTCCATCTTTTGATAAGGAGGCTTTAGAAATTTTAAAAGTTAAAAAGAATTTAAGAATTTTAAAGTTATCAAAAGATCAACTTCCAAAAAAGAATCAAACTTCCACTAAATCAATAATGGGAGGATTACTCGTTCAAGATGCAGACGATAGTGAAGAAAAAACTGAAAGTTGGATTTCAGTAACTGATAAAAATCCAAGCAATCAAATGAACTTAGATCTAAATTTTGCATGGAAAATCTGTAAACATGTAAAATCTAATGCCATAGTTATTGCAAAAAACCAAAAAACTATTGGTATTGGAGCTGGACAAATGAATAGAGTTGGTGCAGCAAAAATTGCATTAAAAGCAGCTGGAAAGTTATGTTCTGATGCTGTCTTGGCCAGCGACGGATTTTTCCCATTTGCAGATACTGTTGAACTTGCAAATAAATACGGTATAAAAGCAATTATCCAACCTGGAGGAAGTCTTAGAGACCAAGAAAGTATTGATATGTGTAACGCTAAAGGGATCTCAATGGTGTTTACGCAAAAAAGGCATTTTTTGCATTAAATTATGTTGATTTTGGATAATAAGTGATCTTGTTAGTTTTTCTAAATAAAGATAGCTTGCCTGGACCTGCGCATAAAAAGTATAGAGAGATAGCACCATAAATAAAAGATAATTCGAAAGCGTAATTATGACCTTCGACAACTGCAAGAGGAAAACCTTCTAGTCCAGTATCTAGGAGATGGAAATAAACAGCAAATGCCATTGTTGAAAAAAGACCAAGAGAAGAAAGCCTCGCAAAAATTCCTGTAGCCAATCCCAATGGACATACTAATTGAGTAATTGCAGCTCCAAAAGTCCAAATAACAGGATCACCTGGTAAAAATGGGAAGTACTTTCCAACTACAAACTCAGCAAAACCCTGTGGATCCTGGAGTTTTTCTAAGCCATGATGAATCATCAAAGCACAAAAACCTATTCTTAAAACAAAAATCGATAATTCTCCAAGAATATTTACTTCTGACCCTGAAGATGAATTAGCAACTACAACTTCGACTTTTTGGGGAGCTTTTGTTCTATTCATACTCGGAGTTTGAATTTGGTTAGTTTGTGCTTTGTCTTCCATGCTTCATTAATTTTTCATTATTCTAGTTAATAAAGTAGATCTTTTGTAATTATCTGACTAATAAATTTAAAAAACTAAGCAAAGTTATAGATTAAATAATAAATTCAAGAAGCAATATCAATTAACTTTTCAATAACATCTGCAACGACCTTATCAGGAGTGGATGCACCTGAAGTAATTCCAACATTAATTTTTCCACTTGGTAGAAAATTCTTTTTAAGTTCTAAATCTGATCCTAGTGGTTTATGAACTATTGAGTTTTCTTTAACTGATATCTTCTCTGGCGTATCAATGTGAAAAGAAGAAATATTTTTTGAAATTGCTATTTCTTGTAAGTGAGTAGTATTGGAAGAATTGAAACCTCCAATAACTACAAGGATATCAAGGTCTTCATCAACCAAAGAAAACATTGCATCTTGTCTTTCTTCAGTTGCATCACAAATAGTATTGAAAGCTAGAAAGTGACTATTTAAGTTTTCAGGTCCAAATTTTTTTAACATCGTCCTTTCAAAAATCTTTCCAATTTCTTCAGTCTCGCTCTTAAGCATAGTTGTCTGATTTGCAACTCCGACTCTATCTAAATCTTTGTCAGGATCAAATCCATTAGAACAAGCCTTAGCAAATTTATTCATAAATTCATTTCTATTGCCTCTCCCAAAAATATATTCAGAAACGTAGTTCGCTTCTTCTAGATCGAGTACAACTAAATATTTACCTGCGAATGAACTTGTAGCGAGAGTCTCTTCATGCTTAAATTTTCCATGAATAATAGACGTGAAAACATGTTTTTTATGTTTTTCAACCGTATGCCAAACCTTAGAAACCCATGGACAAGTTGTATCAATAATATGACAACCTTTCTCATGCAAAAGTTTCATCTCTTGAACAGTAGCTCCGAAAGCAGGGAGTATAACAACATCCCCATTAGAAACTAAGGAATAATCTTTGATTCCATTTTTAGCCGAAATGAATTTTACATTCATTTTTCTTAAATGATCATTTACCGAGGGATTATGAATTATTTCATTTGTTATCCAAATATTCTCATAAGGGTAATGTCTTCTAGTCTCGTAAGCCATCGCTACAGCTCTTTCAACTCCCCAGCAGAAACCAAAGGCTTGTGCCAACTTAATATTTAGTCTGCCTTTTGTGTAAGTAAAACCATTATCCCTAATAGAACTTATCAAATCACTTTGGTAAGCTTCTTCTAATGCGTGAGCTCTTTTTGCTGGAGAATCGAAACCCCTTCTATTGTATCTGTCAGAATGATGAAGAGACCTTCTAAAAGCTTGAGTATCCATTTTATTATATTACAACGTTTTAAATAATTTTTCGTAAAAAAAAAGAAACCTGACATAAGTCAGGTTTCTAAAATCAATCTTTAGTTAGATTACTTAGCAGATGCAAAGTCTGGATATGCTTCCATTCCATGCTCTCCTATATCTAAGCCTTGAGTCTCTTCCTCTTCAGATACTCGGATTCCACCGAATAATCCTCCAATTACAGACCAGGCAATCCAGCAAGTAACTAGTGTCCAGATAGCATAAGCTGCGGCACCAAGAGCTTGAACTAGAAGAAGGGTAATACCTCCACCATTGAACAATCCCATACCTGCTCCATCACCTTGTACAGCTGTACCCCAAAGACCGATAACTACAGTACCCCATACACCACAAACTCCGTGAACAGAGAATGCGCCTACAGGATCATCGATCTCAGCGGCATCAAGTGCTGCGACAGAAAATACAACTATAATTCCTCCTACTAGTCCTGCGAACCAGGCTCCAGCAAGGGTCATATCACCACAACCAGCAGTGATACTAACCAAACCAGCAAGGATTCCGTTAATTATCATTGTAAGATCAGGCTTACCAGAAGTTAATGTTGAAACAATTGTTGCACCAATAGCTCCTGCTGCTGCTGCCAAAGTAGTTGTTACAGCAACATATGGAACCCATTGATCCATAGCAAGTTGAGAACCGGGGTTAAATCCATACCAACCTATCCATAGGACTAATGCACCTAGAGTAGCAATAGCCATATTGTGTCCTGGCATAGCTTGTGGTTTCCCGTCAGAGTATTTGCCAATTCTTGGTCCAAGAAGCATAGCTCCTACGAGACCCGCCCATGCTCCAACTGAGTGAACAATTGAAGAACCAGCGAAGTCAACAAAACCTAGAGAATCAAGCCAACCACCATTCCATTTCCAGCTACCAGCAATTGGATATATAAATGCAGTTAATACAACAGCAAAAACAACAAATTCTCCAAATTTAACTCTTTCAGCAACAAGACCGGAAACGATAGTTGCTGCAGTTCCTGCGAATGCAGACTGGAACAAGAAATCAACAGTTGGGACTAATCCAGCATCAGTAACCATATCAGCGGTAACTGTTGGATCAAAAAATAAGCCTCCAAAATAAAGCCATCCGTCAGCAACACTTCCTCCGTACATTAGTGAATAGCCGATAAACCAATATGAAGTTACAGCTAGAGCAAATACAAAGAGGTTTTTAGCAAGTATGTTTACTGCGTTCTTAGAACGACACATACCTGCCTCAACCATAGCGAAACCGGCGTTCATGAAGATCACCAAAATAGTAGCGATCAAAAGCCATAAATTGTTAGCAAGAAAAGCTGCATTCAACTCAGGTAAATCAGCTGCATGAGCTGAAAGATTAAAAATACCTAAACCAAACAAAGCTAGGGGAACAGTTGCAAGCCACAACATAGAGCGGTTTGAACTAAATCCTCGAATACTCCTCAAAAGGAGCATAGGTCCATTAACAAGACTTGCATCTTGTAATTTGGACCTAGAGCGCCTTTGAGGCGTTTGCAAAGCAGTGGTCATAAAAAAAAATTAGATCTGCAAAAAAACAGTTTGTGCTGTTTCCTTTCAAATTTAAATTTATTCAAAAAACTTATCTGTGTCTAGTAGTTGTTTATACCAATTTTATAGTTGCACCATAAAAAATAATTTGGTAAATTTGAAAACTTTTTTTTTGAATTTCAGATTATCAAGTTTTTTTAATTATTTTAAAGGTTTAATTCCATTCCATGTTATGTGATCTTTATGAAAGACAAACGAGCAAGGGATGGTGATCATGCCTGCATTGGAAGATTCTCTAAAAAGCTTGCCATATAAGGGATCTGCTTCATCTCCAGGAGTAAAAAATTCTGCATCTTTTCTAGTTATACAAGGTACTAAAACGCTTTTACTTTTAGGAATCAGTTCTTTTAATTCTATTAAGTGTTTTTGGCCTCTTTTCGTTACTGTATCTGGGAAAAGAGCTACATTTTCTTTCATCCAAGTCGTATTTTTTACTTCAATGTAAATGTTACGTTTATCAGGATTTGAAGATTTTGGAGTTAAAAAAAAGTCAATTCTGCTTTTTTTATCTTTTCCATAAGCGATTTCTGATTTAATTGTCTCTATTTCTCCTATTATTTCTTTTAACAAATTTTTCTCAATAACTTTTTTTATTAACTTATTTGCAAACAGAGTATTAATACCCACCCAAACCTCCTCATTTTTTGAGCCTAATACACATATCTGTTCCAATGTGAAAGGTAATTTTCTTTTTGGAGAAGAGGAAACACTTATTCTTACTTTTGCTCCATCACTCAATAGTCCCTTCATTGGACCTGTGTTAGCACAGTGAGCAGTTACTACCTCTCCGCTCTCTAATTTTATATCTGCAAGAAACCTTTTATACCTCTTAATTAAAACCCCTTCTATTAATGGATCAAATTCAATTATTCGATCATTCATAAATATGTCGTTAGTTAAAAATCAAATATAATTGAAACTTAAACTTCTTGAAATATTTAGACAAGTTCAAATGCATGCATTTTTTAAAAATAATGTTTTTTCAATTTCATTTGGAACTAGTCTAAGTAAATTAGCAGGATGTATAAGACAAATATTCATAGCTGCTGCTTTTGGGGTTGGGGTAACATACGATGCGTTTAATTATGCCTATATAATTCCTGGTTTTTTGCTAATAATCGTTGGAGGAATTAATGGCCCCTTACATAACGCAGTTGTTGCAGTTTTAACTCCGCTTAACAAAAAAAATGGAGGAATTATTTTAACTCAAGTAAGCATAAAACTTTCAATATTATTATTCATTTTAGCCATATTTATTTACTCGAATTCCAGTTTATTAATTGAATTATTAGCCCCCAATTTAGGTTTGGAAGCTAAATCTATTGCTACTTACCAATTAAAAATACTTACACCTTGTATCCCTTTATCTGGCTTCATAGGTTTAAGTTTTGGAGCCTTAAATTCCCAAAGAAAATTCTTTTTGTCAAGTATAAGTCCATCAATAACAAGCCTAACTATTATTTTTTTTATTTTATTTAGTTGGATTTTCAACCAAGAAAATACATCTTCTTATTTCTTTACTTATACGGGATTACTAGCTTTTGCAACTTTGGCAGGAACTTTCATACAGTTCCTTGTTCAAATTACGGAAATAAAAAAAATTGGTCTCCTTAGATTAGAGTCAACCTTCAATTTATTTAAAGATGAAGAGAGGAGGATTTACAAGATAATTATTCCAGCATCTATCTCATCAGGTCTAAGTCAAATTAATGTTTTTATCGATATGTTTTTTGCTTCAAGTTTTCAAGGAGCAGCGTCTGGACTAGCTTACGGAAATTTTCTTATACAAGCCCCCTTAGGCATATTATCTAACTCTTTGATTTTGCCATTACTTCCAAAATTATCCAAATTAAGAAGCGATAAAGACGATAGAGGTCTTAAAAAACAATTGATATCTGGGATAGAGTACTGTTTCTTAACAGCTATTTTTTTAACCGGATTTTTCATCACATTCAATAATCAAATAGTACAATTAGTTTTTCAAAGAGGATCTTTTGATTATTCAGCGGCTTTAAAAGTAAAGGATATATTAATTGCTTATGCAGTTGGCATACCTTTTTATCTTTATAGAGATTTATTAGTAAGAACATACTATTCAATAGAGAAGACAAACTTCCCTTTTAAGACTTCAATTGCAGGGATAATATTTAATATTTTTTTTGATTGGGTATTAATTGGTGCCCCAATTAAGAATTTGGGGAATCTTTCTCCATATAATTTCGGAGTTGTAGGAATAATTTTATCTTCAGTAATAGTCAACTTTATAGTTTGTATTTTGCTTTCTTTTAATCTGCGAAATGAAGATATCCATTTGCCTAACTTGGATTTATTTAGGAAAATCAGCCTTATGTCATTAGTTGCATTCATAGATAGCATTCTTTGTTTTACTATTCTCAAAAATACGAATAACTCCAATTCAAATCTGGGAGAATTTATATTATTAATATTTGGTTCTCTAACTTTTTTTGTAATTTATTATTTGCTTACAAAATACTTGAAAGTAAATAAATATAAAGTTTATAAAAAAAAGGTTTAGTTTTCAAAAAAACTTTCCAAAATCTCCTGTAATTCTTGTACTTGTGAAGTAGTTATTAAATTAATTAGTGGAATACTGTTAACACCGTCCCCTACTTTTACATTTATTGCTTTCAAACTTATTTTTGAAGCCTCCAATGGGCCTTGCTCTTTATTGCTTATACATTCAATAGCTAGATGTCTAGCTAGGCCTGCATCTCCAAGATACAAATTCCAGTTTTCTATTTTAATAAAAACCTTTTCGGAAATAATATTTTCTAGATCACTTATTCGTATATGAGAGTCCATAAATATAAAATTGATTTAAGATGATTGTTTTGAAGTATCTTTAGGTTTTTTTATAATTACGAAAAGTAAATGGGAGGCCAAAAGAGCTGACCAGAAAATTGCAAAATTATTAAAGTAGGTTATCTCATATTTAATTTCTTTAAAAAGCCATGTGCCACTGACAATCGCAGTAAATATCATACAGTGAATTACAAAATTCACTATTCGAGAAAAATGTTTATAGATAGGATCTTCTAAATCACCATTTCCGTACCACTTTATAGGCATATTAATAATTAGTTTGTTAATAATAGATATTTTACCCGAAATCTAGTTGACTAAGAGACCCTGAAACAGAGATATTACATTATTATGCGCCTGTAGCTCAGTGGATTAGAGCACCTGACTACGGATCAGGGTGTCGGGAGTTCGAATCTCTCCAGGCGCGTTTAAAATTATGAAATATTCTTTTTATATTTTTCTAAAAAATATCGTTTATATTATGAGTATTACTTATCAAATTCAATGAATATTCTCCAAAATCTTAAAGAAAGTGATCCAGTAATATCCAATTTTATCAACTCTGAAAAAAATAGACAGGAAACTCATCTTGAGTTAATCGCAAGTGAAAATTTCGCATCAATTGCCGTCATGCAGGCTCAAGGATCCGTTCTTACAAATAAATACGCCGAGGGATTACCTCAAAAAAGATATTACGGGGGATGTGAATTTGTTGATGAGATCGAAGAATTAGCCATTCAGAGAGCGAAAAAATTATTTAATGCAAATTGGGCTAATGTTCAACCCCATAGTGGAGCGCAGGCAAATGCAGCTGTATTCCTTAGTCTACTTAAACCTGGCGACACAATCATGGGGATGGATTTATCTCATGGCGGTCACCTAACTCATGGATCTCCAGTAAATATGAGTGGCAAGTGGTTCAATGCAGTTCACTATGGTGTAAACAAAGAAACTAGTGAATTAAATTTTGAAGAGATAAGAGAGATAGCACTTGAAACAAAACCAAAATTAATTATATGCGGATATTCTGCTTATCCAAGAACAATAGATTTTGAGTCATTTAGAAGTATTGCAGATGAAGTTGGTGCATTCTTAATGGCTGATATTGCACACATCGCCGGTCTTGTAGCAAGTAAACTTCACCCAAATCCAATACCTTTTTGTGATGTAGTAACTACAACTACTCATAAAACATTAAGAGGGCCTAGAGGGGGACTTATCTTATGTAAAGATGCAGAATTTGGAAAGAAATTTGATAAATCTGTTTTCCCTGGAACTCAGGGCGGTCCCCTAGAACATATCATTGCTGCTAAAGCAGTTGCCTTTGGAGAAGCCTTGCAACCAGATTTTGTTATTTATTCTCAACAAGTAATAAAAAATGCCAAAGTTCTAGCTTTAACTTTAATAAATAGAGGAATCAATATCGTAAGTGGAGGCACTGATAACCATATTGTTTTACTCGATTTAAGAAGTATCAATATGACTGGTAAAATTGCTGACTTGCTCGTAAGTGAAGTGAATATTACTGCAAATAAAAATACTGTTCCATTTGACCCTGAATCACCTTTCGTGACCAGCGGTCTAAGGTTAGGTACAGCCGCACTAACTACTAGAGGATTTAATGAAAATGCTTTTGCTGAAGTCGGCGAAATTATTGCTGATAGATTACTTAACCCAAATGATTCACTAATTGAAAGTCAATGCAAAGAAAGAGTATTATCCTTATGTAATCGTTTTCCTCTTTATGAAAGCAAACTGGAAGCATCAATTAAATGAGTCCTAATTCCAAGGGAGTTGAAATTCTTTCTATTGGAACAGAGCTACTTTTAGGAAATATTATAAATACAAATGCACAATGGATTTCTGAACAATTGTCTCAATTAGGCCTAAACCACTTTAGACAATCAACTGTAGGTGATAATTGTGATCGAATCATAAGAGTAATTCAGGAAATATCTAAAAGAAGTAATCTTTTAATTACTACTGGCGGATTGGGGCCCACTCCAGATGACTTAACTACTGAAGCGATAGCTAAATCTTTTAATGTATCTCTTTTTGAAAAACCTCACTTATGGGAAGAAATTAAACAAAAACTTTCAAACTCAAAGCTAAAGGACGATTCCTCTAGCTTAAGGAAACAATGCTTCTTCCCAAAAACTGCTCAAATAATCAATAACCCTAGAGGCACTGCCCCAGGAATGATTTGGGAACCAGTAAAAGGATTTACTATTCTTACTTTCCCTGGAGTACCCAGTGAAATGAAAACTATGTGGGAAGAGACGGCGTATGATTACATTAAAGCCAAATTCTCAGAAAGTTATTCCTTTTTTTCAAATACCCTTAAATTTGCAGGCATTGGAGAGTCTAGTGTTGCAGAAAAAATTAACAATCTATTAAATCTCAAAAACCCGACTGTTGCTCCATATGCAAACTTAGGAGAGGTCAAACTCAGAATTACAGCGCGAGCAAAAAATAACTTAGAAGCAAAAAAAATAATTAAACCTGTAAAAGAAAAATTAAAAAAAGAGTTTTCGAAATACATATTTGGAGAGGATAATGATACTCTTTCTAGCGTTTTAATAAAAGAATTAACCAAGAGTAAACAAACTGTTGTTTTCGCCGAATCATGTACCGGAGGCCTTCTATCTGCATCACTCACATCAATATCGGGCTCATCTCAAGTTTTTAAAGGAAGTATAGTTTCTTATAGTAATGAGCTAAAAAATTCATTATTAAATATTTCTGAAGAAAAGCTTACAAAATATGGAGCTGTTTCAGAAGAAGTTTGTGAGTCCATGGCAATTAATGTAAAAAAGAAATTAAGAGCAGATTGGGCAATAGCAATAAGTGGAATAGCAGGTCCTGACGGTGGCAGTCAAGATAAACCGGTTGGACTTGTCTATATTTCAATTTCAGGACCGAATAATTACATAACTAATATAAAAAAAATATTTAACTCGTCCCGAAATAGAATAGAAATTCAAACACTAAGTGTAAATGTGTGTTTGAACAGTCTCAGATTAATCCTATTATCGAATAGTAAGTAACTATTTTTACAAATTGAGTCAAGATACACTATTTGATAAAGTTTGGGATTTACATAAAGTTACAAGTCTTTCTGGAGGCTCTGATCAAATATTTATTGGTCTTCACCTTATCCATGAAGTGACAAGTCCTCAAGCATTTGGCGCTTTAAAAGACAGAAACTTAAAGGTAAAATTCCCTGATAGAACTGTTGCTACTGTTGATCATATTGTGCCAACAGATAATCAGAGCAGGCCTTTTAAAGATAATCTCGCTGAACAGATGATCGAAACGCTTGAGAATAATTGTTCAGAACATAAAATAAAATTTTTTAATATTGGTAGTGGTAATCAAGGAATAGTTCATGTAGTAGCTCCAGAATTAGGGTTAACTCAACCAGGGATGACAATCGCTTGCGGAGATTCTCATACTTCAACTCATGGAGCTTTTGGGTCAATTGCATTTGGGATAGGTACAAGTCAAGTCAGAGACGTTCTTGCTACCCAAACCATCGCCATGAATAAATTGAAAGTGAGGCAGATTTGGTGTGATAATAAATTATCCAAGGGTGTTTATGCTAAGGATTTAGTGCTTCATATCATTAATGAACTAGGTGTAAAGGCAGGAGTAGGTTTCGCATATGAATTCGCAGGCCCTGCGATAGATGAATTATCAATGGAAGAAAGGATGACAATATGCAATATGTCAATTGAAGGAGGTGCCAGATGCGGCTACATTAACCCTGATGAAAAGACATTTAGTTACATTAAAAATAAATTATGTGCTCCTAAAAATGAGAATTGGGATAAAGCAGTCACATGGTGGAAATCATTAAAAAGCGAAGATGATTCAATTTTTGATGATGTAATTAAATTAGACGCTTCTAACGTAGAACCAACAGTAACTTGGGGGATTACTCCCGGCCAAAGTATTAGCATTAATCAAAAAATCCCTTTTTTAGACGATTTATCCCCAAATGATAAATTAGTTGCAAGAGAGGCTTATGAATATATGAGTTTCAAGCCAGGACAATTAATAAAAGATACTCCTGTAGATGTTTGTTTCATCGGGAGTTGTACGAATGGAAGAATCAGTGACTTAAGAGTTGCAGCAGAAGTATTAAAAGACAAAAAAGTATCCAAGAATGTCAAAGCATTTGTAGTCCCAGGTTCAGAAAAAGTGGCCACTAAAGCAAAACAAGAAGGTATTGATAAGGTATTTAAGGATTCTGGATTTCAATGGAGAGAACCTGGCTGCTCAATGTGTTTAGCTATGAATTCAGATAAGCTAATAGGTAATCAAGTTAGTGCTAGTTCTAGTAATAGAAATTTCAAGGGTAGGCAAGGATCTCCCACTGGAAGAACACTTCTCATGAGTCCAGCAATGGTTGCTGCTGCTGCAATTAATGGCAAAGTCAGTGACGTTAGAGAGTTTATTAACTGATGAAATCAGACTTTACTCCACCTTTTGGAAAAATTTCAAAAATAAACGGGCAATGTATCTCATTGATTGGTAACGACATTGATACAGATCGAATAATTCCAGCTCGTTTTTTAAAGTGTGTTAACTTTGATTCATTGGGTGAATCTGTTTTTGAAGACGATAGAAAAACTTTAAATGGAAGCCATCCTTTTGATCTTGAGGAAAACAAAAATGCCTCGATACTTGTTGTTAATAGCAATTTTGGATGTGGTTCAAGTAGAGAACATGCTCCCCAAGCGCTTATGAGATGGGGTATAAAAGCAATCATAGGCGAGAGTTTCGCCGATATTTTTTATAGTAACTGTATTGCAATAGGAATTCCTTGTTTTACGCTACCAAAAAAATCTTTAGAAGAAATGCAAAACTATTGCGATAATCAGTTTTTATTTTTAGAAATTGATCTGAAAAAATCCTTAGCAAAGTCAAAAGATTATAATTTCAATCTTGAAATTAAGGAGAGCTCGAGAAAAATGTTTTTATCAGGCGAATGGGATGCCACTTCAACACTTCTTGAGAATAAAAATTTAATAGAAAATAAATTTAACCAATTACCTTATGTAGAATTTAATACTAATTTGTCATAGCTACTTAAATCCATAGAGACTAAAAGAAATGCCTCCCGCTTGATTATGAGGTTGATAAAAAATACCAAATTCATATGATCTTTTTTTCCAATTTAAAGAAATTTTAGAATCTATAAATTCACCATAATCACTTGAATCATTTGTTAAGTTCAAAATCCCAAAACTTTTAAGAATGATTGGTCCATATAATTGCTGATCAAGAGAAATATCTAAGGTGAAGTTCTCATAATTATGGTCAAACTTAAAAACACTTTCTCCACTATCAAATTTATAGAAAGGTAAAAGACTTATACGAGTATAGTCAAAAGTCTTATTTTTAAAATTACCAAATATTAGTTCTGGGCCTATACCTAACCCTAAATATTCTTGATGATCTCCATTTTCATAGAAAGAAAATGATGCTTCAAACTTTGTATTAAGACTTAAGCCTTTTGTGATTGGTTCAGGAATGTACTTATATGAATTATCAATAGATTTGTTTTTAGGATTTACAATACTTATTGGAAATTTCTGATCAAGAGAATAAAACAAATTACTTTTTAGGTTAGTTACTAATTTTTTAGTATTCAAAGCCTCTGCTGTTATGTTTGCCAAACCTAAGGATAAAAATTCTGACTTTTGAATATCATCAACAATCCAAGTATTTTCTTTTTGCAATTTTGAACCATAACCTGAGTAAATTTCTGCTTCGCCCAATGAACCATTCCAGAGCCTCTCTCTATAAATTCCATAAAAACTTTTTTCCCATTTTGAATCTAATAAATCAATTTCTTTACTCAATTCAGTTTTAAATCTAAATGCATCTGAAAATTTATCAAAATCAAAAGAATTTAAATTCTTGTCTATTTCTAAATCCCAATTTTTAATTGTGCCTTTTATCTGAGATCTTAGACCAAAATAATCTTCAAAACTT
This sequence comes from Prochlorococcus sp. AG-347-I04, assembly GCA_003281625.1. GTDB lineage: Bacteria > Cyanobacteriota > Cyanobacteriia > PCC-6307 > Cyanobiaceae > Prochlorococcus_A. The sequence continues at coordinate 28,953 of QCBL01000011.1, forward strand.
GTATTTCTCTTAACCCTATCTGAAGTGATTGATTCATCCTTATTTACAAAACTTTTTGTATACCCTTTTAATGACCTCTGAATCAGAAATTGCGGCTCTAAATCAAGAACAAACTCATCAGAAATATCTATTGAGTCAAATTTCCTACCAATAAAATACCCATCTTTATCTAAATTTTCATATCCTAAATTCCATCTGTTATCAATTTGAGAATTATTAAAGTTAAAATCTCTTTCACCTATCCAAAAAGGGAATGATACTTTCTCATCAAATATTAAATAATTTAATGAAGACTTAAATCGCAACTTTCCCTCTCGAGGATAAACCTCTAAAGAATTAATAGCTAATTTTACCTGCTTTGATTCAAGTAAATCATTACTAAATATGGCCTCCTTACTTTTCCATTTTTCCCCATCAATAGTCAACTTATCTGTATAAAACAACCAATTACTAACCTTATTAGGGGTATATAAAACTTCCTTTTTTTTTATTTCAATTAAACTTTCTATCTTATTAATATCTGACGAGCTAAAATTTGAGGATAAATCACTCATTAAAGTATCAGTATTAATAAATCCCTTAACATCTAATAAATAACCTTTTTTACTTATAAAACTGTACTCTAGTTGTTCAACTTTGAAGACTTGATCCCCTAATTCCAAAGATATGTTTCCTTTAGCACTAATTTTTTTATTTAACTTATCGTAAATTAAAGCATCCGCTTTAAGGAGTTTGCCTCTAAATGAGATGTTTACATTTCCCTCTGCATAAATAACATCATTTATTTCAGACTGCTGATCTGATTGAATTATTAACTCTTGTTGCTTTTCGGCTTTGGCTAATAAAAATGAATCAAGATTATCCTGTAATAAATTCACAAAGTAATTATCTTCAACAGATATTTTTGAAGAACTGAATAAATTCTTTTCATTGGATATACTCGTCCAAATTAATTTGGTATTTTGAATGTTTTTATTAGTTTTTTCAAATTCAGCTGAACTTGATTGCTGTAAAAAATTAAAAAGCAGAAAAGAGAAAAATATTACTTTTTTTGAAATTCCAGAAATCAATTTATAAATCTAATTAAGAGATTAATCTTGAGGACTTTCTAGATCTTTTCTATTTGGAGTTCTTGTTGGATCACTTGCTAAAAATCCAAATAGAAATATACCCACGAAGAAGAAAACGATAGTGTAAACGGAAATTTTTAAGGCGAGCATGAAGTTTCTTGTGCTGACAGATTTATATATTAATAAATTTATAATTAAACTAGGATCAAAAGTTTACTTTTTGTATTTTTAGAAAATTTTGAAATACTTTAAAGGTTATTAATCATCGTGGTCATCCCATGGATCAGTAAGCTTTGCAGCTTTCGGTCCAAATGCAGTCCAAAGACCAAAGCCGGTCAAAGCTAAAAGTAATGCCAGAATAGTTACAGCTATGGAAACTGCAGGATCTGGGGCAGATGATAAAGTTTGCATCAATTTTGCTAAGTTTGTAAACAATTTATGTATAAGTTCTTATACAATAACGAAATAATATTCGATTTAGTGATTTTAACATGGGTCAAAAAACAGCCTTAGGAAGTCTTTTAAAAGCAATTGGCAATTCAGGACAAGGAAAAGTTGTACCTGGTTGGGGGGCAGTTCCAGTCATGACAGTAATTGGCTTACTACTATTGGTTTTTTTAGTTATTCTTCTACAAATTTATAACCAATCACTTTTATTACAAGGTTTCTCAGTTGATTGGAACGGAAACTAAATTTCTAAATCCTACCAAAAAGCTATTCCAATAATTTAAATTACTAAATAATCTTTTTTAGAATTTTTTTTTTAAATTTTCTAGATTATATTTACTTATATATTTGTAGTTCTCGATGAAAAGAGATTAAGTAATACATCATGGATGAAATATTTATAATTGGATTAGGAAATCCCGGCAAAAAATACTCAAAAAGTAGACATAATATAGGTTTCTTACTGCTTGAAAATCTCTCAAAAAAATATAATTCAAATTTTTCATTAAAAGATAAGCTTAAAAGTTCCTACTCAGAATTCAAAATCAATGATTCTACTTTCAGGTTATTTTTGCCAATTACGTTTATGAATAACAGTGGTGATGCTGTCAGAGCAATAGTTGATTGGTACAAAATAAATTTAGATCAGATTTTGATAATAGTTGATGATATAGATCTTCCCCTAGGAAAAATAAGATTTAGAAGAAGAGGAAGCTCAGGGGGACATAACGGGCTTAAAAGCATTATTGAACAATTGCAGACGCAAAACTTTAGAAGAATAAGAATTGGTATTGGGTCACCTTCACTAAAAAAAGGAAAAAATAACTCTAATACCATTTCACATGTGTTAGGAAATATTTCTCAAGAAGAAAAATCAATATTAGATAAAGTGTATAACAGAGTAATAGAATCCCTCGAACAACTAAATACTAAAAAAGAGGAAAATATAATTAATGATCTAAATTCTTTTGACAAAGACCAACCTTAAGACATGCGTTCAAAACCTGAAACGATTGCCAATATAAGTATCAAAGAATATTGCTTCTCAAAAAAACAAATTCAAGGGATTGTGGAAGCTAGTCAATTTAAATGGACTTTTATATGGTCCTTTCATAAAGGTTTATTAACAGTAAATCCACCTTTGGGTAGAGCATTAATTGAAGATGCGTTATTGAGATTTTTATTAAAAAAAGATTATGAACTAGAAGCGGGAAATGAATATAAATTGACTATTTCAGCCAAGTTTTAAAATCTATATTTTGATTCAAAGTAAACTTCATTTTGAAATAATCTTCTAAAATTATCAAAGCTGATATCGCATCAAGATTTTTATTAAGAATAAAAACCTCTCTAGGTATTAAAAACTTCAATCCACTAATTGGAAAAAGTTCGAAATATCTTGCTTTAGCCCTGTAGGTAGTATTTTTTTCCTCAAAAGTGATTATTTTTTTTTCAAAAAAATATAGTTTTTGTCTGATTTCTCTACTACTGGTACCATTGCCAATAATAATTTGTGATATGTCCTCAGAGGTAATTAAATTTCTTACATAATTCTCAAGTAATTGACTTTTTACAATTATCGCTTCATAAACTTTTTTTTTACTTATTTCAGCTAAGACTAAGCCGCATTTACTTTTTCCAGGATCAATAGTTATTACTCTAGGCATTTTAAGATGCAATTTTTAAAATATTTATTTCAACGACAATGGGTTCTACAGTTTTACTATCTCTCAAAGATACAACTTCTAACTTAAATTTAATTTTTTTATTTTCTTGAAGAAAGTCTCTAATTTCTTTTACAAAATTTCCATTTGTTTTAATTTCACTAACCTGTGATCCTCTTGACTTAATTTCATCACTAGTTTCTCTAAGCAATGATTTAATTTTTAAATTTATTGATTTAATATTTAAATCACTTTCTCCCAGAATTGAACTTGTAATAACATCCCCTTTTTTGACTATAAGTTTATTCTCTAAAAAATCAGGAGATACAAAAACATAATTATCGCCTTTTAAAACATTTGTTGCTGATTTGATTAATAAAATCCAGTTACCACCTCTAGCAGCTATTGACTCAATTTTTGTAATATCACTAGGTCTCCATAAAAGAATATTTTTTGCTTCTTTATTATTCGGTATAACAATATTCCTAACAAATTTATCAGCTTCATTAAAGATTTTTGTTAAGTCTTTTTTTATATTTGAGCTGGAATTAATCTCAGCAATAAATAAAGTTTGTCCCCTTTTAATAACAATATTTCCTCTCCTAAATTCTTTAATACTATTTTTTAATTGATTTAAATCCTTTTCTTTTTGAATAATTTTACCTTCTAGTTCCTTTCTCTCTTCCTGTAAAGGGATTAAAGCCCTTTTACTTTCATCTAAAGTTTTTTGCAAAAAAGGAATATCAACAAAAAGCCTTTGCCTGAATTCTTCACTTACTAAAATCAACAGACCTATTGATATTGAACTAATAAACCCACCAGTAATTATAGTTATTATAGTTGCTGTTTTTTTTGGTCTTAATTTTAAGATACTAAATCTTGCTTTACCAATCTTTGTTCCAAGAATATCCCCAAATGGTGCAATTAATCCCCCTAGTAATATTAAAAAAACAATTAAAATCCAAGCCACACTTTTGCATACACTTTGTACATCATAATTTATGATGAATCAATTAAATCTTTTTGCAAGAGCAATTGGATCGAACACTGTAATCTTTTTTCTTTCAATATTAAGAAGCCCTGAATCCTTTAAATCTCCCAATAATCTTGTAATAGTTACTCTTGTAGAACCAATAGCTTCAGCAATTGCCTGATGTGAAAGCCTTAAGTCTATTGTGATACCTTTTTCACCTGCGACTCCAAAGTCTCTACAAAGAACCATTAAAAAACTTACTAATCTAGAAGACATATCTCTATGTGTAAGAGTTTCTATCATTGTTTCAGTTTGCAGGATCCTACTTGAAAGCCCTTGTAAAAGTAATAGTCCAACTGATGCATCTTCCTCTATAGCTCTTAAAACAGAATTTGCAGGTGCTGTTATCATTTCAACTCTTGTGAATGCTATGGCATGATAAAAACGATCAGATCTATGGCCTGTTAGAAGAGATAAAACACCAAAGAGACTATTCTCTCTTAAAAGAGCAACAGTAATTTCCTCACCTGACTCATAAACTCTAGACAATCTTACTGCTCCTCTTCTTATAAGATAAACCCTTTCAGCAGGATCTCCTGGAAAAAATATTGTTTTAGATCGCTCAACCATTTCTGTGCTTGCGCCATCAAGACCTTTAATAACTTCCATTAAAGTTCTATTGATTGGAAAACGTTCTCCAACAGAGTTAATTTTACTTTGTCCGGATTGTGGAGAATTAAAGCGGTTGAATCCTCGTGAAGCAGGTATCATAGATATCTTGACTATTAAAAAATTTAAGGAGACACCTTGAAATATCTTGTATCAACAGTAACAATTTTCAATTCTTATTAGAAGATCAATAAGTTCTTTTCAATCAGTTGCAACTTGCTAAACCCTTTTTTAAGTAAAATTACACTATATGCAGCGCCAATAGATTCTAATTATACTGCATGTAGAAAGATCAAAATAATGGTAATTAGTTCATCCCATATTTATTCCACAAGCAACCTTGATGTTAAAAATATAAATACTCCTAGCAGAATTAAAGTAAAAAGATTTAAACAAAACGGAAATATTCAATTATATCAATCTCCATATCGAGGAAGTTACCCATCTATCATTAGAGATTCTTTAAGAAATGCTGCTCTTGGCCGGAATGTGCTCTTAATACAATTTATGAAAGGAGGAGTTAAGCAAGGAGTTGATAACGCAGTAAAACTATGCGGTAATTTAACTTGGGTAAGATCATCACATTCTTTTGATCAATATAATTCTGAAACAATTGAAAGTAATGAAAATTTAAAAAAATCTATTCATGAATCTACTATTGAATTATGGAATTTTTGCAAAAGAGAGTTACAGTCTGGCGATAATGATCAAATCATACTTGACGAAATTTTTTTAGCTATTGAGATGAAAATTATCGATAAAGATGATTTGATTTCAACACTTGAAAACCGATTTATATCCGGAGATGTAATCCTAACTGGTACAGACATTCCTAAAGATTTTTTATTAATGGCTAACCAAATTACCGAACTTCGCTCATAAAAAAATGCTAAAAAATGATCTCTGGATTAATCAAAAAGCCTCAGAAGGGATGATAAAGCCCTTTCAATCAAATTTGGTGAGACATCTTGAACCTGACAATAAACAAAAACCCGTTTTGAGTTACGGATGTTCCTCTTATGGCTATGATTTAAGACTTTCATCTAAAGAATTCCTAATTTTCAGACATATCCCGGGGACTGTGATGAATCCCAAAAAATTTAATCCTCATAATTTAGAAAAAACTGTTCTTCATCATGATAATGATGGATATTATTTTATTCTTCCTGCTCACTCCTATGGTTTAGGAGTAGCTTTAGAAAAGATGAAAGTTCCAGAAAATATAACTGTAATATGCATAGGAAAAAGTACTTACGCACGACTAGGAATTATTGTTAATACAACTCCCGCAGAGGCAGGATGGGAAGGCCATCTAACTTTAGAGTTTAGTAATAGTTCAGGTGCAGATTGCAGAATATATGCTGAAGAAGGTATTTGCCAACTACTCTTTTTTGAAGGTGATCCATGCTCTACAACTTATGAAGATAGAAGAGGTAAATATCAAAATCAACCAGAGAAAGTAACTCTAGCAAAGATCTAAAATGAGTAAAGTTGAACTAATTTCTCTAACTCCTGATGCAGAAAAAACAATGGCTTACATTGCGAGAGTTAGTAATCCAAAGAATCAGGAAAACGAAGACTATTCGAAATTATTGAGTTATTGCATTAAAAATGAACATTGGAGTGTTTTTGAACAGTCCTTTATGACCTTACAAATAGAAACTAATAGAGGAATTGCTGCACAAATTTTAAGACATAGATCATTTACTTTCCAGGAATTTTCACAGAGATATGCAGATAGTTCTCAATTAGGTAATATTCCCTTACCAGAGTTAAGGCGTCAAGATTTTAAAAATAGGCAAAATTCAATTCCTGATCTACCTGATGAGTTAAAAAAAAGATTCAATGAAAAAATTGGTTTACATTTTCAAGCTGCTTCGGAATTATATGAAGATTTACTTGCCGAAGGGGTAGCTAAAGAATGTGCGAGATTTGTTTTACCATTAGCCACTCCAACAAGAATCTATATGTCTGGATCATGCAGATCTTGGATCCATTACATTCATTTAAGATCAGCTCACGGTACCCAAAAAGAACACAAGTCTATAGCCCAAAATTGCAAGTCTATTTTTAAAGAAAGTTTTCCGATTGTATCAAAATCTTTAGAATGGTAAAAATTATCCATGACTACGAGGCCTAACTTCATTATTATTTTTTTCTTGAATTGTAGAAAATTCAGAATTAACAATTTCCTCAAAGAGTTTCTTTTCTTTTTCTAAATTATCAATAGATTTTTTTAATTTTATTTCATCTTGTTTACCAATAAAAGTAGATAACAAATTACCCTTTTTATTAAAAAGATTAACTTGAGGAATCCCGTTAACGGAGAACTTCTGGATGTAATTACCCCATTTTTGATTATCAACATTTAAAAAAACAAAATTAATATCTTTTTCGTATTCATCTTTTAAAGCAGAAACTTGTGGAGCCATTTCTTTGCAAACTTCGCACCATTCAGCATAAAATTCCAAAAATGTGGGCTTATTGTTTGTAAAAGCTATTTCTGGGTCAACAGATAATTCTCCAAAACTCTTTAGAAGGTAAGTTGATTTAAAAAAGGAATTTCTAAACAAAAGCAGTGAACCCATTACAATAGAAATAACAAAAATAAGTATTTTTTTTAAGTTTGTCTTTGAATTTTGCTTTTGACTCTCAGATTGCACTATTAATTATTACTAACTTAAAACATTTTAAATAAGTTCTGCAAATAAAGAGAATTGAAATCTATAAGCTTTTAATCAACTGATAAAATGGGAATTGAATAATTATTAAAATTTCCTTGATTCCTGAAATCTAATTATGCAATCAATATTTGGAACTGATGGAATAAGAGGAATATTTAATGAAGAGATTGATTATACTCTAGCCTACAAAGTAGGATATGCTTTAGGTTCGACGTTAGAGAAGAAAAGTCCAATATTAATTGGAAGAGATACGAGAATTAGTGGGGATATTCTTCTTCAGGCAATAACACAAGGTATTAATGAAAGCGGCAAAAAATTTATAAATCTTGGAATTTGCCCTACCCCAGCTATACCTTTTTTAATCAAACAAGAGAACCTGAGTAGTGGGATCATGATATCTGCAAGTCATAATCCACCAGAATATAATGGCATAAAAATTTTTGATCATAATGGTCAAAAAATTACCAAATATTTTGAAAATAAGATTCAAAACTTAATTGAAGAGATAGATCAAAATATATCTGTTCCTTCAAAAGTAGCACCCCTAAATACAAGCAAGGATCTTATGAATATTTATATTAACAGTCTAATCCAAACAATGGGTGGAGAAAATCTAAGCGGATTGAAAATAATCTTAGACACATGTTATGGATCAGCTACAACCTGCGCAAAAAAAATTTTTCAGTCACTTGGTGCTGATGTAAGGGTTATCAATAACTCTAAAAATGGTTTGAAAATTAATATGAATTGTGGTTCTACTAACCTCGAACCATTAAAAAAAGCACTAATAGAGAGTCCTGCAGATATGGGTTTTAGCTTCGATGGAGATGCCGATAGAGTAATTGGTATAGATTCACAAGGCAATGTATTAGATGGAGATCACATTCTTTTTCTTTGGGGGCGAGAACTTATGGAACAAAACATTCTTACAAATAATTTACTCATAACAACGCAAATGGCAAACTTAGGTTTTGAGAAGGCCTGGAATAAAATTGGAGGAATTTTATATAGAACTGATGTAGGGGATAAATATGTGCATGATGCAATTAAGGGGAAAAGAGCCATTTTAGGAGGTGAGCAGTCAGGTCATATACTTTCAAAAATTAATAACTTTTCAGGAGATGGGATATTGACCGCGCTTCAAATTTCTAAATTTTGTAAAAAGAAAAATATTAATTTAAATGATTGGCTTAAAAGTAGTTTCAAACCTTATCCTCAAAAACTTACCAACATTAACTTAGATTTTTATATTAATAAATTAAATCCAAAAACAAAAATCTTAATTGATCAAACTATAGAAAATTTTCAAGCAGAATATGCGAATAATTGTAGAGTTTACATTAGGCCTAGTGGCACAGAACCCGTAATAAGAGTTTTAGTTGAGGCCAAAAATCATAAGAAAGTTGATTTCTTATCAAAAGAAATAGCAAAAAATCTCTTTTTAGAAATTAATAAAATATTTAATAAACAATGAATCAAATTTTTATATAAGTTCTCTCAAAAATATCAATTTGATTAATATTCACATACTTCTCCCGATTAGTTTTAACTTTATTTGGATTAAAACTCTCGGAATAATTAATATCTTTTTTATCTATTGTTTTAAAATTAAAATTGCTTGATATGATTTCATCCATATAATCAAATAAATCTTTTACATCTGTTTTTATAAAAATTAAAGACCTTTTTTGCAATAAATTGGAAAGAATATCAATAAATTCTGGTTGGATCACACGTCTTTTATAGTGTCTCTTTTTAAACCATGGATCAGGAAAATAAAAAGAAATACTTTTTAGATTTTCGATAATAAATTTACTTTGGGAATCATTTAAAATATTATTAGCATTACCAAAAACAAAATATAGATTTTTGATTTCTCTTTTAACAGCTTTTAATCTAGCATTTTTGACTAATTTCTCACGAATTTCAATTCCCAAATAATTCCAACTTGTATTAACTAAAGCTAAATCGAATAGAAACTCACCACAAGCACAACCTATATCCAAATGAAGATTTAATTTAGAGTCACTAAACATTTCGCTCAAAGAAGGTATTCTCTCAGTTTGACTGAAATTACTACTAAGCGGATTAACATGCTGTCTCATACAGTTACTAACATATTGCTAATCAATAATATAAGAATGCATAATATTCATAACTATGACAATAGTAAGTTAAAGAGTAACGGTTTGATGTTTAATTATTATGTATTTAAAAAGAAAAAGTTTTGGACGTTTTAAATCAACTTTCTATTTGGCTATCTTTTCAACTTTCAATAATTTTCTTTATTGGTATCCCTTTTACTCTATTCTTCTGGTCGATTAAAAAAAGAAATAAAGCAGTTAATAAACTTCTGACAATTTATTGGAAAATATCCCTTTTATTTTTTATAAGTCTTCTTCTATTAATAGGTAAATATAATTATGCTCTTGTAGTAACAAATATTTCAACATTTTTAATGACAGTTTCAGTTTGGTTTTGGAATGACATAAATGATGAATTAAGAGAATATAATTTTTCTTACTCTCTTACCACAATTACAAAAATATGGAGATGGTCGTTAACTTTTATATCTCTAAATTTCCTAATTCAGAGTTTGCAAAATGTTAACTGCTTTTATTTTATTAATTCTGATGCATGTGCAATATGGCTCCAGCCTTCTTCAAATTTATATATTTTTATAAAAAATTTATTTAATTTTTTCTTCGGAGCTAACTTCACTCAGCCGATAGCAAAATTTTTAGGATTATTCTCATTATTAATTTATTTTTTGGGACTTATTCAATGGTCAATAATTAAATTACCTAAACATGGAAGAAACTCATGCTTCTCCGAAAATGGCAGAAATTGATTTAATAAAAAATCTTGAAAAAATAAGTTCCGAGATGCCTAATAGAATTCTCAAATTAGAAGGTCTTATTCTAAAAGAAAATCACAAAGAACAATTAGAAATACTTATTTTCAAAGGTTTCAGTAGCTCAACAACTCATCCAATTGAGATAGATTTAGAAAAGAAAGTTATAGAACTTACTTATATACTTACAAACTTTAAACTTTATAAAGCACCTTTTACAGAAACCGAAGATAATTTTATAAGAGAAAATCAAAACTCAGTTTTCTTTTTGAATCAAAAAAACTGGATTTAAGTAAATTCAAGATTAATAATATTTGAACATCTTTTGCATAATTTTGTATTTTGGATCCCATTAAAAGTTTCTTTTTGATAACGCCAACATCTATCACATTTGAGACCATTAGCTTTTAATATCTGAATTTTACCAAGTGGATTGTTATCGATAATGAGAGAATTCTCCACCAAACCAGCTACCACTTGGAAGTTTGATACTATAAGCCAATCCCTAAATAAATCTACATCTTGATTGCCAAATTCTTTTAGCCATGCAAGTGAATCTTTTATAACTTTATCTTCAGGTAAATAATTAACTTCAGTTTCCAAAGCTGCTCCAATTATTTGTTTATTTCTACAAACTTCTATAGCCTTGTTAATTTCAACTCTCAAATTCCTTAAATTTGAAATATGATCGTTAAGAATTTGATTTTTCCAAGACTGCGAAAATATTGGCCATCCTCTTTGAAATACTGATTTTTCTTTAGTTGAATATGGAATATTTTGCCAAATATCTTCAGCTGTATGACAAAGAACTGGAGAAATAAGTACGGCTAAATTTTCAACAATTTTTGACATAACAAACTGACATGTTCTCCTCCTAAATTGTGATTTTGAACTTACATATAACCTATCTTTTGCAATATCCAAATAAAAATTTGATAGATCTACAACACAAAAACTTTGTAAGATTTGGAAGAATTTTGAAAATTCATAATTTTCATAAGCACTAGATATTTGATCTGTAACCTCAACTAATCTCCCTAACATCCATTGGTCTAAGATAGGCAATTGATCAATTTCAAAACTATCAATTTTAGGATCATAATCATGAATATTCCCTAGAAGATATCTTGCAGTATTACGAACTTTTCTATAAACATCTGAAAGTTGCTTGAGTATATTTGAACCAATTGGAACATCTACTGAATAATCTACTGAGCTTACCCATAGCCTTAAAACATCAGCTCCATACGCAGGGTCAGTTTTTTTATTATTACCTCCATTAATAATTATATTTGGATCAACAACATTTCCTAGAGATTTGCTCATTTTTCTTCCATTTTCATCAAGTGCAAATCCATGAGTTAAAACTTTCTTGTATGGAGGTTTATTATTAACTGCGACAGAGGTTAGCAAAGAAGACTGGAACCATCCTCGATGTTGATCTGAGCCCTCTAAATAAAGATCGGCTGGATACTTTAATTCACTTCTTAGCTCACATACTGCGGCCCAGCTGGATCCTGAATCGAACCAAACATCCATTGTATCTGTTCCTTTTTTCCATAGATCCGATTCCTTAGCATAATTTTCTGGCAAAAGATTCTTAACATCCCAATCCCACCAAATATCTGCTCCATATTTACTAAAAAGTTCTTGAATATGATTAATTATCTCTTTGTTAAGAAGAATGTCATTACCATTTTTTTTATAAAAAACTGGAATGGGGACTCCCCATGACCTTTGTCTAGAAATACACCAATCTCCTCTACCAACAACCATAGAAAAAATTCTTTTCTTTCCAGTCTCTGGCATCCATTCAACATCTTCGATTGCCTTTAATGCAGATGATCTAAAACCATTTACAGATGCAAACCATTGTTCTGTTGCCCTAAAAATAGTTGGTTTTTTGGTTCTCCA
>QCBL01000012.1 GCA_003281625.1 Prochlorococcus sp. AG-347-I04
CTTGTTGCACAATTATTATTTCTTGAAGCGGAAGATCCCGAAAAAGACATACAAATTTATATCAATTCTCCTGGAGGTTCAGTAACTGCAGGAATGGCCATATACGATACTATGCAACAAATATCCCCTGATGTAGTGACAATATGCTTTGGAGTAGCGGCAAGTATGGGGGCATTCCTACTTTCTGGAGGAGCAAAGGGGAAAAGGTTAGCTTTACCTAACTCTAGGATTATGATTCATCAGCCTCTTGGAGGTGCCCAAGGTCAAGCAGTAGAGATCGAAATACAAGCTAAAGAAATACTTTTTCTCAAGAAAACATTAAATTCGCTTTTGGCAGAACATACCGGTCAACCTTTAGAAAAAATTAATGAAGATACCGAAAGAGATTACTTTTTATCTCCCTCAGAAGCAGTCGAATATGGATTAATTGATAAAGTTATCAAAAAGTAACAAGGGATATACTGATTTTTTAAGAATATGATGACGAATCGACATTTATAAGCAATCCTAGTGAATAGGTAATATTTAACACCTTTCAAATTAACACTTATAATCGATGGCTAAATTCGACGCCCATCTTAAATGTTCATTTTGCGGGAAATCACAAGACCAAGTAAGAAAGCTAATAGCTGGTCCTGGGGTTTATATCTGTGATGAGTGCATAGACCTTTGTAATGAAATTCTCGATGAAGAACTACTTGATAATCAAGCGAACATAAACAACTCTCCGCAAGTAAAAAAGAAATTACCAACTGATAATCCAAAAAAATCTGTTCCTTTAGAATTAACCTCAATTCCTAAGCCATTAGAAATTAAAAGTTTTCTGGATAATCAAGTTGTTGGACAAGAATCTGCAAAAAAAATATTGTCAGTTGCCGTTTACAATCACTACAAGCGATTAGCTTGGAAAGTAAAAGAAGACAGTAAAAATAGCAATTCAACAGATTCACAAGCAACTAAATTACAAAAATCAAACATTTTACTCATCGGCCCTACTGGAAGTGGAAAAACACTATTGGCACAAACTTTAGCAGAGTTTCTTGATGTTCCGTTTGCAGTAGCTGATGCGACTACTTTGACAGAAGCTGGATATGTTGGGGAAGATGTTGAAAACATACTTTTAAGACTTCTACAGAAATCTGAAATGAATGTAGAACTAGCTCAAAAGGGAATTATTTATATAGACGAAATAGATAAAATTGCAAGAAAAAGCGAGAATCCTTCAATTACTAGAGATGTCTCTGGTGAAGGTGTACAGCAAGCATTATTAAAAATGCTTGAAGGAACAATTGCTAATGTGCCACCCCAAGGCGGAAGGAAACATCCTTATCATGACTGTATCCAAATTGATACGAGTCAAATATTATTTATTTGCGGTGGGGCTTTTATAGGTTTAGAGGACATCGTTCAAAAGCGTATGGGTAAACACTCTATAGGATTTACCACCAATTCAGATCAAAACAAAGTTGATACAAAAAAAATAGTAGACCCAAGAGATTCCCTGAAAAATTTAGAATTAGATGACTTAGTGAAATATGGCCTAATTCCAGAATTTATCGGAAGAATTCCTGTTTGTGCTGTATTAGATCGTCTCACTAAAGAAACTTTAGAATCTATTTTGACTCAACCAAGAGATGCATTAGTGAAGCAATTCAAAACTTTGCTAAGTATGGATAATGTCGAATTATCATTTGAGCCTGATTCTGTCGAAGCGATAGCAAATGAAGCATATAAAAGAAAAACAGGTGCAAGAGCATTAAGATCAATAATTGAAGAGCTAATGCTTGACATAATGTATACTTTGCCTTCTGAAGAAAATGTGAAAGAATTCACAATTACGAAAAAAATGGTAGATAATTTGTTCTCATCTAAAATTGTTAAACTTCCTTCAGGATCAAAAAGAATCATTAAAGAGTCTGCATAAAATTAGTGTTTAATTTTTTTAATTAGTGAAAAATAAATGCCAAATATACATAAGCCTTTTCATCAAAAATATAGACCAAACAACTTAGACGAACTGGTTGGACAAACATTTATATCTATTACACTCAAACAAGCACTATTAACAAAAAAAATTGCTCCTGCATATCTTTTTAATGGTCCAAGAGGGACTGGAAAAACATCAAGTGCTAGAATATTTGCAAAATCTCTAAATTGCCAGGCATTTGACCAACCCACGATAACTCCTTGTTGTAAATGTGACTTATGTAGACAAATTACAGATGGCAGCGCTCTAGATATTATCGAGATTGATGCAGCATCAAATACAGGAGTAGAAAATATAAGAGAAATTATAGAAAGAGCGAGATTTGCACCTACTCAAGCGAGATGGAAAGTTTATGTTATTGATGAATGTCATATGCTTTCAACGGCAGCTTCAAATGCTTTACTAAAAACTATTGAAGAACCGCCCTCAAGAGTTGTATTTATCCTTGCGACGACAAACCCTGAGAGAGTTTTAAATACAATAAAAAGTAGATGCCAAAAGTTTGATTTTAGAAGAATAAACCCAAGTGATATTTTTCAACATTTATCAGAAATAGCCGAAAAAGAATCCATTGAGTATGAAGTGCAGGCCTTAAAAATGATTGCAAAAAGATCTAATGGAGGGATGAGAGATGCACAAAGCCTCCTTGAACAATTGAATCTTTTACCAGAAGGAATAACTATTAATAATATCCAAAACCTCCTAGGAGAAGTATCTGAAAGTGAATTAACAAATCTGATTAAATCATTAGTTGAGAATAATCCAGAGTCATTAATTATCACCTGCAACAAACTATATGATGCAGGAAACGAACCTCTTCAAATAATTACCGGATTATTAAATATAACAAGAGATCTACTATTACACACTACAAATAATAAACATTCAGATCTTTATTATACGTCTGATGCATTTCAAGATGAATTGGATAAAATCTCCAAAACAATAAATAAATCAACAATAATCAATTGGCATAATAATCTGAGAAATATTGAATATCAAATCAAATCAAGTGATAATCCAAGACTTTGGTTTGAAATACATTTAACTGGGCTTCTAGGTAATCAAGAGATAAACAGTTTTAAAAATAAGCAAGAAAGTAGAAATAATACGACTGAGGAGAATCATGAAAGTAGAAAAAACATTGCCATTTTTAATAAAGAAAATATTTCTAATGAAAGTCAAAAACCAAGTATCAAAAAGGTGATAGTTCGCGATAAATTGATCGAAAAAAAAGACGAAAAATTAGAAAAATCCCAAGTTCTTGAAAAAGAAAGTCTTGAAACTATTTCTGACAATAACCAAAAAAATTCTGGATCAAATAATTTAAAAGATAAATGGGAATTAATTCTTTCTAAAGTAGAGTTACCATCAACAAGAATGTTACTTTCACAACAAGCCGAACTTGAAAGTTTTGATTCGGAGAAAATAACAATTGCATTATCTCCAAACTGGGAAAATATGATTAAGAGCAGAAAAATTATAATTGAAAATACTGTAAAAAAGATATTTGGAGATCAAATAATACTTAATTTCTCAACCAAAAATTTAAATAAAAGTAACCCAACAATTACTCCAGAAATGACCCAAAATGAAGTAAATAATTTTCGACCATTAAAAAAAATAGAACCAAAAACTAATTCATCACCAAAAATATCTAACGAGGAGAATTATGATGATAGCTCAAAAAACTTAGCAAATTTTTTTAATGGAGAAATTATAGACCTTGATGAATAAATTAAACTCCAGTGTGAATAGTTTTTCGCCAAAGTATCTTTTTGGGAAAAATAGACATCTTTATTGTTACCCAAGGAATTACTAAAAACCAATGTGATAAATAAAAAACCGAGACAAATACCATCAAAAAATTGCTTTTTTGCAATACTGGTACTTCGCTTTTACAAGAAGAACCGTACCAAAACGCAATTCCAGATAACATAAAAGCTGTTAATGAAATAGGCCAGTAAATTGGTGAATCTAACAAAGCAATACTGAAAAATAAATCAAAAATAGAAATTATTGGTAGTGCATATTGCAAGATGAAGAAGTAAGTTAAATCAAATTTTTGCAAATAATCAATTTTATTAGTAAATAATTGATCTCCATAATCAAAGAATCTTTGCAAACCCCCCTCTGCCCATCTTTGCCTTTGCGCTAATAAAGCATTTAAATTCTCAACTGCTTCCTCCATAACTGGAGGATCCCACAAGATTCCAATTCTAGATTTTGATAATAATAATCTTAAACTCAAATCAAGATCATCTGTAACTGTATCTTCATTAAAAGAACCACATGCCAATAATATTTCTTTCTTAATTAGTTGGCCATTTCCCCTTAATTCAGAGACTCCAGCAACTGATAATCTCCCATATTGAAAGATTGCGTCCATAGCCATTTCCATTGACTGACAAGAAGTTAAAAAATTCTTACTTACATTTGTTACTGATTTTCTTAGTTGAACTGCAGACCAATCACCCTCTTCTACAAAACTAAATAACCTTATCAAAGAATCTTGCTTTAATTCAGCATCAGCATCCAAAACTAATAACCATTCACCATGAGTAAACTGCAAGGCATAATTCAAAGCTCCTGACTTTCCTCCTCCTGCATTTGGAGAACGACTTATGACTTTTAGCTTGTCATATTGTCTAGCTAATCGATCTAAAATTAAAGGCGTCTTATCAGAGCTACCATCATCGATTATGTAAATATTTAATTTATTTGTTGGATAATCTAAACTAAATAATCTTTCAACTAATCTTGCTATGACATTTTCTTCATCTCTAGCAGCGACTAAAATATCAAGCACAGGTAACTCTTTATTACTAATTCTTCTGCTTACAATGTTTACAACGTTGTTCCTTGTGACATTTCTAGAAATAACTATTAAACCGTAAAAAACAATCACAAATGAAAGAGTCAATATAATGTAAAAGAAATTTTCGATATTGAAAGCATGAGGAATAAAAGCTATAAAAAAACAAGCACTAAGAAATATAAACGACTTCAATCTTCGATTTTTATAAAAACCCTTACTCATAAAAGTAAATTTTAATTACTTAACTTTCATTGAGACAATATCTCAAATTTTTTCAGTTTTGCTTTTGGATAGTAATGATTCAATATTTGTTCATAAGAAAATCCTAATTTAGCCATTTCAATCGCCCCTGACTGAGATAAACCTACACCATGACCGAAGCCTCCCCCTCTCAAAAGCCATAAATCATCACTTAATTTATTAATAGTAAACAAATTACTAGGTATAAAATTTAATACCCGTCGAATATCATCTTTAACTAAAACAATAGATTTATTAACTTTGTCCGTTCGTATTTCCAATTTTGTCACTCTGCCACTCGACCCACGTTCAATAGAATTTACATCCAAAACATCGTCATTAATACTTATAAGTTTGTTTTTAATTAACTTTTCTTTAATTTCAAGACTAGAAATTTTCTTATTCCATCGAAAAAGAGAATGATTACTCCCATAAAACTGTTCTTTATCAAAATCTAAAAAATTATTTAAATCAGATTCATTTATAATTGGAAGTTTAAAAATTTTATTTAATGATTTAGAACCATCAATGATCGAATTGAAATAAGAATAATCTTGAATTTGCCAAGACTCTCCTGAAGTAGCAGATAAACCACCATTAGAACCATGGTAAAAAGCATTAATTGGTTGATTTCTATAAGTGAGAATTAAATTTGAAGTTGCCTCTATAGCTTTTTTCACATTTTTATTTGTTATTTTAGGAGGTTTATAAACTTGACATTGAGTGGTGATACATAAATGATATTTGTCCATATTAAATCTATCAGAATTAAATATTCCCCAAGTTCTTGCAATAACTGCTTGAGCTTTGAGTGCTTCTAAAGGAGAATTAGGTCCAATTTCATATGGCAAAACGCCTGCCAAATAATCATCAAATTCAATTTTTTGAACTAATGTCCAAGTTCCATATAAATCTTTTAATAAATAAAAATTTTTGCCAAAATTGACACCATTTATTGTTATGTCCTCTTGAGCATAAATATATATAGGTCCTTCGAGTTTCATAAGACGAAATTTACTTCTAAGAACAGGAGTAATTTGAAAATTTTTTATTTTTCTAGAAATCTTATTTTTTAATTCAAACTGTGGAAGATCATCTTCAAGAGGAATCCATACTTCCCAATTTTTAGGGTAGGCAACAGTCGTCTTAAATCCTTTATCTTTAAATCTATCTGCTTGTTTTTTTGCTGATTCATAGCTAGCAAAAGGACCAAAAATAATTCTTTCTATTGTTTTTGGATTTTCAATGGGTATATCCATCCAACTAATATTAATCTCTTTTGATTTATGTTTAATACCGTTGGACGATATCAGATTTAAAAAACCTTTATCAGTTATAAAATTAATATTCTTTTTTTTTGAAAAACTGTCATTCTCCCCGCCTAAATATTGCTTTAAACCAATTAAAAATTTTCCTTTTTTAATTTCATTATTAAGTTCAACCTTTTGCAATTCTTCTCCTTTGACATTCGCAGTAAATTTAATGTTTATTAAAAAGAGAGGAATACATCCTAAGAATAAGTATAAAAAGGCAAATTTCAGTTTCATAAGTTAGAACTTTCTTAATCAATTAAAAACTTTAATTTGCACCAATGCGTATAAAGGTTTAGATTATCCTAATTAAACACATTTGACTTAAATGTCTAAACTAAAAACTCGTAAATCTGCTGCCAAAAGATTTAAAGCTACTGCGACGGGTAAATTCATGAGAAGAAGAGCTTTCCATAATCATTTACTTGATCATAAAAGCTCAAAATTAAAAAGACATCTATCAACAAAAGCAGTAGTTGATGAAAGAGATGCTGATAATGTAAGATTAATGATTCCATACTCATAAATCTTTAACCAATTTTTATTAGATATTCATGGCACGCGTAAAAAGAGGCAACATAGCCAGAAAAAGAAGAAACAAAATCTTAAACCTTGCAAAAGGTTTTAGAGGCGGCAACAAAAATCTTTTCAGGACAGCAAATCAAAGAGTGATGAAGGCTCTTTGTAATGCTTATAGGGATAGAAGAAGAAGAAAAAGAGATTTTAGAAGACTTTGGATTTCTAGAATTAACGCATCTGCCAGGATAAATGGAACAAACTATAGCAAGTTGATAAATGGCATGAAAAATTCAGAAATTATTTTAAATAGAAAAATGCTTGCTCAATTAGCCTTGAACGATCCTAAGTGTTTTGAAAAAATTGTTTCTTCCGTTAGTAAGTAAAAAAAGAATATAATCTAGAAAAAAAATATAAATAATGGAAATATTTTCCTTCCAACCTTACTTAATAATTCTTTTTGTTGTATTAATAATAATTTCTATTTTTGTATTCAGACAATTTCTAAAAACAAGAAGTGAAGAATTAAATTTAGTCAAATTCGAGCAAAAAGGTTTAGATTCTCTCACTCAAGCTTCAGAATTATATGAATTTGGGTCTATTCAGATAAAAAAAAGATTATATTCTGAAGCTACTAAAACTTTTTTAAAAGCAATTGAAAATTATGAAAATGAACCTGATGAAGCCAAAGCGATAATAAATAATGCTTTAGGATTTTCTTATGCTGCTCAAAATGAATTTAAGAAAGCAATTAAACACTATAACTCTGCAATAAAATCGCTTCCAGAATATCCTATAGCCCTAAATAACCTCGCATCAGCACAACAGCGTTTACTTGAGTACGACTTGGCATATGAAACTTATCAAAAGGTTTTGGTGATAGATCCAAAAAACAAAACAGCAATTAAAAAAAGTAAGGAGTTAGAAAAAAGAAACAATTATAAACCTTATAAAGGTATTAAAGATAAGGGGTTCTAAATATGGAAAATTCTTCTTCTTTACTAATTGGTGGAAAACAATTTTCCAGTAGATTAATGGTTGGTACTGGCAAATACAAAACTACTCAAGATATGGTGGAAAGTTTGTCAAATTCTGAAACGGAAATTATAACCGTCGCTGTTAGAAGAATTAAAAATGATCAGGCAGGAGAAAATTTACTCGAAAATATCAACTGGGAAAAATACTGGATGCTTCCTAATACAGCTGGTTGTGTTAATTCCGATGAGGCAGTCAGAATAGCAATTTTAGGAAGAGAACTTGCAAAATTATCTGGTCAAGAAGAAAATAATTTTGTGAAGTTAGAAGTTATTCCTGACAAAAAGTATTTGCTACCAGATCCAATAGAAACTCTTAAAGCAGCCGAAATTTTAATAAAAAAGGGTTTCGCTGTACTTCCTTATATCAATGCAGATCCTATTCTTGCAAAAAGATTAGAAGAAATAGGTTGTGCAACTGTAATGCCATTGGGCTCGCCAATAGGCTCCGGGCAAGGTTTGTTAAATTTATCAAATATAAAGATAATTATTGAGAATGCAAAAGTGCCAGTAATAATTGACGCAGGAATTGGAGTGCCTAGTGAAGCTTCTCAAGCCATGGAAATTGGAGCTGATGGGGTTTTAATCAATAGTGCAATAGCACAAGCTGCAAATCCTCCTCTAATGGCTAAAGCGATAAATTATGGTGTGAAAGCTGGCAGGCAAGCTTTTCTGGCAGGAAGAATTAAAAAACAAGACTTTGCAGTAGCAAGTTCGCCGGAAAAAAACATATCTATCTAATTCTCTTTATTTAGCAAAGTTTAAAAAGAAAGTAAAAATTTATTATTTGCTTTAATCTTTCATATTAAGAAAGAAGATTTGAAACTATTTACAATGTTTTTTCGCAAAGTGGAAGCACACTGTAGTAATTTAATAAATATATTATGAATCTTTTAATTCTGGAGTTCTGAGTGAAAGTTATTGTTCTAGGTGGAGATGGTTTTTGCGGTTGGCCTTGTGCGGTGAATTTAGCAGAGCAAAATCATGATGTTATTATTGTCGACAATTTAAGTCGCAGAAAAATTGATATTGATCTAGAGGTAGAATCTTTAACTCCAATTGCTTCGATAACAGAACGACTTTCTGCATGGGAAGAGATTGGAGGTAAGCCAATGAGATTTCTTAATATGGATATCTCTAAACAATATCAAAAATTGCTCAATTTGCTAATTGATGAAAAACCAGATTCCGTGATCCACTTTGCAGAACAAAGAGCAGCACCTTACTCTATGAAATCCAGTTTCACCAAAAGATATACAGTGGATAATAATGTTAATGGCACCCACAACCTTCTTGCTGCAATAGTAGAGAGTAATTTAGATATTCATGTTGTTCATTTAGGAACAATGGGAGTCTATGGATATGGATCACATAGAGGTGCAACAATTCCAGAAGGTTATCTAAAAGTTGAAGTTCCACAACCAGATGGAAGCAGATTTGAAGAAGAAATATTACATCCTGCAAGTCCAGGAAGTGTTTACCATATGACTAAAACCTTAGATCAATTATTATTTCTTTACTACAACAAAAATGATCTTGTAAGGATTACTGATTTACATCAAGGCATTGTGTGGGGAACAAATACAGAAGCAACTTTAAAAGATCCTAGATTGACAAACCGATTTGACTATGACGGAGATTATGGAACTGTTTTAAACAGATTTCTAATGCAAGCTGCAATTGGATATCCATTAAGTGTACATGGGACAGGCGGGCAAACAAGAGCATTTATACATATAAAAGATTCTGTAAAATGCGTACAACTTGCTCTTGAAAATCCTCCTAAATCTGGAGAAAGAGTCAAAATCTTTAATCAAATGACTGAGAGTCATCAAGTTGGAGAACTAGCTAAAAAAGTTGCTTCTCTAACAGGTGCTGATATTAACTATTTACCAAATCCAAGGAATGAAGCGGTAGAAAATGATCTAATTGTTGATAATAAATGTTTTATAGAATTAGGTTTAAACCCAACGACTCTTGATAATGGCTTATTAGAAGAAGTTGTTGAAGTTGCCAAAAAATACTCCAATAGATGTGATCTTAAGCGCATACCTTGTGTTTCATCCTGGACTAAAAAACAAGCTGAGGCAATAAAGACAAATTAAAATTTCTCAAATAGTTACCTTAAGAAAGTGAAAATTGCATTGTTTACTGAAACTTTTTTACCTAAAGTTGATGGGATAGTCACAAGACTGACAAAAACGATTGAATTTTTAATAAAAAATGGTGATGAAGTTATAATTTTTTGTCCAGAAGGGTGTCCAGAAACATATATGGGTGCAACTGTAGTTGGAGTTGCTGCAATGCCATTACCCTTATACCCAGAGTTGAAGCTTGGTTTACCGGGTCCTGCAGTCTCAGATAAGTTAGAAAAATTTAACCCAGATTTGATACATGTTGTTAATCCAGCTGTACTTGGCTTAGGTGGCATATGGTTAGCGAGAACTAATAATATTCCTTTAATTGCCAGTTATCATACTCATCTTCCAAAATATTTGGAACATTACGGTATGGGTATGTTAGAGCCACTTTTGTGGGAATTACTTAAAGCAGCTCATAATCAAGCCCTGTTAAATTTATGTACTTCCACCGCTATGGTCAATGAGTTAAAAGATAAAGGTATTCAAAGGACTGCTTTATGGCAAAGGGGAGTAGATACTTTCAGTTTCAGACCAGATTTGAGAAGTGAGAAAATGAGAAAAAAATTATTTGGAGAATATAACGATGCTAATTACTTATTGATTTATGTAGGAAGATTATCAGCAGAAAAACAAATTGAGAGAATTAAACCAGTCTTAGAAAGTATTCCTAATGCTTGCCTAGCACTTGTAGGTGACGGACCATATAGAAACCAGCTTGAAAAAATCTTCGAAAATACAAATACAAATTTTATAGGATACTTATCTGGCGATGAACTTGCTAGCGCCTATGCCTCTGGAGATATATTTTTATTTCCATCTAGTACAGAAACACTTGGGTTAGTTTTACTAGAAGCAATGGCAGCAGGATGTCCAGTTATCGGAGCCAACAAGGGAGGGATACCAGATATTATTAGCGATGGGATTAATGGTTGTTTATATGATCCTGATGAAAAAGATAATGGGGAACAGAGTTTGATCGCAGCGACAAAAAAGATTCTAGAGAATGAAGATAAAAGAGAATTTATGAGAAAAGAGGCACGAAAAGAAGCAGAAAAATGGGATTGGAATCAAGCAACTCTACAACTGCAAAATTATTATGCAGATACTCTCAAAGAAATAGATTAAACCTAATCTTAATTATGCTACGTGTGGAGGCGTAGGGCTATTATACGAATTTAAAGGAAGTATTAGAGTAGCGATATTTTGATTCTTTTCAGGTCTTTTTTTCTTTGAGAATTTTTTACCAAAAGGCACTCTTATAACATTAGTTCCCTCAATGGAGCAAATATTTGAGTTATCTCCTGAAAAATTATTGCCAAAATTTGGTAAATCGACATTTTTAACTGGCAAGTGCTTAACGTTACCAGATTTAAAATCTTTGTTCATAGCTTCAAATACCCCAAAAAATTTGATGCTCAGATATTTTAATAAAAAAATTTAAAAAAATTCTATAAGAAAATATTAAATTTTTATTCTCGCTAATAATAACTAAGTAAGTACAGTAACGCTAGTCCTTTAAGCACATTTTTTTTCTTCGAAAGTCTCTCCTTGATTTACATTGCAAGAACAAATTAAATTGCGATCGCCATATGCATTATTGATCCTAGAAACTGAAGACCAGAACTTAATAGATGTTGCAGTTTTATAAGGAAAAGAAGCTTTTTCTTTTGAATAAGGATAATGCCAATTATCGGAGATTAACTCTTTCAGTGTATGGGGAGCGTTACTTATTACATTATTATTTTTTAATTCAATATTTTTTTCTATTTCGCTGATTTCTTCTCCAATCAATAGCATAGCCTCACAAAATCTATCCAATTCAACCAAACTTTCACTTTCAGTAGGCTCTATCATTATGGTCTCTGGAACAGGCCAACTTATAGTTGGGGCATGAAAACTATAATCTATTAATCGTTTAGCTAAATCATTTACACTCAAACCAGTTTTGGATTTTAAATCTCTAAAATCTAAAATACATTCATGTGCGACAAAATTATTTTTTCCTTTATATAAAATCTTGAATTTATGCTTTAAAGAATGTGCAATATAATTAGCAGATAAAATTGCATGCGCAGTTGCTTTCCTTAAACCACTTAGACCAGCCATTTTTATGTACATCCAACTTATTGGAAGAATACTTGCACTTCCATGCTTGGCTGAAGATACGTAATTAGAAATATTAGATAAATTATTATCCATTAAAGAGTGAGTAGGAAGAAATGCGCTTAAAGTTTCCGATGCAGCAACTGGACCTACGCCTGGACCTCCTCCTCCATGTGGGATACAGAATGTTTTATGTAAATTCAAATGACAAACATCAACACCATAATTCCCCGGTTTGCATAATCCAACCTGAGCATTCAAATTTGCTCCATCTAAATAGACAAATCCTCCAACAGAATGAATTAAATCACATATCTTTCTAATTTGTAACTCAAAAACTCCATGAGTAGAGGGGTAAGTCAACATAAGAGCCCCTATTTGGTTATCAAATTTCTTGACCTTGATGGACAAATCTTGAAAATCAATATTTCCCTCGTCATCACATTCAACAGTTAAAACATCAAAACCTGCCATAACTGCACTAGCTGGGTTTGTTCCATGAGCACTTTTAGGAATTAAACATTTTTTTCTTGAAAGTTCACCTTTTGATTCAAAATAAGAATTTATAGCCAATAAACCTGCAAACTCTCCTTGAGAGCCTGCATTTGGTTGAAAAGAAACTGATTTTAAACCGACAATATCACTTATCCATTTTTCTAGGTCAGATATTATTTTTGAATAGCCTTTAGTTTGATCTTGAGGAGAAAATGGATGAATGGCAGATAAATTAGCCCAAGAGACTGGATTTAATTCTGCTGCAGAATTTAACTTCATGGTACAGCTTCCCAAAGGCATCATTCCATCTACCAAAGAAAAATCTTTTTCAGCAAGTCTAAATATATATCTTAATAATTCAGTTTCACTTTGGTAATTTGTGAATATATCTTGCTGCATCCATTCACTGGATCTCAAGGCTATACTTTCTAGATGAAATCCTTTATCAAATTTTATATGCTCTAAATCTTCTTTTTTTTCTAAAAGGTTTGCTATGAAAGTCACAATATCTTTAATTTCTTTTTCATTACTTAGCTCATCTAAAGAAATCCCAAAGCCAGTTGAATTTTCAATAGTTGATCCCAATGGCAAAATTCTCAAGTTATAACCATTTTTTAGAGCTTCATTATGGATCCTCTTCGAGTGCCTAGAATAAACATCAACACTATCAAATCTAATCCCATCAGGAATATCAAAACCTAAATCAGCTAAACATGATTCTAAAGTTATTCTCAACTCCACTAATCTCTTAGCAATTTGCGTTAATCCAGAAGGTCCATGATAAATAGCATAAAAAGATGAAATTATAGCTAACAAAGATTGAGCAGTACAAATGTTACTAGTGGCCTTTTCCCTTCTAATATGTTGCTCTCTAGTTTGCAATGCTAATCTTAGAGACTTTTCTCCATTTTTAGAGAGAGTTTGCCCAACAATTCTTCCAGGTATCAGCCTTTTATATTTTTCGGTACAGGCAAAATATGCTGCATGGGGTCCACCAAAACCCATTGGAACACCAAATCGTTGCATACTACCTACTGCTACATCAACACCAAATTCAGAAATTGGTTTAATTAAAACTTGTGCCAGTGGATCAATACATGCCGTTACAATAATTTCTGATCTATGTGCTTGGGATATTAAGAATGTAGGATCAAATAATTCTCCATTTTTACCGGGTAATTGCAACAACATTCCAAAAACATCATCATGATTTGGAAGGTTGCTTTGAATAAAGCGTTTTAAGGATATTCCCAAAGGTTTTGCTCTGGTTTGTAGAACATTAAAAGTATGATCAAAGACGTTTGATTCCACTAAGTACACTTTTGAAGATTTATTTTTTCTTGCGGCAAAGCTCATGGCCATAGCTTCTGCTGCAGCAGTACCCTCATCTAATAAAGATGCATTAGCGACAGGAAATCCTGTTAGTTCACAAACAATAGTCTGAAAATTAAATAGAGCTTCTAATCTTCCTTGTGCTATTTCTGCTTGATATGGAGTATAAGACGTGTACCACCTAGGATTTTCAAGAACATGTCTTTGAATTACTTTAGGCATGTGATTGTCATAATAACCAAGGCCTATAAGTGATCTCATTTTAGTATTTTTTTGCGCAATCTCTTCTAATTCATTTAAAGCCTCAATTTCTGAGCAACCTTGAGGCAATATTTCTGAAGATTTATCTTTAAGCTGAATATCTTCAGGAATAACTTGATTTATAAATTGATCAATATTGTTAAAACCAAGCTTATTCAGCATGATTTTTTCATCATCATCTCCTAACCCAAGATGCCTATCTATAAACAAATCAGACCCAAATTTGGATTTCATATTGAAATATTTTTCTTTAAAATAGCTCTTTTTAAAAAGTTTGCCTTATTTTGGTACAACCTTTAATTGATATTCCTCAGAAGTCATCAAATCAGCAATTGATGCTTTTGATTCTGGTTTCAAAATGACTAACCAACCTTCTCCAATCGGATCATTCTGTAAAAGCTCGGGGTTCTCAATAACACTTTCATTTACAGATACTATTTCCCCTGAAAAAGGCAAATAGACTTCCTCAACAGCCTTAACTGATTCTATTGTTCCAAAGGTCTCACCTTTCTCTAAAGTCGCCCCTTGATCAGCTAACTCAACAAAAACAATATCTCCTAATTGATCTATAGCAAATTCACTAACTCCAATTTTTAATAATCCGTTTTCTTCCAAAACATATTCATGAGTATCAGCATAGTTGAGGTTCTCTGGAAACTGGTAAGACATGATTAAATAGATAAAGGATGTAGAGAATCCTTTGAAATTAATTTTTCCTCTAATAATTCAGATAATAATCGAATTAATGCAATTTTGATGTGAGCTATGTGAGAACCACCTTGAACAAAAATATTGTAAGGATCTCTTAAAGGAGCATCAGCGGAAAATTCACTTGTACTACCTTCAATAAATGTTCCTCCTGCCATTAATAATTTTGAATCATATCCCTCCATTGATGATGGAACAACGTTAAGAAAAGAATCTACTGGTGACGAATTTTGAAAAGATTGACAAACTTTTTCTACCAAATAAGGATTATTCAATCTTATTGCCTGAATAAGATCGGATCTATAAGTTGCTGGCTCTGGTAAAACCTTAAATCCCAAATTTTTAAAAACTGCTGCAATCATATCAGCACCTTTTAGTGATTCGTGAACAATTTGTGGAGCTAAAAATAAACCCTGTAAAATTAATCTTCCTAGTCCAAAATTTATTCCTGCAGAAGAACCAATACCTGGTGAGGTTAATCTTGAACATGCCATCTCAACCAATTCTGCATCTCCTGCAACGTACCCACCAGTAGGAACGATTGTTCCTCCCAAATTTTTAATCAATGATCCAGCAATTATATTTGCCCCTTTAGAAATTGGTTCACTATCTTCAACAAGTTCCCCATAACAGTTATCAACAAAACATATACAGTTAGGATCTATAGAATGAATCAGAATACAAATTTTCTCTATCTGATCATTCGTAAGAGATTTTCTCCAACTATATCCACAACTTTTTTGTATAAATACTAACTTGTACGAATTTTCCTTAAAAGAATGAGCAATTTTTTCTTCAAAAGAATCAAAATTCTCGCATATATTGATTTGCTTATATTCGATCTCAAAATCTCTAAGTGAGCCATTACCTTCTCCCCTTATTCCAATCACTTCTTCTAATGTGTCATATGGATTTCCTGTTAGAGATAACATCACATCGCCAGGCCTAAGAATTCCAAATAAGACAGAACTTATTGCATGCGTTCCACTTACAAATTGCATCCTCACAGCTGCCTTTTCCGCAAGAAACAATCTTGCAAAAACCGCATCAATTTTGTCTCTAGATATATCATCATGACCACTACCAGAGGATTGATTAAAATGACTAGTAGAAACTTTTTCTTCCTTAAAAATTTTCAAAATATTT
Source organism: Prochlorococcus sp. AG-347-I04 (assembly GCA_003281625.1). GTDB lineage: Bacteria > Cyanobacteriota > Cyanobacteriia > PCC-6307 > Cyanobiaceae > Prochlorococcus_A. Next base: position 16,092 of record QCBL01000012.1, read on the forward strand.
TCTAATTTCAGGAAAACCTGATTGGATCTTTCTTGGAAAACTTCACTTAAACTCTCTTCAATAGAGAGAACAGCGTTTTCAGCCAGTTTTAAGTTATTATTCAGTGTCATTAATTATGAAAACTCAAGTTATTTTTCAGAAGCTAAATTTCTTAATTCTGCGAGGAAAGCATTAGGTCCCCTACCCTGAAAATAAGAGAGTTTTTTTGAAGCCTCATATAAATCAAGCAGTTCTCCATCTAACTCTTCTGCCGTATAGTCTCTAATTCCTGCTATTACCTCAGCAAAACGTTCTCTGCGGGTAGATTTATTAACAGCATAGGCTTCCATTACCTGAATTTTACATGATCTCCATGCCTTATTCTGACAAAAATGGACTGAAAGGGCATCACTTAACGCAGAAGCTTCTTCATCTTCTATGTACCAGTCAAAAGATGAAGGTAGAGATTTTAATCCTGAAAATATCTCGAATAATTCCCCAGCCGACAATGGATTACCAGAATCATTTTTTAGGGGTAATGCAGACTCCTCCAAAGATTTCCATAACTCTGGATAATCACTTTCAAAACGATCCCTGATTTTTTCTATACCTTGATCAAGAATCGTATTAACTTGAGCTAAAGCAAGAAAAACTTCAGGACCTGGCGAAGATAACTTCCCATTCCTAAGATTAGAAATTTGCGAATTGTGAACTTTACCTAAATCAAGAACTTCAGATAGTAATGGCAAAACTCTGTGTGACCAACCATTTCTTTCATGCCAGAGGTGTATCAAATGAGCCATTGCCCTTCGACCTCTAGATAATTTATCGCGATATCCGAGACTCACAGATAATTAAACTTATCAATAGTATAGTATGATAATATTACATATCGGTAATTTTGAAAATATTCATTCAATATCATGAATTCAGTAATTTTCCAAGAAACAGCAAAATTAAAAAAACCTGTTCCAGCTGAAAAAGTTATAGAACTCTCAGAAAAATTGCTTGAACCTTCCAGCCATTCAAAAAGATATCCTCCAAGACTACATAAAACTTGGGGAACAATATTTTTCATGGTTGCAATTCATATTCTTTCTCTTGTAGCTATACAACCAAAATTTTGGAGTCTCCCTGGAATCACTTCATTATTATTTTTTTACTGGGTAACTGCTTGTTTAGGAGTCACTCTTGGATATCACAGATTGTTATCACACAGATCGTTCATTGTTCCAAAATGGTTAGAAAGATTTTTTGCTACCTGTGGAGCTATAAGTTGCCAGCATGGACCAATAGATTGGGTAGGTTTACATAGGCATCATCACTCTTTTTCAGATACTGAAGTAGATCATCACAATAGTAAAAAGGGGTTTTGGTGGAGTCATATGGGTTGGATGTTTAAAGACGTTGAAGCACTAAAAGCTGTTCCAAAACTGAGTGCAGATTTAATCAAGGATCCATACTATAGATTTTTAAATAAATATTTTTTATTCTTACAAATTCCTATTGGACTCTCTTTGTACGCAATAGGTCAAAAATTAGGAGTTGGAGGATGGGCTCTAGTCCTTTGGGGCATTCCATTGAGGCTTGTGGTTGTTTATCACATAACTTGGCTAGTAAACTCTGCGACGCATTGTTGGGGTAAAGCACCTTTTGAAAGTGGTGATTCATCTAAGAACAATGCGTGGGTTGCCGCATTAACATTTGGAGAAGGTTGGCATAATAATCATCATGCATTTCCCAACTCGGCAAAACAAGGATTATTTAGAGGTCAGATAGATTTAACATGGGAACATATTAAGATTCTTGCGAATTTTGGTCTTGCAAAAAAAGTAAAGTTGCCCTCTAGGTCTTATTATTAAATATATTGTTCAATATTTTCATGGCTAAAAGAGTACAAGTCGCATTAACTGAATCAATCGCATCACTTGGTAAAGAAGGAGATCTAGTTGAAGTAGCACCAGGATACGCAAGAAACTTTCTATTACCTTATGGCAAGGCAATGAATGTAACGCCAGCAGTCCTTAAACAAATTGAAAGGAAGAAAGAAAAAGAAAAAATCGCTGCTGATAAATTAAAGCAAGAAGCTTTAGATTTCCAAACTGCATTATCTACAATAGGTAGGTTCACTATCAAAAAACAGGTTGGAGAAGATGGTGTCCTTTTTGGAACGGTTACCAATGGCGATGTTGCCGAAGCAATAGAAGCCGCAACTAAAAAAGAAATTGATAGAAGAAATATTACTGTTCCTGATATTCATAATTTAGGTTCCTTTACTGCAAAGATAAAATTACATCCAGAAGTAAATGCAGAAGTAAATATTGAAGTAACAAGTTAATCAATTTGTTGCATTATTTTAAAAAGTAGCCAGAGTATATATCTAAGCAATTAAAGATATGGTTTCCGTACCTTTTCCAAATAATGGGCAAAATAAAAATTTTAAGAAGGATTTTAATAGTGAAAATTCTGGATTAGTACCTCCTCAAAACGTTCAAGCAGAGGAAGCTGTTCTTGGTGGCATACTTCTTGATCCAGACGCGATCGGAAGAATCGCAGACTTAATTAAACCTGAAGCTTTTTATATAAATGCCCATCAAGAGATTTATAGAACAGCATTAATGTTGCATACTCAGGGTAAACCAACTGATTTAACATCAATGAGTGCTTGGTTAGCAGATAATGGATCTCTAGAAAAAATTGGAGGGAACAGCAAACTGGTAGAACTAGTTGAAAATGTTTCCTCTACAGCATCCATAGAACAAGTTGCTAATTTAATTAATGACAAATTCATGAGAAGGCAACTTATCAGATCTGGGAATGAAGTGGTTCAACTAGGTTTTGATCAAGCTCAAGATACTAATGAAGTTCTAGATAAAGCAGAGCAAAAAATATTTGAAATCAGTCAAGAAAAACCTTCAAAAGGTCTTACTCAAGCAGCTGAAATCCTTACAAGTACTTTCAATGAAATAGAGTCAAGATCATTAGGTACATCAGTAGCTGGAATTCCTGTAAATTTCTATGATCTTGATGCAATGACTCAAGGTTTTCAAAGAAGTGATTTGATAATTGTTGCTGGAAGACCTTCAATGGGGAAAACTTCAATAGTTCTTAATCTGGCTAAAAATGTTGCACAATCTCAAGATTTACCTGTGTGTGTATTTAGCCTTGAAATGAGTAAAGAACAGCTTACATATAGATTACTCTCTATGGAAGTTGGAATTGAGAGTGGCAGGCTAAGAACAGGAAGATTACAGCAAGATGAATGGCCATTACTCGGAGAAGGTATCAATTCATTAGGTCAATTACCAATATTTATAGATGACAAGCCTAACTTAAGTGTTTTAGAGATGAGATCTCTGTGCAGAAGATTAATAGCTGAACAAAAAAAAGAACTTGGATTAATTGTGATTGATTACCTCCAGTTGATGGAGGGATCAACCCCTGATAATAGAGTGCAAGAACTTTCACGAATAACAAGAGGTCTTAAAAGCATGGCCAGAGAATTAAAAGTACCAGTAGTAGCTTTATCTCAGCTTAGTAGAGGGGTAGAGTCTAGAACAAACAAAAGACCAATGTTAAGTGATCTAAGAGAATCAGGATCTATTGAACAAGACGCAGATTTAGTATTAATGATTTATAGAGATGAATACTATAATCCAGATACTGAAGATAGAGGAATTACAGAAATCATTGTCACTAAACATAGAAATGGACCCGTAGGAACTGTTAAATTATTATTTGAGCCTCAATTTACGAGATTTAGGAATTTAGCTAATTAAATCGATCCTAAAATGCAAGATCATCACTCAACAAATGAATCTTTTGACATCATCGTTATTGGAGGAGGACATGCAGGATGCGAAGCAGCTATAACAACAGCAAAATTAGGATTTTCTACAGCCTTATTTACAATCAATTTAGATAGGATTGCCTGGCAACCTTGCAACCCTGCAGTTGGAGGGCCGGCAAAAAGTCAGTTGGTACATGAAGTTGATGCATTAGGTGGAATTATTGGTAAATTAGCTGATCAGACAGCTATACAAAAAAGAATATTAAATGCAAGTAGAGGCCCAGCTGTATGGGCATTAAGAGCTCAAACAGATAAAAGAGAATACTCAAAAAAGATGATTGAAATACTACAAAATACAGATAATTTATCTTTAAAAGAAGCAATGATTACTGAACTGGATATTGAAAAAACTGAAGAAATTGGATTGAACTCAAAAAAAATCGTAAAAAAAAGAATAAAGGGTGTAAGGACTTTCTTTGGTAGTTATTATTCAGCAAGATCAGTTATCATCACAGCTGGTACTTTCTTAGAAGGAAGAATATGGATTGGAAATAAATCAATGTCAGCTGGTAGATCGGGCGAACAAGCAGCAAAAGGTCTTACTCAAAATTTGCACGAAATTGGTATCAAAACAGAACGTTTAAAGACAGGAACTCCAGCAAGAGTTGATAAAAGAAGTATCATTTTTGATGAATTAGATATTCAACCAAGTACTGCAGCAGATAAATATTTTTCGTTTGATCCAAATATCAAAAATAATATGCCCCAAGTTAGTTGCCATATCACAAGAACTACTACCAAAACACATCAACTAATTCGAGACAATTTACATTTAACTCCCATTTACGGCGGTTTTATTGATAGTAAGGGGCCAAGATATTGTCCATCAATTGAAGATAAAATCGTTAAATTTGCTGATAAAGAATCACATCAAATTTTCTTAGAACCAGAAGGAATTAATACCCCTGAAATATATGTTCAAGGATTCTCTACAGGTTTACCTGAAAATATTCAATTAGAACTTCTAAGAACCTTACCTGGGTTAAATAAATGTAAAATGTTGAGACCAGCTTATGCTGTCGAGTATGACTATATACCTGCAACACAACTCCAAACATCACTCGAGACGAAAGAAATTGAATATTTATTTAGCGCTGGACAAATTAATGGAACTACTGGTTATGAAGAAGCAGCAGCACAAGGATTAGTAGCCGGAGTCAACGCGACAAGAAAACTAAACAAAAAAGATCCAATAATCTTTTCTAGAGAAAGCAGCTATATAGGAACAATGATAAATGATTTAATTACCAAAGATCTCAAAGAACCATATAGAGTTCTTACTAGTAGGAGTGAATACAGGTTGACCCTTAGAGGAGATAATGCAGATAGGCGATTAACACCATTAGGTTATGAAATAGGGCTAATTGATGAGAAAAGATGGTCAGTCTATCAAGAAAAAATGAACCTCCTTGAAGAAGAAAAATTAAGATTAAAAAACACTCGTTTAAAAAACACGGATGAAATAGCAAAAAAACTAGAATTAGCCACAGGCTCAAAAATCAAAGGCTCAACAACTTTGAAAGAACTCTTAAAAAGACCAAACTTTCATTATTCAGATTTAATTAAATATAATTTGACTGAAAAAAATATAGCTTCTTCAATCCAGGAAGGAGTTGAAATAGATATTAAATACGAGGGTTATCTTAAAAGACAAAAAAACAATATTGAACAAATAAATCGTCAAAGCTGTAAATCTCTACCTCAAGAAATAAATTATGAAAAGATAGATACATTATCTTTAGAGGCTAGAGAAAATTTGAATAAGATAAAGCCAAAAAATTTTGGTGATGCTTCAAAAATTCCTGGAGTAAGCAAAGCTGATTTAACTGCATTACTTGTTTGGCTAAAAATACGAGAAATAAAAAAAGAAAAGCCAAATATTTTTGTCAAAAAAAAGTTATCATCTTAAAAGCATTCCGTTTAAGCACTGAATAATAAACTTTTTAACTCACCAAAAATTTTATGGGAAGAAAAAGCCTCTACTTTTTTAGTGAAAAATTCATTACCAAAAATATCTGGTCCATGGAAATTGATGCTGCTTGGGGATGGAAGTCCAACTAGACATTTACAACTTTTAACTAATCAAGAGACAAAAATTAAATTAATTTCAATGCGAGTAGATCCTCTATTCATTGAAGAAGGCCCTGAAGAATTAATTCAATTAAATGGACCTTTAATTAGAAGACAAGTATGGATTAAAAACAATAATAAAAACCTAGCATGGGCTGAAAGTTGGTGGAATGCAGAACAAGTTAATGAAAATTTAAAAGCCAAAGAAGAACCAATTTGGAAGAATTTGACACAAGACAGATCAGAATTATTTAGAGAAGTTGACAGAATTTCACTTGTTAATTCAAATTGGTTAGAGGATCAATTTTGTTTTAAAGGGCCATTCTGGTCAAGAAATTATAGATTTTTTAGAGACAAAAAGCCCCTAACAATTATTAGAGAAGTATTCAATCCATATTTAGAAAGTTTATTAGGATATTCAGGAATTAAAGAATTTATGAAACTATACTCTTCTTCTTCTTGATCTAGGAAGATTTCTTGATTTTGATTGAACCTGTTGGTTTGATTGAAGTCTCGAAGTATAATTCTCTTTTTCTGAAGCTCTTTGCCATCTTTCAACTTTTAAATCCATTTCATCTGGCCAATCTTCGTCCTTAATCTCTCTCACATAAGGTAATTTTTTTTGCTCAGTTGTATCTGTATTTTTTGGTTTCCTTAAAGATATTGCTTCTAAAGGTCGTTTTGAGTACTGTTTAGCAGATTCATAAGAATTTGATTCTCTGGAAAATGTCTTAATATCGCTGTTATCATCGTATAAATTCTCATCATTCCAATCATCATTATCTTCATCAAAAAATAAATCCACTTTTTCAGATACCCATCTTCCTACTTTTTTAACACTCTTACTTGTTATTCCTTGAAAATCTGAGCTTCTTCTTTTTCCTGGCCTAGCACCAGATACTCCATCAACAAATTGTCTTCCAGTTTCGAAAATTTTATCAACCTGTTTATCAACAATATTTTTATCAAAACTATTTCTAAGATTTCTAATTCTCCTTGAGTCCATAAATTATTTTGCTTTTTAAAATATAAATTACATTAAGAAATAAATAATTCCAATTATAGAAACAAAAACACATCTTAATATTTTTAATCAAACAAAATTAAACAGTTTTTATCCCATAATCCATTAAAGAAATTTACACAACATTTTTTACAAGCAATATTCTTTATCCTTTTCCTATAGAAAAATTTCTGACCACAATTTTGACAAGTTCCTATGTATTTTAATTCTCTTCTTTCAATAGGAAATGAGTGCCTCACAGAAATTTGAAAATTCTTCTCTTTATCGTTAATTTCATTCATCTTTTCTAAGAAATTTGGACCATGTATCTCATTTTTTTTTAATATTCTATCTACCCATGCATGAATCATTTCATGGCATAAAGTACTGTTTATTTCACTTATAGATAATTTACTCAAAATAGGTTTCGATAAGATAATTTCAGAATCTACAAGACCATTAATTCGTTTTCTTCTATAAAAACCAGCAGTAGTTTTTAATCTATTATCACTCCATCTAACTTTTACTAAAGGTTGATAATTAACCGCTAAAGAATTTTCAAAATATTGGCTATTAAATTTATGAAATAAAGGTAAAAGAGGAATTACAGGCATTATGAATTAAAATTAGTATTATTTTGACAAAAAAAGCCATCAAAAACGATTTCTTTTCTTAAAGTAATAAAAAAATCAAATCAACATGGATGCAACACTAGTTAAAGATATCGGAATTAAAGCATTATTAGTTGGCGGAGCTGTACTAGTTTCTTTTTGGACTTTTAATGCAGTCAAATTAGTTATAAGCGCCAGAGGAATTAATCCACTAGTAAGAAAGTTTTTTGATCAAATAGCTGCTGGCAGAATTGATGCAGCATATGGTTTGACTACAAAAACTTATAAAACTCATGTTAAGCGCCAAGACTTTCTTAAATTTTTAGCTAGTTTAAACCTCAATAAATACAGAAATTTAAAATCAGGAAGACCTAGAGTCCAAGAAGATCAAATCATAATAACTTTGAATTTAAAATCGGAGGATAAACAAGATGAGCTTCCATTGGATTTTACTTTCGCAAAAACTGACAATGATTGGAAAATAGACAGAATAGCAAAAGTGAATTAATAATTTCTTGTGAGGCAAAAAGAATTGTTTAAAGAAGAGATAATACATCAATTAGAATTACACCCAAGTAGATTAGATAAAGAAAAAATCATCTCTGAAGCAATGGAACAAGGACTAGATGATTTTTTTGAAGGAATCCGTATGGCACTTGATCCATTGGTAACTTTTGGTGTAAAAATTGTTCCTGAAAAAGAGAATGAAAAAAGTCAAAATTTTTTATGGAAAGATTTTAAGGAATTAGCAAATAAGCTAATTCAAAGAGAACTTACTGGTCACGCTGCTCGCGATGCAATTATTACGGCCATGGAGTCTGCTAAAAAAGAAGAGTGGAATGGATTTTATAGACGAGTTTTAATTAAAGATCTTAGATGTGGTGTTTCTGAAAAAACAATCAATAAGATAGCAAAGAAATTTCCCAAATATGCGATTCCTATTTTTTCTTGTCCTTTAGCTCATGACAGTGCAAATCATGAAAAAAAAATGATAGGAAAAAAGCAAATTGAAATCAAATTAGATGGTGTGCGCGTCTTAACTATTATTAGACAAAATAAAGTAGAAATGTTTTCTCGTAATGGAAAACAATTCCATAATTTTGGTCATATTATCTCAGAAATAGAAAACGTCTTAAAAGATAATCCTGCACTCCAGGACTTAGTCTTAGATGGTGAAGTAATGAGCGCTAACTTTCAGGATTTAATGAAACAAGTTCATAGAAAAGATGGCAAACAAACAAAAGACGCAGTTCTACACCTATTTGACTTATGTCCCCTTGAAAACTTCCAAAAAGGTAGATGGAACACTAGTCAAACAGCAAGAAGTTTATTAGTAAAAGAATGGGTAGCAAAACATTCTAGGCTTCTAAGACATATAAAAACTCTTGAATGGGAAAATGTAGATCTCGACACCATCGAAGGACAGAAAAGATTTGTAGAGCTGAATAAATCTGCCGTGGAAGGCGGATATGAAGGAGTAATGATTAAAGATCCTGATGCTATGTATGAATGTAAAAGAACACACAGTTGGTTAAAAGCAAAACCTTTTATTGAAGTCACTTTAAAGGTTGTATCGGTTGAGGAAGGCACAGGTCGCAATAAAGGTAGACTAGGAGCTGTCTTTGTAGAGGGGGAAGATGATGGGCATGAATACAGTCTTAGTTGTGGAAGCGGATTTAGTGATATCCAACGTGAAGAATATTGGTCAAAACGGAATCAACTTATTGGTCAACTTGTAGAAATCAGAGCTGATGCTAAAACTAAATCCAAGGATGCGGTGGCTTTTAGTCTTAGGTTTCCTAGATTCAAATGCTTTAGAGGATTTAAAGCTGGAGAAAAAATTTAAATTTTAAAAATAATATTAAAAAGTGGTCAATGAAATATGTGGTTTTTAAGTAGAACAACTAAAAATATTGGCTATAAAATATAAGAATAAACATCAGGACTTTTTGATAGAATTATGACGCAGAAAACAGTTTTCAAATTCATAAAAACACCTTGTGGACAGGCAAAATATATAGAATTAGAAGCCAACAAAACTTTACTAGGTAAATTTAGGCTTTTGTGGTTTATCTTAATTGCATCTCTTAGAGATTGGAATATTAAAAAGTAAATTCTTAGGAGTTTTCAAAATAATCTCTGGAGTATTTAGCTGAGAGATAAACAACTAAAAAAGTTGAAATAATACCAACGATAGTCATATATAAATTATTTGGTGATTGCACATTTTTTAGCTCCTGAATACTTTTTGCCAAACTACCTATTGAGCAATAAAGAAAAGTTCCTGGAATTATCCCAAGAAGACCAAGAGCGAAATCTCGAAATTTAACATTATTTAAACCATAAAAATAATTAAGAATACTGAAGGGAAATATCGGCGATAATCTCGCTAAAAAAATTAATTTAAGTCCACCTTTTTCTACTACTTTTTCCATAATACGTAATTTTGGATAACGACTAATAAGATTTTTTAACTTTTGTGCAAAAAAACTTTTTGATACAAAAAAAGCAAATGATGCTCCTATGGATGCTGAAATAAAGACGATAATTGATCCTAAATATGAGCCATATAAAAAACCTGATAATAAAGATAACCAAGAAGCTGGAAGTATAAATAAAACAATTAAAATATAAATGCAAACAAACGAAAAGATCCCAATTCCAGTATTAAAAAAAAAAGACAAATTATAAATATTTTCAAGAAATATATTCATTCTCAATTCAAAAGTTCAAGTTTTTTTGTGATTCTCTCCATTTGTACCGAACCCTCGTTTAATTTAAATCTACATTCATCAACAATATCTTTTGGAGCCTTATCCACGAAATTTTTATTAGATAATCTCTTATTTAAATTATCTAATTCAATAGTAACCTTTTTTAAATCCTTGTTTAACCTTTCTCTTAATGCATCTATATTTACAAAATCCTCAAAAGGTAAGTAAACTTCTAAATCACTAATTATCCCAGAAAAAGATTTAGCAAACTCTTTTTTATCAACAGCATTAGATTTAAAAATAAATACATCAGAGGATTTAGTTAAGGTTTGAATATCATCAACTAAAATTTTTAAAAAATCAATCAATTCATCATTATCTGAAATTAAGTAAACAGGAACTTTTTCCGATGGCTTGAGGCCTAATTCAGCTCTCAAATTTCTAATCAATCTAATAATTTCAAAGAGTTGCTGAAAGGAATTATCAAGCTTTTTATCAACAAATTTATTTTCCTGTATCGGCCATTTTTGAAGAGATAATAATTCTTTATCTGGTTTAAGTTGAAGTACATGCCAAAGTTCTTCAGTAATGTGCGGCATAAAGGGATGAATCATCACCAAAATATCATTTAGCACTTTTATTAAAACCTTTTCAGATATTTGCCTATTTTTAGTCTCTTTATTATTAAACCTTTGTTTAGCAAATTCTACATACCAGTCACAAAAATCATTCCATGTAAATTCATATAGTAGTTTCGCAGATTCTCCCAATTTATATTCTTTCAACAAAGCAGTAACCTTTGTATTTACCTTATTCAGTTTAGATAAAATCCACTTATCACATAACTCTAAAGAATTTTCATCACTATCATTAAGAGAATAATTATTGTTAGAAGTTTTATTAATTAATACAAATTTAGTTGCATTCCATAATTTATTGGCAAAATTTCTTGAAGCTTCAACAGTTGAAGATGTATCTTTTTTTCGATCAAAATCAAGCCGAATATCTTGTCCAGCCCCTGCAACTTCTCGAATCAAAGCAAATCGCAAAGCATCAGAACCATATTTATCAATTAATAGTATTGGGTCAATACCATTTCCTGAACTTTTACTCATTTTTTTATTATTTTCATCTCTAACTAGACCATGAATATACACATCCTTAAAAGGAATATTATTCGTGAAAGTATTTCCCATCATTGTCATTCTGGCCACCCAAAAGAAAATAATATCGAAGCCAGTAACAAGAACACTATTTGGATACCATTTTTTAAAATCCGGGTCATTTATATTTGGCCAACCAAGAGTTGAGAAAGGCCATAAACCACTTGAAAACCAAGTATCTAAAACATCTTTATCTCTAACCAGTTTAATATTTAATCCAAATTTTTTATTAGCTTCGATTAAGGCATCCTCTTTATTTCTCGCAACAACATATGGAGTATTTTGTTCTATTGAATCTTGAGAGTAATCTAAAACATACCATGCTGGTATTTGGTGGCCCCACCATAATTGCCTACTGATACACCAATCATTAATATTTTCTAACCAATCCTTATAAACTTTCTCCCAGCGTGGAGGAATAAACGATGGTTTTTTTGAATCAATTTCATTAAGACATCCTTGAGATATATCATCCATTTTCAAAAACCATTGCGTTGACAATAAAGGTTCAATAGGCACCCTACCTCTATCGGAGAAAGGAACGGTATGTTTATAATCCTCTATCTTTGTCAAAAGTCCTAAGTTATCCAATTCTTTGATAATTTTCTTTCTAGCTTCATATCTATCTAAATTTTGAAATTTACCTGCATTAATATTTAAAGTTCCATCTTTATTCATTACATTAATCTGTTTTAAATTATGCCTTTTTCCTATTGCAAAATCATTTGGATCGTGCGCTGGAGTAACCTTGACACATCCAGTACCAAAATCTTTATCAACATGTGAATCAGCGATAATAGGAATTTCTCTATCAACGAAAGGAACTTTTACTTTGACACCAATAAATTCTTTATATCTATCATCATCTGGATTAACTGCCACAGCAGTATCGCCCAAAAGTGTTTCTGGCCTTGTTGTTGCAACCTCCAAGTACTTATCTAATTGTCTCCCACTTTTAGAAAGCAAAGGGTATTTGAAATGCCATAAATGACCATTTACTTCTTGCATTTCAACTTCTAGATCACTTACGGCAGATTGAGATTCAGGACACCAATTAACTAAATATTCACCTCTATAAATTAAATTATTTTTATAAAGAATATTAAAAGCCTCAACAACTGCCTCATTTAATTTTTGATCTAGAGTAAATCTTTCTCTAGTCCAATCAACTGAATATCCTATTCTTTTTAATTGAGAAACTATTTTGCCACCACTTTGTTCTTTCCAGTTCCATGCTCTTTTAAGAAATTCATCTCTTCCAATATCCTCACTTGTTTTGCCCTCGCTTTTTAATTGTTTTTCGAGAATAGTTTGAACAGCTATTGAAGCATGATCAGTTCCTGGTAAACATAAAACATTCTTCCCTAAAAGTCTTTGAAAACGAACTACAACATCTATTAAAGCTGTATTAAATGCATGTCCCATATGCAAAGATCCAGTTACATTTGGTGGTGGGATAACAATACAAAAAGGATCCCCATCATCCTCAGGTTTAGGACTAAACGCCTTTAAACTTTCCCATTTTTCTTGCCACTTTTTCTCTACTTCAAAAGGTGAATAATTTTCTAAAGAAAATTGATCATTCATCTCTGTCATATGCAAATTTTATTTCAATAAACTTTCCATTTATTTTATCTTGATAGCAGCCAATTAATGAACATAATATTAGATTGCAAAAAAAGGAATATTCATTTTACAAAAGTTTGAAGCCAGAACCGCAGGAACAACGAATTGCATTTTTTGGTGTTGAAATAAGAAATCCGCCACCACTTAAATCACCGTAATAATCTAATTTTAAATCTTTCAGTAAATTAAACTTTTTTACATCTGCGTATAAAGTGACTCCTTCCGTTCTTGAAATAGGGGATCCATTACATGTACCTGGCCTTAATTTAATATGCATCCATCCTTCAGAACAATTTCTATCCTCTACCAAATCAATAGACATTAATCCAGGAAAGCCTCCAAAAGAAGATTGCCTAGACAATTCTGAAGCAGCGCTTTGACTGATTGAAAGATTGACGATCTCAGTCATTAGAAAAATAATAAATGGGCGATCCAGGGTTCGAACCAGGGACATCCTGCTTGTAAGGCAGGCGCTCTACCGCTGAGCTAATCGCCCTTATATTAAACCATTCTAATAGATGAAGTTGAAATATTTATACTAAGTATTTAAATATTTCATGATTAAGGCAAAATTGAATTAATAAAATATATCCTATGTCCTCAAACGATAGATATAACTTGCGAGAAAATTCTGATTCAGAGACTTTAGAGAACTTTAAAATTTTGATATCTAATGTCAAATCATTGAAAGATAAAAATTGGGGGTGCCCATGGCAAAAAATACAGTCTCATAAATCATTAATCCCATTTTTAAATGAAGAAAGTAGTGAATTTATTGATGCGATATATGAAAAAAATGCGGTTAACATTTGTGAAGAGTTAGGAGATCTTTTATTACAAGTAATGCTTCATTCTGAAATCGGTTACGAAAACAAAGAATTTGAACTTAATGATGTTATAAAAAATCTAAACAAAAAAATTATTAATAGACATCCATATATTTTTCACAAAAAAGAAAAAGTATCTCTAGAAAAATCGCAACAGATTTGGAGAAATATTAAAAATTCAGAAAAAGAAGCAACTAATATTGAATCATCGATTAGTAAAAATTTAAATTTGAAAATCAAATATTTACCGCCAACGGTTGGAACAGATAAAATCACAAATGTTGTTAAAGACTATGGTTTTAAATGGGAGAGTACCGATCAGATTTTTGAAAAGTTAGAAGAAGAGATTAATGAATTAAAGGAAGCAATAAAAAGTAAAAATGATTCAGACATAAAAAATGAATTTGGGGATATTTACTTTACCCTTCTTAATCTCTCAAACTTTTTAAAAATAAATCCTGAATCAGCTCTTCAAAAAACCAATAAAAAATTTTTAAAAAGATTTTCAATCATTGAACATCATGCAGGAGATAATATTAAAAAACAAACTCCTAAAGATTTTCAAAGGCTTTGGCAAATAGCCAAGCAAAAACTTAAAAGAAAAAATTCTTAAAAAGCAAATGAATCATATTTCAACATGGATAGATGAATATCATGAAGGCTCAAGATTCGGCCTAAATGGAGAAATCTTAATTAAACAAAACTCAAAATATCAAGAAATCATAGTGATTGAAAATGATTATTATGGCAGAGCTTTAATGCTAGATGGTTGTTGGATGACATCATTTAAAGACGATAAATATTATCATGAGTGTCTTGTGCATCCAGCATTAAGTACTATTGATAAAAAATCAAATGTACTAATTATTGGTGGAGGAGACGGTGGTACTGCAAGAGAATGCGTTAAATACTCTCAAATATCAAAAATTGATCTGGTAGAGATTGATGAGGAAGTAATCAAAATATCTAAAAAATTTTTAAAAGAAATTGGTGGCAAAGCGTGGAATGACAAAAGATTAAAAATTTATATTGATGATGGTGTTCAATGGGTAAAAAAAACAAGAGATAATTTTTACGACGTTATATTTATAGATTGTTCAGATCCCTCAGAATTTTCAAATTTATTATTTTCAGATTCGTTTTATAAAGAATGCAAAAGAATTCTTAGAAAAAATGGTATTTTAGCAACGCAAAGCGAATCTCCTGAATCCTTTAAAAATATTCACATAAGTATTCTGAAAAACCTGAAAAAAATCTTTAAAGTCTCTGAAACTATGTATTCATTTGTGCCTATATATCCAAGCGGAATTTGGAGTTGGACATTCGCTTCTGAGGAAGTTCTCAATTTATCAAAGCAAAATTACATTGAAACCCTAAGAATAGAAAAAGGATGCGAAATTTGGAATTTGAATTTTCAAAATGCAGCATTCAAAATGATGCCAAATAAAATTGTAAAAGAACTCAATTCATAGAATGATAAAAAATTTATTTGATAAAGAAAATGCGATTTTTATGGGAGCAAAAAGAAGCCCTGAAAATTGCGTAATTGGTATATTTGGAGTCAATTATGATGGAACATGTTCGTTCAAACCTGGAGCTAGATTTGGTCCAGAAGCTATAAGACAAGTCAGCTCATGTTTAGAAACATACTGTCCAAACCTAAATAGAGACTTAGATGATATTATGTATGCTGATTTTGGGTCAATAATAATTGATAAAAATGACTCAAAGTCTGTTATTGAATCAGTCAAATCAGCAACAAATTTTTTAATTAATAAAAGCCTTAGTCCTATTATGCTTGGAGGTGAACACTCTATCACTACAGGCGCTATTGAAGCATTAGTAAAAAAATATCCAGATTTGATATTGGTCCAACTAGATGCTCATGCAGATTTAAGAGAATCATATATAGGAAACAAACATAGTCATGCTTGTACAATGAAAAGATGCCTAGAGGTGCTACCTGAAAAGAAAATTTTGCAAGTAGGAATAAGAAGTGGGACTAAAGAAGAATTTCAATTTATGCATAATAACAATCAATTAGTTAACTTTCGTCCAGGCGAAAATGCGCAAAAGTTAAAGCAAGCTTTACTACCATACTCTAAATCTCCAATTTATTTAACAATAGATTTAGATTGGTTTGATCCCAGTTTGTTAGCAGGGACGGGAACCCCAGAACCGGGAGGATTTTTCTGGAATGATTTTGATGAAATCCTGAAAACTCTAGTAGAGTTTAGAATTGTGGCTTCAGACATTGTGGAATTATCTCCAGAAATTGATAAAAGCGGAGTTAGCAGCATAGTTGCGGCCAAAGTACTAAGAAGCTTAATTTTGTCATTAGAAAGTATGCAATAAAAAATTTCTAAACTAAAGTATAAAAATACTAATTAAAATTTAATATTGCATGGATTTGCTTAAAAGTCCTCTGTATTCAAAATATGTTCAATCAAATGCAAAATTAGTGAATTTTGCAGGTTGGGAAATGCCAATATCATTTTCGGGATTAATCAAAGAACATGAATCAGTGAGATCTTCAGCGGGATTGTTTGATATTTCTCACATGGGTGTAATTTCTATAAAGGGAATCAATCCAAAGGATTATATTCAAAAATTTTTTCCCACAAATTTATACTCCTTTTCTGAAGGTCAAGGACTTTATACAGTAATGCTCAATGAAAAAGGAGGAATAATAGATGACTTAATAATTTATGACCTTGGTATACAAGAAAATGATATATCAGAATTATTATTAATAGTTAATGCAAGTAGATACGAGGTAGATTTTCAGTGGATCAAAAATAATTTAAATAATTATGAAATTTCGATAACAGACTTTAAAAAAGAAAAAGTACTTTTAGCACTGCAAGGCAAAAAATCATTCGATTTATTTGAAGAATGGATTAACTCATCGATATCACATATCCCTAACTTTGGATGCGAATATAAAATTTTAAAACATATTTCGCTTGAAGAAAAAATCTTCGTTGCGAAGACAGGATATACAGGGGAAAATGGTCTAGAAATACTTTTATCTAAAAAAGCAGCAATTAATTTATGGGATTTCTCACTTTCCAAAAATGTTGCACCTTGTGGTTTAGGAGCTAGAGATACTCTTAGACTTGAAGCAGGCATGCATCTTTATGGCCAAGACATAAATGAGGAAACTTCTCCATATGAAGCAGGGTTAGGATGGCTAGTACATCTAGAAAATAATCACGAATTCTTTGGAAGAAAATTTCTTGAAGAGCAGTCAATATTAGGTATTCAAAAAAAGTTAGTTGGTCTCTCTATAGAAGGTAAAGCAATAGGAAGAAAAGGTTGCGCAGTACTAAAAGGTGAAGAGAATATTGGAACTATCACTAGCGGCAGTTGGTCTCCAACTAAACAACAAGCTATAGCTTTTGCATACATCAATACCTCGCATGCCTTAATAAATAATGAAGTTCAAATATTAATAAGAAGCAAAAAATTCAAAGGTGTTATAACAAAAAGAGCATTTTATAAAAAGAATTATTAACTAAATTTACCCTCAAAGAATTATTATAAGTTATTGATAAATAAATCATACTTAGATGAGAAACAAAATTTGTGAAGAACTCAATAATACAGATATTGGTAAATTAGTTAATCTATGCGGATGGGTAGATAGAAGAAGAGATCATGGTGGTGTAATTTTTATTGATTTAAGGGATCATAGTGGATTCTTACAAATAACAATTAACCCCGATGATGGAGCAAATCTATTTAAACAAGCAGAAACTCTAAAAAATGAGACGGTAATAATGGTTAGCGGAATTATTAATGAAAGGCCCAAAGATTCAATAAATAAAAATTTAAGTACTGGAGAGTTAGAGCTTAAGGTTGAAGATTTGCAAATTCTCAACCAAATTAAAAAAAACCTACCTTTTCCAGTGTCTATACATGATTATGAAAATACAAAAGAGGAACTCAGATTAAAATATAGATATCTTGATTTAAGAAGGGGCAAATTACTAGAAAATTTAAAAACTAGACACAAGATTATTAAAGTTGCTAGAGAATTTCTTGATAATTTTGGATTTACTGAAGTAGAGACTCCATTACTTACAAAATCAACTCCTGAAGGCGCTCGCGATTTTCTTGTTCCTGCACGTCTTTCCAATGGAGAATTTTTTGCTCTACCTCAATCCCCACAACTATTTAAACAACTTTTAATGGTGGGGGGTTTAGATAAGTATTACCAAATCGCAAAATGTTTCCGTGATGAAGACTTAAGGGCAGATAGACAGCCAGAGTTTACGCAATTAGATATTGAGATGAGCTTTATTAGTGAAGAAGAAATAATATCTTTTAATGAAAGTCTTATAAAAAAAATATGGAAAGAAGTGTTAAATATTGATTTTAAGAATGCTTTTCAAAGAATGTCATGGCAAGCAGCAATGGATAATTACGGCACTGATAGACCAGACACTAGATATCAAATGTTATTAAAAGATTTAGGAGAAGTATTAGGTGATATTGGCTTTAATATTTTCACCAAGGCAATTAAATCTGGAGGTTCTATAAAATCCATAACAGTCAAAGGAGGTAATTTAAGTATTAGCAACGTAAGAATTAAACCAGGAGGTGATATATTCCAAGTAGCTCAAGATGCAGGAGCTGGTGGTTTGGCCTTTATAAGGGTTAAAGGAGATGAGCTTGAAACTATTGGGGCAATTAAAAATAATCTAAATGAAGAGCATATAGCTGATATTTTAAGAGTCACCGAAGCACAAGATGGAGACTTAATCCTCTTGGGTGCTGGAGAAAAACAAATTGTCAACCAGTCATTAGATAGAGTGAGACAATACATCGCAAAAGACTTAAATCTCATAGATAAAAGTAAATGGAATTTCTTATGGGTAACTGATTTCCCGATGTTTGAGAGAAATGAAGAGGAAAATAGATATGAAGCTTTACATCATCCTTTTTGTTCTCCAAAAAATATAAAATCTAAAGATTCTGAAAACTTGCAAAAGAAAATCGAGAACTCTATAGCGAATGCTTATGACTTAGTTCTTAATGGCTTGGAATTAGGAGGTGGCTCTTTACGTATTCATGAAGCGAACTTGCAAAGAGAGGTTTTGAAAACGGTAGGACTTACTGATGAAGAGATTGATGAAAAATTTGGATTCTTAATAGAGGCCTTAGAAATGGGTGCTCCCCCTCATGGTGGAATAGCGTTTGGATTAGATCGTATTACCATGCTGATCATTGGTGCAGATTCAATAAGAGAAACCATTGCTTTCCCAAAAAATCAACAAGCAAAATGTCTTCTCACAAATGCACCTTCAAATGTCTCTGAATCACAATTAATAGAATTGGATATTGAAATAACAATTGATGAATAAGAATATATATGGATGTTCTAAAAGTTTTTTGTTTAAATAAAATATAAGGAGGCTGTGCTTAATTAAAAATATTTAATGTCAAAATTTGTTTTTGTCACTGGTGGAGTTGTTTCTAGCATTGGTAAAGGGATTGTAGCTGCAAGCTTAGGAAGATTATTAAAGTCTAGAGGATATAGTGTTTCAATATTAAAACTAGATCCATACCTAAATGTTGATCCAGGCACAATGAGCCCCTTCCAACATGGAGAAGTATTTGTAACCGAAGATGGGGCTGAAACAGATCTAGATTTAGGTCACTATGAAAGATTCACTGATACTGCAATGACTAGATTAAACAGTGTAACTACAGGATCTATTTATCAAGCAGTTATTAACAAAGAAAGAAAAGGTAACTATAACGGTGGAACTGTTCAAGTAATACCTCACATAACTGGAGAAATAAGAGAAAGAATCCATCGAGTAGCCGCTAACAGCAATGCAGATATTATTATTACTGAAATTGGTGGGACAGTTGGCGATATTGAATCTCTCCCTTTTTTAGAAGCAATAAGAGAATTCAAAAATGATGTCAATAGAAATGATGTTGCATACATACACGTAACATTACTTCCTTTCATCAAAACCTCTGGCGAAATCAAAACTAAGCCAACGCAGCATTCAGTAAAAGAATTAAGATCAATTGGAATTCAGCCAGATTTACTTGTTTGCCGAAGTGATAAATCGATAAATGAAGGTCTTAAAAAAAAGCTTAGTGGATTTTGCGGTGTCAATATTAACTCTGTAATTGAAGCATTAGACGCAGATAGTATTTATTCTGTACCTCTTTCTTTAAAAAAAGAAGGTTTATGCAAAGAAACCCTGAAGTATCTAGGACTTGAAGACAAAAAATGTGATTTAAAAAATTGGGAAGAACTAATTCACAATCTAAGAAATCCTGGAGCTCCAATAAAAGTTGCTCTCGTAGGTAAATACATTGAACTTGGAGATGCATATTTATCGGTTGTTGAAGCTTTAAGACATGCATGCATTGAACATAAAGCTTTATTAGATTTACATTGGGTAAGCGCTGAAATGATAGAAAAAAATTCAGCAGAAACTTACTTAAATGAAGTTGATGCAATTGTAGTTCCTGGAGGATTTGGTAATAGAGGAGTCAATGGAAAAATTTCGGCTATAAAATTTGCAAGAGAAAATAAAATTCCCTTTTTAGGGCTATGCCTTGGTATGCAGTGTGCAGTTATAGAATGGGCTAGGAATGTGGCTAATCTTCCAGATGCATCTAGTTCAGAACTAGATCCGAATACTCCGAATCCAGTGATACATTTATTGCCAGAACAGGAAGATGTCGTTGATTTAGGCGGGACAATGAGACTTGGGGTTTATCCATGTAGATTGACTAATAATACAACTGGAAAAAACTTGTATGATGAAGATATTATTTATGAGAGGCATCGACATAGATACGAATTTAATAATTACTACAAACAAAGTTTTTTAAATTCCGGATACAAAATTAGTGGTACATCACCAGATGGCAGATTAGTTGAGTTAATTGAGTTAGAAAATCATCCTTACTTCTTGGCATGTCAATATCATCCTGAATTTTTATCAAGACCTGGCAAACCTCATCCTTTGTTTAAAGGTTTAATAAAAGCCTCTCAAGAAAAGTTAACTTAATCAAATTAATATTCTTTATTTTTTTGATAAAAAAAATGACAAATTTTTTACCCTTAGTCGAACAATTTCATTCATTACAAGGTGAAGGCTATCACGCTGGAAAAAGTGCTTATTTTGTTAGATTAGCTGGTTGTAATGTTGGATGTTCTTGGTGCGATACCAAGAATTCATGGGATGAAAAAAAATATCCCTTTATATCAATTGCAAAAATAATAGATCGCATAAAAATTGCTAGAAGTAAAGGGGCATCTTTTTGCGTAATTACAGGTGGAGAACCTTTACAACATAACTTGGATAATTTTTGCAAAGCCATAAAAAAAACGACGCTGGGAGAAGAACAAACTTCAATGAAAATTCATATTGAGACAAGTGGAGTTAAT
>QCBL01000013.1 GCA_003281625.1 Prochlorococcus sp. AG-347-I04
ATTTTTTATGGGATATTATAGAAAAATCAAAAAATCCATTTGTAATAGATTTAGTTGATTCTATGACTTTGAATTTGAAAAGAAAATGTTCAATTTTGAAAAATTTTAGAAATTATTTTTGGAAATTTGAGTACTCTAGTACAAAATTTTTCGAACAGAATTTACCATCTTTTAAATATTGTAAAAAATATATAGTTGTTTCTAAGCTGGACAAAAAATACTTAAAAACAAAAAAATTTAGAAATAAAAAAAATATTTTAGTAAGTTCAATAGGGTATGAAATACCTAAAAATTTAGAAAAAAAAATAAATAATAATAAGATAATTATTTTTTTTGGATCACTTTCTTACGAACCAAACCTAAGCGCAATAATGTGGCTCATAAAAAAAGTAATGCCAATAGTTTGGAGGGAGGATAAAGATATTTTAGTAAATATTGCAGGAGGAAATCCTCCAGAATTTCTTATAGATATTTGCAAAAATAATAAAAGATTAATATTACGAGCAAATCCAATTTCAATGACTAATTGTATTAAAAAAGCAACTTTAGCAGTTGCGCCATTAATATCCGGTAGCGGGCAACAATTCAAGATTATTGAAGCAATGTCTAATGGTATTCCAGTTTTATCAACTACTAAAGGTTCTGATCCTTTTGGTTTCGAACATAATAAGGATTTATTTATTGCAGATACACCAAGAGAATTTGCAACTTCAATTATTGAAATTTGTAATAATCCCAAAATAAGAAAAAGCATAAGAAATAATGCTTTTTTAAATATCAAAAACAAATATTCTTGGGGAATTTTAGTTGAAGAATTGGAAAAAAATATTTATTTTTAAATTTAATTTAAAATCTTACCTAAGTTATATTTGAATGCTCTTGAATTGTTTTAAATATATAATTTGAACTTTTTTTCCAAGTCTGTTGTAAAAAAATTGTTTTTTTAATAAATGGTTTCTTAGGATAATAATTAATTATTTCTAATATCTTTTCAGATAATTCTTGAGGTGAATAAGGATTGAAGAACAATGCTGAATCATCACATACCTCTTTCGAAGCTCCATTCTTTGAAGCAATAATATGGCATTTGGATCTCAAAGCATCTAACAATGGTATACCAAAAGATTCATAGATAGATGGGAATATAAGACAATAGGCATAAGCAAATAATACACTAATTTCAGAGGGGTCCATATATGTTTTTTTAATAATTTTAGCCCCACATTTATGATTAATTATTGCGTTTTCTTTTAATCCCACAAGATGAATTGTCCATCCTTTTAAAGAATTATTTTTTAAAAAATTTAATGCATTTATTATACATCTATAATTTTTCTGCCTATGTTCTCCTGTTATACAAAGAAACGATTTATTTTTTTTATGTGATGGGAATTCTTTTATCTCAGATGCATTTTTTACAACGTAAATTTTAGGGTAAGTTAAATTTTGTTTTAAACAAACTTTTTCAATGTCATATTTAGCCGTATTTGATACTGTGAATATAAATTTGGAATGCGTTAGAAACTTATAGAATGATAATTTCCTATAAATTCTTCCTAATAGATGCCTTGCTTGAAAAGTAATAGGATTGTATTTTAAAGGTAACAAACTAGCTACATCGTGAATAGTTGAAATAACATTAAAATTTTTATAAAAAGTAAAGATTCCACAGATCCCAGAAGGATAAAAAATTGTTGAATTTTTTGTTTTTCTTGCCAAAAGAGGCAAATAAAGTTCGTACCACAAAAAGAGGTAATTGCATTTAATTAACTTAACCTTAAGGTTTTTAGGGAAAATAGAAAGATCTAAATTTAGATTAGGTATTAACAACACAAACTCTAAATCTTTAATATCTTTAGGCATATGAATTAATATATTTTTGAGATAAATGCCTATACCTCTTAAAGGAGGTTGTAAAAACCAACCGTCAATAAAAATTATATTTTTACTCATAAGATTTATATAAAGGTTAAAAATGTAGTAGTCAAAATAAATAGATTTACTCTCTAATTTAAACTTTTTTATTTTTGATTTAGAAAAAAATACTCTTCAGTTATTCTAGAAGTTAAAATCAAATGTATTAATATTTTTTTTATTTAAATTTATACACCTCCTCTAATTAAGGGATCAATTGAATATTTTTTAAATAAAACTTTAAGCTCCTTTGGATATTCTGAAATAGTCCATTTGCCTTTAAATATAGCGGTTGCAATATATGGATAATATTCTGAGTCACAGTGAAATTTTCCTCTTTTATTGCAATCACCTGCTAAAACTCCAATTTTTATTCCTAATCTTTTTACCACTTTTTGACTTTTATATTCTAACTGCCAACAATTAACATTTAAATTTTTCTTTAATAGATTAATTAATGTATCTCTTCTCCATAAACTTGGCTGTATAGAAAAAATCCAATCTGAATTAAGATTTATCATTTCGACAGAATTTGTTTCAGGTATTTTAATGTACTTAGCATTTATATTTTTTATAAATCTTACTGAATCTAACTTATTTTCATTAATCAGATTTATTCCTTTATTAATTTCTTTAAGATTTGCTTGCCTATATAAAATCATATCTTCATGATCCAAAACTACAATTTCTGAATTTAAATTGGAAAGAATGTTAATTAATCTAATTGGATAATTTAAGTCTTCATCATAATAAAAAATATTTCCTGAAAGTTTAAACTTCTCTTTATTAAATTTATGATTTGAATTTATCAAATAATAATGATTTTCCCAAAAATCTTTTCCCCATAGATAAGAAGGCATTTCTCCATCATAAATATTGCAGACATCATAATAATCTGTATGAGTATGAGTTACCCAATCAAGGTCTTGAATTTTCATTTCAAATAAGAATTCTCAAAAAAAATTTTGCTTCTTTAATTGATAAGCCAGATTCATCGAATTTATCAAAATGAACTTTTTAGCACTCTATTAATTGTGAAAAAGCTTCTTTAATATAAAATAATCGATTACAAAACACATTTTTTATTTATTATTATCAACAGAAAGTAATATATCTTCTGATGAGTAATTTTATCTTGCTTTAATATCCGGAAAATGAAAAAAATTAGTAAATAATTATAGTAAATCTATGAAATAGAATAACACTATGGTTTTAAGGAAGTTTCTTAAATAATTTTCAAAATAAAAAATATTTCATGCTTTCTAAATTTTTATCCAAATATTCCTTGCACTCATATTTGTCTTTTGGATAACCTAAAATTTATAGTAAAATCTACATTTATAAATTTTATAAAAACTATTTATCAATATTTTTATTTTCATATAATTGGCCATTTCTTAATTCTATTATTTTATCGCAAAAGTCTAAGGTAGTTAATCTATGAGCAATAACTAAGATTGTGATATTTGGATTCAAACTTTTTATAGAATCCATAATTTTTTTTTCAGTTTCTTTATCTAAAGCACTAGTGGCTTCATCTAAAATAATTAAATCTGTTTCTTTATATAAAGCTCTAGCAATGCCTATTCTTTGTCTCTGCCCGCCACTTAATTTTATACCTTTTTCGCCAACACTATTTTTATAATTTTGATTCGAGGACTCTATAAATGATGAGATATATGCCTTCTTAGCGACTTCTTTTACTTTATCCATATTAATTTCTTTGTCTGGTATTCCAAAAGCTATATTTTTTGCAAATGAGCTATCTGTTAGATAAATATCCTGAGGTACATGAGTAATATTTTTATGCCATTTATCAATATATCTTCTAGAGTGAATATCATCACCATCTACTAATACTTGGCCATTAGTAGGTTTTAAGAGGCCCATAATAATATCTATTAAAGTACTTTTACCAGATCCTGTAATGCCCTTAATACCAATCCTTTCCCCTCTCTTTATTACAAAATTTATGTCTTTTAAAATATATGGTTTGTCATAACTATATCTAAAACTTAATGATTTAATTTCAATAGATTTTTTTATTGATTTTTTAATGATACTAAGACTATTAATATAATTATTAACTAGTTTATTTTCAACATTTTGTTCTAAAGAATTAATTACATTTCTAATTTCGGAACTATAAGAATTTACTGTTGCCCATGCATTATATGATTGCTGCATTGCAGGAAGTAGCCTTTGAGCGCCAAGAGCGAAAGCTCCTAATAAAGGAAGAGTTTCCTTAATTTGAAATTCACCTATTCCATATATAATAATTGATATTAAGACTAAAAAGATTATACCCAAAACCTCGAGAACATTTCTTGGAAAGATAGATAAAAAAATACTATCGGCATTTTTAAAACGCATATTAATATCTATTTTTTCATAAATATCAATGAAGTTTTTATATGCTTTATTCAGAATTATATCTCTTATTGATCCTAAACTTTCTTGAATAATTTTAACCTGTATTTGATTCGCATTTGCGATATATTGACTATTTCTCATTAACCTTGATTTTACTTTTAGCATTAGAACTAAATATGCAAAAGTAAACACCAAAAGAAGTATAAATGCAATTTTATAATTAACAATAAACAGACCAATAGTAATTAAAATCGATATTATCAGGTTTGAAATAAACCATAAGGTTTGATGAAACACCAATATTACAGAATTTAAGTAAGTTGTATTTGTAGAAATAACAGAACTAGTATTTTTCTCTATTTGAACATCATAAGGTTGCAAAAGAGTATTTATATATGACTTACAACTTATTTCGCTCCCTAGTGATGCGGCATATCTGCCACTTAACCATACAGATGAGAGTTTAATGGAAGCAGCAAGTATCGTAATTACTATAAAAACAATTGCAATTGGATTGAATAATTGATCTGCTGATTCAAGGTTTAAATATTTATAAAAAGGTTGAAATCTTTTTAATTTCAAAAGACTTTCAGGATCAGTTAAAACTGTTAAAAAAGGAATTACTGCAGTAAATGAAATCATTTCTGCAAAGCCGCTTAAAAGCATTAATACTAATAATAAAAAAAATTGAATTTTTCTTTTTTTAGGAAAATATTTCCATAATTTTATTAAAAGAATTAATTCATTATTATTTTTAGAGATAATTTTTTTCAAATTTATAAAATCTTAATAAGGGTTTTCATAAAATTAAAGACATTGAATATCCAGAACAATTGAATCCTAACTTTTCATAAAAAAACTTTTTTTCTCCCCTACATTCTAAAACCAATTTATAACAATTTTCATTTCTAGCATTATCTATTAACTCTTGCATTATTAATTTACCAATTCCTCGCCCCCTATAATTTTCAAGTACTGCAATCTCTTCTATAAATCCAATAATACCTCCTCTAATTTTTCTTGATAAATGTAAGGAACCAAAACCAATAACTTTTTCAGTATTTCCATTATTAATTGAATCTATTGCAACTACACCGAATACGTACTTTTGGTTAAGGAATAACTTTAAAATTGATTTATAGTTTGTTTTTTTAGGATAAAAATTACTTATTAATTGAAGCAAAATTATTATTTCACTTAAGTATTTTTCTTCGATTGGCTTTAATTGAATTCCCATTTAATCTTCTACAAATAAATACCAAATTTTCTAAGTATATTATTTAAATTATTAGCAAAATTATAAAGCCTCTTATTTTTTTTCAAATTTTTCTTCAAAGGAGTAAAAGAACTCAACCCATCCCCTATGATTATTTCTTTTTTCATTGGCTTAATATCTTCTTTATACAATTTAAACCCTTTGCTTGAATAATACTTTAAAGCTTTATTGAATCTAATAATTGAATCATCTTTACTTGATATTCCCTTATTATCGTTACCTAAAAGATGAGCTAATTTTGGATTACTTCCCCATAGATCAAAATCATTAGGTGGATGTGGTGGAACAAATGTTTCTAATCCTAAGTATTTTTGAATTGTATAAGAGAAATGAATATCTTCCCCTGCAATATTACTAAAATTTTTTGGTGGTAATTCACGCCAAAAAGTACTGAGCCATTCTCTTTTAAAGAACCAGCAATGACCAACTATATCAACTTTTTCAGTTTTGATATTTGGGTTATCCCATCCAATACAAATATTCGGAGAGTATCTTGTCTTTGATTTAAATCTTAATCCCCGAGTTCCTAAAAGACCTTCATTTTGTTTGATCGTTTCTAGGCAATTCTCAAACCATTTTTTACCTGGGATAGTATCATCATCAAAAATACAAACATATTCAGTTTTAGCATTGAGTGCAAATGCAAATCTTGCCCAAACTCCATAATTATAATTATTACAAGATATATAAGCTTTTGAAAAATACCTTTTAGGAATTTCGAATCCCCCTTTATTTTGCCAAATCAATATTTCTTTTGGTTTTATAGATTGAGCATTAATTGCATTTAATTGAATTTTAAGATTATTTAATCTCTCAAAAACATTTAAAATTACAGTTATTTCTTTTTGTTTTACCATTATTACCACCTTATTCGAAAACTAGGTCTCAATTTCTTTAAAAAGGGAATTATTCCTTTTGAGAAATATATTTCATGGTAAGTTCTTGTGATCTCCTGCAAACCAATTAAATCATTTATTGATGTGCCTATATCCAAGAAAGTAATATCATTTCTTTGATTGAATAATTCAAAACCGATAATATTTGATAATGATGAGGCTGATGAAAGAATTAATGATCCTGATGGAATATCAAATAAATTATTTAAAATATCATTTTTCACGTTTTGGTAATTTGAAAAAAAATTATCCGGTACCATTAAATGCTTAGATTTCTCCAAAATATTCTTTGGGATTGCTCTATAGTTAGCAATAAGATAAATATGCTCATAATTAGCAAATTCAGGGACAATATTTTTTCTAAAAAAAATATAATTTGAATTAATTAAAAGATCGGCAAAAGTAATATTTTGATCTAAACCGCCGTGAAGAGTGATCATTAATTCTCTGTCTTTTTTAAACCTTTTATGCGGCATTCCTTTATAGTAATTTGGCATCTTTTTTATTGCAGATATCAATAGATCCTCTCTTAAATCAATATTAGAATTAGGATCAAACTCTTTTGTATCAATATCAGAGAAATTGTTATTGAATATTTTTCCTTTAAAGTGTGTCTTACCCTTAGATATTTTTAAATACCTATTCTTTATTATTTCTGTCTCACCATCACTATATCTAACGAAACAAAAAGGTTCTTTATCTTTTATTTTTTGATGAAAATTTTTAATATCCTTCAAAGCAATAGGTTTAAATTTATTATTAGCACTCATTAAATTTTTAATTCTTTTTTAATAATAAGTTAAATTAAGAAAAAAATTAAATTTAAATCTTTTCTCTACAAATTTTTTAAGGTTTTTTCCAGCATATCAACTATATATATTTGTTTTTCAATCGTTAAACCTATCCACATAGGAAGTCTGATAATTGAATTAGCACAATAATTTGTTTTATTCATTGAACCTGATATTTGACAATATTTAATCCCAGCCTTTGAAGAATGAAGAGGTTCATAATGAGAAGTTACTTGAATATTATTTTCAAATAATTTTTGTATGATTTTATCCCTCTTATTTTTCTCCACAAGGATAAAATATATATGACCATTATGCTTACATTCATTTGGTATTTTGGGTCTTTTTATCAAACCTTTTTTTTCTAAAGATAAAAGCATTGAGTGGTAATTATTCCAAATAGATAATCTTTCTTTTGTAATCCTTTTAGAAAGATTTAATTGATTCAATAGAAATGCTGATACTATTTCAGCTGGCAAATAAGAAGAGCCAATATCACACCATGTATATTTATCAATCTCTCCCTTGATATAAATACTTCTATTAGTTCCTTTTTCACGAATAATTTCAGATCTTTCAATAAACTCCTCATTATTAACAATTAAAGCTCCTCCTTCTCCTGAAATAATATTTTTAGTTTCATGGAAACTAAATGAGCCCAAGTCTCCAATAGCTCCAAGAGGTTTACCTTTGTAACTACCCATAAGACCTTGCGCTGCATCTTCAGCAACAAAAAGTCTATACTCTTTTGCAATATTTATAATAGTATCCATTTCTGCTGATACTCCTGCATAATGAACTGGAATAATTGCCTTTGTTTTTTTATTTATGGCATTTTCAATGTAGTTTTCATCTATATTTAGTGTATCTTCTCTAATATCAACGAACCTAGGTATACCTCCTCTTAAAACAATAGCATTAGCTGTTGAGACAAAAGTATAAGATGGCATTATAACTTCATCTCCAGCATTTATGTTCATTAATATTGCACTCATTTCTAATGCAGCTGTGCATGAATGTGTTAAGAGAGCTTTATTAGATTTAGTATAATTTTCTAACCATTTATTTATTTTTTTAGTATAAAAACCATCACCTGATAAAGAAGTTAATCCTCTATTTAATTTGTTAAAGAAATCTTCATCTAATGATGTTACAAATGGCTTATTAAATGTTATTAAATCTTTCATTTAGAAAAAAATAAAATGTATTGACTTTTCAAAAATAAAAAATTATGGTTTGGATTCATAATATTTAGATTTTAGATCCTTGTTCAGATCCTTTAGCATTTAGCACTAATTTGATAGTTTTAAGTAAAATCAAAAAATCCAGAAAAAAAGAAAAATTTTCTAGATAATATAAATCATAACTTAATTTATTTTTAGCATCTTTCTTTGAAGCTCCATAAGGATAATTTACCTGAGCCCAACCACTTAAACCAGGCTTTATAGAATATCTCATGTCGTAAAAAGGTATATCTTTACTTAGTACTTTATCAAACTCAGGTCTCTCTGGCCTTGGCCCTATTAGGCTCATCTTTCCTTGTAAAACAGACCAGAGTTGGGGTAATTCATCTATCCTTGTAGATCTAATTATTTTACCAATCTTACTAATCCTCTTATCATTAATTGTGGCCCAGATAGCTCCATCTTTTTCAGAATTAACTCTCATACTTCTTAATTTATAAATTTTAAATTTCTTTGCATTTAATCCTGTTCTAATTTGATTGTACAAAATGGGTCCAAAATCTTCCAAAAATATTAAAATAGATGATAAAAAAAGAACTGGAAGCATAACAATCAATAAAAAACTGCTAAGAATAATATCTGCAATCCTTTTTAAACGCATTTCGAAATTTCTTTCATTTAATGATTTATTAATGCGTAAGATATCAGATGCTGTGATTAACTCAGGTGGAAACCTTTGTATATAAATTTGACACCAATCTTTAATTGTTAAACAGGATAGATTATTTGACTTGAGGAAAGCAAAATCAATTAATGCATCTTCAAACTCAGAACTAATAATAATTCCTGAATATTTTTTAATTTTAAGATTTAATTTCTTTAAATCATCTATATTTGAAATTGTTTCTATTTCATAGTTATATTTAGTATTATTTATAGTTTCGATTAATATAGAGTTTAAATTTTTTGGTCCAATTAATATCCAATTTTGAAACTTAGAATCTCTTTTGTGTAGAATAAATATCAATATGATATGACCTATATATGTTGACAAGATAAAAACCACAATAAAATTAATTGAAAAAATTGGATCTCTACTGCTTAAAAAATTCACTTTAAAAAAGATACTATTTGATAAATAAATGAATAAAAAAGAAATTAAAAGTTTACTGCTATTTTTAATATAATTTTTTATTGAATCTAATAAAAATGAATTTAATCTAAAAAAATATAAACCAAATATATAATTTAAACTGCTCCAAATAAAACAAAAAAATAATATGTTTTGTTTATCTACATAATCAAGTTCAGGATAAATATTCTTTTTTGATACTAATAATATAAATAAGATGACATAGTCTAAAAAGACAGCTGTAAATAATCTTCTTCTTGAGAAAATCCAAGAAAACTTATTAAGAATCATAATTATTAACTCTCAACTATTAAATATCTAAATTTATTTTAAAAGCTATATTTTTAAAATTAACATTTTTTTAATCGTTTACAATAATATATTAAAATCAATCCTATATTTAATCGCAAATAAAACTATTAAAATTTCATGCCGTTAATAACAATAATTATAGGCACTAGACCAGAAGCAATAAAATTAGCTCCAGTAATAAAAGCATTTTCTAATTCTAAAAACTTTAATGTTCGTATTGTCTTAACCGGTCAACATCAAGAGATGGTTTATCAAGTCTTAGAATTATTTAATATTAATGCTAATTATGATCTCAAATTGATGAGTCATGATCAAACTCTTACTCATATCACTTGCTCATCTTTAATTGGTTTAGAAGAAGATTTTAAAAATAAAAAACCAGATCTTGTTTTTATTCAAGGGGATACTTCTTCAGCTTTTTCAGGATGCCTAGCAGCATTTTATAATAAAATTCCCATTGCTCATGTTGAAGCAGGCTTAAGAACTGATGATAAATCTAATCCTTTCCCTGAAGAAGTTAATAGAAGATTGATTTCACAAATCGCAGATCTTCATTTTGCTCCAACAGAAAAAGCAAAATTAAATTTAATAAATTCAGGTATTAAAGAAAATATATTTGTGACTGGAAATACTGTAATTGACGCTCTTATGAGTATTTCAGATAATGTTAAATTACCAAAAATTAATAATCTCAATTGGGGAATCGGGAAGATAATACTTGTAACTGTTCATAGAAGAGAGAATTGGGGAATTAATTTAGATAATATTGTTATGGCGATTCAACAAATAGCGCAAGAGATCAAGGATATTTATTTCATAATTCCAATGCACAAAAATAAAAAAGTTAGAAGTATATTCAATTCAAAATTACGCAATGAAAAAAACATATTTTTAATTGAGCCATTAAACTATGATCAACAAATCGCAGCTATAAAAGGTTCCTACTTAGTGATGACTGATTCAGGAGGTATACAAGAAGAAGTACCTTCTTTAGGAAAACCAGTTCTTATTTTAAGAAGTAACACTGAGAGGGAGGAAGCAATTGTTGCTGGAGCTGCAAAATTAATAGGTACTCGGACGGAAACTATAATACGATCAGTTAAAGAGTTAATTAACGATAAAAAGATTTATGAAAGAATGTCAAAATCAATTAATCCTTTTGGAGATGGTAAAGCGAGTGAAAGGATATTAGAGCACAGCTTGCAATATCTAAATTCGAAAAAAGAATCATAAATTTTTTCAAATTATAAATTTTAAACTTAATTTAATTTTTTTTTAATTGTTATTCAGACCTATTCTTTCAGAAATAAAATCGTTCTTATTGATAATTTTTTCACACCATTTTTGGTTTGCAAGATACCAATCAACTGTTTTATTAAGTCCTTCTTCAAAAGTATATTTAGGCTGCCATCCTAATTCTTTTATTATAAAGGAATTATCAATCGCGTATCTTAAATCATGTCCTGGTCTATCTGCTACAAAGGTAATTTGATCAATAAAGTTTCTATTAGAAGAAACTTTTTCATTCAAAAGGCTACATATTAATTTTACAATGCTTAAGTTTGAAAATTCGTTATTTCCTCCAATACAATAACTAGAACCAATGGAACCTTTAATTGCACAATTGATAATTGCTTCAACATGATCATCTACATATAACCAATCTCGAATATTTTTTCCGTCCCCATATATTGGGATTTTTTGATCATTTAAAGCTTTATAGATTGCCAAAGGAATCAACTTTTCTGGTAATTGCCATGGTCCATAATTATTGCTACAGTTCGAAATCAAAATTGGGAGTCCATAACTCGAATGCCAAGCTCTTACAAGGTGGTCGCTTGAGGCTTTAGTAGCTGAATAAGGACTATTTGGATTATAAGGGGTCTTTTCAGAAAATTTACTTTCTCCTTCAGCAGATCCATAAACCTCATCCGTACTCACATGATGTAATCTAAAAAAACTTTTTCTTTCAAAAGATAAATTTTCATAATGTGATCTTAGAACCTCTAATAAATTGAAGGTACCAATAACATTACTTCTAAGAAATATTTCGGGATCATCTATAGACCTATCTACATGACTTTCCGCTGCAAGGTTAAAAACTATATCAGGATCAACCTTTTTAATTACTTGTGATAACAAATCTTTATTCGCTAGGTCAACCTTTATAAATTGATAACGATCAACTGCCTTGACTCCTAATTTTTTTAACTCACTATTGACCCCAAATAAATCACTTGCATAAGTTAATTTATCAAGATTGAATATATTACTTTCAGTTTTGTTCAATAATTTCCTTACTAAACAACCTCCAATAAATCCTGCACCTCCAGTTATTAATATTCTTTGATAAGTTTGGGGTATTTGAAAATTCATTTATTTAATTTTAAAAGAAGTAATATAAATTTCTTATATAAATAAATTATCAATTGATTGATTTTTTATTAAATTAAGCAAATAATTTCCATAACCACTTTTCATAAGAGGCTTAGCTAATTCTCTTAGCTGATCATCATTAATCCATTTCTTTCTCCAAGCAATTTCTTCAGGGCAAGAAACCTTTAATCCTTGTCTATCCTCCAAGGTTCTTATGAAAGATGATGCTTTATGTAATGAATCGTGAGTACCCGTATCTAACCAAGCCATCCCTCTTCCCATTAATTCAACATTTAAAGCATTTTCCTCTAAATAGATTTGATTTAATGAGGTAATTTCAAGTTCACCATTTTGAGAGATTTTTACACTTTTAGCTTTTTCTACAACATTCTTATCATAAAAATATAATCCAGTTGCAGCATAATTAGTCTTTGGTAATTTAGGTTTTTCTTGTATACTCAATACTTTTCCTTCATTATCAAAATCTATAACTCCGTAATTTTGGGGATCTTTTACTCTATAAGCAAAAATTGTTGCTCCATTAATTCTAGAATTTCCTGAATTAAGATGTTTCATAAGACTACTTCCATGAAAAAGATTATCGCCAAGAATTAAAGCCGCTGGTGCGCAATCAAGAAATTCCTCAGACAAAATAATACCTTCAGTTAAACCATTAGGAGCAAATTGTTTTGTATAGAAAATTTTAATTCCCCACTTAGATCCATCCCCAAGTAGCTTTCTAAAAAAATCAAGATAATCATAACTTACAACAAGATTTATCTCTTTTATTCCTGCAAGCATTAAAGTGCATATTGGATAATAAATCATTGGCTTATCATAAATTGGCATTAATTGTTTACTTATTGCATTTGTAAGGGGAGCTAATCTTGTACCATTACCACCAGCAAGAATTATTCCTTTTCTAGATTTCATCATCAATTTTAAAAACCTAATTTATAAGAATTAATTATACGATTTTATGATTAATCAAAGACTTAAAGTTATTTATAAATCTAATATTCAAACTTTATCTTTTAATTCTATTTCACTAATTATATTAAAGTATCACTCTCAAAACTATAAATGTCTTTAGAAAATTTCGTAAAATTATTTACAAACAAACTAAGGCTTATTATATTTCTAGATATATTGGATTTTAATATTGAATAAAGGGTTGAATATTATTCCAGTAATCCTTTCTGGAGGAACTGGCACTAGATTATGGCCATTATCTAGAAAAAGTTTTCCAAAGCAATATCTGGATATTTTAAAAAAATATAATTACTCACTATTACAACAAACTTATAAAAGATTAGAAGGAATTGATCGGTTGGATAAACCTATAATAGTTTGCAATTCAGAACATAGATTTATTGTAGCTGAACAATTTAGAGAAATTAATTACTGCCCTAAATCTATAATCCTTGAACCTTTTGGGAAAAATACTTGTCCAGCTATTACAATCGCCTCACTTGAAGCACTCAGTTTTCAGGATGATCCAATCTTATTAATTCTATCCGCTGATCATGAAATTAAAAATAGAGAAAAATTTCAAGAAATGATAATTAAAGCAAGTAAATTTGCTGAAAATGGAAATATAGTTACTTTTGGCGTTCCCCCAACTACCCCTGAGACTGGATATGGCTACATCGAGTGCGGGAAAGGAATAGATTTATTATCTAATGATGCCAAATATATAAAAAAGTTTATTGAAAAACCAAGTTACGAAGTGGCTTCTTCCTTCTTAGAAGATAAAAAATATTTATGGAATAGTGGAATTTTTATTGCTAAAGCAAAGGTCTTAATAAGTGAAATAAAAAAATTTTCTCCAAAAGTTTATAATTCTTGCATACAGACTTTCAAAAATAAATATTCCGATCTAGATTTTCAAAGATTAACTAATAGAGATTTTGAAAAATGTCCAAATATTTCATTTGATTTGGCAATTATGGAAAGAACAGCTAAAGGGATAGTTCTTCCCTTAGATGCAGGCTGGAGTGACGTAGGGAGCTGGAAATCTCTTTGGGAAATATCAGATAAAGATTCTCATGGTAATGTTTTAAATGGCAAAGTTATTTTGAAAGATTCAGAGAATTGTTATTTGTCTAGTGAAGAAAGATTGATTGTAGGTATAGGGCTTAATAATCTTTTAATCATAGAGACTAATGATGCTACTCTCATTAGCGATAAAAGAAAATCACAAGTAATTAAAGAAATAGTCCCTTTATTAAATAAAAAGGGATATCAAGAAGGAGAAACGCATAAAAAAGTTTATAGACCTTGGGGATCTTACACCTCTATTGAAGAGGATTCAACTTGGAAAATAAAAAAAATAATAGTAAATCCTTATTCTTCTCTATCACTACAAATGCACAAATATAGATCAGAGCATTGGATAGTTGTAAGTGGGAAGGCGAAAGTTCAAATTGGAAATAATATCAAAAACCTTGTTGAAAACGAGAGTATTTATATATCTTCCAGAACTAAACATAGATTAAGCAATCCAGGAGAAAATCCCCTTATATTAATTGAAGTTCAAAGCGGTACTTATGTCGGCGAAGATGACATAATTAGATTTGAGGACAATTATGGCCGTAAAGATAAAATATAAAACTCAAATAACTTCTCAAAAGCACTATCGATTATAATTTTGAAATGAGTTCATTAATAAAAAACATTTGTTGTATCGGCGCGGGATATGTTGGTGGGCCAACAATGGCTGTTATTGCAGATAAATGTCCTGAAATTCTAGTGAATGTAGTTGATATAAATGAAGAAAGGATTAATTTATGGAATAGCTTAAACTTAGATTTGTTACCAATATATGAACCTGGTTTAGATAATCTAATAAAGAAACGACGTAATAAAAATTTATTTTTTTCAACAAAGCTAGAGGACAACATATCTAAGGCAGATATGATTTTTATATCTGTTAATACTCCAACAAAAAAAAAGGGAGTAGGGGCTGGTAAAGCAAGCGATCTTAAATGGGTAGAAGCCTGTGCTAGACAAGTGGCTAAATATTCAAAAGGTTACACAATAGTAGTAGAGAAAAGTACCCTACCTGTAAAAACAGCAGAAGTTATTAAAACAATACTTGAAGCTTCTCAATTATCACCCGATGATAAAGAAAAAAAATTCGACGTTTTATCAAATCCAGAATTTCTTGCTGAAGGTACCGCGATAAAGGATTTAGAATATCCTGATAGGGTTCTTATTGGAGGAGAAAACAAAAAAGCAATAAATTCCTTAACTGATATATATAAAAATTGGGTCCCAATAAATAAAATCCTTCATACCAATATTTGGAGCAGTGAGCTAGCAAAAATTACTGCAAATGCATTCTTGGCCCAGAGAATTAGCTCAATCAATTCTATAGGAGCAATATGTGAAGCTACAGGGGCTGATGTTAGAGAAGTAGCAAGGGCTATTGGCTCAGACAGCAGGATAGGTTCTAAATTCCTCGACGCTGGGCCTGGATTTGGTGGTAGCTGTTTTAAGAAAGATATTCTAAACCTTGTTTACTTATCTAATTATTTTGGATTAAATGAAGTCGCTAATTTTTGGGAAGGAGTTGTTTTATTAAATAAATGGCATCAACATAGAATCACTAGATTAATTATTAAAAAGTTACTTGGAACAGTAACAGGCAAAAAAATTTGTATTTTAGGTTTTGCTTTTAAGGCAAATACAAATGATACTAGAGAATCTGCCTCAATAAATATTTGTAAGGATTTACTTGAAGAGGGAGCAGTTCTTCAAATACATGACCCAAAAGTAGATCCAAAACAAATTGAAGTTAATCTTGGTAAAAAAGAAAATAAGAAGATCAAAGAGATAAAAGACCAAAATTATTTCCAACTAGAGGGTCAATGGAGTTTCGAAAAAGATATTACTATTTCATCTGATGGAGCAGATGCTATTGTCGTTTTAACTGAGTGGGATGAATACTCAAAAATTAATTGGTTTGCGATATCAAAAAAAATGCGGAAACCTTCCTGGGTTTTTGATGTTAGATCAATTGTTTCTCGTACGAAAGTTTTAGAAGCTAATATTAATCTTTGGAAAATTGGAGATGGTACTAATAATTAAAAATTAATTTATTGATATCCCAAAGGATTGTTTTTTTTCCATTCCCATCCATTTTTACACATTTCTTCCAAATTTCTTTTTGGCTTCCAGTTCAATACTGAAATAGCTTTATTATTATTTGCTATGACAACTGGAGCGTCCCCTTGACGTCTACCACTATAAGAAAATCGTACTGAACAATTGTTTACTTTTGAGAATTTCTCTACAAGCTCTAAGACACTAGTACCAATTCCTGTTCCAATATTCAAATCAATTAATTGTGATTTATTACTTAATAAAAAATCTAATGCACTAGTGTGTGCCTCTGCTAAATCCATTACATGAATATAATCTCTTACACAAGTCCCATCCAGGGTAGGCCAATCATTACCAAATATTTTTAATTCCTCGTATTTTCCTTGTGCAACATTACATATGATCGGGAACAAATTATTAGGATAATCAGATGGATTTTCTCCTATTAAGCTACTATCGTGTGCTCCTATTGGATTAAAGTATCTTAAATTTGCTATCCTCCATTTGTCTTTTGAACTCTCAAAAATTCCTTTCAACATAAACTCAATTGCCGCTTTTGTGTGACCATAGGGATTATTAGGATTTATTCTACATTTTTCATCAATTGGATCTGAAGAAACAACTCCATAAATAGTGGCACTACTGCTAAAAACGATTGTTTTACAATCAAATTTTTTCATTATTTTGAGTAGGTTCATTGTTCCATTAACATTATTATCCCAATAAAGTAAGGGTTTTCTTATTGATTCTTCAACTGATTTCAGTCCAGCCAAATGTATAACTCCTTTTATAGGAGTGCCTTTCTCTATAGCTTTTAAAAAAAGAAGATTAAGAAAAAACTTATCTCTTATATCCCCTTTTTTAAAAGTTAATTTAGGATTAAAATTTACTTTTTTTTTTTTAAAATCTCTTTAATTCTCTCTAAAGACAAACTTGAGCTATTTATATTAGAGTCAATAACTGTTAATTCATATCCTTGCTCTAAAAGATTTATACATGTATGACTTCCTATAAAACCAGTTCCTCCTGTAACTAAAATATTATTCATTTTTAAATAATAAGATGTTTAAAATCTCAAAATACCTCATTACTTTTATACCACTTAATATAGATTTCCAAAAACTATTCTATTTTTATTAATAAATTTTTTTATATGATTTCAGAAATGTATTAATATTAAGGTCACTGATTTAAAATATGGAAAGTTTATATTGTTCCCCAAAAACTGGGCTACCCATAAAAAAAATTGGTGATAATTTTATTTCCGAATCCGGGGATGAAAAATTCCCCATAGTTAATGAAATCCCAAGATTTTGTCTGGCAAAAAATTACAGCAAAAACTTTGGCTTTCAATGGCAAAAATTTGATACAACTCAGCTTGATAAAAATAATAATTTAAAATTTTCTGAAAATCGATTTTATGGATCTACTCAATGGAATCCAAAAGTAATTTCTAAACAAAATGTTTTAGAAGTAGGAAGTGGAGCTGGTAGATTTTCTGAAGTTTTTTTAAAAACCACAACGGGTATTCTTCATAGTATTGATTATTCAAATGCTGTTGAAGTAAATCTTAAAAATAACTATAAATACAAAAATAGATTAGCAATCTCTCAAGCATCAATTTACGAAATGCCTTTTCCTGATTCTACATTTGATAAAGTTTTTTGCTTTGGCGTATTGCAACACACTCCCTCGTTTAAAAAGTCTGTAGTTGCACTTATTCAAAAAGCTAAGAAGGGAGGAGAAATTGTCGTTGATTTTTATCCTATAAAAGGGTGGTATACAAAAATCCATTCGAAATATATACTTAGACCATTAACTAAAAGGTTGCCAAATAAAATTTTACTTAAATTGATATCTATTAATGTAGGTTGGATGATAATAGTTTTTGATTTTCTTTGTTCTTTGAAATTAAAATTCCTGACAAGATTTATCCCAATTACTGATATCTCAAATTTCCCAAAACAGTTAACTAGGAAACAAAGAAAAGAATGGGCAATAATGGATACTTTTGACGGATTCTCCCCAGAATATGATAATCCTATGAGGATTAAAGATGTAAAAAAAATATTTGCTGAAAATGGCTGTGGTATTAATTTCGCTGGGGTAATAAATTATGAAGGTGGTTCTTCAGCAGTCGTTAAGGTTACTAAATTAAAAGATCAATAATTTTTTATAAGCGAAACATGAAATAAACATTACTTTAAATTTTATTCGATTACTTTAAGATTTAAAGATCACGATAAGTTATCAATTCATAAGATTTAAAAATGTTTTTTTTGGATAGAATATTCATCTCAGCTTGTGACTTATTAAAAAAGTCCATTTTCTTATTATATTTATCCGAATAAAATTCGACTAATTCCTTAGATTCTTTAAAGGTGTGTACCATCAATTCATGAAAATTAGATTTAGAGCTCTCAATTAACTCAAAATAATCATTTTCAGTAGGCATTTGGAATGGATGAAAATCAAATATTGAATTGAATGATTTATTGAACCTAACAGAAATTTTATTAGCGTATTCCATATTTTCTAGAGCTGCATAATTAAGAATAAATTGTTTAAACCTTTTGTTATAATTTAGACTTCCTTTTTTTCTTCTAATAACTTGAGGGAAGGCTATTCTAACTGGGATATTTAGTTCTTTTGCAAAGTCAGCGACTATTTTGAAAATCTTAGGATTCATATGCATATGTTGATGGCTATCTATATGTGTAATAAATATTCCCGAATTTATTAAATATTCATATTGACTTATAAGTTCTAATCTAATATCACTTAAGTTAATAGCCATTGAGTATAAGCTTAAATTCAAAGGTAATCTCCCTAGAAACTTTCCCTCTAGGTTGGTAATAGAAGAAATACCAGACATTGCTTTGCCTTCAGTTAAATTAAAATGCAAGCCAACCCCTAACTTGGGATATCTTTTAGCTAATCCTATAGCGTGATTAGTTCCTGGGGTATTCACCATTAAGGATGCACTACTAATATTTCCAAGGAGAAAAATATTTAAAATTTCCTCAGAAATTTCTTTTGTTAATCCAAAGTCATCTGCATTTACTATTAATTTTTTCATTAGGGCTTAGATCCCCTTATTATTAAATGTCCTGAGAATTTCTTATAAAAGCCTTTAAAATTTTGCTTCTTATTAAATTTCTCAACGAATAATGTAATTACTCTCCCTATGATTGGTCCAAATTTATATGCAATCCTAATTGGAGCAAACATCCTCCCTTTTGAATTAATTTTTTTAAAACCTAATTTTTTTAGATTTATTTCTTCTTTATTGGGAAAAGTAAAATAACAATTATGATAATTTTTACCAATTCCTAAATAACAGTTTTTAACAAAGTGATAATAAAAATAATAAAAATCAATTGCCCATTTATTCACATGAGTAGCATTAAAAAAACTTTCTGGTTTTAAAACCCTATAAATTTCTTCATAAGTCTGCAAAACATCTTTTTTATTTAGATATCTTAAAACCTCAATCGATACAACATAGTCAAAAGTATTATTTTTAAAAGGAAGTTCTGCTGAGATGCCTTCAACAAATTCAATTTCGGGGAAATTATTTTTAGCGAAATTTAACATTTTTTTTGAAGGATCCAAACCTATAACTTCATGTCCAAGATCTTTAATGAATTTACTTAAATGACCAGTTCCGCATCCTAAATCAAGTACTGTTGAATTTGGTTTAAGTTTTCTTAAATCGCCTTTTACCTCTTCAAAAATTTTATATCTGCCATATATGAATTCATCAGTTAACCTTCCTAATTTGTAGTTTACATATCTTCCTTGAAAAATACCGCTATCAATATCATGTCTTTTTTCTGCCAATATCCTATCTTCTAATTGTCTACTTTTCGAAAGTTTTTCATTCTTGGTTTTATTATTTTTTGAAAAGAATTTAAGATTTATTATCATTAATTTGATGTTTTCTAATTCTAGAATATCCTATAAAATGCCCTCCCAAAAATCTCTCTTAATCCAATCGAAAAAGAATGAAGACTTGAAGAATTAGGAACCCAAAGATGCGGATTCTTGAAAGAGCTTAATCGATATTTGAAATTAGATTTAAAATCTACTGGAAAAGGCTTAACTATTAACCCTCTTCTACTAAAGAGAGTTTCAGCTCTCTTCATATGAAATGCACTTGTAACAAGGAATATTGTATTACTTTTTTTGGGGGAAATCTTTTTCAAAAGGTTTTCAACCTCTATAGCCTCCTGATAAGTATTATTAGCTTTGTTAGTTATAAAAATAGAACTAGAAGGGATTCCAAAAGAAATTGCATCTTTCTTATTTAATTGTCCCTCAATAGGAGAATTTGAATAGAAAGGACTATATCCTCCAGTAAAAATTAATTTTTGAGATTTCTTTTTTTTATATAGTTGAACACCTGCAAAAAATCTGTCTGGATCTTTCCATTCAACAATTTTACTTCTATTTATTAAATACTCTCTAGTACCACTTAGAACAACAATCGCATCAGCTTGATCAACATCAGACTCATCTAATCTTACATAAGGACTCTCTACATATCTGGTTAAATACTCTGAAGTAATCCCTAAACTAGAAAATAAAAGAGTTGCAATACCAAAAGTGATAAAATAATTAGATTTGCGAATAATTCCAATTATTAATAATAATAGAGGACCTGATGGAGGTAAAATTATTAAAGGTAAAAGCTTACTAAAAAAATACAGATGTTTTAAAAAATAATTTAAATTATAGATAATAATTTAAATTATTCAATGAATATAAGGTCATTATTTACTTCAAGATACTTCCCAATAACTCAAATTAATTAAAAAAAATGAATATAATTAGCTTTTTAACATCTATATTAATAACTCTAACTACGGTTCCTTTAATAAAAAAATATTTTCAAAATTCAGGAATTTTTGATACTCCTGACATTAGAAGTCAACACTCTAAACCAATTGTAAGGGTAGGTGGCATAGCAATTTTTGCAAGTTTTATTATTACTTTTTTAATCAATCTGCTTATAGGTAATTTTAATTTATTTGAAATCTCACAAATTCATATTTTATATTCAATTGTTGTAATCTCTTCATTTTTCTTTCTCATCGGATTAACAGATGATCTTGTTAATTTATCTCCTTTTTTAAGACTAGGTTTTCAGTTTTCTTCAGCCTCAATTATATGGTTCATGAACATAAGAATAGATTTTGTAAATTTTCTTTGGTTTAAGAACTTAGAATTGCCAGTCTTAATAAGTTTTTTAATCACTATTTTCTGGATAGTAGCTATTACTAATGCAATTAACTGGTTTGATGGTCTAGATGGATTATCCGCTGGAATAATATTTATATATTTAATTTTCCTAGGTCAACAAAGCATGGTTTATGAACAAACTATCATAGGATTATTATCTTTTATTGTTGCGGGAAGTTGTTTTGCTTTCCTTAATTATAACTATTATCCAGCAAAGATAATAATGGGAGATGGGGGTTCAAATTTTCTAGGATTTATATTATCTATTATATCCATCTTAGCCTTTAAAAATATAGATGGAATTATTGCACTAAACCAATCATTGATAGTTGTTTCATTACCAGTTTTTGATATGTTGTACGTTATTTTAAAAAGAATTAATTTGGGAAAATCTCCTTTTTATCCTGATAGGAATCACTTACATCATCGTTTGTTAAATGCTGGATTTAGTCATCAAAAGACAGTTTATTTTATATATGCACTTGCAGTTTTAACGATAGTCATCATAAAAACTTTTTTATAATTGTTTTCTAAAAATATCTTCATATAAATCTAGGGTTAATTTATTTATTTTAGATAATTTAAATTTGGTTATTGCATTTTTTCTCGCTGCAATACCCAATTTCAAGGCAAATTCTTGATTATTCAAGAGATATTGAATTGA
This sequence comes from Prochlorococcus sp. AG-347-I04, assembly GCA_003281625.1. GTDB lineage: Bacteria > Cyanobacteriota > Cyanobacteriia > PCC-6307 > Cyanobiaceae > Prochlorococcus_A. Next base: position 22,270 of record QCBL01000013.1, read on the forward strand.
TTGCTTAAGAGCGTTTACATCCTTTGCTGGGACAAGAATGCCATTTTTAAAATGAGTTATAACATCTTTACAGCCAGGTACATCCGTAGTTACTATCGCACATTGCATTGAAGAAGCTTCAATCAAAGATTTTGAGAGTCCTTCCCTCCAAGAAGGTAAAACAACAATATCAACAGACTCATAAATATCTCTCATATTATTAATGTGTCCTAAAATAGATATATTTTTGTTTAATTTAATTCTTCTAAGATAATTTTCAGAAATACAACTATTGTTTCCAAAATCTACTAATCCTGCAAAAATAAGTTTAAATAAATAATTTTCATCCCAAAGTAGATTACAAGCTTCTAATAATTCATTGAATCCTTTTTCTTGAATTAATCGAGCAGGGAATAAAATTTTTGGCGGGTTACTAAATTTTTCTCTTTTCTCCTTAATTTTAAAGAAATCTGTATCTACTCCAGATCCTGGAATCAATATAGATTTCCTAATATTTCTATTTGAAAGAAGTTCAAGTTCATTCAAATCAGATTTGTTTTGGACGATTGTTACACATCTTTTTTCTGACAAAACTCTCTTATATAAAGCTAAAATAAAATTTTTTAATATTGCGAGATGCTTTTCTCTCATGAAGTATACTGGGCCTAATCCAGTAAAAGCATTAATAACAGTTTTTATGTTAATTATTCTTGCTGCAATTGTTCCATAAACAATTGACTTTATGGTAAAGTGATGCACTAAATTAGGTTTAATCTTTGCATACACATAAATAAGGTGCATTATTGACAATAATGCACTTAATGGGTTGAGAGATTTCCTATTAAGGTGCCAATTTATTACTTTAATTCCTCTATTTTCGAAATCCCTAGTATGTTTATCAAATGGGGCAACTAAATAAACTTTATATTCATTTTGAATTAATTCATCAATCAATTTTTTTTTAAAATTATATAAATACCAAGAAGTATTTGAGAGAAGCAACACTACTTTATTAACTTTCATATATATGCAAAATGCACCTATAATTTTTCTTTAATTATGATAAATTGAGTTCAAAAATAAGCAATTATATTGTTGTATAATTAAAAATTTTTCATATTGATAGGACAACAAATCGATACTAAAATCAAGAAAAATGAAAGTGTATGAATACAATATTTTACAAAATATTTAGAATAATAAATACTAATAAAAAGTCACAAATAATTTTATTAGTTGCATGGATGGTGTTAAGTAGTTTTGCGGAATTAATAAGCATTGCAATTTTCATACCCTTCATATCAATCCTTCTTGGCAATGCAGCATTAGAAGGCAATAAAATATATGAAATATTTAACTCGATCTTTGGCAATAATTTACTTTTATCAATGATAGTAATTACTATCTTGACAACAATTATTGCTTGCATTGTAAGACTTTTAAGTATCAGATGGAGTATTAATACAGCGGGGGATATAAGTAACGAATTAGTTTATAAGGCATATTATTCTCTCCTAAACAAAGACTTTAACTTCCTTTTACAACAAGATAAAAGTAAACTCATTTCTACGATTCATACGAACGGAAATATTTCTTTTATTGATGGAATTCACCCTATATTGACTTTCTTAGATAGTATTTGTTTTACTTCAATAATAGGTATCTCATTACTTATATTTAACTGGAAGGCATTACTAATAGTTTCATCTTTTTTACTCATAATCTATAAATTTTACACTGTAAGGACAAAAAAAATTCTTGATATAGAAAGTCGAAAGCAGGTAGAACTTAATACAGAATCTATCAATCGACTTGAAGTTGAATTAAATTCAATTGAATATATTCAATTAGGTAATTTACAAAAACAATGCTCATCAAATTATAGAAAAATTGATAAGGAACTTAAATCTAGTTGGTCAAACTATATGATATCAGCTAGATATCCAAGAGTTTTTATTGAATATTTGTGTTTATTAGCACTAATTTGTATTTCATTAATACTATTTATAAAAGGAGATATTCAAAAAACTTTACCAATCCTGGCAGCCTCGGGCCTATTAGCCCAAAAACTATTTCCTATAATACAGAAGTCTTTTGAATCATGGGCAACCCTTCGTAATACAAAAGAAAGCTTGGAAACACTTCTTGATTTAATAGAACCTATTGATGAAAGTTACTCAACGAAAACTTTTGATTTAAAAAAAATTGATTTTTCGGAAATAAAATTCAATAACGTTAGTTTTTCTTATGTGAATAGTAGTGAAATTCTTCAAAATATAAATTTGAACATTAAGAAAGGAGAACGTATTGCAATAATGGGAATTTCAGGTAGTGGTAAATCTACTTTAATGAGACTGATATGTGGTCTACTTGTACCTTCAGAAGGGGAAATTCTCGTCAATAAAAATATTATTAATAAAACTAAAAACATTAAACATACACTTAATTGGATGAGATCAATAGGTTATGTTCCTCAGAAAATAAATCTTACTGGTAAAACACTTAGAGAAAATATTACTTTTGGGGATCAAGATAATTCAGAAGCAGATCTTTCAATTGAAGAAATTATAAAAATTACATGCCTGGAGGAACTTGTCAAAAGGTGCGATGGCCTTGATAAGGAAATTTTTCAGAGTTCATTTCTTTTAAGTGGGGGAGAAAACCAAAGATTAGCAATTGCAAGAGCTATTTATAAAAATCCAAAATTCTTACTTATGGATGAACCAACCTCAGCACTAGACTCTAAGACACAAACAAAAATTTTGAAAAATATTTTTAAAATGAAAAATATTACATGCGTTGTTATTACCCACAGATTAGAGAATAAAGAATTATTTGACAAAGTAATAACTATTGAAAAGGGTAATATTTTAGAAATTTAGATTAAAAAAGAACTTTAATATAATGTATGAAATTAGCAAACAATCTATATAGCTCGATATGAACCATTAACCTCACAGATGTATAATTTACCTAATTATTTAATATGTGAACCTAATATATGAAAGTAGTTATACTTGCGGGTGGATTAGGTACAAGGATTTCCGAAGAGACTCACCTAAAACCTAAACCAATGATTGAAATAGGTGGCAAACCAATCCTTTGGCACATAATGAAAATTTATTCATTTTTCGGTTTCAAAGAATTTATAATTTGCTGTGGTTATAAAGGCTATTTAATTAAGGAGTACTTTGCAAATTATTCATTACATATGAGTGACGTTACTCTTGATATGGAGAACAATAGTATAGAAATTCATCAGAAGAATGTAGAGCCTTGGAAAGTAACTTTAATAAATACAGGAGAAGACTCCCAAACGGGCGGAAGGTTAAAGTTAGTTTATGATTATGTAAAAGATGAAGAAAGTTTTTGCTTTACTTATGGAGATGGATTATCAAATATAAATATTGATAAACTTGTAAGATTTCATAATTCCCATAATAAACTTGCCACTGTCACTGCAGTACATCCAGTACCAAGGTACGGCTCCTTAGAACTCAAGGCTAATATTGTGAAAAGTTTTGCCGAAAAACCTAATTCTGAAGGGGGACTAATTAATGGCGGTTTTTTTGTCTTAAGACCTAAAGTAATTTCTTTTATTGAAGATATATATACTTCATGGGAAGAGAGCGTTCTTCCAAAACTAGTTGAAATTGATCAATTAATGGCGTATGAACATCAAGGGTTTTGGCGTCCTATGGATACTTTAAGAGATAAAAAACAATTAGAGGATCTTTGGGTAAAGGGAAATCCTCCTTGGAAATTATGGGGAAATAATGTTTAATAATATCTTTGCAGATAAAAAAGTTTTAATAACAGGTCATAATGGATTTAAAGGTAGTTGGCTTACTCAATGGTTAACTTTACTTGATGCCAAAATAATAGGAGTCTCTCTTAAGCCTCTCGATTCACTAAATCACTGGAATAGTCTCAATTTAAATTTAACTAGTCAATACATAACTGATATTAATAATTATCAAAAATTAAGTCTTATATTTAAAAAAGAGAATCCTGAAATAGTTTTCCACTTAGCCGCACAGCCTATTGTAAGAGAGGGATTTAAAAGTCCCTTAAATACTTGGGCTACAAACGTTATGGGGACCGCAAACTTATTAGATTGTTGCAGGCATTCAAAAAGTGTAAAAGCAGTAGTAGTTGTAACGACTGATAAATGCTATGAAAACAATGAATCTCTTTGGGGATATAGGGAAGATGATAAATTGGGAGGTAAAGATCCTTATAGCGCTTCTAAAGCTTCATCAGAACTGGTAGTCCAAAGTTTTCGGAATCCAAAATTAAATCTTAGCAATGAAACTAAATATGCTACTGCAAGAGCTGGGAACGTTATTGGAGGCGGAGATTGGTCCCAAGACAGATTAATCCCAGATGCAATTAAATCTTTGATTAATGGAAGTAATTTAGTAATAAGATCTCCAAATTCAACCAGGCCTTGGCAACACGTTCTAGACTGCCTTAGCGGATATTTACTTTTGGCACAGAATCTATTTCAGTATGGTGATGAATTCGCTAGATCATGGAATTTTGGTCCTAATTTATATAAAAAAATTACTGTTGAAGACATTTTGTTTCAATTAAAAAATCATATTCCCTCAATAAATTGGGATATAAATTCAGATGAAATTACTGGAGAGTCAACCCAACTCAGTCTTGATAGCACTTTGTCAAGAACTAAACTTGGATGGGAACCAGTTTGGAATCATGAACAATCAATTCTTAAAACTGCTGATTGGTATAAAAACTTCTTGAGTAATGGTTCAATAAAAACTCTTGATAACGTCGATGAATATATAAATGAAGCAATAAGAAAAGAAATAATCTGGACAAAAAATTAAATTTTAAGTTCATGCAAATCGAAATAATTAAAAAAGAGATAGAGGGAGTACTTGAAATTATAAATTTTAAATTCAAAGATCATCGTGGGACTTTTTTAAATTTATTAAAAAAAGATGCCCCAGTCTTTAAAAGTATTTGGGGAGAGAGAGAAATAAAACAAATCAATATAAGTAATACAAAAAATATTGCGACAGTGAGAGGTATGCACATTCAAAGTGACCCTTATAAAGAGGCAAAGTTAATTTCTTGCATTAAAGGAAAAATTTGGGACGTTGCCGTAGACCTTAGAAAAGATTCACCAACTTTTGGTAAATGGTGTTCTGTTGAGCTCTCTTCTAAGATTAATAACTCCATCTTTATCCCAGAAGGATGCGCTCATGGTTTTCAGTCACTCGAACCTGAAAGTGAATTAATATATATCCACTCACAAAAATGGGTTAAAGATTATGAAAATGGGGTAAATTATAAAGATAAAACATTAAATATTAATTGGCCAATGCCTCCAAAGCATTTAAGTGAAAAAGACCTAAATCTACCTTTCTTAGAGAATTATGACTTTTAAATGTAGGCATTGTACAGAAAATCTAAACGATCACATTCTAGATCTAGGTCATCAGCCCCCAAGTAATAATTATTTATCAAAAGATCAACTAAATCTTGCTGAATTCACATATCCTTTAAAAGTATTTATATGTTCAAAATGTGGACTAGTCCAACTTCCAGAATTTTTAAAGCCTGAAGAACTTTTTACTAAGAATTATGCTTATTTTTCAAGTACTTCATCAAGTTGGTGCCAACATGCCAAATCATTTGTTGAAAAAGCTATCAAAAAATTAAATCTCAATAAAAATTCAAAAGTTATTGAGATTGCAAGTAATGATGGATATCTCCTTCAGTACTTTATAAAAGAAAATATTCCTTGCATTGGTATAGAGCCAACTAAAGCAACGGCTTTAGAATCTAGGAAAAAAGGGATTAAAACCATTGAAGAATTTTTTAATTCTAAGATGGCAAATAGTCTGGAAAAAGTAGACCTATTAGTAGCTAATAATGTCGTTGCCCATGTACCGAATATAAACGATTTTATGAAGGGTATATGTACAGCATTAAAAAATGAGGGCTTAGCCTCAATAGAGTTTCCGCATCTTTTAAATATTGTTAAATATACTCAATTCGATACTATCTATCATGAACATTACAGTTATCTAAGTCTTATTGCTTTCAAACAAATAGCTCTGCATGCAAATTTGGATATAATAGATGTTGAAGAAATACCAACTCATGGAGGAAGCTTAAGAGTTTGGCTTGCTCATAAAAATACTTTTCTAATTTCAAACAATGTAAATAAAATAATTGAAATTGAAAAAAGTTTAAAATTAACAAGTATAGAAGGATTTAAAAACCTAAAAAATAATGCAAAGAAAATAAAAATACAACTGTTAAATTTTCTCTTGAAAGCGAAAGATAATAATGAATTAGTTGTGGGTTACGGTGCAGCGGCTAAAGGTAATACATTATTAAATTATTGCGGTATAAATTATGATTTACTGGAATTAATAGTTGATAAATCCAAAAGTAAGCAAGGGCTATACATGCCTGGAAGTCATATTCCAATAATTGATCTCGCTAAACTAGAAGAAATAAAACCAGACAAGCTTCTTGTTCTACCTTGGAATCTAATTAAGGAAATAAGCTACCAGCAAAAAATCTTTAATTTGTATACGGCTATTCCAAAGCTCCAACTCCATAAATGAAGCAAAGAATCGAAGTTATTGGTGGTAATGGACTCATAGGAACTTCTATTAAAAATGTATCTAAAAACATCGAAATTAGAGATTGGGGAATAAATCCTGACTCTTATGGTTTTTTTGATTTAATGGATGAAAACTCTTGGGGACCAATTCTAAGTTCAAACCCCAAAAAGGTAATTTTACTTTCATGGCCTGGCCTGCCAAATTACAATCAAGATTTTCATATTCTCGAGAATCTAATAATGTCAAAAAAATTTTTAAAAATGTTATGTAAAACAAAAGTCAAGAAAATAGTCTCAGCAGGAACATGTTATGAATATGGCCTTTCCGAAGGTGAACAGTTTGAAGATTCTGTTTTAAAACCAGTTACAAAATATGGTCTTGCAAAAAATTGGTTAAGGACATATTTAGAGATAGAGGCTAATAGAAATAAAATTAATTGGTGTTGGGTTAGAATTTTCTATCCTTATTCAGAAAACTCTAAAAAACCAACCTTGTATTCGGCGTTGATGCAAGCAATTAAAAATAATGAAAAAACTTTTAAAATAGGTTCTGGGAAACAAATAAGAGATTTTATTCATGTTGAAGATGCTGCTAAACAAATAATTGAATTAACAACAAATAATAATGCTAAAGGTATTTATAATTGTGGTAGCGGAGAACCAATGACGATAAGCACATTTGTTGAATCAATAATTAAATCTAATAATAGTAATATTAATGTAGTTTTGAATCATTACAAAGATAGAGATTTTGAACCATTTGCTTGTTGGGCAAATATGAAAAAATATAATGATTTATTGAGATTATCTGAAGGTATTAAATTTAATAATATTTAAATATATGAAATCTATACTTTATTTATCTACAAATGGATTAGCTGAACCTTTGGGCAGAAGTCAAATATTGCCTTACTTGGTTGGGCTATCGAAAAGATATAAAATTATAGTGCTTTCAAATGAAAAAAAATTTGATTTAAGAAATGATAAAAATATAAAAAATATAAAAAAAATCGTAAAAAAAAATAATATTACTTGGGATTACGAAGAATTTAAATATAGTAAATTTTCTAAACCTTTTTTATTATTTTTAAAATTTATAAAAGGCTGTTTTTACTCTTATAAATACAAAGTACAAATAATTCACTGTAGAAGTTATCTTCCTAATTTAGTTGGATTGGCTATTAAATTCTTAATAAAAAAACCAGTTATTTTTGATATGCGCGGTCTTTGGCCTGAAGAGATCGCGCTAGGTATTTCTTCAGGGAAAAGAAGTCTAATTTATAAAACATTAAAGTCTTTAGAAAGATTCAATATAAAAAAAAGCGATCATATAATCTCCTTAACGAATGCAGCAATTTACAATTTCTTAATTGATCAATATCAATTAGATATTCAAAAAACAACTACAATTCCTACTTGTGTAGATATTGATAGATTTCAATTTTATCCAATAAAAGAATCTTCAACAAAAAAATTTAGTTGCATTGGCACAATATTAAGTGATTGGTTTTTAATAGATTGGCTAACAAGTTTTATTAAATGTGTCGATGAATATGATAGCAAAGCAGTATTTGAAATAATTACAAGAGATTGTAAGGAAACCTTGCTTTCCAAAATGGCTTTAACTCCTAATCTTAAAAATAAAATTTTGATAAGATCTGCAACTCCAGATCAAATGCCAAAATTATTAATTTCTCATACAGCCTCTGCCATGTTTTTTAATTCTGATATTTCAAAGCTTGGAAGCAGTCCAACTCGCTTTGGTGAAATTTTAGCTGTTGGCAGGCCAATAATTTGTAATAAAGGTGTAGGTGACCTTGATAAAATAGTTGAAGAAAATAAAGTTGGGATTATTGCAAATAATCCTAATTACGAATTTATGATGAATTCAGTTTCTAAACTATATAAAATAATTGAGGACCCTTTAATTTCATTAAGGTGTCGGAACTTAGCTGAGTCTTATTATTCTTTATCAAAAGGTATAGAAAATTACTCAAAAATCTATGAAATGCTAAAAAATGATTAAAGGTAATTTGAATAATCTAAAAAAATCTAATATTGGTTATTCTCCTTATTCATTAAATTATATGTACCCAGGAGATAGAAGAAGATTTTGCTTTTTTGCAAAAGAAGCTGGATTATCCTATTCATTATTAGATTTTAAAAAATCATATGATATTGTCTTACTTTCTTCTATAGCAGACCTATCAAAAGTAAAATATATTAAAAAAAATGGAGCAAAGGTAATTATAGATTTAGTTGACTCCTATTTGATAAAGACTAATCCTTTAAAAGATAGATTAAGGTATTTGGGGAGATCAATTAAACATAAAAATTATTTAAATGCACTTTTACCCAAAAAATTCACTGATCATTTAAAGAGTGTTTTATCCATTGCAGATGGAATAGTATGTACAACAGATGAGCAAAAAAAAGCGATACAAGTTTATAATTCAAATGTTCATAAAATTCTAGATAATATGGATGATGATGTTTTTAATGCAAATATTATTAAAAGTAAGAAAAAAAACCAAATTAATATCCTTTGGGAGGGACTAGCTTCAAATTTAATTAATTTTAAAGAGGTTGTTGAAGCTTTAAATTTATTGGGTTCAAAATTAGAAGTTAACCTCCACATAGTAACTGATTTAATACATTACAAATATCTTTCAAATTTTCAGAAAATTAATACCATTGATATTGTTAATAAATATCCCTTTAAAATAAATACATTTATTTATCAATGGAACAAATTTTGCTTATCATCTATGGCAGCAAATTGTGACTTAGCAATAATTCCAATAGATCAGAATAATAATTTTGTACTTGGTAAACCAGAAAATAAATTAACATTATTATGGAAATTAGGACTACCAGTTTATACTAGTTTTACAGCCTCTTATTTTAGGACTATGAAAAAAGCTGGCGTTAATATGATTTGTAATAGTAAAGAAGAATGGGTCTGCTCTTTATTGAACTTTCATAAAATGAGTGATAAAAATAAAAAAGAATTATCAGATAAACTTAAGCTATATGCGAATAATAATTATACAAAAGAATTATTAATTCAAAAATGGTCTAATTTATTTGCAAGTTTAAATAATATTTGATCTTATAAATAATTTATCATTTTATAAATTTAAAAACTTTAAACTGAATCAACTCAATAAAGTATGAAAGATAAAAACTTAATGAAATTTCCAATAAAAACATTATCGATAATTTTTATAAAAAATTTATTAATAATGAAAATCTTTAAAAGATACAATAACAATTATTTTTTTAAATCTTAAAATTATTAGAAAATTATGTGCGGATTAGTTGGAGTAATTACAGGAAAGGAAAATTCTTATTGTCTTCCTGATATTACAAAAAAGATGTCAGAAAAAATCGCACATAGAGGACCTGATTCTTCGGGATTGTTTTTTGATCAAGATTTATCTTTCTCTTTTGCTCATCAAAGACTTTCTATTCTAGATCTTTCAAAATCAGGCAATCAACCAATGGAAAGTTTCCGTCAGAGATATATCATTGCTTTTAATGGAGAAATTTATAATTTTATTGAATTAAAAAAGAAATTAACTCTTGAAACAGTAATAGAGTGGAAGGGTACATCTGATACTGAAGTTTTATTAAACTGTATCGAATATTGGGGTCTTCAAAAAACTCTTGAATTGACAAGAGGAATGTTTGCCTTTGCACTATTAGATAAATTTAAAAAGAGGCTTATTCTAGTTCGTGATAGATTTGGCGAAAAACCTATGTATTGGGGCTTTACTGGAGAGGGTTCAGCAAAAGCACTTATTTTCGGTTCTGAAATTAATGCCCTTAGAGAATTTCCTTCTTTTAACAATGCAATAAATATTAATGCTCTTGATCCTTTCTTAAAATTTTCTAATATTCCTGATGAGCAAACTATATTTAAATCTATATGGAAATTAAAACCAGCAAATAAAATAGAATTTAAATTAGATAAAGATATTTTTATAGATACTCCAAGAAGTATTAAATGGTGGGACTATAAAAAAGTAATTAATTACGGTATCCAAAATCAATTTACTTCTAAAAAAGAAGTTCTAAACCATTTGGAAGAGACTCTTAGAGGTACAATTCAATCACATAATATTTCAGATGTACCTACTGGTACATTCCTTTCAGGCGGAATTGACTCTTCTTTAGTTGCAACATTTCTATCTCAATCTCAACCAAACAAAGTAAATACATTCACAATAGGCTTTGAGGACCAAAAATACGATGAGTCAAAAGATGCTAGTAATATTGCAAAATATTTAGGAACAAAACATAATGAGATAATTTTAAATCCACTTGAGGCTCTAAATTTAATACCAAAATTACCTTACATTTATTCTGAACCTTTTGCAGATTCATCACAAGTTCCTACTTCGTTAATCTGTAGAGAAGTAAGTAATGCTGGGATAAAAGTTGCATTAACTGGTGATGGAGGAGACGAAATGTTTGGGGGATATGTAAGACATTTTAAAGGTCCAAGAAGCTGGAACAAGATTAAATATATTCCTTATCCTTTGAGATCTTTGATAGGCTCAATTATCAAAGGGATTCCAATTCAAGAAAAGAATTTAAATGAGTTAACTAAATCAGATGTTTTTTCTCAAAAAATAATAAGAATAGCTTCCCGTTTAAAAGAAATTAGAGATCATGATGGATTATATAAATCGCTTATCATGCAAAAGATTGATAACTCAATTTATAGTAAGGATATATTAATTAATTTTGATGAGCCATTTTCAAACTACTATTCACATATAAACAAAGCCCCAGATTGTTTATCAAATGACCCAATTGCAAGAATGCTATATTGGGACGCAATTTCTTATCTTCCAGACGATATTTTAGTTAAAGTAGATAGAGCCTCAATGGCATTTAGCTTAGAAACGAGGGCCCCTTTTTTAGATAAAACAGTTGCTGAATTAGCATGGAAAATACCAACGGATATGAAAGTAAGAGGAGGAGAGGGCAAATTAGTTCTTAAAGAGTTGCTTTACAAATATTTACCCAAGGAATTGGTTGACAAGCCTAAACGAGGATTTGCCTTCCCTGTATCTGAATGGTTAAGGGGTCCACTTAAGGAATGGTCTGAGGAACTTCTTAGCATGGATAATCTATTGAAATATAATCACTTTTCTTCCAATAAAGTACGCTCTCTTTGGAAAGATCATCTTAATTCCAAGTCTGATAATACGAATATTCTATGGCCAATCTTAATGTGGCAATCATGGCTAAAATTCTATAAATTTTAAAATTATGTATATTTTTGAGATTGTCAGAGTTATTTTTGTTTTCATAATAACTTTTTTTCTTTTATTAAAACTCTCAAAAAATTTTAATGTCTCAAAAAATAGAGCTTCATTGATATTCTTACTTCATACAGCTATTTGCCTTTTATATGTCCCTTTAACCATATCTGGACAAAAAGATCCATATGGATATTTTACATATTCTCAAATTAATATCTATCCATTTTGGGGAACTGGTTTCGTGATGAATTTCACCTCTATTTTCTCAAAGTATCTTGATTTTGGAATTTATTCATGTTTTTTAGTATTTAATTTTATTGGCACGACTGGTCTGATAATACTTGAATCTATAAGAAAGAAACTAGTCGTCAATTCTGACAAAATCATGAAAACCCTATCTGCAGCTGTTCTTTTTCTTCCTACTCTGCATTTAAATACATCTGCACCCGGAAAAGATGTTTTTTGTTTTTTATGTATAAATTTGGTAATTTATTCCCTATTGCAACCCAGAATTAAGTTTTTTACTCTTATAACTTCTGCTTTAATTTTTTCAATTGTCAGACCTTATATTGGAATGATTTTAATGATGGGGCTTGCAATTGCATTTTTAAATAAAATTAGTTTGCCAAAATATTATTTATTAATTATAAGAATTATGATGTTTATTTTATTATTTTTTGTAGCAAGGCAAGGTCTAAAAATCTTAGAAGGTGGTTACGATTATCAAACAATTATTGGGATAATGGAATATAACAGAACTGTTACTGAGGTAGGAAATAACGCTATAGATACATCTTCTTACAATATTCCATTAAAACTTTTTACATACATGTTCAGACCTCTTTTTTTCGATGCAAGAGGTCTTTTCCCATTATTACTATCCTTTGATAACCTAGTTTTACTTTTAACATTTTCTTATCCATTCTTAAGATTGATGTACCAATTAAAATTTAGAACTCTTAAATTAAATGCTACTAATTATTTTCTTATTATTTACTCATCACTTTCTTGGTTCTTTTATGCACAATCAACGTCAAATTTAGGATTAGCTGCTAGACATAAAATTATGATCTTACCAGCAATATTTTGCCTTTCATTATTTTTTTCAAGAAAGTCAGAACAATTAGTTTATAAAAACTGAGCGCAATCTTTAAATTTAATAATTGAATAATAATTAACTTAACTTTTTTCTAAAGCCTAATAGAATTTATCCCTTTAGGTAATACTCCTTTTATATCTAAAATAACGCTTTGCTTGTGTATAATTTTATCCCATTTTTCTCTAACAAGTGATTTAAATTCTTCATGAGCTACTGCAATAATAATTGATTTATATTTTTTATCATATGGAATATTTTTTTGAATTTCAATACCATATTGCTTTTTAGAGTCTTCAATATCCACTAAAGGATCAATTATAGTCACTTCCATTCCGTAATTTTTTAAATTATTTACGATATCAATTACTTTTGTGTTTCTGCAATCATTACAATTTTCTTTAAAAGAGAATCCAAGAATTAATACTTCTGTTCCTCCAATTGGTATTTTTTTTCTAGCCATATTTATTACCATTTGTTCAACAATCCATTTTGAGACTTTATCATTTATTTCTCTTCCAGCTAAAACCACCTTTGGATAATATCCTATTGATTTTGCTTTATGAGTTAAATAATAAGGATCTATACCGATACAATGTCCTCCAACCAATCCTGGTTTAAAATCAAGAAAATTCCACTTGGTGCAAGCAGCTTTGAAAACCTCAGAACTTGGTATATTTAATTTGTTAAAGATAAATGCCAGCTCATTTACTAATGCGATATTTAAGTCTCTTTGAGTATTTTCTATAACCTTTGCAGCTTCTGCAATTTTTATACTAGATGCTTTATGAGTTCCTGCTTTTATAACTGAACCATAAAAAAGATCTATCCAATTTGCAGAATCAATATCACTTCCACTAGTAACTTTAGTTATTAAATTGATTTTATGTTTTTTATCCCCAGGATTTACACGTTCAGGGCTATAACCAACGTAAAATTCTTTATTAAGTGTTAAACCTGAATTTTCTTCAAGAATTGGTACACAAATCTCTTCAGTAGCTCCCGGATAAACTGTACTTTCATAAATTACAAAAGGGTTACTATTTTTTTTACGTAATTGAATTATGGTTCCTACTGTTTTTGAAGCGATTTCAAGAGCGGTTAAATCTGGTTTTTTAAATTTGTCTATTGGGGTTGGTACTGTAATAATAAAAACATCAGCTTCCTTAAGTTCATAATCTTTGTATGTAAATTTAAGATTTTTAGAATTCAATAAATCAAATTTAGAAACTTCGTTTGTTTTATCTATTCCTTTCCTT
>QCBL01000014.1 GCA_003281625.1 Prochlorococcus sp. AG-347-I04
CATATTTTTGAAGATAAAAATTCTCTAAATGAGTATTTTATAATTTGAATTTTTTTTGGTATTTTTTTTAAAAAACGCCTAAATGCTTTTGGCATGATAAAAATCCATATCAATAATTAATTGATAACAAATAATACTTGGGAATTCAATAAATAATTATCCAAAAATAAGTAAATTAATTATTAAATATGTGAATTGAGCTATGGAAATATATTTGAAGATGAATTATTCTTTAATTAAGCATTAAATACAAAATTAATATGGCATTACCAGAACTTATTTATGCTCCTATAGATGGCGGAACAATACATAGATATGAAATTAGTGGTGGCAAGAGAAAATTTTTAAGATTTATAGGTTGTTATTTGGGTCAATGCAATTTCCACAAGAATATTGATGATGCTATTGATTACATAAAAAATTTGAAAGAATCACAAAAGATACAAAAAACATGAACTAAAGATACATCGATACGCAGAGACTCAATATTTTTCAATAACTACATAATTATTGCTACAAATAATAGAGAATTTTCTTTTTATAAGAAATTGATTATTTACTTGGGTTATAGTTCCGAAAGATAAACAGTCATTTAAAAAAAGAAATTAATTTATGGAAAACAGACAAATTAATTTTTTTAAATCAAAAGACTTTAATACCGTTCTTAAGCCATTTGAAAAAGGAACGGTAGTAAAAATTGACTCGTTTGATATTAGAGAAAATAAAAATGAATTAAATATAGGTTTATTTGGTTGGTATGCAATTTGCCCTTCTAAAGAACTAAAAAAAAATAAGCTATATTATTTTTCACTCTATGACGAGCCTCTTGTTCTTTATAGAGATGAAAATGAAAACGTTAGGTGCATTAAAAATATTTGTCCACATAGAGGGGCATCCTTTTTTGGAGGAACATTATCAGATGGAGTTATAACCTGCCCATATCATGGAGCCAAGTTTTCATCTGGAGGAAGTTGCGAAAATCTCGACAGAATAACATGTAGCCATATAGTTGATAATAACTACGATAACTACGCTAAAAGAATTCATTTATCTCAATACAAAACTTCAGAAAAAAATGGATATATTTTTGTACATTTTTCTAAAAAATCTGAAACTGATTTAAATAATATAAGTGAAGATACACCTTTGAGTAACTACGAATTATATGAAAATGGTTTTTCACACAAGGATTATGTCTTTGAGGAGGTATTAGTTGACTTCAAATGTGATTGGTCAAGGATTATTGAAAATCATCTAGACATTCTTCATATCTTTTGGGTTCATGGCGATACAATCCCTGATAAAGATGTGAATAAAAACGTACTTGTTAGTTTTAACCAGAAAATTAATATTAATCCCAAATACATTGAAAGTATTTACTATTACAAGAATGAACCTACAAGAGAATTTATCCGGATAAAATTCATACCTCCTGGAAGGATATTAATTTACAAAGGCGAACCTTCCTCATCAAGATATTTACAAGTTTTAGACCATATTCCTCTAGGAAACAACAAAGCAAGAGTAATAGTGAGACACTACAGGAAATTTCTGCAAAATAAAATACTAAATAACATCTTATTATTTAAAGAGACTCAAAGAAAGATTTTTTATAAGATATTCGATGAAGATTATATGATTTTAAAAACACAAACATTTAATCATGATATGGGATTTATAAGTAAGGATGAAATAAAATTATTGGGAGAAGACAGGATAATAAATTATTTTTGGAAGTGGTACAAAAAATCTGAAGATAAAGATGCACCATGGAAAAATATTAACAAAATCCAAAATCTTGATGTATACGACAAAGTGATATTGAAATATCCTCCTGAGATAAAGAAGTTAGAAATTGCAAACAATATAGATATTATTAGAAAAACATTAGTAAGGTTTGTTACTCCGCTTATATTTTTTATGTTAATAATATAATTTATGAAGAAAGTAAATAGACCTTCATGGTTGAATTGGCTTTATCTTTTTATATTTATTTTAAGCTCGATTCAATTGATTATATTTTGGAGTAATAAGTTTTAGTGTTAAATAAATTTTGGTTAGAGGCAAAAAATATAAATTGTTTTAAAAATGGCTTTAGAGTAATTAAAGATTTAAATTTAAAGATAGCGTATTCAGAGAATGTAATATTAATAGGACCAAATGGTTCGGGTAAATCATCCTTAATTGAAATAATTAATAGAAACATTTATCCAGTAGTAGCTAATGAATCGAAACTGAAGATATTTGACAAAGAACTTATAAATTTATGGGAACTAAGAAATAAAATAAGTACCGTAAATAATGAAATAAAAAATAGAATAAATCCAAATTTACAAGTTTTTGATTTAATTTTAAGTGGACTATATGGAACATATTGTTATGTAAAAAATAAATCTGAAAGAGATTCTTATAAGGTTGAAAAAATCATGAAGAAAATGAATATATCTAATTTATCAAAAAAGAATTTTTCCTATTTATCAGACGGAGAAAAACAAATTTCTCTCATTGCAAGAGCATTAATCAAAAAACCGAAAATACTAATTCTAGATGAACCAATTGCAAATTTAGATTATAAATCAAAGTTTTTTGTAATTGATAAGGTTAATGAATTATCAAAATTAAATACTAAAATTTTATGCGTCACTCATGATATTTCAACAATTACAAAAATTTATGATCGGGTAATAATGCTAAAAGATGGCAAAATAATCGCTGATGGAGATCAAAAAAAGGTCATAAATAGCGAAAATCTTAATAAGTTATTTGGTATTCAAGTAGAAGTAACTAATAAAAATGGCCTTTGGAATATAAACAGATTATCTAAATAATAATTATGATAATAGCTATCGCAATAGCTAGAAATACTAATTTTTTATTTTTTAAAAACGAAGAGGATTTATTTTTAAATGAAGAAGATCCACATTTAGAACATACAATCTTACCTCCTAAAGATCGATCAGAGACGAATGAAGAACTTCCACAATTAAAACAAACTCTATTTACGCTCATCTAAAATAAAGTAATTAGCAACCCTATCTAAATTATATTCCTAAATACTATGTAAAGAAAAACTTCATTAAATTGATGATAATGAGAATCTATTGCAATAATTATATTTTTAGTGCATAATTGATAATAATTCTCATTATCATATTTAAATTAATGAATTTCCATAGCTATGGAGAATCTCCGTCAAAGTTAGTAAGGATAATAACTGGACAATCAGTATTAATAGATCCTTCATCAAGACCAAAAGGGACATGTCTAGAAGTAGAAAGTGGAATTGCTAGAGTGTATTGCCCTTGTGAAGAAACTGAAGGAATGACACTCGCTTTTTTGCAATCAGGAGATCAATTAAGAACGGACCTTTTGTGTAGCGAGGGTGTCTGTGTTGAAGCACTAACAGATTTGTCGTTTCACAGCAATGTGAATATTGATGAGAATATTGGTTACGATGCAGTAAATGAATGGACTTTGCAACTCCTTAGAATTAGACACTTAGGAAATGCAGAACATCGATTAAAAGCGTTGTTTTCAATACTAGTAAATCGTCTAGGAAGAAGATGTGGTCAATGGTGTGAGTTACCTTTTAGGTTGACTCATGAAAGGATTGGTGAATTAATCGGTTCTACACGAGTAACATCTACAAGATTAATTTCTAAATTAAGATCGTCTGAATTATTAATAGCTCCTATTGGAACCCAAACAGTCAGTGTTGCTCCTTCTTTTATTGAAACATCGCCGCTATAAAAATATGAAAGAATCACAATCACTTACTAACAACTTGTTAATGGAAGTTGATGTTTTATCGAATAGACTCAGAAATATCAGGCAATCCTACAAAACCACAGAAAACAAAGCATTAAGGGGAAGGTTATTTTCTGAAAACAAAAATATTTATAAAAGAGTTAATGAGATTTATAAAATAGCTAAGCTCTTAAATAAAAATAATACTGAGAAAATTAACTTTTCTAATTTACTTGTTGAAATAACCAAAAGAACATTGAATGAAAATAAATTTGAAACTAATCTATTTTTTCTTTAAATCGCTATCTATCAATAAGATTGCGGAAGGCTGATTAGAAGCAAACTTTACTTTGCCCAGTATGTTTGCGAATTCATCTTCTGATTTAGTTTGCGCCTCAATGATTGGATCTAAAAATACGTTGGTTCTTGTATCTGAAATCCTTTCTGAAATAGAATAAAGTTGTTGCAGAGATGAAGTTAAATCAGCTTCCATGTTGAAAGAATAAGAAATTAGGTCCTCTATTGAATCCCATGTTTGGACTGGTGCAGGAATTTCCTCTAATTTTACGCTTTGTCCTCTTGCGATTAGGTAATCTGCAAATTTTTGAGCATGTTCCATTTCACCTTGTGATTCACTTAGAAAATGAGACGCAAATCCATTTAAATCACGTTCTTGAAACCAGAGGTATATAGAAAAATATTGAACATTTGCATATCTTTCCATTGTTAAATGTTCAAAAATATTATCTAATAAAGTTTTGTCAATTGGCTGTGCGACAGCTCTTCCAGATGGACCAAAATTAATTAATTTCTTTAACTTTAGATTATTTTCTTTCATTGATATGTAAGAAACTAATTAAATAATACAACATTTTGTATAAATTAGTAATTAATTAATCATTTAAATTAAATTAAATAATATGATAATGAAAATCAATCTCAATACTATAAATGAATTTACAGTACAGATTTTCTGAACTGCTATTAACTAATAAAATATATAACAGTAAAAAAAAGAAATGTAAAAAGAAAAAATGCTCTAATTGGAAAGGTGGCAAGTGTAATTGCCTATAAATAAATTCTATATATATTCCTTATATGCTCCAGGATATAAAAAATAATAACTATTTTTATTAATAAAAAGAGAACATTTATCGCCATTATTAAGGAGATTATTAATATCAGTTCTAACCCTTAATATGTTTCCATTAATAGATACTTTATATATAAGAAATTCTCCAAGAAATTCTTTAGATATAACAATCGCTTCACCAGATTCTGATCGTTTAATTGAAATAAATTTAGGAGAAATTGACATACTTTTAATATTTGCATTTTGTAAAACCCCTGAACTATTTATTTCACCTAAACAAGACATATATGAATTACCATTTTTTTGAAGATTAATAATATTATTACCCAAAATAAAACTACTAACAAATAGGGTCTTGGGATTGTTTAGAAGGTTAATTGGTGTATCAATTTGATGTATTTTTCCTTCATTCATGACGGCAACTTTATCGCAAATTGACATTGCCTCTTCCGGATCATGAGTAACCATCAATCCACTTGCATTACAACCTTTTAGGATATTTGGGAGTTCACTTCTCAATTTTAGTTTGACATGCATATCAAGACTACAAAATGGTTCATCTAATAAAATAAAGTTAGTACCAGGAGCAAGAGCTCTCGCAATTGCTAGTCTTTGTTTTTGGCCTCCAGATAATTCATGTGGGTATCTTCCAATAAAACTATCAAGACCTACAACATTTAATAAATAGTCAACTCTAGATCTATCTTTTTTGTTTTTTAAACCAAAAATTACATTTTCCAAAACAGTTAAGTGAGGGAACAGTGCATAGTCTTGAAAAACCATACCAATATTTCTTTTCTCTGGACTAAGAATTTTTTTTCCACTTGAAATTACCTTATCATTTAGAGAAATTCTCCCTCTAGAGGGATATTCGAACCCAGCGATTAATCTTAAAAGAGTAGTTTTTCCGCAACCAGAAGGACCAAGCAACCCTAACAATTCGCCATTTTCAATTTTCAGGTTAATTGCGTTTAATATCCAATTTGAACATTCTTGCTTATCATATTTATGATGCAAATCATCAATTATTAATGCATCATTTTTCACTAAGTTCTTTTTATTCAAATATATTAAGTTAGCAGAAAATATTCACCTAAAATATACCTTGTATAATTTTATACACCTTTTAATTTTAAAGTTTAATGAGAAAGTCTGAAAGAGCAGAAATAATACGCAAGGAACTCAAAAAGCTATATCCATCGCCTCCAATACCCCTTGATCATACAAATGCATATACACTTCTAGTCGCCGTTGTTTTAAGTGCTCAATCAACAGATAAAAAGGTTAATGAATTAACAAAAAGCTTATTTAAGGTTGCAGATAATCCAGAAAAGATGATGCAGCTAGGAATTAATGGCATTTACAAATACATAAAGTTTTTAGGTCTATCTAATCAAAAATCAAAGAACATTTATAACTTATCAAAATTATTGATTGAGAAGCATAATGGTACGGTCCCAGATTCTTTTGAGAAGCTTGAATCTCTTCCAGGGGTAGGTCATAAAACAGCATCAGTTGTAATGTCTCAAGTGTTTAAAATACCTGCATTCCCAGTAGATACTCATATACACAGGTTGGCACAAAGATGGGGGTTATCAAATGGAGATAGCGTAGTTCAAACAGAAAAAGACCTTAAAAAAATATTTCCTATTAATGATTGGAATACCTTACATTTGCAAATAATCTTTTATGGCAGAGAATTCTGCACAGCAAGAGGCTGTGATGGAACAAAATGTTATTTATGTCGCACTCTTTATCCCAAAAGAAAAAAGAAATTTATATGTAAAAAGCCTTAAGAAATTTATATAATAATTAAATTAGTTTTTTATCATGAAAATAGCAATTACTGGCGCATCGGGGAAAACAGGTTATAGAATTTCCGAAGAAGCAGTTAAAAAAGGATATAAAGTAAGGCAAATCATCAGAAAGAATTCAAAAGTCTCAACAGGATTAGAGCGTTTAGATACAATTAGGGTGTCATTAGACAAAAAAGGAGAACTTGATGAAGCTTTAAAAGATATTGATGCTTTGATAATTGCGACTGGAGCGAGAGCATCATTAGATCTGACTGGTCCTGCAAAGGTTGATGCATTAGGTGTATACAGGCAATTAGAGAGTTGCAAAAGAGTTGGTATTAAAAGGGTTATTTTAGTTAGTTCCCTTTGTACTGGTAAATTATTTCACCCATTAAACTTATTTGGTTTAATTCTTATTTGGAAGAAATTAGGTGAAAACTTTCTACGCAATTCAAATTTTGAATGGACTATTATTAGACCTGGAGGATTAAAGGAAAATGAAGATATTAAATCAGAAAATATAAATTATTCAAAAGAGGATACTCAAACTAATGGATCAATCCCAAGAAGATTAGTTGCGCAATGTTGTATAGATTCTTTAAAAAACAAAGAATCCATAAATAAATTAATAGAAGTTACAAGTTCGAATGATAATAAAAAGATATCTTTTAAAAAAGCTATGCAAATGATTTAAAAGATGTAAATATATAAATTAAAACTATGAAAATAAATCCTAATATTGACGCATTACAATTAATGCTTACTGATTTAAGAACTAGAAATGAGCCAATAAGACATAAAGCTGCATTTAAAGGCTGTCAACCAGAATTTCAAAGTCTTGTATCAAGATTAATAAAGCAGTTAGAAGACGAATTAGTTGCTGAAAAGCTTACTAATCGTGATAGTTAAAAAATTTAGATTACTTAAATGAAATTAAGTTATCCAACTTTGCTTGTTCTGAAAGTTCATCATATCCTCCAAAAAATTTATTATCCAAAAATATTTGAGGGAAAGTATTATGGCTACTTTGAGCCATTATTTTTTGAAAGCTCTCATCATTGTCTATTAGAGTAACTTCATGAGGGATAGATAAAGAATTAAGCAACCTAATTGCTCTTTTAGACCAAGGACAATCCTTTAAAATATATGCTTTTACACGCAATTCATTAGTGATTAAATCATGATTTGAGATATTAATAATTTTCGGTTCAAAAGAAAGTAATAATATATCAGTACCTTTTTTTACAATACATCCCTCCTCAAGATGCCCGCCAAACACATTACATCCCTCATCTGCAAAACTCAAATGTAAATGAACATCTCCTTTATTAAAATGTCCGTTTAAAGAAACTATCTCTAGATTTCCTTCGAATTTATTTATCTCTTGATTACCTGGGCATTGAATACAAACTGTTCTAAGATTACCAACCACTCCAGAAACATACCCGAATAAATTATGCGATAAAGAATATTCTTTAATTGAATTTATCAAATCAGATTCTGGTGATAGCTTTAGGCTATGAGGCTGCATTTGATATAAGGAATAATAATTTTGTAATATAAAACATCATCATTCATTAAGAGAAGTTGAGTTTATAATCTTTAGGATTCAGATTGAAATTAAATTTAAGAATCTAGCATCAAAAACCATTCAATATTTTTACTAAAAATTTAAGCTTGTTGAGAGTGTAATATATTTTTTATATACAAAAACTAATTTGTTATTAAGAAAAAATCTTAAAAAATTTGCATTGAATATTCCTAATTTATTATCGATATCTCGACTTTTCCTTGTATTTCCATTAATACTTTGTCTAGAAATTAACAGACCTTTTTATGTCTTTATATTAATTATTATTGGAGGCTTAACTGATTATTTTGATGGGTTAATAGCAAGGAAATTTAATCTTAAAACCAGATTAGGAGCTATCCTTGATCCCTTAAGCGATAAAGTATTTTATTTAATTCCTTTGACCTTCCTTTGTAAAAATAATTTTATACCATTCTGGTCATTGTCATTAATTTTATTTAGAGAATTAATTATCTCTAGTCTAAGGAACTCTACAAAAGACGGTTTACCCGCATCAATGTTAGGAAAATATAAAACATTTTTCTTTTTTATTTCAGTAATTACCTTCTTTACACCATTAAAAATTAGCTTTTTGAAAAATTTAGCTTTAATTTTTTATTGGTTAGGATTCATCCTGACTTTTGTGACCTTATTAGGCTATTTAAGAATTAAAAAGAATATTATCTGAATTTTCATCAAACTCCTCACTCTTTTTATTATTAAAATCATTCACAAAACTATCCTTTAGACCATTAAGTAAATCAAAAGTTGGCTCCCACTCTAAATCAAGTTTTATCTTAGAGATATCAGTCTGATAATGATTTAATCTAATTGGAAATCCCTTTCGAGACTTAGGATCTAATTTTTGATAATCAAATGTTCTTAAGGAAATCTCATTTTGGTTTAATCCAAGAACATTCGCACAGAAATAAATTAAACCCTTTATTGTTACACCTTTTTCACCTGAACAATTGTAAATATTATTTTTGGAATTTTCAAAATTTATGCACCTAATCATTACATCAGTTAGATCCGAAACATGCCCTAGCTGAGTAATTAAAGAACCGTCCCCAGGGATTGGTATAGATTTTTTAGTAAATAACCTTTCAAAAAACCAATTTTCAATTTTATTATAATTTCCTGGTCCATAAATATAAGTAGGTCTAAAACTTGTAAAAGGAATTTTTTGGTTTTTTAACCAATTTTCTGTCTCAAACTTTCCTTTATGCCTACTTTCTGGATCAATTGGATCAACTTCGGATAAGGGTAGTTCACAATTATCTTTATAAACACCTGCAGAGCTGACATATATATATCTCTGGAAAGAGTTATCTAAATTTTCTATAAGAAGTTTGCTTTGTTCTAACTCTCGACCAGAAATATCATAAACAATATCATACTTTTTATTTCTTAATCTGACGATATCTTCTGAATTATTTCTATCACCCTTAATTAAATTTGTTTTTTCAGGATTACTTTTATTGCCTCTCGTGAAAATATCAACATCGTAATTTTTACTTAATAACTTTCCAACCAAAGACTTGCCAACAAATCTAGTTCCGCCCATTACAAGAATTTTCATATTCAAAAAATATTTAACTGAAGTAGTAATCTTAAATAGAATTACATATTGAATAGTACTACTAATAAGTTATTAATGAAAAGGATGATTCTATGGACCTAATACCAGCGATTGATTTAATGAATGGTAAGTGTGTAAGACTTTTTAAAGGCGACTTTAATAAAAGAAAAGACTTCACCAAAGAGCCTCATGAGCAAGCTAAATTTTGGGAAAGCGAAGGGGCAAAATATATACATATAGTTGATTTGGATGCTGCAAAAACTGGATCCCCAACAAACGATAAATCAATAAAAAAGATTGCAAAAACAGTTAACATACCTATTCAAATAGGTGGAGGGATAAGGTCTCAAGAAAGGATAGAACAACTATTTTCTTATGGTATTGATAAAGTTATAATGGGAACCTCTGCGATAGAAAATAAAGAACTAGTTAAAGACTTATCAAATAAATTTCCTGGAAGGATAATTGTTGGGATAGATGCAAAAGATGGAAAAGTTAGTACAAGGGGGTGGCTTGAGCAATCTAATATTTTGGCCACAGATCTAGTAAAGGAGTTTTCTTCATTTAAAATTTCTAGTTTTATTGTTACAGATATAAATACAGATGGGACATTAGAAGGGACAAATGAAGAATTCATAAAAAGCATACTTGAAATTACAGATATTCCAGTAATAGCCTCAGGAGGTGTTGGTTCAATTTCTGATTTATTATCGTTAGTAAAATTTGAAAACTCTGGACTCTTTGGAGTAATTGTAGGTAAAGCTCTATATGAAAATAAATTCACGATAAACGAAGCGAATAATGTATTGTCATCAGAGAGATTAAATGACTTTGATTTAAAAAGAAATTACTACGCTTAAAAGAGTATAAAAATTGATTTAAGGCTGGTGTTCGCAGTAATTGTTAGGTAATTTTGTATAAGAGATAAGAAATCTAGTCTTGGAATTAATTTCAAAAAAATCGATATTGATTATTGCTCCAAGCTTAATAGCAGAATCTTTATCGCTTAAGTTAACATCACTAGACCAAAATTTAGACATTAATTTTAATAATGGAACAGGTGATAAAACTCCTGATTTAATTATATGGAATGTTCTTAATTTCCAATCAGAAGATCTTATAAGGTTAGAATTATTAAAATTAAGAGAAAGATATGATGAGTCAAAGTTTCTTATAATTCTCTCTGGCGAACTTGTTTATGAAGCAAATACCACTCCATCGTTAAATGCTGAAGGTTTTCTTTTAAATCCCAGTGCAGAAAAAGTTCTTGAATCTATTGATATCATTTTAAATGGAGGAAGGGTATTTGATATTGAAAATAATTCCCGAGTTCAATTAAACAAAAATAAGTCTCTCACCTTTAGTCAAAAAATTCTAACTTCAGGTCTTAAACAAATAGATTCTGAAATCAACTATATATTCAAATATGTCAACTCTGATTCAACACCAGAATTTTATAAATTCATTTTAAAAGGAAGATTAAGAGAACTTATTACCGCAAAATCTTTTCTAATTTTTTTATGGGGTAATTCACTAGAACTTTATACAGAGGCAGTTTACACTGAGAATAAAATTAATCTTGAAAATAAGAACACTGTATTCATTAAAGATAAAAACACTACTGAAATATGGAATTTAATTTTAGATAGACTAAAAGAAAGGTATAGCTCAACTAACTTACAGGTTGAATTCAATAATTCATCAATAATTCTCTCTGGGATAAAAAAAGAGTTCATTTCACGACTAATTTGCAAAATGTTAGATGAGTTAGATAATTTAGTAAAAAATATTAAGGAAAACTATAAGGAGAAAGATTTTAGAGATGATTTAAATTCTCTTATAAAAGAACTTAAAGTTAATACAATTTCAAATATCACAGACAGCTATTTTCGATTAAAAAAAGGAAGCGAATCTATTTCAATCAATGATTTTATTTATAGTGAGGTAAGTTGTGAAGAGATAGATAGAGAATCACATGAATCCATAATGTTTATTGAGCCAATTATTAAAAATGAAGCTCTTGACTATGATGGAAAATTACTCCCTCTATATGAAACAGAATCGTTTTTGATCCTTGAAAATATCATTTCGAATTGGACAATAAGGAACTGTAATTTATTAGCTTCTGAAATCTTTAATATTTGTTCTTCTTGGCCTGAATTAAGAACTGTACTTATAAATCCCGAATTACAATCGACAAGAAATTTTGAAAGATTTAGAAATAATATTAATAACTACAATCGTTGGCACGACAATATTTATATGCCTATCTACTTGTATGAGAGTAAAAGAGAATATATTGATATTATCGATAAAAAATTTACACGATACTTCAAAAATGAAAATAGGGAGAAAGAATTAGAGAATCTGGAATGGCTACAAAAACAAGTTACATTGTTAGTTGAGATAAGAGATGCCGTAGCACCTCAGTTAGAAGTTGCTGTAAAATATATCGGTAATCTTTTCGTAACTTTCCTTACAAAGGTCGTTGGCAAAGCTATCGGTTTAGTTGGGAAAGGAATCCTTCAAGGATTAGGAAGATCAAGTTCAAAGTAAGTTTTTAAACTTTAATGAAAATAGTTCAATGGATCCTAATAGCATTAATTTTCTTAAGTCCATATAAAGCAAATGCCTCCAGAGATTCTGATAGTTACGATGGCAACATCTTTCCTATATATGCAGGTAATGGGGCTATAGTTCCTCCCCAGACAACTCTTCAGGAATCATTAAAAAATAAAAGAGTCGCAGTTTTATTTTTTTATCTTGACGACAGTTCAGATAGTAAAGCTATGGCTCCGATAATATCCGGTTTAGATTTGATATGGAGAAATAATATAGATATCATTGCTCTAACTACTGATGAATTACAGGATAAAGAAAAGTCTGATCTTAGAAATGAACCTAATTATTATTGGAACGGATTAATTCCACAAACTATTATTTTAAATAGTGATGGAGAAGTGCAATATGATAAAAATGGAATGATTAATATAGATGAATTAAACAAAGTTATAGGAGAACTAAAGGGAATTGATATAGAAGATACGACATTTTCTCTAGAAAGTTTTAATGAATACAACAGTATCATTTCTGAAAAAAAAGATAAAAACAAAAATTAATTCAAAAAAATGATATTAGTAAATATCCTCTTAGTTCTTTTAATTTTTTTAATTCTTTCAGATTTATATATTAAAAACTCACCCAAATCAAAGTTAAATCTGGTACCTGTAAATTATAAAATCAAAAAAAAGGATGGTTTAAACGAATTAATTATTGATTTAAAAATAACTAATAAAAGTAAGGCCAAAGAGACGATGGTTTCTAATATAAATTTTGAATTAGATTTTTTTAAAAGTAAAGTTAACGAATATTGCCAAAATTTCAATTATCAAGAAGATATTTATATATATGAAAATAATAAAATTAAGAATTTAAATAATTATTGGCCAACAACAATTATCAAGTCAAATTCAGAATTATTTGTAAGAATCATATATAAATTTAGCAATAATAATTTTAGAAAAAAAATAAAATATCTATGGTTAAAAATATATTGGGAGAACTATGGACATTTTGGTATTTCAAATAATAAGGATTGTTTCTTAATTAATTTAGATGGTCAAAAACAAAGGCCGAAAGAAGTTTTTGAAATTCCAATAAATAATAAATATAAAGCTTTTGCTATTAAAACTGATTTACTCGGTTGCTTTGATAACCCAGTAAATACCGTGATTGAATACTGCAAAGGATTTGTAGAAAAAAATGATATTTTAACTATCGGTGAGAGTCCGCTAGCGATTATGCAAAATAGATATATTTCCCCTCAAAATTTAGAATATAGTTTATTTTCGAAAGCTTTATGTTATTTTTTTCACCCTACAAGCAGTCTCGCAACAGCTTGCGGCATGCAATTATTAATAAATAAAATCGGAGTCACAAGAATAACCTTTGCACTATTTGTTGGATGTCTCTTCAAATTAGTTGGGATTAAAGGTATGTTTTATAGGTTAACTGGTTCAGAATCATCTCTCATTGATGATATAAGCGGCACAATTACACCTTACGACAAGAGTATAGTTATGGGTCCTCTCAATGCTGATTTATTTTGTGAGGAGGTCTCGAACTATCTAAATATAGATGTTGCTGTTGTCGATGTTAATGATCTTGGAGGAGTGAAAGTCCTAGCAAGTTCAAATAAAAAAGTAAATAAAATACTTAAAAGAAGCTTATTATCTAATCCAGCTGGCAATGGAGATGAAAAAACCCCTATAGTAGTAATAAGAGAAAAAAAGTAAATGAAAAAAGATACATCTTATTCTTTTCAATCTAAAAAAGGAATGGAAGTAACTTTTGAAGAACTCCATATACGGCACATTAATCTTTTAATAGATATTAAAAATAAGGAATTGAATAATTGGTTTTTAAAAATGGCAATTATAAATACCTTTGATGACTTGAAAATCTTCTTGAATAATCTTAAGAAAAATAAGAATAAATGCATAATTGCTATATATGGAAACGAAATTATTGGTTATTTGAATATTTTTCCTTTAAACAAAAAAGAGACTTGCTTAAAAATATCTAAGCCCAATTTGATTAATAGCAAGTGTTCTTTAACAGATAAACAATTAACTTTAGGATTGATAAAAAAATCTATCTCAATAAAAGAAATCAAAACTTCAAGCTGGATAATTAATTCGGATATAAATAATGTTGACCTAATATCAAACTCAAGAGAATTAGGCTTTCAACCGTTAGGAGAGATAATCCTTTGGGCTGGTTCTGATCAAAATAAACCTACAAATCAAAATACAAATGCCTATACATTAATTAATGAATTCCAAAACATTAATAAACAAAATATATTAAAAATAGTTAATTTCATAAGATCAAATCAATCTCCCTTAATAAGAAATATTTTAGATTTTGATCAATACGACATTCTTAAAAGAAATAACTCTAAGAGTGGTGCCTTAATATATGAAAATTCTGTTTTATGTACAATTTTAAAAGATATAAATTATCAAAATGAGGAAATTTATACTTTAACTATAAGTAGATATTGGGATAATAGATTCAATACTATTTTAAAAGAATTTATAAAAAGATTTTTTGAAAAATCACCTGTTTCATATTTAAAAACCTATAAAGAAAATTCTCAATTAAATGTTTTTCTCGAAGAGTGTAATATCAAAGAAAAAAATCAAGAAATAATTCTTATTAGGAACACAATAATTAAGAATGAAGCCAAACAAGTAAATATAATAAATCAATCTTTGGAATCAATCTTTGAAAAATTAAGTCCACAAGGTAATCCATATCCATCTCCTTTTCCATTAAAAACAAAGTGAAATTTTGCAAACCCAAACCCAAGTCAATTTTGAGTTTGGATATAGGTACCAAAAGAATAGGATTAGCTTATTGTGATCCCCTCTGCATAACATCAAATATACTTCCAGCAGTAAAACGATTTGAAAATAATCAAGAGATTAAAATCATTAGAAATTATATAAATGAATTTAATTTGACTGGTTTTATTGTGGGTATTCCGCTAGATGAGCAAGGTCAAATGACCACTCAAGCTATTGACTGTAAAAATTACGTTCAATTACTTTCAAATGAATTAAAGCTTCCATTTTCTTATGTCAACGAACATAGTTCAACTTGGGAATCTTCAGAAAGATTTGGAATAAAAAAAGATAAATCAGGATTGATTGATAGTTTTTCAGCAAAAATAATACTTGAACAATGGATCGAAGAAGGTCCTGAATTAGAAGAAATAGCTGGTAAACATCAGATAAAATATTAGTATTAAAAAGGATAGATAATTTTTTAAATGAAAGAAGCCAATTCAAATGTTAATTATGATGCACAGACTCTTTTATTAAATGACTCAAATGGAAATGAGATATTTTGTTATCTTGAACAATTAGTAAGTGTTGAAGGCCAAGAATATGCTTTATTAACGCCAGTTGATACTCCAGTAAGTCTTTTTAAGATAAATGAAAAAGATGAACCTGAACTAATTGAGAAAATAGATAAAAATGAACAAATACTAAAAAATGCTGAAGCAGTTCTTCAAGAACATGATTTAAGACTTATCAGATCAGCAGTTACATTAACAGTATCCGGAGAACTTGAAGAACCAATATATGATGAATTAGAAGAAGATTATGTCGATGATGATAGTGAGAGTTATGAATTGCTCGTTAACTTTAATCTTTTTGACCAAGAATATGGCTTATATATACCACTAGATCCTTTTTTTATTGTGGGCAAATTAAAAGACAAAGGTGCCTTATTAGTTGAAGATGATGAGTTCGATAAAATTCAACCTTTGATTGAAACTGAGCTTGAAAAAAGTAGTTCTTAAAATAAATGAGATCTATCCTAAAAGTCAATTGGGATTCAAACTTACCAATTTATAATATTCCTCAATCTGAGTTGCAAAAAAAAGGAATTAATTCTTTATTGCTAGACGTGGATGGGACTCTAGTAAATAGAAAATCAAATATAATCCCAAAATCTGTGAAAAATTGGATCATAGAATCTAAAAAACTTTTCTCCTTATATTTAATAAGTAATAATCCATCAAAAAAAAGAATCGCGAAAATAGCGAAAGAATTAAATTTAAGGTATAAATACAATGCATCAAAACCAAGAAAAAAAGTAACTTTGTCTGCTATTAAAGAAATTGGCAGAGAGCCAAAAAATATAGCAATAATTGGCGACAGAATTTTTACAGATATTATTGTTGGCAATAGATGTAATATAAAAACAATATTAGTTAAGCGATTAAATAAAGATGGCTTGCCTATAAAATTTAATTTAACTTTGAAAATAGAAAAATTAATTTCTCATTTTATAAAATGAAAACTTGGGTTATAAAAATTGGTACAAGTATATTAAGAGGAACAGAGGAAACATCTACAGAAGAAGTTATTGAAAACCTTTCTAGATCATTTGCAAGTTTTCTTTCAAAAGGAAACAAATTAATTTTAGTAACTAGTGGAGCCGTCGGATTAGGTTGCCAAAAATTAAATATTAAAACGAGACCAAATGATTTAAGTACCCTTCAAGCTACTGCTGCGGTAGGTCAAGTTAATTTGATGTCCTTATACGATAAGGTATTTAATAAATTAGGTCATAATATTGCTCAGATTTTAATAACAAAAGCTGATTTCAATTCACGAGAATCCTTTAACAACGCTTCTAAAACTTTAAAAAAATTAATCGATTTGAATGTTATTCCAATAGTAAATGAAAATGATACCGTAGCAAATGAAGAGCTTAAATATGGAGATAATGATACCCTCTCTGCTTTAGTTGCCTTGGCTATAAATGCTAACAAGCTTATTTTATTAACCGATATTGAAAATCTATACTCAAAAGATCCACGTAATAATAAAGATGCACATCCTATTAAAGAAGTTCTTAATAGTGAATTAAAGGAAATTAAAGATAAAAATATTCAAAACTCAAATAATGAATGGGGAACAGGAGGAATTTCTACAAAATTAATTTCTGCAGAAATAGCAACAAAAGGAGGAGTCGAAGTTCAACTAGTTGATGGAACTAATAAAAAAAACTTAATTCAAATTTTTAATGATAATAAAATTGGAACTTTATTTTATCCAGTAGAAAAACCTATTGGAAACAAAAAAAGTTGGCTTTCACATGCAATTCAAACCGTAGGGAAAATTACTTTAGATGATGGCGCTTCTTTTGCAATTAAAAAAAAAGGTGCCTCACTTTTAGCGGTTGGTGTTAAGAATGTAGAAGGAAACTTTACGATTAATCAGGCAGTTAAAATCGTAAATACAAATGATAAAGAAGTTGCAAAAGGTTTAGTATCAATAAGTAGCGACAAATTAAGAAGTATCTTAAATAATAAAAAAGATAACAACTCCTCGATAATTGTCGTACACAGAGATGTTCTTGCTCTCTCTTAGAAAAAAATTAAAACTGAAAAATGCTTTTAAGTGATTTAGTTGATCTGATAAAAAAAGGAAATTCTAATTTTATTAGTGCCAATATTCTCGAAGATTTAACTATAGATGATGCTGCCTCATTAGATGTTGCAGTTAAACATCAAATATCTTTTTTAGAAGAAAATAATATTCTTAAAGAAAAATTAGATCATACTAAAGCATCAGCAATAATAACAACTAACAACGATGAAATCATTAGTGCCCTAAAGAAATTTAATATATCAAACATAATCGTTAAAAATCCAAGAATTGCATTTGCAGAAGTATTGGATTGTTTATATAAAACTATCAATTTCAAACCGGGAATTCATGCTTCAGCAGTTATAGATAAAACAGCAATAATTGGAGCAGATTGCCATATTGGACCTAATGTCTATATTGGGGAAAATACTATAATTGGTGATAATAATCATATTCTTCCTGGATCATCAATTTTAGGTAATGTTCGAATAGGAAATAATAATATAATTCATCCAAATTGTGTTATTTATGAAAATACCACTCTAAAAAATAATTGTGTAATTAATTCAAATTCTGTTATTGGATCAGAGGGATTTGGTTTTATTCCTGAAGATGGCAAATGGGTAAAGATGCCTCAAAAAGGTGGTGTAAAAATAATGAGTTTTGTAGAAATTGGAACGAATTGTTGTATTGATAGACCCGCCGTTGGATTTACTTTTATTGATGAGGGAACAAAGTTGGATAATTTAATCCAAATAGGTCATGGAGTTAAAATTGGAAAGAATTGTGCATTTGCAGCTCAAGTTGGTATCGCTGGAGGAGCAAATATTGGAGATGGGGTTATTTTAGCAGGGCAAGTAGGGGTCAATAATAGAGTAAAAGTTGGGAATAATGTCATAGCGAGTTCAAAATGCGGAATTCATTGTGACATAGAAGATGGCAAGGTAATTAGTGGTTTCCCCGCAATGGAAAATAAATCATGGCTAAGGAGTTCAAGTATATTTAAAAAATTACCAGAATTAGCAAAAAAACTTAGACAATTAGACAAGTAATAATTTATTGTTCTATTAAACAAAAATTTAAATGAAGAAATATAAGATTGTTTTGTTATCAGGAGATGGAATTGGGCCAGAAATTTCAGAAGTTTCAAAAAAAGTTTTAAAAAAGCTTTCAAAAAATCATAATTTTGATATTGAGATTATTGAAAAATTATTTGGAGGGATAGCTTATGAAAAATATGGGACTCCTGCTCCAGATGAGACACTAGATCAATGCAAAAAAAGTGATGCTGTACTTTTAGCATGTGTTGGAGATATTAAATATGATTCTCTTGCAAGAGAATTAAGGCCAGAAAGTGGGTTACTAAAGTTAAGATCGGCCCTAAACCTTTTCGCAAATATCAGGCCTGTCAAAATAAGAAAATCTCTATTAGATTCAAGTACATTAAAAAAAGAAATTGTTGAACATGTAGATCTTATTGTTGTAAGAGAATTAATAGGGGGAATTTATTTTGGAAAACCAAGAGGACACATAACAAATACTCAAATCCCAAAAGCTTTCAATACGATGATTTATGATTCTGCCGAAATAGAGAGAATAACTGAAATAGCAATAAAAATTGCTAAGCAAAGAAATAAAAAAATATGTTCTGTTGATAAATCAAACGTTCTTGAGGTTAGTCAACTGTGGAGAGATACAGTTTTAAATATCGCCTTAAAAGATAAAGATATATCTCTAAGCAATATGTACGTTGATAATGCAGCAATGCAATTAGTTAAAGATCCTGGTCAATTTGATGTAATTTTAACTAGTAATTTATTTGGAGATATTTTAAGCGATTTAGCCGCAATGTTAACTGGTTCCATTGGTATGCTTCCATCTGCTTCTCTGAACAATAATGGTCCAGGTGTTTTCGAACCTGTTCATGGTTCTGCTCCTGATATAGCTGGCAAGAACATGGCAAATCCTATTGCGATGCTTTTATCCGCTTCCATGATGTTGAAAATTGGATTAAATGAAGAAAAAGCCGCAGAAAATTTAGAAACTGCTGTTGATAAAGTTTTATCAAACGGATTTAGAACAGCTGATTTGGCAGATGGGTCTTCTAAAGTTTTATCTTGTAGTGAAATTGGAGATAAAATAATAAATGAAATTTAAAAAAAATTAATAAATAAAAAAATATTTTTAAGTAAATCATAAAGTTGGCATATGACCTGTCAGAATCGTTTATTATTGTTTTTAAAAAATGTCAAAAAGTCATCCAGTAGTCGCTGTAACAGGATCTTCAGGAGCAGGAACAAGTACAGTAAAAAGAGCCTTTGAGCATATTTTTGCCAGAGAAGACATTATTCCCGCAGTTGTAGAAGGTGATAGTTACCACAGATTTGAAAGAATGCCTATGAAAAAAGCTATGGCAGAGGCTCTTTCAAAAGGTGAAAATTTTTCTCACTTTGGTCCAGAGGCTAATCTTTTTGAAAAGCTAGAAGAACTTTTTAAAATATATGGTGAAACTGGTGGAGGAAAGAAAAGATATTATCTACATAGTCTTGAAGAAGCAGAAGAACATAATACGAGACTTGGGACATCCCTAGAACCTGGACAATTTACTCCATGGGAAGATATTCCAGAGGGAACAGATGTACTTTTTTATGAAGGTTTGCATGGCGGGGTAGAAGGTGATGGATACAATGTGGCAACTTATGCTGATTTACTTGTTGGTGTTGTTCCGATAACAAATTTGGAGTGGATTCAAAAAATCCATAGAGATAATGCTGAAAGAGGTTATTCAGCAGAAACCATTGTGGATACTATATTGAGAAGAATGCCTGATTATATAAATCACATTTGCCCACAATTTAGCAAAACCGATATCAACTTCCAAAGAATTCCCACTATTGATACTTCTAATCCTTTCATATGCAGGAATATCCCAACTCCTGACGAGAGTTTTGTGATCATACATTTCAGAAAGGGAGCAAGAGAGAAATGGGGGATTGATTTTCAATACTTGCTTGGAATGATTAACGATTCATTTATGTCAAGTCCAACAAGTATCGTTGTTAATGGAGGGAAAATGGGTTTCGCAATGGAATTAATTCTTACTCCAATAATTCATAAAATGATTCAGGAAAAAAATAAATAACAATTAATTTTCGATAATCAAATCAAATCATTTTTTTTTCAAATTTTTATATATCTTTCTTGATAAAAGTACCTAAATTAGATTTAAATAGAAAAAACAGGTAAAATTGTGTCATTAATCGACTGGTTTGCCGCAAGGCGTAAAGATCAATTTGTTGGGAAGGTTTCGCAAGATAATGACGAAGGAGATGGTTTGTGGGTTAAATGTTCAGAATGTTCGCAAGTAGCTTATAGAAAAGACCTAATTTCAAATTTCAATGTTTGTAGTAATTGTGGACACCACAATAGGATTAATAGTGATGAAAGGATAAATATAATTGCTGACAAAAATTCATTCGAAGAGTTTGATAGTTCACTAAGTCCTACAGATCCTTTAGGTTTTAAAGATAGAAGATCATATGCTGATCGAATTAAAGAAAGTCAAGCAGGCACTGGTTTAAGGGATGGAGTCGTAACAGGAATCTGTTCTGTAAATTCAATGCCCTTAGCATTAGCTGTTATGGATTTTAGATTTATGGGAGGATCCATGGGTTCAGTAGTGGGTGAAAAAATTACAAGGATAATTGAGAGAGCAACTTTAGAAAATTTTCCAATTCTTATTGTTTGCGCATCAGGAGGTGCAAGGATGCAAGAAGGCATGTTAAGTCTCATGCAAATGGCAAAAATATCTGGGGCACTAAAAAAACATAAAGAAAAAAATCTTCTTTATATGCCCTTATTAACTCATCCAACCACTGGGGGGGTAACAGCAAGCTTTGCAATGTTAGGTGATTTAATTTTGGCGGAACCCAAAGCTCTTATTGGATTTGCTGGAAGAAGAGTTATAGAACAAACATTAAGAGAAAAATTACCCGATAATTTTCAAACAGCTGAATATCTTCTTGAGCATGGTTTTGTTGATGTAATAGTTAAAAGGAAAGATCTCAAGGATACTCTGACTAAAATTTTAAAAATTCATGGCGTAAAAGAACTTGTAAAAGCAGATATATAATATGAGAATTATTTCAAATTTCTTTTATTTTTCTTTAAGTCTTCTTTTTTTTATTTTAAATTTTGCTCCATATTCTTATGGGATAGGAAATGTTGACTGGGTCCTACTAAAAGAGAATAATGAAGGGAAAGAATGGCTTGATAAAGGCAGTATTAAGCCCTTTCCAAATGGTGAAATAAGTGTCTTAACAAAGTTCTTTAGAAATCCAACTAATTCGGATGATGATGGAGAGTTATCACTTTATGTAATGAGAATTAATTGTGAAGAAAAAAAGTTCAAAGATACTTCTATAAATGGAATACCTCAATTCAATTCAAAATGGCAAACTTCTAATAATGATGAACTCATAGATGTTGTTATTGAAAATAGCTGTTCAGAGTTTATTAATAGATAAGAATGAATTCAAAAAATAAAAAATTAAAAATAGCAATCGCTGGACTAGGGTTTGGTAAAAAAGTTCATTTAGAGGCATTAAGAGAGTCTGATTACTTAACTCCTTTAGCTATTTATCATTACGATAAAAAGCAAAAATCGATATTAGAAAAAGAAACGGGCTTAGATTTTTTTCATGATTGGGAAGACTTAGTTAAATCTCCCGAAATTGATGGAATTATTATTGCTACCCCTCCTGAATCAAGATTTAAATTAGCAAAAAGGGCGCTTGAGCATAATAAAAATTTGCTACTAGAAAAACCCGTTTCAATATCCTCCTCAGAAATTGAAGAGCTTCAGAGAATATCTTTGATTAATAATTTAAGCGTATGTGTTGATTTTGAATATAGAGAAGTACCTCTTTTCCTTCAGACAAAAAAACTTATTGATGAAAATATCTTAGGAGATATATATTTAATCAAATTAGATTGGTTAATGGGCAGTAGATCCGACCCCAAAAGAACCTGGAATTGGTATTCATTGGAAGAAAAAGGTGGAGGAGTTATTGGTGCTTTAGGTACTCATGCATTCGATATGTTGAATTGGTTTTTTGGAGAAGCAATAAACGTGTCTGGCAAGTTAGCAACCTCAATAAAAAAAAGACCTTTACCTAATTCATCTGATTTAAATGATGTTACGAGTGAAGATGTATGTTTAGCCAATATAGAAATATCAAACTACAGATCGAATCTTATTCCATGTCAGGTATCTTTATCATCAATTTCTAAAAATGGTAGAGGATTTAGTTTAGAAATATATGGAAGAGAAGGTTCACTAATTCTTAAAAGCGAAAACCAAAAAGATTATGTACATGGTTTTAATTTGAAATATTCAAACAACGAAAATAAAATACAAAATCTAACTGCAGATTCAAGTTTTAATTTTGAAAAAACATGGACTGATGGGAGAATAGCTCCAGTTTTGAGAATTCAAAATTTATGGGCTCAGAGTATAATTAATGGAACACCTGTAATCCCAGGCTTATGCGAGGGACTTGCTAGTCATAAAGTTTGCGAAGCCATAAGAGAATCTTCCAAAAGTGGATTAAGTATCAAAATTTAAGGCTATACATTTATAAGTAGCAATTATCACCCGATAAAGTATTGGATTGATTTTATTTTTTTTTCATATTCTGGAAAAATCAATTGAACTGAATTATTAAAGAATGGCTTTAAATTATTACAAAAATGAGCTTAAAGAAAATGCTCAATTACTAGCTTCTAAAGGAAAAGGAATATTAGCGGTAGATGAATCCACTAAAACAGTAGGTAAAAGACTCGCTGGAATTGGCGTTGAGAATACTGAAGACAACAGGAAGGCATATAGAGGAATGCTTTTTACTACAGAAGGTCTTGGCAAATATATAAGTGGAGCAATCCTCTTCGAAGAAACTCTTTATCAGAATCACCAAGATGGCGAGTCAATGGTTAAGAAACTAAATGATTTAGGTATTATTCCAGGTATAAAGGTCGATAAGGGCCTAAATCCACTTGCAGGAGGAGGTGATGTAGAAACTTTTTGCTCTGGCCTAGATGGGTTAGTTGAAAGAGCCGCAAAATATTATGAACAAGGTGCCAGATTTGCAAAGTGGAGAGCAGTTCTGCAAATTACAAATGATGGTTGTCCTTCAAAACTATCAATTCAAGAGAATGCTTGGGGATTAGCAAGGTATGCAAGATCAGTTCAAGAATCTGGGTTAGTACCAATTATTGAACCTGAAATCTTAATGGACGGTGACCATACTATTGAAAAAACTGCTGAAGTTCAAGAAGAGGTAATAAAGCAGGTTTACATTGCCTGTCAAGCAAATGGAGTTTTTCTAGAAGGCACTCTATTAAAACCCTCTATGACTGTTAATGGAGCAGATTGTCCAACAAAGGCTGATCCTACGAAGGTTGCTGAAATGACAATTAGAACTATGGAAAGATGCGTTCCTGCATCTGTTCCTGGAATAGTTTTCTTATCAGGAGGGTTAAGCGAAGAAGCTGCTTCTGTTTATCTAAATAATATGAACACTCTTTACAGGAAAGCTTTATGGAATGTTTCATTCTCCTATGGAAGAGCATTACAGCACTCATGCTTAAAGGCCTGGAAAGGAAGCGACGTTGAAGGAGGTCAAAAAGCATTAATAGCAAGAGCCCAAGCAAACTCTGAAGCTTCAAAAGGTGCCTATATAGCAGGATCTCAACCTTCATCTGATGAACAATTGTTTGTGGCAGGCTACACTTATTAACTAAAAAATCCTAAAAATGTACTCTGGGTCATAAAGTAAGTTTCTTTAATTTAGTATTTTGTATATCTAATGACGTGACATTTGATACCTCTTTATACTAAACTCTCGGAAACATATGCTTTATATAGCATTTAACTTATTTTAATTATGGCCCTCGTTCCACTAAGACTACTTTTAGATCACGCTGCTGAGAATGGTTACGGTATTCCAGCTTTCAATGTTAATAACCTTGAACAAGTTCAAGCAATCATGGAAGCAGCATATGAAACTGATAGTCCTGTAATCCTCCAAGCTTCAAGAGGGGCAAGAAATTATGCAGGAGAAATTTTCCTACGTCATCTAATCCTTGCTGCTACAGAAACATATCCTAAT
Organism: Prochlorococcus sp. AG-347-I04; assembly: GCA_003281625.1. Taxonomy (GTDB): domain Bacteria; phylum Cyanobacteriota; class Cyanobacteriia; order PCC-6307; family Cyanobiaceae; genus Prochlorococcus_A. The sequence continues at coordinate 24,910 of QCBL01000014.1, forward strand.
ATTCCAGTGGTAATGCACCAAGACCACGGTAATGAGCCATCAACATGTTATTCAGCAGCAATAAATGGTTTCACATCAGTAATGATGGACGGTTCTCTGGAGGCAGATGCAAAAACACCCGCTAGTTACGAATATAATGTTGCAGTTACTAAAAAAGTAGTAGATTTTGCTCATTCAGTTGGAGTTAGTGTTGAAGGAGAGTTGGGTTGCTTAGGTTCATTAGAGACAGGAAAAGGTGAAGCAGAAGATGGTCATGGATTTGAAGGTGAACTTTCTACAGATATGCTTCTGACTGATCCTGAAGAAGCTGCAGATTTTGTAGCAAAAACAAAAGTTGATGCTTTAGCTATTGCTATAGGAACAAGTCATGGTGCTTATAAATTCACAAGAAAACCTACAGGAGAAGTTCTTGCAATAAGCAGAATTGCTGAAATTCATAAAGCACTTCCAAATACCCATCTTGTAATGCATGGATCCAGTTCAGTTCCTCAAGAATGGTTGGATATCATTAACAAATATGGCGGTGAAATTCCTCAAACATATGGTGTTCCTGTTGAAGAAATTCAAGAGGGAATAAGAAATGGAGTAAGGAAAGTCAACATTGATACTGATAACAGACTTGCTTTCACTGCCGCGGTTAGAGAGGCAGCATTTGCTGATAAGGCAAACTTCGACCCAAGACATTTCAACAAGCCTGCTAGAAAATATATGAAGCAAGTTTGTCTTGATAGATACAGGCAGTTCTGGTGCGAAGGTCAAGCAAATAAGATCAAACAAAACAGCACTAATTATTTTGCTGATCTTTACGCAAAAGGTGATTTAGATCCAAAAGTAAAAGCTACTGTTTAATTTCTTCCCAAAGTAAATTAAAAAAGACCTCCAAAATTGGGGGTCTTTTTTTATTTCAATATTAATGACTTTAATGTAAAGAGACCATCAGTCCCACCAATTGTCTCGTCGCATGCTCGCTCTGGATGAGGCATTAAACCTAGAACATTTCCCTTCTCATTAGTTATGCCTGCGATATCGAATGAGGATCCATTGGGATTATTTTTATATCTCAAAGCGATCAATTCATTATCTACAAGTTTCTTTAAAGTATCAGAATCACAATGATATCTTCCTTCCCCATGCGCTATCGGCAACTTAATTGTTTGTTTTTCATCTACATTATTAAACCAACCTCCTTTTGAAGAAATGATGTCCAGTTCAACGTCATCACAGATAAAATTAAGATTTTTATTTGCAACAAGAGCACCAGGCAAAAACCCTGATTCTGTCAAAATTTGAAACCCATTACAAATTCCTAAAACTCTTTTCCCGCTTTTAACAAACTCATCCAAGGCATTTATTAATGGAGAGAATCTCGCAATTGCTCCGCATCTTAAATAATCACCATAGCTAAATCCTCCGGGTAAAACTATTGCATCTACATCACTTAAATCTGAAGACTCATGCCAAAAGTACTTTGTTCTTATGTCTAAACAACCTTCTAATGCCCATGAAACATCACGATCACAATTAGAACCAGGAAAGACAACAACTCCTACAGTAAAATTATCCATCTTATAATTTTTCTAGTGAATACTCATAATCTTCAATAACAGTATTTGCGAATAACCTATCACACAATAAATCAATTTTTTCTCTTACTTCGTTTTCACCATTACCTTCTATTTTTACCTCAATCATTTTTCCTATACGTAATGATTTAATTCCCTCGGCTCCAAGTTTTATAGAAGCGGATTTGGTAGCTTCCCCTGCTGGATCTAAAACTGAGGGTCTTAGTCTTACAAAAACTTTTACAGCAAATTGGTCCAATTAAAAATTAATTTCTACTTGAAGATTAGTTTAAATTTTTATAAAAAGTACTATTGATTAATAAACAAATATTTTTACCTTAAGGTTTTCTGAGTTATTAAATGTTTATAAAGCCTCTGCCAAAACAAACTAAGCAAGTTCTTCTTGAATTTTCATGAGTTTTAAAATTTCCTGCCCCTCCACATTTTGAACATTTTATTTTATCAATTGATGTAACGTCTTCAGAGATTATTTGTTTTAAAGCAATTTTTGGATTTTCCATATTGGGCTGTCTACTGTAGTAAGTATCCCGACAGGTAACTATAAAGTCAAATTGCTATTTTTGGATCACTTAAAATCTTAAATTTCTCTTTAATTTTTCTATTGAAAGTTTTTATAGATTTTTCATCAAAGGAAATTATTACTAATTCAAGCCCAGCATTATCATTTGGTCTCCAACAATTGTCTGGAGCTTCTTCAAACCAAGTATTAATTTTCTTTCCGACAATTTGTATTTGTAAAGGCAATGATTTGTTTGGTATCCAAATACGTCCTTTTATTCGAAGAATGTTTAATTCATCCAAGATTTTTGACATCTCCTTTTCAAAGTCATTTTTTTCAAGGAAATAATTTAATTTAAATGAATCTGATACAAGCTCAACATGATTATGGTCATGTTCTTCAGTTAAAAATTCTTTATAAGTCTCCTTTTTTAAATTAAAATCAAATAGATAATTTAAATCAATATTGCCATTCTTAGATTTAAGGACTGGTGTAGATGAGTTTAGACTTCCTTGAATTTTATTTTTTACAACGTTAAACTGTTCATCATTTAAAATGTCTGATCTAGAGACTAAAACGATATCAGAAACTTCTAGTTGCTCTTCATAAAGTTCATCTATAGTGGCATTGTGATCGATTTTATCTGTTTCATTATATTGTTTTGTTATTTTATTTAAATCATTAATTGGTGAACCATTAAGCATTGATTCTCCGTTAACGATACCAACAACAACATCAAGGTAGATGGAAGATCTAATCTCAGGCCAATTAAGTGCTTGAATTAAGGGAATTGGTAGTGCCAAGCCACTTGTTTCGATAATTATTGATTCGATAGGAGGATTAAATTCTAGGAGAGCTTTTATTGATGGAACAAAATCATCTTGAACAGTACAACATAAACATCCATTGTTTAATTCGATTACGCAGTCGTCTTCAGATTCATCACACTTATCACAACTTTTAATCAAATCACCGTCAATTCCAACATCACCAAATTCATTAATTATTAAACCAAATTTTTTATTACTTTCTTTTAGTAAATATCTTATAAAAGTTGTTTTACCTGAACCAAGAAATCCCGAAATAACTATAACTGGTATCTTTTTTTTCATCTTTGATGATTAACAACCCAAGCTATATTCTGTACTCTCTCCTGTAGAACTATTTGTGCCATTAGCAATCGAACATAATTGTTTTTGTTGTGTACGACTAAGAACAGCATCAGTAAAATCTGCACCATCTATTTTTGCTCCTTCAAAATTACTCTCCATTAATAGTGCATTTGTAAAATTAACATCTGAAAGATCTGCATCTGTAAAATCTGTTGCATAAGCTAGTGCGTCTCTTAAATTGGCTCCATTAAACTTTGAATTTTGCAATTTACTATTATTGAACACCGCGCCTTCTAAATTACTTTCACTGAAATTAAACCCATTCAAATCAAACTTAACGTATTCGTTACCGCTTAAATCTTGACCATGCATATCTGGCTCTAAATTAAGGTCTTGCTGGTTTCTAATCTCAGGAGGTCTTTTAGCCCATGCAGAATTTACAGAATTAAAAAATAAAATCCCAACGAACAACAAAGTAATTAATGCATTCTTTAGTGAGGGGAAAACAATTGATTTAATCATAATAAGACTGTATTTTAGAACTTAAGTATTTAAAGATTGTAAGATTATTTTAAAGGAAAATATATGGCAATGTCACTAAAGGTTATTGTTCCTTCTCATCCATTAATAAAACATTGGCTTTCAATATTGCGAGAGAAAAATACTCCAAATATTTTGTATTCAACAGGATATGAGCAATTAGGGAAATGGCTTACATATGAAGCATTACGTAATTGGCTGCCATATAAAAAAGAGATAGTAAATACTTATAATGGGGACTCGGATGGATTCTTCATTAATAATGATTATCCAATAAAAGTGCTCGCAATGTTGCCTGAAGGGTTATCTCTTTGGTTTGGATCTAAAGAAGTAATTCCTAATTCAACTCTCTCGTTAGGAGAACTACCTAAAACTATTGAATCAAATGAAGGAGTTATATTTTATTCAGAACAAATAACGACAAAATCAGCGACATTAGAAACTTTAATTAAATTAAAGGAATTAGGTGTTGATTCAAATAGGATTCTTTTAATTACTGCTATCTGCTCAAATAAAGGGTTAAATGAAATTGCGAAATTATTCCCTAATCAGGTAATTTACACTTCTTGCATAGATGAGGAAGACGAAAAAACACCATTATTAGTACCCGGCATTGGTAATCCTTTATCGCGTTTAAGTACTATATTTCAAGATAAGAACTAATATAGAATATAGGAGTAAATATTTTACCAATGTCTGAATACAGAGATTCGTCTTCAAATAATCTTTTATCATTAATAAGCGGTGCTTTTATTGGAGCAGCAGGTCTAGCTTGGTGGTTAATTTCCGAAGCAGACAAAAGAAAGGAGGAAAAAAAACAAAAAGCAATGATGTATTCCTCCAGAATTCAAGACGGTTCTGAAGCGATTGATTCAAATGAAAATATAAATGAAGTTGAAGGAGAGAATCTGGAGAAGAAAGTTGAGCAACTTAATTCTGCAATTGCTGATGTGAGGAAGCAACTTGAAGAGTTGGGGCAATAGAATAAAAAAGGTTCTCAAATAATATGAATAAACTCAGATCATCTGCAATAACCCAAGGTGTGCAAAGATCACCTAACAGATCGATGTTAAGAGCTGTTGGATTTAATGATGAGGATTTTAATAAACCTATTATTGGAGTTGCAAATGGATACAGCACTATAACACCATGCAATATGGGTTTAAATAAGTTAGCTCTAAAAGCTGAAGAGTCTATAAAAAGATCAGGTGGGATGCCTCAGATGTTTGGGACTATAACAGTAAGCGATGGGATTTCTATGGGGACAGAGGGCATGAAATATTCCCTAGTTTCAAGAGAAGTTATTGCTGATTCAATTGAAACAGCATGTAATGCTCAGAGTATGGATGGAGTACTTGCTATAGGTGGATGTGATAAAAATATGCCGGGTGCCATGATTGCGATTGCAAGAATGAATATTCCCTCAATATTCATTTATGGAGGGACAATAAAGCCTGGGAAATTGCATGGAGAAGATCTTACTGTTGTTAGTGCATTTGAAGCTGTTGGACAATTAACATCAGGCAAAATTAATGAAGAAAGGCTAATCCAAGTTGAGAAAAATTGTATTCCTGGTGCTGGTAGCTGTGGAGGAATGTTTACAGCTAATACAATGTCTGCGGTTATTGAAGTATTAGGGTTAAGTCTTCCTCACAGTTCCACTATGGCTGCTGAAGATCTTGAAAAAGAACTAAGTGCAGATAAAAGTGCTGAGATATTAGTCTCTGCAATAGAAAAAGATATAAGACCCCTAGACCTAATGACAAAGAAAGCATTTGAAAATGCAATATCAGTAATTATGGCAATTGGCGGATCAACAAATGCGGTATTGCACATCTTAGCTATCGCGAATACTGCAGGAATAGATATCAACATTAATGATTTTGAGAGAATCAGACAAAAAGTACCCGTTATTTGTGACCTTAAACCGAGTGGTAAATATGTGACGGTGGATCTTCATAAGGCAGGTGGGATTCCACAAGTAATGAAAATACTTTTGAATGCAGGATTAATTCATGGCGATTGCAAAAACATTGAAGGCAAAACCACCTCAGAATACTTACAAAATATTCCAGATAAGCCTCCAACAAATCAAAATGTTATAAGAGACATAGATAACCCTCTTTATAAAAAAGGACATCTAGCGATATTAAAAGGTAACTTAGCGAGCGAAGGTTCTGTAGCCAAAATTAGCGGAGTAAAAAACCCTGTATTAACAGGTCCCGCAAAAATTTTTGAAAGTGAAGAGGACTGTTTAAAATCGATATTAAATAACGATATTAAAGCTGGTGATGTTGTTGTTATTAGAAACGAAGGTCCTGTAGGAGGTCCAGGCATGAGAGAAATGTTAGCTCCAACATCTGCGATTGTTGGTCAAGGGCTAGGAGAGAAGGTGGCTTTAATTACCGATGGTAGATTTAGCGGCGGTACCTATGGTCTCGTTGTGGGTCACATAGCTCCAGAGGCTGCTGTAGGAGGAAATATTGCTCTAATAAAACAAGGTGATTTGATTACAGTAGATGCTGTAAAACAACTAATTGAAGTTAATTTATCTGACGAAGAATTAGAAAAAAGAAAAAAAGATTGGGTAAAACCTATTCAAAAATACAAAAGAGGAATTCTTTCAAAATATTCGAGAATCGTAAGTACATCAAGTTTAGGGGCTGTTACTGATTTATAAATCAGCTAAAAAGTTTTTTCTTAATCAATAAAACTTTTTATCCTATTTGCTAAATTTTCCAATCTAGCGCTGTATTTTGGTGAGTTGCATTTTTTCCCATTATTGCTATCCATCCATAATGTTTTAACTCCACACCATAATATTGGTTCATCAGGGAAGTTAAGCTTAGAGATTACTAAAACCAACTCTTTATTTGATTTAAAAATTTCTAATTCAAGATCATAAATTTCTAATCTTTTACCTTCTTTATCTCGACATAAGATATTAACTGTTAAATCAATATCTTCATCTTCGAATTCGTATTCACCATTTATTTTTACTACAGAATGAACAAAAGGTTTATTTGTTAAATCTGCTGACTTAGCGATTAAGCTCTCTATATTTTTAGGTGGATTTTCAAATAACACTTATTGATTTAATTAAAACTTTGATTGAACCCTGTTTAAACTCATTATTTAGTAATCCATCATCACCGAACTTAGAGTGTAGTAGTTGCAATCTTTTAATTTTAGATGGCTTGAATTTAAATGGAAAACGTACTTTATTAGCTCTTACTGAAGGTTTTAACTCACTAAAAGGAATTTGAACATTTGTTGTCCCGAATTTTTTTGTTGGAAATGATTTAATCCACCTGAGACCACCTGGAATAAATTCAGTTAGTCCTAGTAGAGCATCTTCGCAAGCGACAGCAAATTTAAAAGTTCTTCCTTGTCCATCAATATTTAATTCAAAGGATGAATACTCAGATACATTTAAAGAAGGTTTATATATAGAGGATCTACAACTAACAAATCCTCCCGCTTTCTCGACAATATTACCCTTTAATATCAAACCCGAATTTGAAATTTCGCAAAAAGCTGAACTTGATCCGCCCATAACAGTATCATTTAATGTTTTCCAACCATCGAACTCCTTTTTCTGGAATAAAAATTTTTTCTTACTCATTAAATAATTTAAATTATTAATAGACTTTAACTAAATTTCTAATTCTTTTGCTGATTCCTGATCACAAAATATTGAAATTTGATTAATAGATTTTATTAATTTTGATGGTGTTCTATCTGGTGTCTCTTCTTCATCTAATAACCTCTCAAGAGCAATTTTTTTAGAAGCTCCACTAACTAAAAATAATATCTTTGAAGAAGCTGAAAGAACCTTTGGAGTTAATGAAATTCTTTTTAAACCTTTACCTTCATTAAAAATAACAAAATCATCTACATTATTTTTTTGATAAGGGAATAGTGAGGCTGTATGACCATCGTCTCCAAGACCTAATAATGTTAAATCAAAAGTTGGAGGGTTTGATCCGCATTTTTCAAATAATTTAGAAATAAATTGATTTTTAGTAGTTTCATCATCAGCGTTTAAATCATTGAAAATTTCATAAAAATAAGCTTTAGATCCAAAATTAGTTAACAAAGAATTTCTCAACATTAACGAGTTACTTAATTCTGAATTTGGATCAACACATCTTTCATCTCCTAAAAAGACATCAACCATATCCCATTGAAGATCATTATTAGATAAGAGATGATACACAGATTTAGGAGTTGAACCTCCACTTACACAAAATTTGAATCTATCTTTCTTTTTTAAAGTATGAATAATATGGCTTTGAATAAACTTAAAAACCGCTGTTGATAGTTCTAACTTGTCTTTGTATATGTTTAAGGTGTATCCATTTTTGACCTTTTCAATCATTTCATCCATTCAGTATGAAAACTACCTTCCCTATCAATTCTTTCATATGTATGAGAGCCAAAACAGTCTCTCATTGCCTGCACAAGATTCTGAGGAAGTCTATTAGTTCTATAACTATTCAAATAATCTAAAGTACTGGATAAACATGGGACTGGTATACCTGCCTTTGTGGATAGAGAAAC
>QCBL01000015.1 GCA_003281625.1 Prochlorococcus sp. AG-347-I04
AGAAATCATAAGAATAAATCCATCAGCATTAATTATTGAACTTCCAAGTAATCCAATGCTCAAATGTGTAAACATTAAAAAAATTTCAAAAATTGCAAAAAAGCTTAATATTCCGTTAATTGTTGACGATACAATTGGTTCGAATTTAAATATAAATTCCATAGAACATGCAGACATAGTTTTTACTTCACTTACAAAAATTTTTTCAGGTAGTGGTGATATTCTTGCAGGATCATTAATACTAAATCCAAAAAGCAAATGGATTGATCAGTTTAGAAATGCATTAAACGAGATTAATATTCCAATACTTTCCGATGGAGATATAGTTTATCTAGAGAAAGTTAGTAGAGATGTAAATCAAAGAGTTTTTGAACAAAATAAAGCATGTTTAGAATTAAAGAAAAGATTAGAGACTCATAGTGAGATTAAGAATATTTTCCATCCTGAAAATTGTCCAAATTTTAATTCTTTACTTACTTCTGATGGAGGATACGGCTGCTTATTATCATTTGAATTAAATGGAGGATTGAAAAAAGCCAAGAAATTTTATGATTCTCTACAAGTATCTAAAGGACCTAGTTTAGGTACAAAATTTACTCTAGTTTGTCCTTATGTTTTACTAGCTCATTATGACGAGTTGGATTGGGCTGAAAGTTTTGGTATACCCTCGCACCTTATTAGAGTATCAGTTGGATTAGAAGACCAAGATCAATTATGGAAAAGCTTTTCTGAAGCACTAAATAATTTCTAAATTCCTAGTATTTACCGTATAGAAACTTATATACTCTTTTTCTGAATAATAGTTAGTATTAATATATATTTTCTCAATATATAAATGGCAAAAATTTATGAGGACAACAGTTTTGCTATTGGAAACACTCCATTAGTAAAATTAAAATCAGTTACTAAAAACGCGAAAGCTACAGTACTTGCAAAAATTGAAGGTAGAAACCCCGCTTATAGTGTCAAATGTAGGATTGGCGCAAACATGATTTGGGATGCAGAGAAAAGTGGGAAACTTACAAAAGACAAAACTATTGTTGAGCCAACTTCTGGAAATACCGGAATTGCTTTAGCTTTTACTGCTTCAGCAAGAGGTTATAAACTGATCCTTACAATGCCAGAATCCATGTCAATTGAAAGAAGAAGGGTTATGGCAGTTTTGGGTGCTGAAATTGTTTTAACAGAGGCATCTAAAGGTATGCCTGGAGCAATAGCTAAGGCTAAAGAAATTGCAGAAAGTAATCCTTCTCAATATTTCATGCCAGGTCAATTTGATAACCCAGCGAACCCTGAAATTCATTTCAAAACTACTGGACCAGAAATCTGGGATGATTGTGATGGCGAAATTGATGTCCTAGTTGCAGGGGTTGGAACTGGCGGCACAATTACAGGAGTTTCAAGATACATTAAGCAAGAGAAGGGCAAGAATATCACTTCTGTAGCTGTTGAACCATCACATAGTCCTGTTATTACACAGACAATGAATGGAGAAGAGGTTAAATCCGGACCACATAAAATCCAAGGAATTGGAGCAGGATTTATTCCTAAGAACCTTGACTTATCAATTGTTGACAAGGTTGAACAAGTAACAAATGACGAATCAATAGAGATGGCTCTTAGATTAGCCAAAGAAGAAGGTCTATTAGTAGGAATATCTTGTGGAGCCGCCGCTGCAGCTGCGGTTAGATTAGCTGAACAAGATGAATATGCTGGAAAGACAATTGTAGTTGTTCTACCTGATTTAGCAGAGAGGTATTTATCATCAATTATGTTTACTGAAGTTCCAAGCGGAATCATTCAAGAACCAGTCAAAGCCTAAATCAATTTTTTCTCCAGTAGTGAATCTGGTGAAATATACATCGCATCGCCATATGAGAAGAATCTAAATTTTTCTTTTATGGCTTTTTTATATAGATCTAATAATCTTTCTCTACCAATCATTGCACTTACTAAAAGTAATAATGAACTTTTAGGGAGATGAAAATTAGTTAATAATCCATCAACTACCTTAAATTTATAACCTGGCTTAATTACTAAATCTACGTATTTAGCTATGGGAATAAAGTCATTAATTTCGTGAGAATAACAACTTTCAAGAGCTCTTACGCTAGTTGTACCAATAGCAATTATTTTTCTATCTGTTTTCTTTATTCTTTTTATTTCCTCCACTACTTCCTTATTAACACTTACCCATTCTTTGTGAAGTTTTAAGTTACTTAAATCTTCTTGATCAATTGGTTTGAATGTTCCATAACCCACGTGCAAAGTTATCGGTAAGATTATTACGCCTTTTTTTTTTAGATTGGAAATAAGACTTTTGCTTAAGTGTAAACCAGCTGTTGGTGCAGCAACTGCCCCCGGATTTGTTGCATACTCAGTTTGATAACTTTTCTCATGAAAAGATTCTTCTTCGGAATTTTTTATATAAGGAGGAAGAGGGATTTCCCCGTATTTATCAAGAAGTTCATTCATTGAATTGAGACAAGTTATATTTTCCGGAAATTTAATAAATCTCCCTCCAGTTTCTTCATCAACTCCATCAACAATCAAATTAATATCTTGTGCTAATGGAGATTTTAATTTTAATTTTCTATTTATTTTTAACTTTTTTGCTGGCTTTGCCAAACATAACCAAACACATTCATGGGATCTTTCTAAAACTAATAATTCTACTAATGTCTTATTTTCTAATTCAACCTTTAACCTAGCTTTCATAACTTTAGTATTATTTACAATTACAAGATCCCCTTCTCTAAATTCATCTAAAAGATTCTTGGTAAATTTATTAGTTAAACAGTCTTCTTCTAAAAAACTATTTCTAACTATCATCAATCTTGATTCATGCCTAATTGCAGAAGGTTTACTAGCAATTAATGAAGGATCAAGTAAATAATCATAAGCTTCAAGCTTATAATCTCTTTCTTCATTATTAATTTGAGAAATCAATTAAATTTAGGAGACAAGAGTCTCTGGCTCATCTTCAATTAGGGAAGCCAAGTCTTTTAAGAATGAAGCTCCATCAGCTCCATAGATCACTCTATGATCAGCTGTTAGATTTACTTGCATTATTTTTTTAACAGATATTGAACCATCACTATTAGCAACAACGGTTGGTTTCGATGATGCTATGGCTAAAATAGCACCGGTACCTGGAGGAAGAATTGCATCAAATCTATCAACTCCAAACATCCCAAGGTTAGATAAAGTGAAGGTTCCTGTTGAGTATTCATCAGGTTCTAATTGTTTTGATCTTGATCTTTTTACGAGATCTTTCCATTCCCTAGACAATTCAAATAAATCAGTATTGCATGGTTCTTTTAAAACTGGAGTTATTAGTCCACCATCTTCCATCGCAACAGCAACAGCAATATTTATATTTTCTGGATAAGAAATTCCATTTTCTGAAAAACTTGAGTTAACTTGAGGATGTTTCTTTAGTGTTTTTGCAACTGCCTTTACTAGTAAAGCAGTCATTGTAACTCCGTTCTGTTTTACTTTTTTGTAGAAATTATCTAATTTATCTGTGTTAATGGAATAACCCACCCTAAAACATGGCACATCTAAACTAGATTCCATATTTTTATTTACCGCTTTTTGAAGAGTATTAAATTGAACTGTTTCTCCGGGATTACCAAAACTATTTCCTGAAGTTTCTGGTTTACTTTCAACTCCCAAATTTGCACCAGATACACTTGCAGGAGAACCACCTTCACCTATCCATGGTATAGAGACTGGTTGGCCATTAGCTTTTAAAATATCATCGGCTTGAATCCTTCCGTGAGGTCCGGATCCATTAACCTTTGCTAAATCAACACCCATTTGAGAGGCAAGTTTTTTAGCTCTTGGAGATGCAATCACCCTCGAAGAAACATTACTCGTAGCAGCATTTATTTGATCGCTACTGAAAGATGGGGCTGCCTTTTCACTCATTAATACAACTTCTTTTTCTTGTTTTTCAACAATTTCACTTTGAACTTCAGGTTTTTCTTCCGTTTTATTGCTTACCAATTCAAGTTGATCCGAACTAGAAACTTCGGGTTGTTTTCCTTTGTTTTGTTCTTGAACAGAAGCTATCTCATCCTCATTTTCTACAATAAGACCGATAGTCTCTCCTACTGGTGCAGTACTGCCAGCAGGCATTAAAACAGCTGCAAGATATCCATCTTGAAAAGATTCAACATCCATATCTGCCTTGTCAGATTCAACAACCAAGACAGATTCACCTCTTTCAACTTTATCTCCTGGATTTTTCAACCATTCCACAATCTTGCCCTCTGTCATAGTAGAACTCAAGGCAGGCATGAATATTTCGTGAGACATAAGAAAATTGTTATTGCATAAGTTTCAAGGGATTTCTACCAAACTTCCTAAAGTTTTTATGGTTAAGAACCCTTTAAACTCTTGTTTTAATTATACGAAATCATGTTCACAGTGGGAACTCTTAAAACTTAAGAAAGTAATAATTTAGATCGATTAGAATTTAAAACTTTTCGAAATTAAGATTTACTTATATTTATCAAAAATACTAAATCTTCTCCTTAATTATTATCTATAGATTGAATAACTCCATCCTTAACCGTAATCGATACTTGCATTTTTTCAATTAGATTGTCTCCCACAGTGACATCACAGAAACTATCCACTTGCCCTTGATCAACAATTTCGTCCATTTTTAATTCGCGAACTTGACTCTGTTGTTGAAGAAGATTTCTTTTTTGTTCTTCAATTTCATTTCGTTTTGCTGCGACTTGTTGTTGCACCTGACTAACCTGTTCTTGAACTCTTGGATCAAGGGGATTAACCGATTGGGATCTAATATTATTTACTATTTGCTGCCCCTCTTGCTCCAGTTGCGATAATTGCTGATCAATGTTGGAAATTGCTTTACTTAATTCTTTTTCAGCATCTTCCTTCCAAGTTGGTGTAACCACAGCTTTAATAGCTATTGAGCGCTTTATAGATATTGAGTTTTTTGTTTCCATAAAAAATTAAATTGCCTTTTCAATATAGATAGAACAAATCAAATTTTCTTACTAAATTTGTTTTCATACATATTTTCTATTTGTAATGAATACTTTTTTTCTATTTCTTTTCTTTTTTGTTTAAGAGTTTGTGTTAATAACCCATTTTCTAGAGTAAAGGCATCAACAAAATAACAATCTAATATTTGTTCTTCTGATCTTGCTCCTAATCGACTTTTAAGCAAATTATTAATTTGTGATTTGAAAAATATACCAATTTTCTTATTCAGGTTTAATTTTGAAAGGTCTTCTTCCAAAAACTTGCTTTTAACCAATTCGACATTAGGAACTACGAGAGCTGTTAAACATTTCTTATCTTGTCCTACTAATTGAATCTGATTAATAAATTCTGAACTAAGAATTTCAGTCTCCAGGGGATTCGGTTCTATATTTTCACCACTTGATAGCACTATTGTATCCTTGGCTCTTCCGGTTATAAAGAGAGAACCATTTGGTATTAGAAAACCTAAATCACCAGTATCAAACCAACCATCCTTGGATAAAACATCATTTGTAGCTATTTCATTATTAAGATAACCTTTCATTACTTGCGGCCCCCTAACAAGAATTTTCCCGATTTCTCTGAACTTAAGAATCTTTTTTTTATCATCATTCACTATTTTGATTTCAGTAAATGAAAGAGGCTGCCCAGATGATCCTCTAACATTTAATTCTCTTCTCCTACAAGTTAATACTGGACTAGTTTCTGTGAGTCCATATCCCACCAAAACATCTACACCTAAAGATTCAAAAAAAAGATCTACATGTTCTGGCAATGCACCTCCACCATTAATAGGAAATTTCAGTTTTTCTCCGCATAGTTGTCTAAGAATATTCGGCCATAAAAAAATAGTAGACAATTTATGTAAAGGGTATCGGCTAATAACAGAACCCAGTAAGGGGATTTTTGATTTAAAAGTTATTTGATTTATATCTATATTTCTTATCTTTCTAAGACTTCTTTTAAAAACCGAACTATTACTTATCAAAAACTTAATAAGTTTTTGCTTTTTGGGAGGCATTTTTTTCAAAGCCTGAAAAAAACCATCATGTATTGCTTCCCAAAGTCTCGGTACAGTAGCCATGACAACAGGTTTTATTTGTGTAATATCATCTTTAAGAAATTTTGGAATTGTATAGTATTGAGAACAACCGCATGAAAAAAAGAAGTATTCAGCACTTCTCTCATAAGAATGCCAGATAGGCAAAACGCTTAATACAGAGGTAGCTGGCTCTGGATCAGCGATATAGGCTAAATTGATTATTTGATGTAAAAAATTTGCATGAGTCAAAGGCACACCTTTAGGTTTTCCTGTCGTCCCAGAAGTGTAAAGAATGGTAGCGACGTCATCAATTTCTGGATTAAATTTTTCAAGATTATTATTTTGTGAATTTTCTTTTTCTACTGAACTTATGAATGTACTCCAACTTATTAAACTTTCAAATTGTTCATCTTCTAAATTGATTATAAATTTCAGTCTTTTTTTTAATTCTTCTTTGTTGTTTAACTTTAGCCAAATTTCCTTAGATTGAACTATTAGTCCTACTGAATTAGAGTGCCCAATAATATAGTCTAATTCTACTGAAGGAGAATTAATACCTCTCACTGCATTTATAGCTCCTAAACGCATTAAACCTTGATCTACTGCTAGCCATCTTGGAGAATTTTCAGATATTACAGTAACTACATCCCCCTTTTTTAAACCATAATTTTCGAAAGAAGAAGAGACTTTTGTTATTAAATCAGCCAGCTCAGAATAAGAAAATTTTTCTTTGTATTTCCCTCTTAAATCGCAAACAGCTAAAGTATCACCACATTTAAATTTTAATTTTTCCCAAATTTGATCTATGTGATCAAGTTTCTTAATAAAATCTCTATTTTTGACAAATGTATTTTTTTTAGAAAGAGGTTTGGCTGCAGGCCAATACGCTAAATCACCCATATTAAATTGATTTTGAAATTTTAATTTCTATTTTGATATAAAATCAAAATTAAATTCTTCCTCGATGGTTTTTTTAACAATTCTCTTGACTTCTTGAATATTTAAATTTTTGTTGTAATCAATCATATTTGCCATAAGACAATTTTCTATTCCGCAAGGAACAATCTTATTAAAGTTTTCTAATTCGCAGTCAATATTGATTGAAAATCCATTTATCGTAATCCATCTTTTACAACCAATTCCAATTGATGCGATTTTCTTATTTCCTATCCAAACACCAGTAAACCCTTTTCTAGAGTGACAATCTATATTAAAAGCACCAAGGATTTTTATAATAATTTCTTCAATTTTTCTTAAGTACCAATTTAAATCTTTATTAAAATTTTTCAAATCTAAAACCAAATACGTTACTAATTGTCCTGGCATATGACAAGTTACCTCACCACCTCTATCAATCTTAAAAACATCATATTTAGCATCATTTATAGAAAATAATAAATTATCGTAATTAGATCCTCTCCCCAATGTATAACAGAGTTGATGCTCCCCTATCCATATAAAATCAGGGTTAGAATTATCTAAAATCAATGCCTCCTGATATTCTTTTTGTAATTTATAAACATCATTAAAAGAAGAAATATTATCAGGTTGTTTAATTATTGCTGTTCTATTATCCATATTTAAGTAGATTTAGAAAGTAAGTAAATATTTTTAGATTTGTTATGAAAATTTTAATCCATGGAAAGAATCTTGAGCTCACTGGAGCATTAAAAGAATATACTGAGGCAAAGATAGAAAAAGCAACACATCACTATAAGGATATCGTTAAAGAAGCTGACATACACCTTTCAATTGAAAAGAATCCAAGAGTCTCGTTCCAAACTGCAGAAGTTACTATTTTTGCAAATGGTACCGTAATTAGAGCTGAAGAAAAAACTGAAAATCTATACTCAAGCATTGATTTAGTTTCAAATAAACTTTGCAGAAAATTACGTAAATACAAAGAAAGAAACAATAAAACAATCCATAATAATCAATTTAAAAATAAAGAGTCTTTTCCAATTGAAAATACAGAATCAAGATTTTTAGATGAAGCTTTACTTAAAGATGGAATAGAAGCAAGTCTGCCTGAGCCATCTATAAAAAATAAATATTTTGAAATGAATCCAATTTCATCAGAAGAAGCAAGAAAACAATTAGATCTAATTGATCATGATTTTTATGTTTTTCGAAATAAAAAAAATAATGAACTTCAAGTTATATATAAGAGGAATCATGGAGGTTATGGACTGATTCAATCCAAATAACTTTTAAATGCCCAATATTGAATATGAATTAAACGAAAAAATTCATGCCATTATTATTAACCCATACTTAACCTGGGAAGATTTCTGCACGAATTGCGATTTAATAAAAAAATATAATATCAAGAATATTTCTACTTCACTTAATTATTTAGATGATTTTAAAAACCGTTTGAGCAATTACAGTGCAAACATAAACGCGCTCATTTCTTACCCTTTAGCAGATTTACCAGTTACATTTATTGAAGAATTAGTTAATTTTGCAAAAGATAAAGGTGCAAACGGAATTGAATATACCCCAAACTTTATCAATTTATCCAAAAGAAACTTAGAAACTTTCGCTGCTGAAATTGAGCAAGTCAAGTTATCTGGATTACCAGTTTCAATTATCATAAATAAATCAAAACTTCAAAAAGAAGTTTTGTACAATGCGATAGAAATATCTTTGGAATTAGGAATAAAAAATTTTCAATTCGGGGATGGATTTGGACCTCCTATTACATCAGATGATTTAACGGAAATAGTAAGAATAATGGGATCCCAAAATCAAATCAAAGTTGTAGGCGGTATAAAGAAACTGAAACAAGTTATTGATTTGTTTGATAATGGAATTAGTTGCGTGGGGACTTCTAATTTTTGTGAGATTTTTCAAGAAGTAATGGTTATTTAAATGTCTGGTTCAGGTGAGTGCAGACTAGAAGGTCTCTGTATCAAAGCTTCTCCATTAGGCGAAAATGATAGATTAATAACTATTCTTACTGATGAGCAAGGGATCGTTCGATTAGCGGTACCTGGTGCTAGGCGTCCAAAAAGTAGTCTTGCAGCAGCCACTCCATTAACATATTTAAGTCTGCAGATTTTTGGGAAAAGAAACCTTAAAACTGTGCGTCAAATTAAAATTTTAAAAAGCTATTCTGGTCTAGGAAAAAATATTGAATCTCTTGCAGCAGCACAAGCAATAACAGAATTAACATTTTTATTAGTAGGAAATAATGACAAGCAACAAAACTATTTATCTTGTGTTCTTGCACATCTAGATAGAATTTATATGCATGAGGAATCTAAAGAAGAAGATATTAAAATACTCTCAATGAGTATTCAATCTTTAATACATCTATTAGCCATTGGAGGTTTAAATTTACCAATTCATCATTGCTGCAAAACTGGAGAACCTATTATTCCGCCTCTAGGAAATTGGGAATGGAGTTGTTATTATTTACCAAGTGAAGGGTTTTCGTCCATAGAAGATCCTCAAAGTAATCTAAAAATAAATGCATCTGAAGTTGCTTTATTACAGAGACTTCTTTTTCCTGAATTACCAATAAAATCTAATGGAGAGATATTGGGACCTAAAAAAGTCTGGCTTAAAATACTATTTATTATTGAAACTTGGATCTCTACTCAACTAGAGAAAAATTTATCTTCACTAAAAATGTTGAGAGAAATATATAGTTAACATTTTCATAAATTATGAATGAATTTAAAAATTATGATCTTGGGTGCTCTGACTGTTAATTTAATAAATAGTTAATTTAATTAATGTGGTTCATGTTGCCTGGTTGGGTAAGAAATCTCCTTTTTGTGGAAATGTAACTTATGGTAATTCAACTACTGAGAAATTAAAGGCCAGGGGTCATAAAATCAGTTTTATTCATTTCGACAATCCTTCTAGTTCAAATTCATCAAAGCCATTATTTCTGGCAAATGATCCTGATGTAAGTCTTCCATATTTAATTAAGTCCCAAGTTTATACAATACCCTCACCAAGAGCAGAAAAAGAGCTAAGGCTATCATTGGAAAGATTAAAACCTGATTTAGTACATGCAAGCTTAACTTTATCTCCTTTAGACTTTAGACTTCCAGAAATTTGTGATGAAATTAATCTTCCACTCATAGGAACATTTCACCCACCATTTGATGCAAAAAATAGAAATTTAACTGCTAGCACTCAACAGTTAACATATCAACTTTATGCTCCCTCTTTATCAAAGTTCGATAAAATAATCATTTTTTCCGAACTCCAAAAAAATGTTCTTTATAAATTAGGAGTACCTAAAGAAAAACAAATAATTATTCCAAATGGTGTAGATCAGAATATTTGGAAACCCTTTTGCGAAAAAAATAAAAAATATGCTCAGGTAAAAAACAAACTTGGAAATGAAAGAATCTTTTTATATATGGGTAGGATTGCCAATGAGAAAAATATCGAGGCACTTTTACGTTCTTGGCGCCAAACAAAAACTCAAGATTGCAAATTAGTTATTGTTGGAGATGGACCGATGAAGCCAACACTTGAAAATAGTTTTTCTAACCTTGGTAATGAGAAATTAATTTGGTGGGGTGCCGAATTAGATTTAGAAACTAGGGTAGCAATAATGCAAATAGCAGAAGTATTTTTCTTACCAAGCTTAGTAGAAGGTTTATCATTATCACTTTTAGAGGCAATGTCTGCTGGTACAGCTTGTGTAGCTACAGACGCAGGAGCTGATGGTGAAGTTTTAGATAACGGAGCAGGAATAGTAATTTCAACTGATAATGTAGCGGCACAATTAAAAACTATAATCCCAATTCTTGTAGATCACCCTTCATTTACAAAAGATCTTGGAGAAAAAGCTAGAGAACGTATTCTCGAGAGATACACAATTACTAAAAACATAAATTCTCTTGAAAAAATTTATATGAACTTAAAAGATAATTTAAAAACCTAACGAAACTCTTTACTTCTATTACATGCTGAAACAATTGATTCGATTAAAGCTGACCTTACACTCTTTTTTTCTAAAACCCTTAAAGCAGAAATAGTTGTTCCACCTGGAGAGGTTACTAAATTTTTAAGCTCAGAAGTAGTAAGTTTCTTTTCCTTTATTAGACAAATAGTCCCTAGTATCATCTCCATAACAAGTTCTTCTGAAATTTTTTTTGGTAATCCTCCGCTTAATCCTCCATCACTTAATGCTTCTACAATTAGAGCAATAATTGCAGGACCTGATGAAGTTAAAGCTAAAAATATATCAAGGTAATCTTCAGTAAATTCATAAATTTTACTTGTATTTTCAAATAATTTTTTTGTAAATTGTTTCTGATCTTCTGTAATTTCTTCTCCCCAAGAAATTCCTGTTAAACCTTTTCCAATAGTTATTGGAATATTTGTAACCACCCTCACACATCTATGATTAGGGAACTTTTGAGAAAGTCTATTTATTGAAACACCCGCAAGAATTGAAACAATTAAATTGTCCTTGTTTTTTATATGATGCGCCTCACTTATATCATTAAATTGTTGGGGTTTTATCGATAGAAGTTTATTTTGACAATCCCAAATTATTTTTGACTCTTTAGAACCTGATCTATAGACGTTTATATTATGTTTATAATTTTTTTTTATATTTTCTAAACTTTTTTCTGAATTTACAACACAAAAAATATTCTCTGGCTGAATTAATTTGTTATCTAATAGAGGAGTTACTATAGCACTTGCAATATTTCCAAAACCAATAATCGCAATTTTATCAGTCACAGATTCATCATGAATAAGCACTTAAATTAGAATTGCCCCATGCTGGTTCAGGAGTAGTATTTTTCCCGAAATCGTATTGCGGTGTGTTTTCTGAAGGATTAGAAGCAGGAGAAGCTTCTTCTGGGGAAGAACTAGTTACATTTACACAACTTGGAGCAAAAAGAAAAATACTTTCACCGACTCTCTCTTGATGTCCATCAATTGCATATGTACCCCCAGCAATAAAATCAACAGCTCTTTGAGCTTGATCAGGATCCATCATAGTTAAATTGAGAATTACAGTTTTTCTCTCTCTTAATGCTTGTATAGCTTGAGGCATCTCATCAAAACTTCTTGGCTCCATTAAGCTTACCTCTGAGGATGAATTTGAGATGCCTGGCATACCAACCACTTTAGATGATCTGTTGTTATTCATAAAATCGAATGGATTTGCATTTGCAAGAGCATTCGCATTTCTTGGACTTTGTTTGAAATTATTAATATCATTTAATTCATCCTCTGACGCATAATCCAACTCATCAAAATCATCGTCGAGATACTCATCACCTGCAACAACTGCCTTTAATTTAGAAATAAGTGACACCTTTTAAATCCTCTTGAAATTGATTACTAAGGTTAAAGAACCTTAAGTAATAGATTCATTTTTTAAATGAATAAACTACCTATACTTAAATAACGTTAGTTGAACTTTACTGCAAGTTTATAGATAAGATTTTTATAAAAAAATAACTTATTAGAATCTGCTTCCAAAAATCAATGATCCTAATCTTAACCAAGTTGATCCAGCGTCAATAGCTTCCTCCCAATCACCTGACATCCCCATAGAACAATCTTGTAGTTGCAGTGAATCAGCGAGAGAACGACATTTTTTGAACAAGCCTGAATTCTCTTTAGAACTAAGTCCTTTAGGATTGATAGTCATCAAACCGGTTAATGAAATATTTTTCAACTCTTGAATTTCTCTCCATTTCAAAATTAAAAATTCAGGATTAAAGCCTCCTTTAGTAGGGTCATCACTCAACTTAACCTGCAACATTATTAATGGATTTTTCTTCTCTTCACGTGAAATACTAGAAATCTTTTGCAACTTTTCAAATGAATCTACTGAATGAATATATTTAAAATTTTGAACTATTTTTCTTATTTTATTACTTTGTATTCTTCCAATAAAGTGCCAATTTATTTGTTTAAGGTCTTTGAGGGTTAATTGTTTTTCGAACGCCTCTTGTACCTTACTTTCACCAAAATCATTCTGACCTATATTTTGAATAGTCTTGATTTCTTGACTTTTAAATCCTTTACTTACCGCAAGAATATTTACATTTGATGGTATTTTATTTTTTATTTTTAAATAATTTGCAGGATTCACTTTTTATAAGAAAGTTTGCGTAAATAAATTCTCCCATTTAGATAATTCTTCAGATCCTTTTCTTCTAGCTTTTTGAAGGTTTAATTCAGCCTGATTACGGGCATCTAAATAAGGTATAACTTCAAAAAAAACTTCTCTTTGTCGAACTTCTACCAAGAAAAACATTTTTTGAGCATATAAAGTCGCATAAATATCTCTCCCATCATTTCCAGGAGAAACTTGGTATAACATGCCAAATGTTGGATGGTTTAAATAACGCTCAGAACTCAAACCTAAAATATTGTGTTATTTATAATGCACCATACAGTTTTCTAAGAAAAATTGCTATGCAAATAAAACAAATCGCTAATGTATTAACAATTACATTGAGAGATTTTGAAGGATAAAGAGTTCTAAATCTGTTGGTTTTTATGATTATTTTTTTCTTTGAGAGTAATGATTCTGCTCCATGATCAATTCTCAGAAATATATTTTGGAATAACCTTTCCACTAGGATTAATAAAACATTAAATGATTTCTTTAATCCTAAATTTCGAAAATTTATTGATCTAACTGACACTGATTTAATGATATTTTGCAGTTCTTCCTGCACTAGAGGAATAAAACGTAATGCAATTAACAATTGAAAAAGCCACTTACTAGTTGGCAATCCAATCTTTCTTAGTGGATACATAAACCAACTTAATCCCCATACAATGTCTTCCTGCAATGTGGTTAAAAGCATCAAATTCACACTATGAATAACGGTAAATATCAAAGTGGAGGTTTTTATTCCTAATTCAAAGGCTTTTCTTGATAAATTGTAGGGACCAAAATTAATAAACCATATCTTCTGCGAAGGGATTTGCAGAATATTCCATTCTTTTTGGCTTTCCAATACTACTTGCAACTCATTGGGATTTCTTAAGTAGCCATCAAGAGATTGAATATCAGACGAGGCAAGAATTGATATACATCCAATTAATAGTGACAAACATAAGAGAAAAAATAATGATCGCCACCATACTCTAGATGGCAATAAACTTAAAAAAGTAATTAATAGTAAAAAACCAACTAAACTCAATCTCCATATTGGACCTGCCCAAATTGGAGTAATTAAAAATATCATTACTATAATTATCTTTAATCTACTATCTATAATTCTTAGCCAACTTTTATTACCATGAACGTATTGACCAACAGAAAATTTAGTTAGCAAATTCATTAATCTTTTTGAATTAACTCAATATTTTCTTTTTCGACTTCTTTATTTAAAGCTCTTTGCTGTTTTCCTCTCCAAAGTAAAATGAGGGGTGTGCCTTCAAATCCTAAATTGACTCTAATTTGTTTTTCAATATATCTTCTATAAGTTATTCCGAATAATTTAGGGTCATTTACAAAAAGAGTAAAAGTGGGAGGTTTGTTCTTTACTTGTGTACCGTAATAAAGCCTACCTTGCTTGCCGCTTCTCTTCGTTGGGGGACTTTTCCAACTGATTGATTCTTTAAGCACTTCATTAACTACTGATGTTGTAACTCTTCTTCTATGTTGATTTACAGCATTTAGAGCATGCTCAAAAATATTATCAACTCTTTGACCAGTTAGGGCAGATATAAAAATCATTTTTGACCAGTGTAAAAAATAAAGTTTAGATCTAAGTTCTTTTTCTACTTGATAAATTGTTGAACTATTTTTTTCTACAAGATCCCATTTATTAACAACAATTATACAAGCTCTACCTTGTTCTTCTATGCGCCCAGCCAGCTTCTGATCTTGATCAGTTACTCCATCTACAGCATCTATCACTAAAACACAAACATCACTTCTATCAATAGATTTAAAAGCCCTATTAATACCAAAGAATTCAGTACCATATTTAACATTTTTCTTTCTTCTAATTCCAGCAGTATCAATAATTTTCCAATGATTATCACCTTTTTTAATCAGCGTATCTATTGAATCAGTTGTCGTACCACTAATATCACTAACTATTGCTCTTTTTTCTCCACAGATTGAATTTAACAAACTAGATTTACCAACATTAGGCCTACCAATAATTGACATCATTATCTTTTCTTCATCATCCTGAATATTATTTTCAGGAAGTTCGCCAATAACGAGATCTAAAAGATCTCCAGTCCCTGAACCATGAATAGCCGAAACAGGGTTAGGCTCACCCAAACCTAATTTCCAGAACTCTGAAGCCAAGGATATTCCAAGAGTAGTCGATTCGCATTTATTTACAGCAACAATTGTTTTACAGCTTGAGTTTCTTAACCATTTTGCTATGGATAAATCACCATCAGTAACGCCTTGGTTTCCATCTACTACAAGTAAGGCAAGTGAAGCCTCTTCTAACGCCAAAAAAACTTGTGTTCTTATCTCGGGAAGAAATTCACTATTATCATCAAAAACTAAGCCTCCAGTATCAACTATTTGAAATTCCTTACCTCCCCATGAAGCATTTTGATAAGTTCTATCTCTTGTAACACCAGGTTTATCAAATACTATTGCATCATTACTTTGGCAAAGACGATTTACCAAGGTAGATTTCCCAACGTTTGGTCTTCCGATAATTGCTATTGTAGGAAGAATCAATTCTTCTCTCCAAAGAAAGTAGTATCCATTACAACTATACCTTTAATAGAATCATTTACCTTATTCAAAAAAACTTATTTAATTTCTGGATCGCCAAAATGTCCTCTAGCTGGATTAACCGGTGGTGAACTAGGAATTGGCATTAATACATTATCTTTTGAAAAACAATCATTTTCAATCGCCCAATAAATCAACCAATTTGCTGCCGTCGCTCTTCTAGTTCTTCTTGGATAGAGTTCATTTATCTTATAACCTTTAAAACTAAGAAAATTTTTCAATCCCTGTTTATATTCTTTTGGAATTGATCGAGTCAAATGTATTGAGGCTGGTCGCTCTGAAATAATTTGAGGAGCTTTTTCAAATTTTTCCGACCAATAAGAAGGAGTTAATGCGCTAGAAACCCAATTATCTAAATTTTTTTCTCTAGTATAAAAAAGTCTTTCCCAAACTAATTCACAAACAAATACGTCACTAACCTTATCTTCAAGAACAAGAAATAATAAATCCTTACATATTGGCCATGTAAATTGATTTTCAACTAATTTTTCTTTTTTATACATTAATCGAACCTTATCAAAATCAAAGAAAAATAAGGCATAAATTCCTTTTTATATTGAGATGCATATTGAATTATTTGATCAGTCATCCCAACACTTAACGCTATTAATGATGTATTGATGATATCCTCTTTTTTTAAAATTTCCCTGACTAAATTCCATCTTTTGCCAACTTTCATAATGGCCAATACCGTTTTATTTGCCTTACTTTCCCTAATTAGGGTTGTTAATTCAGATTCTGAAGAAGGGCATTCTTTGATGATCAAAGTCTCGCCTTTTTTTACCAAATCAAAATCATTAAAAGCTGCTGCTGCTGAAATAGAAGAAATACCAGGTATGGTTTTGGTAATAATTTCAGCATGATTATTTTTTATTAATCTCAAAATGTTAGATGAGCTCGCAAATATAGAAGTATCTCCAAGACAAAGTAAAACGACTGATTCGCCATTTTGTATAAATTTCACAATTTTTTCAACAGCATTTGACCATATTTGATCAGGATCAAAATCCTTCCTAGCCATTGGAAAGATAATAGGGATATTTTTTTTAAATTTGGTGTATTTCTTGACTATTTCCGCAGCGAAACTCTTTTTATTATCATCTGATATTGGAAAAACTATAACTTTCGCTTTTTTTATTGCATCCACAGCAGCAATTGTTAAAAGAGATGGATCACCAGGGCCAACACCAACGATGGTTAATGTTGGTAAATCGGTTTTATATCGATTAAAGAAACTTAAAAACTTATTTATTATCATTCTTATTTTATTAACTTTAGCTATGTACCCTTGGCATCATACAAGTCTCAGCAAGGATTTCTGACTCAAATTTAGATAATTCCTCTAACCTTTTGAAAGTTTGATTTTTAGAGAATTTAGTTTGCGCTAGTTTCCAATAAACTCCAAAATGTCTTGCCTCACTTTCAAGCAAAGACCCATAGAGGGCTTTAAACGATTTATTTTCAGAATTCAGAGCAAGCAAGCTTAATCTTTCATGACTTCTTGCTTCAATAAGTCCGGCTATTAAGAAACTATCAAGCATTCTATTGGGCTCTTCCTTTCTTACATTCTTGGACAATTCAGCTCCATATGGAGGCGGTTTTAAGGAAATAAGAGAATGTCCAAGATCCTTTAAAAAATAAAGTATTTTTTCAAAATGTTCTAATTCTTCTCTCGCTATTGGACTTAGAACTTCTGCTAGATTTGGTTCTGATGGATATCTAAACATCAATTGTATAGCTACTCCTGCAGCTTTTCTTTCACAATGAGCATGGTCTATAAGAATATCTATTGGATTAGATAATGCGAGTTTGATCCACTCATCTGAGGTGAATGACGATAAATATTTAATTTGAGAAGTGGGCCTTTTAAAATCGACTAACATTTAATCTTTACTACTTAAATATCCAATGATTCCTTCAAGAGCTAAGGAATAACTTGATATGCCGAATCCACTAATAATTCCTATAGCTTTATCTGTAAGAAAAGATTCTTTACGAAAATCTTCTCTACTGAAAATATTTGAAATATGTAACTCCACAAAGGGAATTTTCGATCCAATCAAAGCATCACGAATAGAAATCGAGGTATGAGTAAAAGCGCCAGCATTTATAAGAATACCTTGAGTACTTTTTACAGAATCCTGAATTTTATCTACTATTTCCCCTTCATGATTACTTTGAAAACATTCAAGATTAATACTTTTTTCTTTAGCAACTTTAGTTAAATCTTCTTCTATGTCACCCAATGTTTTATTTCCATATATTTCAGGTTCTCTAGTTCCCAAAAGATTTAGATTTGGTCCATTTATCAATAAGATATTCATCGTCAATTAAACCTTTTCTTTACAAATGCTATCTAGAAAGAAACAAAAAAACCAAAACATTTTCACAAAAAGTGTCCATTAACTGATAAGTTCAAATAGTGGGGGTCGGTGCCCGAGTGGTTAAAGGGGGCGGACTGTAAATCCGCTGGCTCTGCCTACGTTGGTTCAAATCCAACCCGGCCCACTTTAAAATTGCCCTTGTAGCTCAGCGGTAGAGCACTCCCTTGGTAAGGGAGAGGTCTCGGGTTCAAGTCCCGACGAGGGCATGGGCAAAAGCATTGCTACGAAAGAAGTTATAAGAAATTAATTAAAATTGATCATTAGCCAGATATATCTAGATGTAAAAGATATTTCAAAGAATATAGAATTTAGTGAACAACATACTCGAGGAGTATTGAGACACTTATTTTCAGAAGAGAAGATATTAAGAGAAGATCAAAAAATAGAAAATGGGCGGCCTATCCATTTATATGGATCCAAAGAATCTTAATTTGGTTTTTGTACATTATGAGTTGCGTTGAAATATTCAAACTTTTTTAAGCATTCCCTTTTTAATTAATTTATCAAAATGATCCCAAGTCGCATCTGCAGAAAATTGACTTTCTATTTTTACTCCTAATTCAAAATTCTTTAACTGTGCCGAATCAGTTAGATTTGCACTTGTAACCAATAGTTCTCTATCCGAAACAACTGCCTTTACATGACAAACAGAACTTGAACTGATTTTTATTGATCTAGGATCAAAATACAATTCTGGATAAGGCAATTGACTCCATAATTTTGGCCAAGTTTCTCTCTTGAATTTGTGATGCAGTTCTTCTGGCAAAATATTACTTCCTTTAGGTCTATTAATATTGCAAACGAATCTTACAATTAACTTTGGATTTTTTATCATCTTTTCTCTAATTTGAGAAAATAAATCTTCAATAAATTGCCCTTTATAAAAGGTATATGTTGTTAATAAAAGTCGATCTTTAGCACTATCGACAAGTTGTTTTATAAGAATAGATTGATCTCGCATTAAGGAACCTGATCCAGAATCTGGACCTGACCAAACAAGCTGAAGTTGATTCTCTAAAGATATAAAACTTCTCTTTTGTTCAAGTAAAAGATTTAGTGTTTTTAAAAGAGTTTTTCTATTGCCTCCAGTGGAGAACCAATTATCAATCCAATTAACAAGATCCAATTGTTTCTCATTATCCTCTGATTTAAAAAGACCAAGATTTGAGATAAAAGCTGCACTTGAATTTTTTAAGGGATCATCATCAGATTGGCAGTTAAAGTTATTTAGTGATTTTATTAATACATCAAGTTCAGAAATAGTAAAAAGCGTTAGGGGATTTTGCATTTTATTTAATTACTTTTAAAACATTAGTCAAAGAATGCTGCATCTTTTTCTTCTAAAGTTGGAACTAAAAGAGACCTATCTAAAAACTCATTTTTTCTCTCACAGCTTGTTTCGGCAATTAATTCACAACTATGACAAGCAGCCCCATGAGAATATCTTTTTTCAAATTGATTATTTGGTTTATGTTGAGAGCAAAAAGGATCATTAGAACATAATTTACCTCTTTCAAGTGCCTTTTTGAGAAGGAGGTCAATATTGTCTGCCAAGCCAACTAGTCCTCCTAATGTCCCCTCTGAACCACTTCCACCTGTGTAAAGAAGTATCCCATAACCTAAACCAGAAAAAGAATAAATCCTTTCTTTTATAGAAGAAGCGCTATAACCACAATCTAATGCAGCTTGAGTTATTAATAGATGAGATAAGCTATGCAGCATAATGTAGGCACCACCAGGCCAACCAAATTCGTCTTCACTCAATCCATGTTCTTTGTTCCAAATCTTAAATGCATCTCTATGGGTGGATAAATATTCTTTAACTTTGGCATCACTTAGCCATGCTTCTATTTTATTCGGATCAAAACCTATGAAGATTCCCTCTCCCATATTTTCTACAGCTGGCAACCATGTAATTTCTTTGTTGTCGATAGAAGCCCTTTTTACGCCAAGATCAAATGGATCTCCATCTATCTGATTCACAACCGGTTCTAACCTTGTAAAACCTAAAAGAGCAACAACTTCCCTAAGCTTGTGTACTTTTAAAACACGATTTATTCTCTCTTTAAACCATTTTGGCTTTGAAGATAAATCTACCTTTTCTGCTTCGAAACTATTTTTTCCATAATTCTCCTTTTGATTCTCAATTACTCCAATTAATGCTTTAAGCTCTTGAACCTTTAATGGCTCGATCTCTCCACTTTGTTCATTACCACCTTTTATAGATTCTAAGGCTTCAAAAGTCTCATTTAAATTAGTCTCTAATAGTTGTTCTTTAATATAATCAGGTGCTATTGAAAGATAAAATTTTAAGTTTTCCAAGGTATTAATATTTTCAAATAACTTGAGATTTTTAATTAAAACTTCTCTAACTTTATCAATTGGTTTGGGTATTGAAATTGCCGATACTATCTCTGGAAAGTATGCGTTACTTGCTGATCTTACTAATAATCGATTTGGATAACTTCCACCATTATTACTAGCAGATTCACATCTCTCTTTACCATAAGATCCAAGCCATGGCCTCTCACCATTACAGTATCCCAATGCAGGGATTCCTTTATCTCCAAGGGCTAATTGTTTTGCATCTGATAAAGGCCTTCTTATATTGCATTTGGGACATCGAACGAATATT
This sequence comes from Prochlorococcus sp. AG-347-I04, assembly GCA_003281625.1. GTDB lineage: Bacteria > Cyanobacteriota > Cyanobacteriia > PCC-6307 > Cyanobiaceae > Prochlorococcus_A. The sequence goes on from QCBL01000015.1 coordinate 20,811, forward strand.
TCTGCAAAATCATTTCCTGCACCAGCTTCATCTAACCACAATGTTTGCATACAATTTGTATCTTTTTTATGAACAAATTCTCTCCAATTAACATCGCTTAAATGACCATTGGGACAACTCTGGACAAATCTAACTGGAACAACTCGATGTTTCTTTTTATTTATATCTAAATATCTATTCCGTTCATCAAGCTGATTTGATTTAACTAATGGTCTAGTTCTATATCTACGTCCATTAAAATTTATAGTTTCATCTAACTGAGCCACAAACCAATTTGGAAATTGAGGACTTTTTATGAAACCTCCTTTTTTAACGCCCCCAGGTCCTGTTTCATCAACTGGAGGTTTTTGCAAAATTAAATTAGGTACTTGCAAAGTTTGTCTTAGCTTTTGAATAAGCCTTGGTTCATCAATTAATTCTGCATTATTTTTACCATAATTCCATAAATTCAATCCTCCTATAACGACAGAATGGTCTGGCAAATCAACCATAGCTCCAGGACCATAAGTAGTAATTAATTGACTTTGACGTACTTCACCCTGCGACATTTTTAGCTATTCTCCTCTAGTTCATACATTCTTGTCATAATTAAAGCTGAAGTTGGCTCTACATCCCTCAAACTCCAGTTTGCAATAAACTCCCTATGAATTGGGGGAAGTTCCTCTAAATCAGGATCTAAAGGAGTATGCAAAAGAGATGGGAATTCTCCTTCCTCTTTTCCATATTGCATTTGGTTATCTTTTTCAATAGCTAAACGACTCCACTTATCGAATATATTTCTTACTTGAGACTGAACGTTAATGGCTAATTCTTTATCTCCAGGACATGCTCTTTTTATCCTATCCCCTAGTCGAAGCTCTACTTCTTCAGCAGTGTTAGAAATAATTTGATCTAAACCAGCATTTTTTGCCCAACTCAATTCAGGATTAATATGACGAGCCATAGCAATGCAAATTGAAGGTAGCGATCTTTCTAATGCACGAACTGCATATGGAGTAACACTTGTCGCTTCGACATCTTTATAGAAGGTAGAATGCCAAAATTGAAATCTTTCATAATAAGACTGATCTCTTGGTCTATTTGGATTTAATAAAACAATTACTAATCCTGGCCTTTTATCATCACGTCCAACCCTACTACTTGCTTGAATATATTCAGATGTTGTTTTTGGTTGTCCCAAGATTACCATTAATCCTAATCTTGTTATGTCCAAGCCTACAGAAATCATATTTGTTGCCAAGGCCGTATCAACTCTTCTAGGTTCAGTAAATTTAAGTGCAAGGCGAGCTTTTGTTTCACTTACTTCTGATGTAGGAACTCTAGATGTTAATTCCAGTGGGATATTATCAATTTTTCTCTTTGCATATCTAGGGCTAATATCACCTTTAAAGCGTTTTCTTAAGTTATAGGTAGTAAGTTGAGATGTTACCTCTTCTTCAATCAAACGTCTTGTCACTCCAAGTTCTTTAATGGTATTAAAGTAACCTAATAATGTCATGTAAGGATCAACTGGATTATTACCTAAATCAGATCCAGGCAATTGTTTTAATAGTTTTTCTTGTTCTTTATATAACTTTTGGCTTGTTGCCATAACTGCCAAGTTTACTCTTAACATTAAAGCTTTTAAATTTCGTCCTGGAGCTGAAACCCCAACATAAATCCTTCCATTTGCATCTGTAACTGGGACTGTTTTTGAGAAAAAGGAATCTTTTCTATCCGGACCAGGGGCTGGGAATACAGCAGGATTTGTGGATCTAGCAAATAATGCTCTTAATTGTTGAGTAGCTCTTTTAACCGTTGCCGTTGATGCAATTATTTTTGGTCTAAGAATAACTTTATCTTTTTGCTTAGTAGAGAGTTCATCGATGATGCTCTCATAAAGGCCACTTATGGAACCTAAAGGTCCAGATATCAAGTGCAATTCATCTTGAATAATTAAATCTGGAGGATCTAAACCTTCAGATAAAGGTATGCCTGCTTGCTCTGATGGAGGATCACTTGGGCCGATAAATCCTTTCCCTTCTCTAAAAAAACTAACTTGACCAAATAATTTTCCAGTAGAACCTATCCATGGCAAAGCAGCAAATTTATCCACAGTTGAAATAACAAATGCAGGTAAACGTTTATACAACATTTCATCAACAGCTACTAATGGCAAGAAGTTATCACCTGAAAATTCGCAACTTCGATTTCTACAAGATACTCTCAATTCCTCTGGATTATCATTATTTGGCAATAACTTAAAAATACCCTGAATTTTTGCTGGTCTATCATCTTGAATTGAAGATTTGCCCAATCGAGTTCCACACCAAGGGCAATCATCAATAGGAATAGGTTTATTTTTATCATCTAGTTTTAAAACTCTTGATCTAGCAGTATATTGATCGCTATCGCCTTTCTTCCCAATCTTATTAGGTGTTCCGCTTTGACCAACCCATAACCCAATCTCAAAAGGCCATTCACCTAAAGTTTCAGGATCTTTTTTTCTCTCAATTTCGAGAGCACATATTAGTGTTGCAGAACGTCCTAATTGATCAAGAGTTAATAGACGCAATGTATACCTCATCAAAACACTCATTCCAGCAGACGATATTTCACCTTTATGTCTAAGTCTTCTTAAAACAAGAGTAAATGCCGCCAATCCAAGATATGCCTCGGTTTTTCCTCCCCCAGTTGGGAAAAATAATAATTCTATAATTTCCCTATCAGGACTCATAGGGTCATTTGTTCCTACAAGATTCATAAGCAAAAAGGCAAGTTGAAATGGTCTCCAATTCGCCAGAATTTGATTGGGATCTTTCCCTTGCATTTTTCCAAACCGTTGTTGAGCTGCTTTAGCCATAACTCTGTTTGTAATAGCAAAGGCTAGACGAACTTTTGCATCCCCAAGAAGATTTATTCCTTCCTGAATTCGTAATGAATGTTTTTTAGCTTCATCTAAAAGTTTTATTTTTGTTTCTTCTTGAATGCTATTTAAACCTGAACCATTCATTTGCTCCTCTATCCAGCTTTTATAAGAAATGACCATCGGCCTTAATGCTTCTTGCACAAATTCAAAACCTTTATTTGCTAAATGATCAAGTTTTTCCATCGATAGTTCAACACCTTTTATTTCGGTTGGACTTACTTTTTCAACTATTGCTTGAGGTAACCATTCTGAAGAAATTTGATAACATCCCTCTTGATATTGATTGGCAGAAATAGAAATATTATGGCCCACAGCATATTCTTTATCATTTCGATAATGTAAAGAATTAACCCTTTGATCCCAATCACCCATGCTTGATAAATCATCCAAGCTATTAGGATCTTTCCTCTCTAGAAATCCTTGATTACATATAATATTTAATTGAACTTGAAATGCAGAAACTAAATCACGCGAATCTGGGTCCTGACCATCTAAAGAACGCTTATTTCCAAGGAATACGCTAACTGCTTTTGATTCTTTTGGATACCCTTGATCAATAGGTGCTGGTTGAACATACCAGTACATAAAGAGTCCCTTGCTGTCTGGCAATTCTCTCCGTTGAGTACCTTTATTTCCTTTATCAATATCATCTTTGGTGAGTTGAATTACTGAACTTTTTGGCACTCTTTGCCAAGCCTCAACGATGGTTTCTTCATCCTTTGGGTGACTAATTAATTTATAGTCTGCCCATGAGATTTGAACTTCCAATTCTGATGATTTGGCAAGTAAAAAACTTACTCCAATCGAAGATGGGAAAAAAACTTTCCGAGCAGGACCCTTTTCTGATTCACCAGTGTCATCAGCAGAAGCATTAGTTCTTGAAGCTTGATCTGCTCTATTTAGATTTTGTCCATCGATCCCTGCTAATTCATCATCTGAAGTCTCATCTGCCTTTGATTCAATATTTGTATCACTTGGAATCAAGAAACCAGTTTGATACCAACGGCTGGGGCCTCTATCAAGAATTTCTTCTTTTAATTCGCTAGCTTCAATTTCCTTACCTGAAGTATTAAGAAAATTTATTATTTTAGGCATTGGCCCAATAAGATCAAGCTCAAGTGAATCAACTAATATCGATCTAATCTGTTGCGAGCTAAACATTTTCATATCTCTAAGCCTAATTGATTTTGTTCGAATTCACTTCGGTAATTTTTTATTCTAAGTTGATCTGATATTTTTTTATTATTAGATTTTGAAGGATTTGATTTTTCCTCTAAATATCTTTTTTGATTAAGCTCAATCAATCTTCCTAATAGTTTTTCTTTGACATCATTAGAAAAAGAATATTCCCAAGGAATTTCTTTTTTTCTATTTGCCAAAGAGACAATTTCACTATTGAAAAAATCAGCTTCATTTATATCCTCGAAAAAAACAGAACCAGATTCAAGAAAGGTCCCAACTTTCTCAGAAGTATTCAAATTTCCTACAAGTTCAATATTTAGTCCATCTAATTTAAATCC
>QCBL01000016.1 GCA_003281625.1 Prochlorococcus sp. AG-347-I04
AGATGAAAAAACAAAAAAATAATAAAAAGAAAAAAGGATTTGCTGATTTATAGTTACTGAATTTTTACCTTTCAATGATATTATTATTAAAAACGAATTAATTTAAGATGATTAAACTGCGCCTTAAGCGCTTTGGCAAGAAAAAAGAGGCAAGTTTCAGAATTGTTGCATGCAATAGTACTTCCAGAAGAGATGGTAGACCTCTGCAAGAACTAGGTTTTTACAACCCAAGAACTAAGGAAACTAGGCTTGACACAGAAGCTTTAAGAACAAGACTCTCTCAGGGTGCTCAGCCAACTGATGTTGTGAGATCTTTATTAGAAAAGGGAGGGTTATTAGAAAAAACAGAAAAGCCCTCTATCGCAATTGGTAAAGCAAAGTTAGAGAAGGAAAAATTAGCTAAGGCTAAAACTAAAGATGGAGAAAAAGATAGTAGTAATGCTGAAAGCGAGAATAATGAAGCTGAAAGCTAAAAATTTGATAAATTTTTATTCAATAACTAGATGAAGGAAGTTTCCAAAACTGGTCACTTCACAATAGACTTGCCAAGTTCTGATGCTGCTACAGCATTATCAGGCCAAGGTAATTCTTTCTTAAAAAAGTTTGAGTCCTTAACAGGAGTTTCTTTAACAATAAGAGGCTTACAACTTGAGATGAACGGCGTTATATCTAAAATTGAAAGAGCCTCAGCATTAGTAGAACTAACAAGACCAATATGGGAACAAGGGTTAGAGGTTCCAGAGGTTGATCTTAAAGCGGCTTTAAGTTCTCTAAATATGGGAGAGTCATCTTCACATGCTGAGCTTAGCAAAAAGGTTCTTGCACGTTCCAAAGAAGGAAGATATTTAAGACCGAGAACTATAAGACAAAAAGAATATGTTGAATCAATTGAAAACTTTGATCTTACATTCGCGATTGGTCCAGCGGGAACTGGTAAGACATTTTTAGCGACTGTTTGCGCGGCACGACTATTGAACGAGAAAAAAATTGAAAAAATTGTTTTAACCAGGCCAGCTGTAGAAGCTGGGGAAAGTTTGGGATTTCTACCTGGTGATTTGCAACAAAAAGTAGATCCATATTTAAGACCCCTATTTGATTCTTTACATAGCATTTTTGGGTTTGATAGAACAAATTCGTTAATTGATAAAGGAATTATTGAAGTTGCTCCTTTAGCATTTATGAGAGGCAGAACTTTAGATAACTCCATGGTTATCCTAGATGAAGCACAAAATACTACTTGCTCTCAAATGAGAATGTTTTTAACCAGATTGGGTGATAGATCCAAAATGGTTGTAAACGGAGATATTACACAAATTGATTTAAATAAAGATCAGGAAAGTGGCCTCATCGAAGCATCGAGGATTTTCTCTGAAACTCAAGGTATAAAATTTTGTTACTTAACAGTTGAAGATGTAGTTCGTCATCCTTTAGTTCAGAAAATTATTGAGGCTTATCAATAACTTTATAACTCTGGAGATCCGTACCCTGAAATTTTAAAAATCGAGTAGAATAAAAACACGTTTAAAAATAAAAATGCCAGCAAGTAGTAATTTCAATCAAGCTATTCGTGAAGCACAAACTAGTTCAATTGTTGGACCTAATGTAGTTCAAAAAGCTTTACCTTACGTAGGTGGAGGTATGGTTCTAACTTCTTTAGGCGTTTTAGCAGGTGTCTCACTCATAGCAACAAATCCTGGACTTTTCCAGCCTCTTTCAATAGTTGCATTAATTGCAGAATTGATTTTGTTTTTTATAGCCACAAGTGCTGCAAATAACGCAAATAACGCGAAGGCTTTGCCTTTACTCACAGGCTTTAGCTTGTTAACTGGATTCACCTTAAGTGGAATAGTTGCTTTAGCAATAGGAACAATTGGTATTGGTTCTGTTGGAACAGCCGCCCTAGCTACAGGTATAACTTTCGTTATTGCCTCTTATACTGGCCAAAGAATGAGTGATAGTGTTGGTCAAGCACTAAGTGGGGTAGTCGGTCTTGGTTTGATAGGTCTTCTTATATCAATGTTTGTCCAGTTAATTGGAGGATTTTTTGCTCCAGGCGTTTTTGGTGGTTCAGGTCTCGAATTGATAATTGCAGGATTTGGAACTGTCTTATTCGTTGCAATGTCATTTGTCGATTTTTATACAATGCCAAGAAGATATAAAGATGATCAATACCTTGCAGGGGCTTTAGGTATGTATCTAACTTATATAAATCTTTTTGTTTTTATATTGAGATTAATGATTGCACTCCAAGGCGGCGGAAGAAGAGACTAATCATATTTAGAAAATAACTATATCTAAAGCGTAGATTTTTCTACGCTTTTTTACTGGGCGATATCAAGAACTTGTTTTTTTATAAATTCCTTTTGCTCTGAGTCATATTTTATTGAGTTATCAAAACTATTCCCCATATTATCTAAGTCTTTAAGGGCTTGATTGACAAATTTCGTAACTGACTTAGTTTCTAGCAGTCTCAAAATAGCCTTACATCTATCTGAAATGTTTTCTGATGTTATCTCATATTCATGATTATTATCTCTTCGATGAATAATAATTTGAGCGGAACTCATTATTAAGTTTTTTACTACTATATCTGTTACAGCATCACCACCTTCGTTTAGTTTGTAAATTAGTGAAAAAGGAAGTTTATCTAACAAAAAACAATCTTTATCTGATAAAGCGTATGCAAAAAATCCTCTGAGTCCATTTCTTGTTTTAGTTAGCTCTGCTATTCTATCTGCTAAAACCTCTTCGCTGAGCAAATCTTCACCCCACTCCTTGCACCATTGTGCGGATATGTTTATTGCTTGCGTGAAAGAAGCTTCTTTTAAATTTATGGTTTTTTTTTTCATTTTTGATCAGAATTTTATTATTGATGCATTAAAAGTCTTTGGCCAATTATAGATCTGGATTTGTAACTTTACTAGGAAGGCCAAATGTCGGTAAATCTACTTTAATAAATAAATTGATTGGAGAAAAAATAACAATTACTTCTCCAATAGCGCAAACTACTAGAAATAAATTAAAAGGAATTCTTACTACAGACAAAGGGCAAATAATTTTTGTCGATACCCCTGGTGTTCATAAACCTCATCATCGGCTCGGAGAGATATTGGTAAAGAACGCAAAATCTGCAATTAATGGAGTTGATATGGTAATTTTTGTGATTGATTCAAGTGAAGAACCTGGTAGAGGTGATGAATATATATTGAACTTTTTAGTCGCAAACAAAACTGAGTTTATTGTTGCATTAAATAAGTGGGATTTGGTTAATGAAGAATTTAGAAATTTAAGATTAGATCAATATATAAGATTTTTTGGAAATAAGAGAAATTTTCAAATTGTAAGTGCCTCTAAAGGAGAAGGATGTTCCAAACTAGTCGACATGACACTTAATTTTCTTCCAGAGGGACCAAAACTTTATGGCGAAGAGACGATATGCGACCAACCACTAGATAATTTATTATCTGACTTAGTTAGAGAGCAGGTGTTAATAAATACAAGAGAAGAAGTACCTCATAGTGTTGCAGTGAAGATAGAAAAGATAGAGGAAATGAAAAGAAAAAATGGCAAAAGTTTTACAGCTATTTTGGCTACTATTATTGTTGAAAGATCAACTCAAAAAGGCATTCTTATTGGAAAGAAAGGTTCAATGTTAAAAATTATTGGTCAGTCCGCAAGATCAAATATGTCAAAATTAATTGATGGTCCAGTTCACCTAGAGTTGTTTGTGAAAGTTGTTCCAAATTGGAGAAAAAAAGAATCAAGACTTATAGAGTTTGGTTATGAGGAAGATTTCTAGATGAGCAGTTTTAATTTTGATGTAATTACATTGTTCCCAAGAGCATTTGAATTAATAAATAATTTAGGAGTTATAACAAGGGCTCTAGATAAGAATTTGATTGATGTGAATTTATATGATTTAAGAGAATATGGAGAGGGGGCATACAGACAAGTAGACGATAAGCCTTATGGAGGGGGAGCAGGAATGGTATTAAAACCTGAACCTATTTTTAAAGCATATGAATCAATTCAGAAAACCACTAAAAGTAAAACTTTGTTGATGACTCCTCAGGGTAAAGTCTTGAAACAAGTGGATCTAGCAAGATGGTCTACCTTGGATCAGATAATAATTATTTGCGGTCAATATGAAGGTTTTGATGAAAGGATTAGATATTTGGCTGATGAAGAGATATCGATAGGAGATTATGTGCTTTCTGGAGGTGAAATACCTGCCATATCAATAATTAATGGTTTGACTAGATTATTACCAGGAACTCTTGGTGATCCAGACTCCTTGGTGGATGAGAGTCATAATTCTTCTTTATTAGAATATCCTCACTACACTAGGCCATTAATTTTTAAGGATATGAAAGTGCCCGATATTTTAGTTAGTGGAAACCATGAAGAGATTAAATTGTGGAGAAGGCAGAAAAGTATTGAAAGAACATTGGAGAGAAGAAGTGACTTAATTTCAAATGAAAACTATAAAAAATCCATACAAAGTAAGATAATAATAAAAGAAAACGACATTTACCCTGATTGGTAGTAAAAAATTGGTTTTTGCTTGATGTTGGACTACAGACCAATTGCAACCAAACGAACCAGAAATTACATATCACAAATCAGTTACAGATTATTTTGCTGATACTTTTTAAACATCAGCATGGTTTAACAAAGATGAGTTGAAAAAGCAGTTGATGTTATTAAAAATCCAAGACAAGGTAAAAAACGCCTTTCTAGTATTTGGCAGTATTTTCTTATCTATAGCAATAGTTGAAATTTCATCATTTGTTATTAGAAGAATAATTGTAAAAAATTTACCTGTATTTCTTGATAAAGAAAAAACGGAAATTTCCCAAAAAAATATTGATTTATCAAATCAAATTGAAATAATTAATTCAAAAACAACAAAAGAATTTAGATTATCACGCCCAAAACCTTATAAGGATTCACCATATTTCGATTGGTTCATTAATGAAGAATGGAGCGATAGGCATCCTGAATGTAAAAGCAAAATTTCTCATAATGGCAATGGATTTAACTTGAAGCAAGAAGACACCCCTAATTGCAGAGGATATACGATAAAGAATGGATGGAGAGTCACAACTAATCAGCCTAAGAATAATAAAAATGAAATTTTAATTTATGGAGGATCTACCGTTCAGAGCCATGAAGTTCCAAATAATCACACAATAGCCTCATATTTACAAAAATATTTGAACAATAAACCTCCTAAATACAAAGTAAAAAACCGCGGGTTCACTTCCGTGGTAACAATACAGCAATTGGAATTTTTAAAAAAAGATAACATTAAAAAAGGTGATATTGTTATTTTTTACGATGGAGGAAATAATCAGTGGCAAGGTGTTGCATACTCTAATCCGAAGGGGACTATTATTGGAAGTAATAGAAAAATTACATTCATTCTTTTACTAAAGGGAATTATCTCAAGACTTCAGTCATATAAACTTATACAAGAATTTTATAAAAATGAAAATAAAACCTTTTGTGACTTTCTTAATGAGAAGTACTTACAAGAAAACGCTAATAAAGCATTTGATTTCTATAAAAAGAATCTTCTCTATGCGAGAAAATATGTTGAAGATCGTGATGCGAAATTCTTTCATTTTATGCAGCCACATCTTTTTTCTTCAGAGGAAAAAGAACGTAGTTTATATGAACGCACTTTAATAAATTCCCCCTATCTGATCCCATCGTGTGCAGATAAATATCTCAAAATTGCTTCTAGTATTTTTTCGCAAAGGCACCATGAACTTAAAAAAAATGGAATTAATTCACACGATCTGTCTAAAATGTTTGAGATAAATGATCCAAGACGTCCAAATGGAGAACATTTTTTAGATTGGATTCACATAACTGAAAGAGGGAACAAGGCGGTTGCGTATGAAATATTTAGCAAGATAAAAATTGATTAGTTTTTAGGGAAAAACTTTGTTTAGTAATTTAAAAATAAAAATATTTGTAATTTACAGTAAATGTTTTATTTTAATACTATTTAAAAATGTAGAAATATTTATAGTTAATTGTTAGTTATAACTGGGTTCTTGCGTTAATATACGAATTACAGATGGGTCACAGATTAACTGATATCAAACAAATAAGAAATTACAAATCACAAACAAGTTACAGATATTGTGGTGTGCTTTATGAGTTCAGTAGTCTTTAAGAAAGATGATTTTTCAATATGATTAAGTTTCCCGTTATCATATTTGTAGATTTAAGATTTATCAGATAAAAATTGAAAATCACCCTCATCAATCATGCAAGTTGTATATTTGAATTTGGATCTTACAAATTACTATGCGATCCATGGTTTGAAGGATTTATCTTTGGTGGAGGTTGGGGTCTTCAATATGAATCAAAAAAGTGTTACGAATTAGTTAAAAATTCTACTCATTTATGGGTTTCACATTTTCATGAGGATCATTTAAATAGAAAAACTCTAATAAAGATATTAGAAATTAATCCTGAATTAATAATATTCGCCAACGATTCTTGTAATTTTCAGATGAGTAAATTTTTTAAAAGCATCAATAGTAAAAATATAATATCTCTTGATGAGAGAAAAGAATTCTTATTATCTAATAATTCTTCTATAAAAAGATATCCAGCGACTGGAATAGATAATGCACTTTTGATAAAGCATTGTGGGTACAATTATTTAAATCTTAATGATGTAGTTTTATCTAAAGTTGCCTTAAAAGCGCTTGCAAAGGAAATGGGTCCTATTGAAATAATCATGTCTAATTTTAATCATGCAGGAAAAATATTAAAAAGTTCAATTAACAAAAATAAGATTCGAAAAAGTCTAATAGAAAATTATCAGAATAATATAGAACCTTTTAATGCCAAATATAGTATTCCATTTGCCTCTTACCACTATTATAGAGCACCGGAATCGAGTGAACAGAATTCAGCAATGATAGGAATGGACGAATTGCAATCTTTAGGGAATTCAGTTATACCAATAAAACTTGGCGAAAGAGTTTCTTATAATCCTTTGAATAAAGAATTTAAAATAAAGACTTTAATTGATGTACCTAAAAGTAATAAAGAAACTATAAAAAGATCTAATAAAATAGAATTTGAAGAATTAATAATTTTGTCTAAAAATTATTTATCAAAAGTTAATAAAAGTTTTCTTTATTTACCAGCATTCTTTAAATCATTAATTATTAATATTTATGATTTAGGATTAGTCATAAAATTATCTTTTAAACAGAATAAAATTCTTTTATTAAAGGAGCAAGATTCTCATATTAATATGCACAGTTCAGTTTTAAAGAAATGGTTGTCTTCCTTATACGGAACAGATCAAACATGTGTAGGGGCACATTTCTCGATTGGCAAGTTAGGAAGAGGTCCATTATTAAAATACATAACATTTTGCATGCTTTTTGATAATAAATTGGATTTAGTAAGGTTACTAAAAATGCTATTTACATATAAAGGACTAAAATTCTTTTTCAATAGAAGAGAGGAAATTATAGGGTTAATTTTCTCTAGGAGTTTTATCGCAGATTATCAAAAAGAGATTGATTAAAAATAAAAAAATTAATTGTACTTTATTGGTAAAATGTTAATTAAGGAGGGTAAAAGTATCATTAAATGTTAAGTAAAATATCCAATTGGAATTATAAATTAGTTACAGGTGGGTTGATGATGCTCCAAATCTTATGGTATGACTAGTAAATCCCCACAGTTCCGCATCGGTAATGGATACGATATTCACAGATTAGTAGAGGATAGAGATTTAATTATTGGAGGTGTAAAATTGCAGCATCCTGAAAATTTAGGATTGGACGGCCATAGTGATGCTGATGTATTAAGTCACTCAATAATGGATGCCTTACTGGGAGCACTTTCGCTGGGCGATATAGGAAATTATTTCCCACCATCAGATGAGAAATGGAAAAATGCAAATAGCTTGTTTTTGTTATCAAAAGTAATTGACTTGATAAGACAAAATAGTTGGGAAATAAATAATATTGATAGTGTTCTTGTTGCTGAAAGGCCAAAAATCATGCCTCATATAAAACAAATGAAAAAAAATATTTCCAAGGTCATAAATATTGATGAAAATTTAATTGGGATTAAAGCAACTACGAATGAAAAATTGGGTCCAGAAGGGAGAGAAGAGGGTATAAGTTGTCATTCAGTAGTGCTTCTTGAAAAAAAATGAAATTAAATTTAGATGTGAAAAAAAAAATTCAAAGAATTTTTTTAGTATTAATTTGCTTTGTAATTTTGCTTTTTCAATCCGATATTTCCAATTTAAAAGCTCTTACTATGGATAATTATCAAGAAAAAATGGTCATAGAAGAATTAAGACTTAAAGTCCCTTCTGATATAAAAGCAGCATGGTTGAATGCTGAAAAAGAAATATGGGAGCCATGGTTATCCTCTCAAGATGGTTTTTTGGGAAGACAATTATTTTGGGATAAAGTTAAAGAAGAAGCTTTAATATTGGTAAATTGGAAAAGTAAAAAATTATGGAAAAGTATACCAATGTCAGAAGTAAATATAGTACAGAAAAAATTTGATGATAATGTTAAAGCTGCTCTAAATGTAAGAGAAAATCCTTTTGAATTAATTTATGAGGGAGAGTTAGATAAGCAAAGATGAATTTTGATATCAAGTTCGATTTTCATAGAAGAGGTAGGCTAGGACTTTTTGAGGCGATTTGGGGGCAAGACAAGAGTATAGATCAATTAAAGAGATTATCTAAGAGTGTATTAAGTAAAAATGAGGTTGTTTTCATTACTAGGATTAGTACTGAAAAGGCTAATTATCTTTTAGATTTGTTTGATAATGCACAATTTCATAAAGAAGCAAATTGCCTAATAATTGGGAAAAATCTGAATAAAATAAAAACAAATAAAAAAGTTGCCATAATTGCAGGAGGCTCAAGTGATTTAGCCGTAACACTTGAAGCACAATTAGCGCTTGGAATATATGGAGTGAATTGTCAATCCTTTATAGATGTTGGAGTGGCAGGACTTCATCGATTAATGAGTCAGTTAGAAGAAATTAATAAATATGATGTATTAATAGTTTGTGCAGGAATGGAAGGAGCTTTGGCAACAGTTGTGGGAGGATTATTGGCTCAACCGATTATTGCCGTACCTGTTTCAGTTGGCTACGGAGTAAGCAAGGATGGAGTAACTGCTTTAAATAGTATGTTGTCAAGTTGTTCTCCAGGTATTGCAGTTATGAACATAGATAATGGTTACGGAGCAGCAATGGCAGCTCTGAGAATCATTAAAAGTATTTCTTAAATACTTACTTTTTTTCCAATTCCAATAGGTTTTCTATCCATAAATTAAGTTGTTTTGAGAGCATTCCTTCTTCTCTCATTTTGATTGCCTTTATGACGACTTCTGTATTAACCCACTCTGGGAACCTTTTCGGCATTTATTTTTATATTCAGTAACTTTAATTTGGTGCATATTTTTATAAAGACAAGATCAAAGTAACAAATTTAATCTTTTATGTTTGATTTGGTACCTAATCTGGACAGCTCAGAAGAGTTATGTTCACTTTCTACATTCCTTAATCTTTCGATTAATTCAGAGAGATCTTTGTGTGCTAATTCTCCATTTTGCTCCCATTTTAGAGATCTTGAATTGCTATCAATTTTTTCTTTCATTGTTCTAATAACTCATTAAGAATATAAAATGAAAACAAAAAAAATTTGGTTATTGTTTCAAGCTTAAACTTAAAAAATTATGAAGATTTTTAATATAAAAAAAATTATCTTTTAACCACCGCCAACTATTGAGACGATTTCTAAATTATCCCCATCTTTAAGTTTCACTTTTTCCCATTTTATTGAATTAATAATTAAATTATTTAATTCTACGACAATTGTGTTGGGTTTATATCCCATTAATTTTAAAGCTTTGGATAGAAAAGCATTTTCTTGATCGAGTTTTATTTTTTTTTCTTCTCCATTAACTTTAATTTTCATGGGACAACTCTTTTAGAATCATAATAGCCTCTTCTTTAGGATCTTCAGAATTCATTAATTGCGAAACTAAGGCAATTTTTTTTAACCCATTTTTTTTTAAATATGAAATATTATTTGACTTAACTCCTCCGATGGCAAACCAAGGAATTTTTAAATCTTTTGTTAATGTTTTGATCTTTTCTATTCCTATAGGTCTTTTGTTTTTTTTTGTTGAAGTTTCAAATACTGGACCTATCCCTATGTAATTACAACCATCTTTAAGAGCATTAGCAATATCAATTTCATTATTTGCGCTTATACCAATAATTTTTGAAGATCCTAATAATTTTCTTGCGGTTTTTAAGTCAAAATCATCTTGTCCAAGATGTATTCCATCCGCATCAGATGCTAGAGCTATATCAAGCCTGTCGTTAATGATGAACAAAGAATTATATCTTTTACATAGATTTTTAATCTGAATTGCTTCTTTAAGATGATCTTTGTCAGTTCCCGTTTTAAATCTGTGTTGAATGATTCTTACTCCCGCATTTAGAATATCTTCTATTATTTCTAATAAGTTATCCTTTTGATCTGTGATTACATATAAATCATTTTCTTTTAATATTTTTTCTGATTTCTTACACTTGCTTAAACTTAATAACTCCACCTCTATATTATAAATCTCATATCTAATTTCCGAAACGATTTTTGAAAGCTCATAATTATGTGGCTTTGAAAATTCTTCTATAACTCTTAATGCTTCTTGAACTCTGCCTGAATTAGAACTTATAACTTGCTCAGGTGTTTTTCTTTTAATTTGTTCTTGATGAGTTAATCCCTTACATTTATCCTCGATATAATTTCTAGATTGTTTATAAACTTCTAAATGATTTTTTCCTAAAATTTGTCTAAAATTTTTAATTCTTTCAACATATTTTTCATTGCCTAAACCAAATCTAGCCCAATCCTCTATTACTCTTAATCCTTCTCTCGCTCTGTCTAGATTAGCGTCAATAATTTGATAAATTCTTAAATCTTCAGTTTTTGTAGTATCGGAATTCAGCATTTGTAACTTATTTTTTGTTGTTTTTAAAAATTTTTAGGGCCCTATCTATATCTTTTTTAATTTGATTAGAAAGTTGATCTATATTATTGAACTTGATTTGAGATCTAATCTTTTCAACTGGTTCTACAGATAGATTTAAACCATATAAATCGATAGTCTTATTGATTAAATGAACTTCAACTGCAGATGGCAATAATGGATTTATTGTTGGTTGAGAGCCAAGATTCATAACAGATTCAATTTTTTGGTTGGAGTTTTCTATAGTTGTCCAAGCTGAGTAGACTCCTTCTCCAGGTAAAAATTTTCTTCCATCAATTTCAAGATTTGCAGTAGGCCATCCTATACTTTTCCCAATCCCTTTGCCTTTAACAACCTTTCCATTAAAACTATAAGGCCTGTTAAGCATTTTAAAAGCATTTTTCAGATCACTTTTCTCTAATAAATCTCTTATTCTACTGCTGCTGATTCTCCCTTCTTTGTCTTCTAAAATTGGAGTAATTTTTAGTTGTATGTCAGTATTTTTAATCGTATTTTTTATAGTATTTATATTGCCACTTCTTTTAAAACCAAATTTAAAATTAGCACCTACTGAAATGTTTTTTGCTTGTAATTGATTTATCAAAATATCTCTTACAAATATTTCTGCACTTAATTTAGATAGTTCTTTATCAAAAGGAATCAGGACTAGTTGTTCAATCCCGAGATCTTCAAGAATAGGTAGTTTTTCATAAGGAAGATCAAGCCTAAGACGCGTCTCATTGTATAGAACTTCTCTGGGATGAGGCCAGAAGCTCGCAATTGTTGGGATATATTGATTTTCTTCAACTACACTTTGTATTAACTTTCTGTGGCCAGCATGAAGGCCATCAAAACTTCCAATAGCTATTGAAGTAGGATTCTTAACTTCAGATGGCGATATTAAAGAGATCAAAAGATTACGTGCAATTTTATGATTTTGATGGCAAATTTGAATAGATTATGTTTATTCAATCAAATGAATGTCTGACAAAATTGATTTTCAGTCCCTTTCATTTGGAATGCGGCGCATTGGTTGGGTACGCTTTTGGGTTCAATCCATTCTAGGTGTGGTTGTTGCGGCTGTTTTGCTTTTTTCAAATGTTGTAAATAATAGCGAGGGACAGCTTGGCTTAGCTCCTGGTCTATCACTTACGACAATATCCTTGATTCTACTACTTTTTAGTCTTTGGCAGGGTTGGTTAATAGTTAGAACAGGAAGAGCAATTGCAAGCAACGCAAGACCCTCAAGAGGACAAACCAGTAAATTAATAAAAAGAGGGCTAATAGTTGATTTATTTGGAATTTTGTTTGGATTAATTGGATATCAAGCTCTCATGGGCGCCCTATTTATACAAGCATCCTCTCAGACGACTGGACAATTAATAACAGCGACATCTGACATCCCAATTACTGGACTTGAAATATTATCAGTTCTAAGTAACACACAAGTTATTGCTGCTCATTTTTTTGGACTTTGCTTTTCTTTATGGCTTTTAAGAAGGATTTACAAGTGAATTATTAATTTCAGGTAAGTCTTCTAAATGACCCCTCCAAAATAAATCTGGCTCTAAAGGTGTTAGCGATATTTTATTTTCTTGTATTTGAGATACATCACTTGGCCAATTCTTAGGACCATAACCTTTTGATTTTAGATCTAAAACAACCTCACCTGCTAACCAATAATAATCATCCCCTCTAGGGTCTTCTCTTTTGGAAAATTGATTTTTATATTTTCTTACTGATAATCTTGTCCAAGATAATTCTTTTATTTTGCTTTTCTCGCAAGGGGGTATATTCAAATTTAATAGAAGTGAAGCTGTCCAACTATCCTTAATAGCTTGTTCGGCAATATTCATTGCAATTTCTCCAGCAAATTCAAAATTCTTCCATTTAAAACTAGCTACACTTATTGCCATGGAGGGGACATTTTCTAAAGTTCCTTCCATGGCCGCAGCGACTGTGCCCGAACAAAAAATATCTGTTCCTAAATTTGGACCGTGATTTATTCCAGATAGAATTAAGTCAGGTTTATTGTCCAAGAGTTCAGATAGCGCTAATTTGACGCAATCAGCAGGTGTGCCAGAACATCCCCAAGCTTCAATTCCTTGCTCAAATAATTCGTCCGCTCTTTCTACTCTCAATGGAGATTGTAGAGTAAGACCATGACCAGTAGCTGATCTTTCTTGGTCAGGACATACTACTTTTACCTTATGTCCTCTTTTTTGGGCTGATTTTGCTAAAGCTCTTATCCCCGCCGCAAAAACACCATCATCATTGCTAATTAATATATTTAATGGTTTCATTAATCAATAAATTTTATTTATGGACGATATTTAAGTAAGATAAAGTAATACCTATTTTTACTATATCAGTGAGTCAGATTGAATCATTAAGTCAAATTGAGGAAAATTTAAATAATCTCTCTCAGACAGCAAAAATTAATATAGATAATTCTAATACTCATGAAGAACTGGATCAATTAAGAGTTTCATTGTTAGGAAAAAAAGGTGATTTGTCAATCATCTTAAAAACTATGGGTCAATTATCTGCTACTGATAGACCAATTGTTGGCCAGAAGGCAAATTTAATAAAGATTAATTTGCAAGAATTAATAACTGAAAGAAAAAATCAACTAAATATTGAAGCCTTAGATAAGAAGATTAAATCAGAAAAAATTGATGTAACTATCCCTTCGATTGGAACACCTCCTGGAAATAAACACCCTTTAATTTCAACTCAAGATGAAATAATAGACATTTTTTGTGGCTTAGGATACTCAGTTGAAAGTGGCCCAGAAATAGAAACTGATTTTTATAATTTTGAGTCGCTAAATATACCCAAAAATCATCCTGCAAGAGATATGCAGGATACTTTTTACTTAGATGAAAATCGCCTTTTAAGGACCCACACTTCTCCTGTTCAGATAAGGTACTTAGAAAAAAATCCTCCTCCAGTAAGAATTATTGCCCCTGGTAGGGTGTATAGGAGAGATGCTGTAGATGCAACTCATTCCCCTGTATTTAATCAGGTTGAGGTTTTATGTATAGATCAAGATGTTAATTTTAGTCATTTAAGAGGAACAGTTCTTACATTTTTAAAGACTTTTTTTGGAGATATTCCTGTAAGATTTAGAGCTAGTTATTTCCCATTTACTGAACCTTCGGCAGAAGTAGATGTTCAATGGAAAGGTAAATGGTTAGAAGTAATGGGATGTGGAATGGTAGATCCTAAGGTCTTAGAAAAATTAGGAATAGATTCTGAGAAATGGACAGGATTTGCAGCCGGATTAGGAGTTGAAAGATTTTGTATGGTAAGACATCAGATTGACGATATCAGAAAATTTTATACAAATGATCTTAGATTCTTAGAACAGTTCTAGTGAAATCGAAATTTTAAATTAGGATTGTCCAACAAATTAGTTTAAGATGGTAAATAGCTTTAGTTTTTTGATTGGTACGTAAAGCAGGGCTAATTGTTAATGATGGGAAAGAACTTGCTGTTCAAACTGCGAGGTCTGTTGAGAAAAAATTGGAAAAATCCAATTATGAAGTTGTAAGAGTTAGTAGCTCTGGTGGAATGGTTGGATTCGCCAATCCCGATCAACATGTTCGTCCATTGGGATATAAGAACTGTGTTCCCGAGGGGTTTGACTCGTCAATGGAATTCGCAATTGTTCTTGGCGGAGATGGAACCGTGCTTTCTGCAGCGAGGCAAACAGCACCTGCTAAAGTTCCAATCCTTACGATAAATACTGGTCATTTAGGTTTTCTTGCGGAAGCTTATTTATCAAATCTTGATGAAGCAATAGATAAAATCATTGCTGGAAATTGGGAAATTGAAGAAAGAACTTGCTTCATTATTAGTGTCATGCGTAATGATCAGAGGAGATGGGAGTCTCTTTGTCTTAATGAGATGGCTCTTCATAGAGAACCTTTGACAAGTATGTGTCATTTTGAGGTTTCTATAGGAAGACATGCTCCTGTGGATATTTCCGCAGATGGTGTAATTTTATCTACTCCAACTGGTTCTACTGCATATTCGTTGAGTGCTGGAGGACCAGTTATCACACCTGATTGCCCAGTCGTGCAATTAACTCCAATTGCTCCACACTCATTGGCATCAAGGGCGTTGGTTTTTAATGATTCAGAGCCAGTAACTGTTTTCCCCGCAACTCCTGAAAGGTTGGTAATGGTTGTTGACGGAAATGCAGGTTGTTACGTTTGGCCTGAAGATAGAGTCTTAATAAGAAAAAGTAAACACTCAGTAAAGTTTATTAGACTCGAAGATCATGAATTTTTCCAAGTTTTAAGAAATAAACTAGGTTGGGGTTTACCCCATGTTGCTAAACCTAATAAATAATAATTATTTAAATTTATTTTTTCCCTTTTAAAAGAAAAACAGGATTATTAGGTTCTAGTCTCATTCCCTCGGCTATACTTAAACTTCTGTAGGTCTGAATTACATTTAAATTTGTTTTGAAATTTTTATCTTCTAATTCCAATTTCAGTTCTTCAATAGTTTGAATGTCAATTATTGGGATAACGATAATATCTCCGATAATCATACTTTTTGACAGTTTATTGATAATTTCAAGTTTAGTATTCTTATCACATCCTCCGATTATTAGTCTGTTAGGTTTTTCAAAAGAATTTAAATTTCTCGTAGTTAAGGTGTTTTTGATGTCTTCCTCAAAAATAAATTTTGGTTTAACCCCTAGTCTTTTTGAATTTTCTAATATTAAGGCTTTTGAGCCAATCCTTTTATCTATACAAAATAAATCTAAATTAGGTCTTAATTTTAATGCCTCTAAACCAATTGACCCGCAACCTGCTCCTATATCCCAGATGACACCATTTTTTGGGAGCTCAAGATCAGCTAAGATTTGAACGCGAACCTCCCTTTTAGTAAATAAATTTGGTCTATCATCAAAAGTTTTAAAAATATTGTCACTTAGTCCGAAAAGAGGGAGATTATTATTTTTGTAAATTTTCTTTGTTTTTGTAAGCACAACTATATTCAAACTTGATATGTCAGAGGGTAATGACTCTTTAAGATTTAATTTTCTTATATTTTCATTATCGAAACCTATCTCTTCACAGAGCCAAAAATCATAAAAGTCAATAAGATTCAATTCTGATAAGTTTTTTTGAATTATTTCTAAACTTTTGTTATTTGAATCTGTAATAATAGCCAAACTTGATGGCCTTGATTTAAGAGCCTCAACTAACCTTGTAGAATCTCTGCCGTGAATACTTAAATTAATATTATCTTGCCATGGGATTTTTAACTTACTAAATGCTAATTGAACACAAGTATTTGAAGGATAAAAACTTAATTCATCTTTTGAAAAATTTTCTAATAATATTCTCCCAATCCCAAACCAAAGTGGATCTCCTCTAGAAATTAAAATAACATCAGTTTTTTGAGATCTAAGCCATTGAACAAGTTCGTTATTACTTTTGCTCGAAAAAAATGATTTCTTTTTTTCTAAACCATCTTCGCTCCATGATTTAATTTCTTCAAGATATGAATTTGGGACTGCAATATTTTCTGTTTCTAAAAATAGATTCTGTAATTTGAAAGATAGATCCTCAAATTTATAAGAATTAATCCCAATTACATGAATTTTTCTATTAACTTCAGTCATCAATATTTAATGCAGTGGAACTAAATTGTTTGAATGTTTTATAAAATTATCTTATTATTATTCGAGTTATAATAGTAAATTAATTGTCTGAAAGGAGAAAGAGATTACATGATTTATTGTTAACTCTAATTAATAAAGATAGTGAATTTGAATTTATTGAAGAAGATTCTAGCGATTTAACTTCTAGCTATTCTGAAAAAGACACTTTAAATTTATCTCGAGTTATAGAAAAAAATCGTAAAATAATTAAAAGATATCAAGCTATTATAAGAACTGCTGTAACTCTTGATGCCCTGATGGATTCTGAAAATGAAGAAAATTACAAAATCAAATAAGAATATTCTTTTAAAAGGATTATTACCTTTACTTTTACTACTATCATTTATTTTTAACCCATTAAAAGTATCTGCAGAAGTTGCAGAAACAGAAATAAATGGGGAATTAATAAATGCAAGCAGTGAGTTTTTAAGGGACTTGGACTTTGAGACTTGGCAATTAGTAGCTTATAAATCACCTCTTTTTGAAGATAGATTGATCTTGAGAGTTATAGGATATCCAGGAAATCTTAGGATTGATCATCCCACTGACTTGAGGGTTGAATCAGGCAGAAAACAGTGGCTTTTAGATGATAAAACACAACTTAATGTGGAATTAGCAAATGATGGAAGACAAGCTGCAGCAGAATTCGATCTTGATGAATTGATTAAAAATTTAGATAAAAATAGACCATTAAGATTATCTTTGTCAGGGGTTTTTTCTGAGTTACCTGTTCCGCCCTTCGTTGTTAAAGAGTGGAGATCAATAAACTAATTTTGGTTTTAGAGATGTCTGAAAAAAATGTAAGCAATACAAAATGGATGAAAAGAGCAATTTTTTTGGCTTCTTTAGGCAAAAATACAACGAGTCCTAACCCTAAGGTGGGAGCTGTGATACTTGATAAGAATGGAAACCTTATTGCAGAAGGGTTTCATTTCAAGGCAGGGATGCCTCATGCAGAGGCAATGGCTTTTGATAACTTAAAAAAGGATGCTAAAGGCGGAACAATGTATGTGAATCTTGAACCTTGTTGCCATCAAGGAAGAACACCTCCATGTGTAGATAAGGTGATATCCTCTGGTATAAAAAAGTTATATATATCAATTGAAGACCCTGATGAAAGAGTTTCTGGTAAAGGTATTAAGCTTCTAAAAGAAGCTGGAATACAAGTTCACTTGGGATTGTGCAAAAAAGAATCATTAGATATAAATAAGGCTTTCATTCATAGGAATATTACTAAAAAGGCATTTGGTGTTCTGAAATGGGCAATGAGTATGGATGGAAGAATAGCCTTAAAAAATGGAAAAAGTAAATGGATTACTAATAATGAATCAAGGTCATTAGTTCATTCATTTAGAGCAGAATTTGATGCAATAATCATTGGGGGAAACACATTAAGAAAAGACAACCCACTTTTGACTACTAGAGGTTTTATAAATCCTGAGCCTTTGCGAGTTGTTTTCACAAAAAGTTTAGATCTTCCCTCAAAATCTAAACTTTGGGATTGTAGTAAGGCAAAAACTTTAGTTATTTATGATTCTTCTACAGCAAATGAAAGCTACCTTTCAAGGATTCCGAAATGTGTGGAGGTTGAAAAGGTATCATCAGATAATCCAGAATTAATTTCAAAAATACTTGCAAAAATGGGTTGTAATAAAGTTCTTTGGGAATGCGGCCCGAGATTGGCTACCACCGCTATTCAATCTAACTGTATTCAGGAACTTATTACTTTTATTGCCCCAAAAATTTTAGGTGGAGAAAATAATATGAATCCCCTTAGTGATTTTGAATTTAAAGAAATGCACGAAATAATAAAATTAAATGATTCGCAGTTTAGTTTAATTGGAAATGATATATGTGTTAAGAGTTCATTCAAAAATAATTTTTTATACTAATTTTTACCGGACAAAGTACCGTACGGTTCTTACCCAAAAAAAACATTACAGATACGGAAACTCTTCGTTTAGTTTATAATAAGTTCAATCTGATCATAACTATGCCAATAAGACAAGACGATAATCAACCTAATAGAAGATTTGGAATTGTGAATATCATTTTAATAGGAGTTGGAGCATTACTTCTATTTAGCAGCCTTTTCCCAAACCAAAATATGCAGATCCCAAGGGTTCCATATTCTTTATTTATAGATCAGGTTAATGATGGTGAAGTTAAGCGTGCATATATCACTCAAGAACAGATTAGATACGAGTTAAATGGAGCTGAAGAAGGAGCCCCTTCTGTTCTAGCAACAACCCCAATTTTTGATATGGACCTTCCACAAAGGTTAGAAAGTAAAGGGGTAGAATTCGCTGCTGCTCCTCCAAAAAAACCTAATTTTTTCTCAACCATCTTGAGTTGGGTTGTTCCTCCTTTAATTTTTATCCTTGTTTTGCAATTCTTCGCTAGAAGAAGTATGGGTGGCGGAGGTGCTCAGGGAGCTCTTAGTTTTACTAAAAGTAAAGCAAAAGTTTACGTCCCTGATGATGAATCAAAAGTAACATTTGCAGATGTGGCAGGTGTTGATGAAGCTAAGGATGAATTAACAGAAATAGTTGATTTTCTCAAGAAACCTGAGAGATATACAGACATCGGTGCGCGAATACCAAAAGGGGTACTTCTCGTAGGACCTCCAGGAACAGGAAAGACTCTTCTTTCAAAGGCTGTTGCGGGAGAAGCCGAAGTTCCTTTCTTTATAATTTCAGGATCTGAATTTGTTGAGCTTTTTGTTGGTGCAGGTGCCGCAAGAGTACGAGATCTATTTGAACAAGCAAAGAAAAAAGCTCCATGTATCATTTTTATTGATGAATTGGATGCTATTGGTAAAAGTCGTTCTGGATCTATGGGAGTCGTTGGTGGGAATGATGAAAGAGAACAAACATTAAATCAGCTGCTAACAGAAATGGATGGCTTTGCATCAACAGATAAACCAGTGATAGTTTTGGCCGCTACAAACCAACCAGAAGTTCTTGATGCAGCTTTGTTGAGGCCTGGTAGATTTGATAGACAAGTTTTAGTCGATAGACCCGATTTATCCGGAAGAAAAACCATATTAGAGATCTACACAAAAAAAGTTAAGCTTGCAGACTCCATAGATTTAGATTCTATCGCCCAAGCTACTAGCGGATTTGCAGGAGCTGATCTAGCTAATATGGTAAATGAAGCTGCTTTACTTGCAGCCAGAGCAAAAAGAAAAAGTGTAGAACAACAAGACTTAAGCGAAGCGATAGAAAGAGTTGTTGCTGGTTTGGAAAAGAAAAGTCGTGTTTTGCAAGATGATGAAAAGAAAGTTGTCGCTTATCACGAAGTTGGTCATGCTATTGTTGGTCATCTAATGCCTGGAGGCTCTAAAGTTGCTAAGATTTCAATTGTCCCAAGAGGTATGAGTGCACTTGGTTATACACTGCAATTGCCAACTGAAGAAAGATTTTTAAACTCTAAAGAAGAACTGAAAGGTCAAATAGCCACACTTCTTGGAGGAAGATCTGCTGAGGAGGTAGTTTTTGGAAAGATTACTACTGGAGCTTCAAATGATTTACAAAGAGCAACCGATATAGCTGAACAAATGGTTGGTACATTTGGGATGAGTGATATTCTTGGCCCTCTTGCTTACGATAAACAAGGTGGAGGTCAATTTTTAGGTAATGGCAATAATCCTAGGAGATCTGTTAGTGATGCTACTGCTCAAGCAATAGATAAAGAGGTTAGAGATTTAGTGGATGGTGCTCATGAAACTGCACTTAATATTTTGCGGAATAATTTACCACTTCTGGAATCGATTTCTCAAAAAATCCTCAAAGAAGAAGTTATTGAAGGTGAAGATCTCAAAAATCTCTTAGCAGAAAGTAAAATGCCCGCATAGTAGAATCTTGATCTAACTAGAAATACTCATGCTAAAACCAAATAAGCTTGCTAATAACAATTTCCTATCAAGCTTGGATTTATCATCTGAAGAGGTTTTGCATATTTTAGATCTTGCAAGTAATTTTAAAAATAAAAAATTAAATATTGATCTTGGCAATAAAGTTTTAGGATTAATTTTTGACAAGTCATCAACACGTACAAGAGTTAGTTTTCAAGTTGCGATGACTAGACTTGGTGGAGCCACTATAGACCTCAATCCTACGACATCACAAATAGGAAGAGGGGAACCGATTAAAGATACTGCAAGAGTTCTAAGTAGGTATTGCGATGTTATTGCAATTAGAACATTTGATCATTCAGATTTAGAAGAATATGCAAAGTGGTCTACTAACCCAGTTATAAATGCTCTTACAGATTTAGAACATCCATGTCAGGCTTTAGCTGATTTTTTAACAATTAAGGAGGAATTCCTTGATTTTAAAAAAGTAGTTTTGACATTTATTGGTGATGGTAATAATGTTGCAAATTCTCTTATTTTATGTGGGGCATTGTTAGGTTTAGAGGTTAGAGTTGCATGTCCTAAAGGTTATGAACCAAGTCCTATAGTAACCAAAAAAGCCTACGAAATATATAAGAATAAGGGTTTATTGAAAATCACTAATGATATTAATGAAGCTGTTGCTGGAGCAAATGTTCTTTATACAGATGTTTGGTCATCTATGGGGGAAGAGAGTCAAAAGGAAGAGAAAGATAAAGAATTTAATGGATTTACAATTGATAGTAATTTATTAAATAAGGCTTGTGATGACGCAATTATTCTTCACTGCCTTCCTGCTTATAGATCTAAAGAGATAACTGATGAAGTGATTGAAAGTAAAAAAAGCAGGGTTTTTGACCAAGCAGAAAACAGAATGCATGTTCAACAAGCACTATTGTGTTGCCTTCTTTCTTAATATTATTTGCGAATTTGTTAATTAATAGGTACAAATGTATTAGAGTACATTTGTTTTATGAAGTCTTCCATCAATAATGATCTTACTGATCCTCAAAATGAGCTTTATTGGTGGATTAAAGATTATATGAAAAACTTTAAACATAGCCCATCAATTAGACAGATGATGCAAGCTATGGGCTTGAAATCTCCAGCTCCAATTCAAAGTCGCTTAAAACACCTTCAAGAGAAAGGATATATTTCATGGCAAGAAGGTAAAGCTAGAACAATGCAGATAGTTGATGAAATTGTAGAGGGTGTTCCCATTATGGGTTCCGTAGCCGCTGGAGGTTTAATTGAAACTTATTCAGATATACATGAAAATTTAGATATTTCAGATGTTTTAAAAAAGAAAAATGTTTTTGCCCTTACAGTTAATGGAGATTCAATGATAGATGCCTGCATAGCTGATGGAGATATGGTTTTGTTGGAGCCAGTTACTGATTCACACTCTATAAGAAACGGGTCTATTGTGAGTGCAATGGTCCCAGGTTTGGGAACGACTTTAAAATATTTTTTTAAGAAACAAAATAAAATTTATCTAGAAGCAGCTAATCCTGCATATCAACCTATAATTTTAGATTTAGGGGAGGTTATTATTCAAGGCTTGTTACTTGCAGTTTGGAGAAAAGTTTAAAAATTTTAAATTAACTAGATTCTTGTACGTATACCCATCCAATAAATTTATCTTTATAAATGCCGATATATTTATTTAAAATTTCTATGTCTTTTTGAGTGCATTTTCCTTGTTCAATAATAAGCAAAGCTTTTTCACAAGAATTAATTGATTCCTCTTCATAAATATTTGCTATTTTTAATTTAGATATATCTTGATTAATCAAAATTTTATTATTTAAATCATCTTCTTGTGTTTTGTCTGCAAAAACTATTCCTAACTTATCTTTAGTTTTAGATTCATTTATTAGATACTGAATCTGTTTTTTTGCTAGGTCTCTATCAAATAAATAGAGTGTTTCTAAATAATTAAGGTCAATTTTTGAATTTAATTCCTTTAAGTTAAAGATTTTGCCAGATCCTTTTTCAAATAGATAAGATAAAAAACTGCTAGATAAGAAAGATAGCAAAAGAACACCCAAAACAATTTGACTTCTCTTTGGACTTACCCTGCTTTTATCTATGGTTGGTTTAGATATCATCTGCCAAGGTTCTTGTTGCTTAACTATCTCGAGGGAATTATCTACGAGCTCGTTTTCAATCTTGTTTAGAATTTTTTCTTGTCTTTTAGCAAGTGTACGGAGTCGTCTAAACTTTAAAAGTATTTCATTTGGTCTTTTTAAAGAACTCTTAAGTTTTGTAATTTTGATATTTAAATCTTTTAAATATTCTGATTCAGGTTTTAATCTAGAGGCCATGTCAACATAATGGGCTTCATATCTTTCAAGCATTCGAAACTGCATTTTATATCTTTTCCCCGCTCCAGAGTTTTGCACTGCTGAAAAATCCACTGGTAATTGCGATCCTCCAAAGGTTGAACCGGGATTAAAATCTATGCCCATCATTCCTTCTTGATTGTTATCTAAATCTA
>QCBL01000017.1 GCA_003281625.1 Prochlorococcus sp. AG-347-I04
AGCAGCTATACTCATAGAGCAAAATAAAGAACTAATTGTAGATAATATTAAGCTTCCAGAATCATTGGGTGTTGGTCAAGTTTTTGTAGAGCTAATTGTTAGTGGAATTTGCGGTTCTCAAATTGGAGAAATAACAGGAGCCAAAGGGGCCGATCCTTATTTACCCCATTTATTAGGTCATGAAGGTTGTGGAATTGTTTTGGATGTTGGGCCTGGTGTTAAGACAGTATCTAAAGGAGAATTAGTGGTACTTCATTGGAGAAAAGGAACAGGCATTCAATCAGATACTCCAAGATACTTATGGAAAGAAAGGGAAATTAATGCCGGATGGGTTACGACTTTTAATAAACATGCCGTTATCAGCGAAAATAGATGCACCTCTATCCCCTCTGATACAAATGTTGAGTTAGCAGCTCTTTTTGGTTGCGCAATAACAACGGGTTTTGGAGTGATCGAGAATAATGCGAAACTATTAATGGGTGAATCAGTAGTAATTTATGGGAGTGGCGGGATAGGTTTAAATATGATTCAGGCAGCGTCTTTATCTTCTGCATGGCCAATAATTGCTGTAGATCTTATAGATTCAAGATTAAATTTGGCAAAAAATTTTGGAGCAACTCATATTATTAATGCTGCAAAACTTAATCCTAAAAAAGAAATAATAAAAATCTTACAAGAGGAAAAATTAAATGTCTTTATTGATAATACAGGCATACCTGAAGTAATAGAGTTAGGTTATGAATTGATTGAATCAAAAGGAAGATTAATTTTAGTTGGAGTTCCAAGATATGATAAAAAAATTGAAATAAAATCCTTACCTTTGCACTTTGGTAAAAAAATAACTGGCTCACATGGTGGAGAGTCGAATCCTGGGAATGATATTCCTAGATATTTAAATTTATATAGCAATGGATTATTCAGTATTGAAGGTCTAATATCTGAGAGATATAAACTTTGCGAAATAAATTCAGCAATAAATTCAATGAAATCAGGTAAATCATCTGGAAGAATTATTCTTGTTTTATGACTGTACCAATTTTACAAATTAATGAAGCTGCAAAATTTAAAGGATGTACTTTGACTTACGGTCATTTTAATTCTGTTCATCCAGGCCATATTAGATATTTAAGGCATGCTTCTGCTCAGGGGAATAAATTGGTTGTAGCTGTACTGCCAGATACTTCTTGCGGACGATCTAGAAACTATCAATTCGAACAAAATGAAAGGGCTGAAGGTTTAGCTGCTCTAAATTTCATAGATGGCATTATTTTGCTTGATGATGAAAAATATGCACTTATAAAAGTTATCAAATTCTTAAATCCTATTCTTTTAGTTTTAGGTAAAGAATTTGAAAAAACTACAAACCCAGAAATTCTTAAAGCCATTGAATGCATGGATCAATTAGGGAAAGCAACCCAATTTCATGCTGGAGAAATTCAATATGCTACTACCAAATTGTTAGATAATACTAGAAATTTTTTATTGCAAAAAAACAAAAATGAATTTAGAGCAGCTTGTTTAAGACAAAATCTAAATTTAAAAAAAATGCTCAACTATATTGATTCTTGGAACAAAACAAATTTACTAGTTATTGGAGATACCATATTAGATCAATATGCAGGTTGCGAAGCTATTGGCATGAGCGCCGAGGCTCCCGTCTTAGTTGTTAAAGAGCTCCAAAGAAAGAATTTTTTAGGTGGGGCTTCTATAGTTGCCTCTCACATAGCAGCGCTTGGTGCAAAATCCCATTTCATTTCAGCTGTCGGCAAGGATAATAATGCTGAAATTATTGAAGATAAGCTAATAAAGCAGAATATAAAATATGATTTAATCAAAGACCCTTCTCGACCAACAACCTTTAAGAAAAGATACATAGTAGAAAATCAAAAAATTTTCAGAGTTAGTAGATTAAATGATCACTTATTAGATAAAGAAATTGAAAAGAAAATCCTTCAAAAGATTAAAGATAAGGCTCCATTTATGAATGGTATTGTTATCTCTGATTTTGTATACGGACTAATTACAGAAAATTTAATTAAAGAAGTTTCAGTAATGGCCAAAAAATACAACTTGAAGATTTTTGGAGATTTGCAATGTAGTTCACAAATAGGGTCAATTACAAAATTCAATAATTTTTCTTTACTTTGTCCTAATGAAAAAGAAGCTAGAATAGCTCTTCAAGATAAAGATTCGGGTCTCGAAACTCTAAGTAACAGATTAATGGAAAGAACTAAGAGTGAGAAATTAATAATGAAACTTGGATCTGAAGGATTTATTGCTTATGATAAAGAAGCTGGCGATTATACAAAAAGTCAGTCTTTCCCATCTTTATCAGTTAATCCAGTTGACGTATCAGGAGCCGGGGACTCACTTCTTGCAGTAATGTCTACAGGAATTAGCACTACAGATAATTTCATGTCTGCAGCTGCGATAGCTTGTTGTATGTCTGCAATCGCAGTTGAGAATATGGGTAACTTACCAATTAGTTCCAATTCTTTAAAAGACTTTTTAGTAAATATTTTTGAATAACAATAATCAACAAAGAATATGCCTGAAAAATTTTTAGTTATCGGAAGTAATAGTTTCAGTGGTTCCCATTTTATTAAAAAAGTTTTGGATTCAGGTTATGAAGTAATAGGCATAAGTAGATCAAAGCAACCTCTTGATATTTTCTTACCATATAAATGGGAATCTAATCATCATTTATCAAGTTCATTTTCATTTAGACAGCTTGATTTAAATAAAAATCTTACTGATATTATAGATATAGTAAATTCTTACAAACCCTCTTACATTATAAATTTTGCATCTCAAGGAATGGTGGCTGAAAGTTGGTTGAATCCTACCCACTGGTATAAAACCAATATTATTTCGCAAGTCGCTTTACATGACGAATTGAGAAAAAAAGATTTTATAAAAAAGTACATACATGTTACAACTCCAGAAGTATACGGTAATACTAAAGGTAATTGGATAAACGAATCATCAGAATTTAATCCGACCACGCCTTATGCGGTAAGCAGAGCCGCATGTGATATGCATTTAATGAGCTTTTTTAAGGCATATAATTTTCCTGTAATTTTTACACGAGCAGCGAATGTGTATGGACCTGGGCAGCAGTTATATAGAATAATACCTTTAACAATATTAAGTGCTTTTTCAGGCAAGAAAATTAATCTCCATGGTGGAGGTAAATCTATAAGGTCATTTATTCATATCTATGATGTTGTTGAAGCCACACTTCAATTAGCAATTGAATCAAAACCAGGATCTACATGGCATTTATCAACAAAAGAATCTATAAGTATTAAAAATTTAGTGATAAAAATCTGTGAATTATGTAATACAAATTTTGAAAATGTGATCAATATTTCTAGAGATAGATTAGGCAAAGATATGACTTACCTTCTTGATAGTAAAGCGATAAGAGACGAATTCGGTTGGAGTAATACGATCACCCTTGATGAAGGTATTAGAGAGACAATCGATTGGGTTAAAAATAATTTTGAAGTTTTGGCCAAACTATCTTGGAAATACGAACATAAACTCTAAAAATTTTTTCTTAAATAATATTTAGTTTTTTATTTGTATTATCATTTAAGCTTAATTTCAAAATGAAACCAAAACACATTTATGTAAGAAATCATTTAAACAAAAAAGATTCGTTATACCTTTTAGAAGAATAACTAAATTCGTATTTGAGTAGAGGGTAAATTATGAGTTAATATAAAAATTGGTTTCAGAAAATAAGTATAAAAATATGAAAATTTTAGTTACAGGTGGTTCGGGTTATAAAGGTTCAATTCTTATTCCAAAGTTGATAGAAGATGGTCATGAAATAATTTGTGTTGATACTTTTTGGTTTGGAGACTACTTAAAGGATCATTCATGTTTACTAAAAATTAAAGCTGATATAAGAGATATTGATAGTATTCCTCTCGATGGAGTAGAGACAATCATTCATTTAGCAAATATTGCAAATGATCCTGCAGTAGAATTAAATCCAACATTAAGTTGGGAGACAAATGTTTTAGCTAGTCATCAATTAGCAGATAAAGCTGTCAGATTTGGCGTAAAGCAAATAATTTATGCAAGTTCAGGAAGTGTTTATGGAATCAAAAAAGAATTAAAAGTCACTGAAGACTTACTTTTACTTCCCATATCCGTTTATAACAAAACAAAAATGGTAGCCGAAAGAGTTTTTTTATCCTTCAAAGACCATTTAAGGGTTATTTGTATTAGACCTGCAACAGTATGTGGATACTCGCCAAGAATGAGACTTGATGTAAGTGTTAACATGCTTACTGCGCAAGCATTGAAAAATAAAAAAATAACAGTTTTTGGAGGCAATCAAACACGACCAAATATTCATATTCAAGATATGGCAAATATTTATAGACATTTTGTAAATAATCAACAATTAGCGAGTGGATGTTATAACGCAGGTTTTGAAAATATAACTATTTTAGACATTGCAAAAAAAGTTCAACATAGAATCGATTCAGAAATAGTCATTACAGAATCTAATGATCCAAGATCTTATAGACAAGATTCTTCAAAACTATTAGAAACTGGATTTAAACCTCAATATTCAGTATCAAATGCAATAGAAGAAATTTCAGAAGCATTTAAATCTGGTCAATTAATAGAATCAGATAATTGCCATACAGTGAAATGGATGAAAAAGTTGAAATTAGGTACCTAGCTATTTATTTTATTAAAAATTTTGCTTACAAAAAATTAATTTAGTTGATCACAAAAAGTTGGTTTAATTTATGACTTATAAATTAGTAAAGATTAATAAATTTTATTTTTAAAATTCTTTTTTTTAATCATACTATTGAAATTATTTAAAAAACTTCAGAAGTTTTTTAATTTATTTGCTTGATTGTTAAAATTATTTATTTCTTTATAAGCATAAAATAGATCTCTCGAAGTTTAGAAATATTAACCCTAAATGGATACTTTCTACTGGTTAGAAATTAACATAAATAATAGTTGATAGTTACGTTAGGGTATTCTAGAGATAGAAAATATATAAAAATCGTGAACATTAAGACCATATCTTCTCCAACATCCTATATGAAAGGGCAATGGACCTTAGGTATTGACAATAAGGAGTTAGAAATACTAATGGATAATTTTAAAAATTCAGAGAAAGAAAGGCACCGTTTTTATTTTCATCAAAACCAAAATTTCATGATGCATCTCAAGAATTGGAACAAATAAAAACTATGGAAGAAAGTATAGATAAAAAAAAATTATTAAAAACAATGATGAGAATAAGAGCTGTCGAGGAAAAAATTGCTAAAGAATATAGTCAACAAAAAATGCGTTGTCCAACACATCTTTCCATAGGTCAAGAAGCTGTGCCTTCTGCCATTTCATTTTGTATTAATAAAAATGATTTTGCTGTAAGCACTCATAGAGGCCATGCTCATTATTTAGCCAAGGGTGGTGACTTAAAAGCAATGATTGCTGAAATATATGGAAAGGAAACTGGATGCTCAAAAGGTAAAGGAGGATCAATGCATTTAATAGATACAAACGTAGGATTCATGGGTACATCTGCAATAGTTGGCAATAGTATCCCTGTAGGAGTTGGATTAGCTCTATCATGCAAGTTAAAAAAATCAGATCAAATTAGCGTTGTATATTTAGGGGATGGAGCTGTTGAAGAAGGGGTGTTTTATGAATCTCTAAATTTTGCAATTCTTAAAAACCTTAGAGTTTTATTTGTTTGTGAAAACAATCTTTACTCCGTATACAGTTCCTTAGATGTTAGACAACCTAAACATAGAAAAATAGTCTCCATCGCTAAAGGCATTGGAGCTAAAGCTGAACAGTGTGATGGAAACAATATAGAAGAATGTTTAAAAGTTTGTACCTATGCAATTAGTACTATGCGGAAGGAAGGCGGTCCTTTTTTTATTGAGTTTGCGACTTATCGTCATAGAGAACATTGCGGACCAAACTTCGATAATGATATTGGATATCGAACATTAAAGGAATTTGAAACTTGGAAATTAAAAGATCCTATTTCTAACTATCAAAATCGGCTTTTAAAAGAAGGCAGTTGCAGTAAAAAAGATTTTCAATATTTTGCTAAGGAAATTGATGATGAAATAGAAGAAGCATTTGAATTTGCAGAAAACTCAAATTTCCCACTCAAATCTGAAGCTTTTAAAGGAGTCTACAGTTAAAAAATATGAGATTAATAAAATATTCAGAGGCAATAAATGAGGGGATATGTGAAGCTATGAATTCTGATAAAAGCATAATTTGTTTTGGTTTAGGTACTACTGACCCAAAGGCAATTTTCAGCACAACAGTTGGTTTAGAAGAAAAATTCGGTTCTGAAAGAGTATTTGATATGCCTACTTCTGAAAATGCAATGACGGGTATAGCAATAGGAGCATCTATGAATGGAATAAAAGC
This sequence comes from Prochlorococcus sp. AG-347-I04, assembly GCA_003281625.1. GTDB lineage: Bacteria > Cyanobacteriota > Cyanobacteriia > PCC-6307 > Cyanobiaceae > Prochlorococcus_A. The sequence goes on from QCBL01000017.1 coordinate 6,439, forward strand.
AATAATGACTCATCAAAGATTAGATTTCTTTTTACTTGCGATGGATCAATTAGTGAATAATGCTGCTAAAGCTCATTATATGTTTGGTGGTGCACTTTCAATACCAATAACTATAAGACTCATAATTGGGAGAGGTTGGGGGCAAGGACCTACTCATTCACAAAATCTTCAGGCTTGGTTTGCCCACATACCAGGATTAAAGGTTGTAATGCCATCTACACCATCTGATGCAAAAAGTTTATTAATATCTTCAATATTCGATCCTAATCCTGTTGTTTTCCTGGAGCATCGCTGGTTACATAATAGTCTTGGAGATGTTAAAAAAGGTTTAATTAAAAAGAAAATAGGAGAGTGCAATGTCCTTAAAAACGGTAAAGATATAACAATTATTTGTATGTCCTATTTAACGATCGAAGCTATTAAAGCTTCAAATTACTTAGAAGTTAAAGGTATTTCATGTGAAGTGATTGATTTAAGTTCAATAAAACCAATTGATTGGGATTCTATTTTTTATTCAGTTAAAAAAACAGGAAGAATATTGGCATGTGATACTGGATTTACGACTTGTTCGGTTGCTGGAGAAATAATCGCAAGAGTATCTATTGAACTCTTTGATAAATTAAAAGCGAAACCGCTTAGATTAGCAATGCCAGATGTTCCAGAACCTACAAGTTTTGGTCTTACGAAAGGCTTTTATATTGGAGCCGGTGACATAGCTAGAAAATGTCTAGCTATCTTTGACCATAAAACTGATAATGAATCTGATATACTACCGGAACCTGTTCCTCATGACATACCTGGCGATTGGTTTAAAGGACCTTTTTAAAATTTATTTGTTGTTTGAAGATCGCCTTAATTTATAAAAATTAGGTTTTAGTTAAAGGTTTGATTAAGACATTTAGTCAATTTTATACAAAAAAGTTAGCTTATCATCAAATGACAATTATTTTTCTGAGAATCAATATCGAATCTGAGAATCTACCCTAAACGGAAATTTTTTTCTCCCCTCAAGTTCAACAAGTTCTGCTACCACATTAAGTCCAGTAATCCTTTTTTCAAAGTCAATTATCATTTTTGCAACGCAATCAACAGTTCCACCGGTTGCCAATAAATCATCCACAATTGTATATGACTGAAATTTATTAAGCGCATCTTTTTGTATGGACAAAGAATTATTTCCATATTCAAGTTGATAAGATTTCTCTATTAGTTCACCTGGAAGTTTACCAGGCTTTCTTGCCACAATTAGAGGTTTAGATGATAATAAAGCCATAGCTGAGCCAAATAAAAAACCTCTTGAATCTATAGCTAAGATGGCTTCAGCTTCCTTAAAGCTTTCAACTTGAGTCATTTTATTTATTAGAGAAGCAAAAATATGTGGTTCTGAAAAAATTGGAAAAATATCTTTAAAAAGAATTCCCTTTTTTGGAAAATCAGCATAGTCCTTAATATATAATCCCAACTGATCTGGTTCCATTTTTTTTAGTCATAGTAAAAGGTATCCTTTCCATAATATGTCAATAAATTTAAATATGCCTATACATATAGGACTTTTAGCAGCGATGCCGGAGGATGTTGAATCGTGTGTCAAAAAACTGCAAAACGTTAAAAAAATTGAACACGGAGATTTAACTATTTTCTCAGGAGAATTAAATTTTATATCCTCTAAAAATCAAAAAATTCAAATTTCCCTAGCTTGGAACGGATGGGGTAAAGTAAGTGCCGCTAGACCAGCAACTCGGTTAATAAGCGAAGCTAACAATAAAAATCCAATAGATTTACTATTATTCACTTGTGTTTCAGGGGGGCAGACAAGAATCTAGATCAATGGGATATTGTTGTTGCAAAAGCTGTTATTCAACATGACATGGATGCATCTCCAATATTTGATAAATTTATCATTCCTTCAATAAAGCAAAATACTTATATTCCCTCCCTAAATACTCTAATTGGGCATATTCATTATTATAAAAAACAATTAACTCTGGTGAATTATCAAATTTCAGAAAAGTTTCGCGAGGAATAATTGCCACAGGAGATCAATTTATTTCAAGTAAATTTTTAATATCAAAATTAGCAGTTGAGATGGAAGGAGCATCAGTAGCACAAGTAGCTTATCAAGAGGGTATACCATGGGTAATTGTGAGGGTTATATCTGATTCTGCGGATGAAAAAGCTGCAGATAATTTCAATATATTTCTTGAAAAATACAAAGAATTATCCTGGAATTTAATTGAAACTTTACTGAGGAATATAAATTTTGGCTAAGTGATTTTATTTTTTACATTAAATTACTTAGCATGATTTTCCTTAACTAATATTTTAAAAAATCAAAAGCTTTTACCTTTAACCCAACAACCAAACCTAAGTTTCAAAGGCTAATTTGCATAAGAAATTAAGGTTTTAACAATGTCACAAGATATCTATTTGAAGATGAGTTTAAATAAACATAAACAAAATGATCTTTCTTTTTTTTAAGGATTTTATTGAAGATATACTTCCCTGTATTTTTGCAAGGATGCAATCATGTTACACTTCAGCAAATAATATAAATAAAAATGGGGGATATCAAAAAAGTTGGAATCATAGACTATGGTACTGGGAATATAGCTTCTATTTTTAAAGCTATAAATTCTATTGGAGCCTCTCCTTTTTTAATTTCTAAAAAGAATCAAATAAAAAATTGTGATTGTTTAATTTTTCCTGGAGTTGGTCACTTTGGAGAGGCTATTAAATATCTTAGGAAAAATTCTCTTAATGAATCTTTGGCATATATTTTTGATTCAAAAATTCCAGTTCTTGGAATTTGTCTTGGTTTTCAACTGCTTACTCAAGCTAGCGATGAATGTCCTCATGAAGAAGGATTTGGGTTTCTCCCATTAAAAACAGAAAGAATAAAAATATTAAATCAACTAAGTTATAAAGTTCCACATATTGGTTGGAATTCAATAAATCTTTCTAATAGTAATGTTTCTCTTTTAAATAATATTGAATATAAAGATCAAATTTTTTACTACAGTAATGCTTACAGTATTAAGTATAATAAATCTGTAAAATTAAAACTTGCAAGTTATACTCACGAATCTGAGTGGATAGCAATTGCAGAGTATGAAAATATATTTGGGGTGCAATTTCATCCTGAGAAAAGTAGAGCTCAAGGCCTTCAATTAATAAAAAATTTTATTTCAATTGCAGGAAAATCATAACAATGCTTAAGACTCGCATTATTGTTTGCTTATTAATTGACAGTGAACTTCATCTAATCAATACTAAAAATTTTCTTAAAAGCAAATACCTTGGTGACCCTTTAAACGCAGCCTATATTTTCAGCAATTATGAGGTAGATGAGCTTCTGGTCTTAGACGTTGAAGCCTCTAACAAAAATAAATGTATTTCTTTTGAATTTGTAAAAGCTTTATCAAATTTTACGACTGTCCCTTTAACTGTTGGAGGAGGGATATCAAGTCTTAAACAAATTAAAGATCTTCTATCTTATGGAGTTGAGAGAGTAGTTATTGGTCAAAATCAAAAATCTAACTTTACCTTCTTAAGAAAAGCATGTGAGAGATTTGGTAGTTCCTCAATTTCAGCTGTTTTGAATGTTAAAAAATTAGCTAATAGAGAATATCAATTATTTATGGGTAGAAATAAAATAAGAAACTCAGACATTTTAAGCGAAGCATTTTCCTGTCAAGAAGCTGGGGCAGGCGAATTGATAATCAATAGTATGGATAGAGATGGATCTCAAAAAGGTTTAGACATTGATTTGATGAAAGAATTAAATGAACACTTATCAATACCAGTTGTTGCTATGGGAGGTTGTGGCAATTGTTATCATATAGATGAATTATTGAAGGCAACGCCTTTGTCAGGGATAGCCTGTTCATCAATATTCGTCTACGCTCCAGGTTCAGAACAAGTATTACTTAGATACTCAGAAATTAAGAAAAACCTAATTATGATAAATCCTTAATTATGAGATCAAAAGCTCCTAGAAGAAATTACCAAATATGTAAGCGGTGTGTTATGGATACAAGTGATCCATGGATCATTTTCAACAAAGAAGGATTTTGCAACCATTGCTCAGATTTTATAGAAAAAAGATTACCTTCCATAACAAATCATAATGGCGAGCAGAATAATCTAATTAAAATTTTTGAAGAAATAAAATCTCAAAGAAAAAAAGGAACTACTTATGATGTTCTCGTTGGTATTAGTGGAGGAGTTGATAGCTCTTATGCACTATTATTAGCTCAAAAGGCAGGTTTAAAAATCTTAGCTTTACATATGGACAATGGATGGGATGCTCCAATAGCAATTAAAAATATAAATAAATTAATAGGATTAAAAGGAGTTGATTATAAATGTGAGGTACTAGATTGGAATAACTTTAAGAAGGTTCAGCGCGCTTTTATTGAATCAGGATTACCAGATATAGAGTTGCCCACTGATATAGCGATACAATCATCTATAAATAGATTTGCAATTAAATACAATATTAAAACTATCTTAGCTGGTGGGAACATATCTAATGAAGGCATCTTACCCTCATCTTGGATGTATAACCCCAGAGATAGTTTTTTTGCAGAATCTGTAATTAAAAATTATGGAGAAAATTTATCAATTTTTAAACCTATTAAATATGGATTTAGAGATGAATTGGCACACAGGTTATTCCATAGAATAAAAACACTTTATCCTTTGAATCATATAAATTATGATAAAGAAAAAGCCAAAAAAGAACTTAAGGAAGAAATAGGATGGCAAACTCCTGGAGAAAAGCACTGCGAATCGACGTATACAAGATTTTGTCAGCTAATATATCAACCAAAAAAAAATAAGATTGATTATAGAAGAGCACATTTATCTTCAGATGTTTGTATGAACCGCTGTACTAGAGAATATGCATTAAAAGAGCTTAATAAAGATCCATGGAGTAAAATAGATGCAGAGAGTGATATGAGATTTGTCGCTTATAAATTGAATTACACAGTTGAAGAACTTAATAAAATCATTAAAAAATCTCCTTTATGGTATGTTGATTTTTCAAATCGAGAGATGATTCTAGGATTTGCGTATAATACTTTTAGGTTATTAACTGGAAGGAAAAAAAATACAAATTTTTAGCTTAATTTTTAATAATCATAAATTTAAAATCTAAATAGAGTAATCAAAATACAGAAAGTATTTTTATAAATTAAAATTTGATATATATTCATTATGCTAATCTGTCATAATGAATCAAAATTTAATTTTCCCTTTAGCTGGTTTTGGTAATAGATTCAAGGATGCTGGTCATATACAGACTAAGCCATTAATTCATGCTGGTAACAAAACTATTGTTGAGTGGGCTATTGAGGCAGTTAAATTTGACTCTAGAACAAGAGTGGTTTTTATCGTAAGAAAGGATCAATGTATAATTAATGGTTTAGATTCATATTTAAAACAAAGGTGTCCTAATGCAGAGATTATTAAATTAGATGGTCCCACAAATGGCTCACTCGAGACAGTTTTACTCGGTATTAAAAATTTATCTTTAAAGGGTTCTATACACATAAATACTTCAGATATAGTTCTTCCTAATCCTGTTTGCTTAAATACAATTTTTAAAAATAATAATATGGATGCATCGACAGTTACTTTTAAAGCAAACAATCCAAGTTACTCCTACTGCAAAATAAATGAAACTAATCCTAATTTAGTTGAATATATGGTAGAAAAAGAAATTATCAGTCAAATTGCAAATGTCGGCATATATTCTTTTAGATCAGTGAATAAATTTATTGAATATGCAAGCGAAATACTCTTATCAAACACAAGGGTTAAAAATGAATTTTATATTTCTTCAGTATTTGATTCCTACATAAAAGATAAGAAAAAGATTCAATCATTACAGGTTACAGATGTACATATTATTGGTACACCTTCAGAACTTTCTTTTTTTACAAAGTTTGTCTTACCTACAATGAATCCAAGAAGTATAGGTTTTGTTTCTGATCATTCAGGTTTTTGGTTTAAAGATGAACTTATTAGTTTATTTAGAAAAGAGAATTTTAAAACAATTGATTATGGTTGCTTCTCTGAGATGAATTGCGATTATAGTGATTATGTTCCAATAGCATGTCAGGGATTAAGGGATTCAGAAGTTGATCTAATAATTGGTAGTTGTAAATCTGGGCAAGGAGTTAACATTTGCGCTAATCATCAAAAAAATATTATTTCTGTATCTCCCCAAGATAAAAATCAATTTAAATATGCCAGAAAACATAATTGTCCAAACTTCATAACTTTTCCTTCTAACTTTTGGAAACCTAAGGATGCTTTTGAAATTTATAAAAATGTTTTTAAAACTATTCATTTTGAAGGAGGAAGACATTCAACTAGGATTCAAAAAATGATCTCTTCAAATAATAATTAAATGGAAATAATTGAATGCAAAGATTATTTGGGTTGGTTTGTAGGTAAATTCAAACCAGCTTTGGTTTACTCTGAAGAATTAGAATTTGGTTATAAAAGAATCCCAAAGGATACAATACCTGACTATCATTATCATAAATTCAAGACTGAATATACAATATTATTAGAGGGTGAAATTTACTGTGAATCAATATCGAGGATTATAAAACCTATTTCTTGTATAAAATTGAAACCGGATGAAAAAAATGATCAGTTTTACACAAAAGATTCTCTTATTTTAATAATAAACTCACCTAGCATAATGAATGATAAATATATCGATTCTTAAAAATTCAATCTTAATCTATAGTAGTAAATGTTTAATTTAAGAATTTTATGTTTAAACTTTTAATACTTGATGTTGACGGGGTTTTGACAACAGGATTAAAAACTTATGATATTAATGGAAGAGTAATATCTAAGACGTTTGGAGATAGGGATTTTACTGCCATTAAACAGTTCATATGTGCTGGGATTAAAACCATTTTTTTATCAGGAGACCAGCAAGTTAATGCTGCAGTTGCAAAAAGTAGAGACATACCTTTTTATTACAGTCGGATGGAATCAGGGCAGTTAAGCAAAGCAGATTGTGCAAAAGAAATATTAAAAAAATATCAAATAGATAAAAAGGAAACCATCTTTGTAGGGGATGATTTATTTGATGCTGAAATGAGATCATTCTGCAGTTTTATGGCTTGTCCAGCTAATTCTCATTATTTAATGAAAAGGAATTCTGATTTAATTTTAAATACATCTTCTGGATATGGATGTATACAAGAATTGTTTGAGTACATGGTTTCAAAATCAATGATAGAAGAGCCTAGTAAAGAATCAGTAATTACGAAGGACTCTAGTGAATCAGTAAAATATTAATGGATATTATAGGAAAGGTTTATAAAGATTTTTTTTGTAATATTAAAAAATTAGATGGAAATTCTCATCTTTTAAATAATTTTAATTATGGAGGTTTTTTAAATTTATTTGAAAATTGGGCATTTTTTGAAAAACAATTTTGCAATATTGATTTTAGATTTTTTATCATAACGGATTCTATTAATTTAGAGGAGTTAAATTTAAATATCAATACAAATATTTTGCTCACTAAAGAAAAATGTCCCAAAGCTCTTATATTCGACTTAAACAATCAGAGAACATCATTTATAATTGATGATATCGCAGTTAAAATGCCTCATTTTAAAAAGGAAAGTGAAGAAGCTATAGTTTTTTATGGTGATAAATTAATTCCTTCAAACTTATTAAACTATAAAAAAATTATTATTGATACAGCAGGTAATAATTATTTAGATCTTATCTCCTTAGCAGAGTATAAATACCCCGATAATTCAATAATTTCAATATCAAATGAATTATTAACAAATGAATTAATTGATTTATATTCTATAAAAAGAAGATTTTTAATTTTGTCGCACTCGCCAAAAAAAACTGAAATAATTTCAAAAGGTATTTCTAATACAATAATAAATGAATATTATTTACCACCTAATCAAACATTAAATAAAATTAAAGCAACTGGACTTGGAGATAAATTTATTTTTTTAATTGCATGTTACCATTTTTATCTGAATTATGATCTTGTCCAGTCAATAAAAAAAAGTCAGAAAATGCTATCTAATATAATTTTCAGATGAAAATTCTTCTTCTACTTTCTGGCTATCCTGGAAATATAAACTCTTTAAAAGATACTAAAAACTTAGACTATAATCAGATAAATTTTGATCGTTTTTATTTCGGTTTTAATTACTTTAAAAATCTTTTAAAAAATCACAAAACTAAAGTAATTTGCTCAATTTGGGACAACATAGGATTAAAAGAAATTACAAATTTATATAAACCTGAAATTTGTTCAACTCATAATCAAAACGATTTTCAAAAACATTTCGAAGATAGATTTAAAAATCTTGAAAAATCTAGGATTTTGAGAAGAAAAAAATGGTATAGAAATTTAAATCTCAAAGATGGATCTTTTGTACCAACCTCTAGATATGCTAGTCAATTATTTATCAGACAAGAAGTATGTAGAATTGCATTAAAATATCTGAAAAATAACAAATTTAATCCTGAGATTATTATCTTATCAAGATTTGATATTGCTACCAGAGGTGGAGTCCCAATAAGAAATCCAATAGAGATTGGAGATAATTTATATTCTATTTTTAAAAGTAATAAAAAAAATGGATTTATAGTTATACCAGAATTTAATCAACTTAATCTTGGCTATCCGGATATGTGGTACTACCTTAATAAAAAAGCTCTTGTCAAAATGCAGAACTTATATGAAGTCTATATAAACTCAATTTTTCAAGAAAAAGGTTCTTACCTAAATTATTTAAAAAATGGTTGGCCATCTTCTCAATGGTTTGAACTAAAAAATATATATGATCCTAGGCAATTTAGTAACTTAACACTAACAGGAAAGAAAATAATAAAAAAGATGAAATATCCTAGTTGGGAATCGCCAAATATTCATATGTTTTACAAATATTTTTTATCATTACAAGGCGATCCAATAAAAATTTACTTTTCTAAAACATATCTAGCTTATTTATCTATGTTTAAATTATTAGGATTTAAATTTTCATTCATATCCTCAATAAATGAATTAATTATCTTTTTAAAAATGCAAACTAAAATTACTTTAAAAAAATTACAAAATTTTTGTAATTGTAAAATTTTCTATTAATGGAAAGAAGTTGCATTCTCGCCCATAGAGGATTATGGAGAAAACCCTCCGAGAAAAATTCAAAATTGGCCTTATTTAAAGCTTTAGAAAATGGATTTGGCATAGAAACCGATATAAGATACGACAAAGATATTGGTTTAGTGATTTCCCATGATATTTTAAGTAGTGGGTTAAATTATTTACCATTTGAAGAGTTACTGATTGAATACAAAAAACAAAACATTAATTCAAAAATAGCAATAAATATTAAATCGGATGGATTACATAAAGTCTTAAAAGAAATTTTAGAAAATTATAAAATTGATGAATATTTTATTTTCGATATGTCTATTCCTGATTTAATTTCTGGCATCAAATACAACTTAAATCAATATGCTAGATATAGTAATTATGAAGATCCTTTACCCTATAGTGAATTTACAAATGGTGTTTGGATTGATAGATTTAATTCAGAAATACCTAACAAATCAGAAATAATTAGCTTATTTAAAAAATGGTCATCTTTAGTTTTTGTATCTCCTGAATTACATGGGAGAGAATATTATAATTATTGGAATTTTATAAAAATCTTTTTTAAAAATTCAGAAAAAGAAATAATGATTTGTACTGATCTTCCTTTAGAGGCATATGAGTTTTTTAAAAATTGAGAAATAAATTAATAACCTCAGTGACTTTGCCATGCTGATATAATCAAGCCAATGACACCTAATATTTGAACTTAGTTTCGTATCCTAAAACACAAAGAAAACTTAACATCGGGCGAACAAATAAACTAATTAATAATTCAAAAAAAACTTATTTCTTCAGCAAGTAATTGAGTTAAAAATTGAACCAATTTAAAAACTATATTTTGGTTTTAAATCTCTTTTATTTTCTCATATACAGTTAAAAGATCATCAAGATTATAGTTCGGGTAAATTTGCGACCACATTAAATAACCTCCTAATTTAAGGTATGGCTGATCCCCAATATTTAGACCATAAATTTTTTTTATAAAGTCAGCATTATTATCTAATGAATCAATTGCATAATTTAAAATTATTGTCTTTGATTTTTTTAAATTTATAGAAGCACTTGCAGGTCCACAAGTTGGCAAAATATTTACTTTGCTTTTTGAATATAGATCGATTCTATTTTCCAAATATTCTCTAGCACTTTTAAAACTAAATCAACACCACTTAAATCATAATTTTTTAATTTTTCAATGTTGTCTGGAATAACTACAAATTTACATCCTATTTTTTTAGAAAATTTTAAACTTATATCTAAATCTTTTTGAGATATATTCCTCTCGGGGAAATAGCCATAATCTCTTATTGAAAAAGTTACATAATCCCCAATATCTTTGATGAGATATTTATAGTTTAATGTTTTTTTTAATCTCTCAGTATCCATTAATGGTCTTATTAATTTACTTTTTTTACTTAAAAGATCATGTACTTTTTTGTAGCAGAGAGGTTCTGGAGAATAAAAATCAGGATGATAATATTTTGGTAATATATTTTTAGTTGAATTTACAATTTGATAAATCTTTTTTTTATCGGTTTCTATTGTAATTTTATTTATGCAACTGAATGATTTAGCAATTACTAAAATAAGTTTATCAAACCTATTTATCATTTCATCTGAACTTACATATTTGTTGTAAGAATTATAATTAAATGGCTCAAATACAAATCCTTCAGGCTTGAAGATTATAATTTGAAAACCCTCTCTAGGACATTCAAAGAAAAAAAATGCATTAAATATAACCCATACAAAATCAAAAGTAATTGAATTAGTTCTTATATCCCAAATGAGAATATTTTTTTCTAAATTCAATTTATTTTTTTTGGTAAATTGAAATCTGAATAGATTAATAATATTTACTATTTTTTTACTAATTAATTTGGTAGGTGAAAATAACTCTTTCCTTATCTTGTAAATAAATAAACTGAAAGAACTTAATTTAGAAATCATTTATATTTTAAAATAATTTTCTTTTAGGATAAAGTTTCTTAAATTGTGATTTTAAGCTTTAGTTTTAAGATTTAAACTAATGATATATTAAATTAAGTTGAAATTTTTCTAAATTTCGTGAAAGCATCATTAGTTCTAGCAAATTGGTTAAAAAGCATTGGAGTTGATTGTGTATTTGGCGTAACCGGTGGCTCAGTAGTGCATCTTCTGCATGGAGTAGAAGAAGTAGGTTTAAACGTAATATATAATCACCATGAACAAGCAGCCTCTTTCGCTGCTGAGGCTGCATCAAGAACTTCAGGAAAGGTTTCTGTTTGCATGGTTACTACTGGTCCTGGAGGAACAAATGCGTTAACTGGATTAGCGTCAGCATGGCTTGATTCTATATCCTGTCTATTTATTTCTGGTCAAGCAAGATCAGAAGATGCAAAAGCTTTAAAAAATGTTAGGCAATCTGGGAGTCAACATTTAGATATAATAAATGTTGTTAAGCCATTAACAAAAGCAACTTATCAATTAAAAGATAGTGCAGAAGAACTCCCAGAAATATTGGGCAATATTCAAAAAGAACTTTTCAATGGAAGGCCTGGACCAATATGGTTAGATATACCACTCGAATTTCAATGGGCTGATGTTCACAAAAAATTTAATTTAATAAAATCAAAGATCGAAGAAACAGAGTTTTTACCTTTAAATCTAATAAATGAATTAAAAAAAGCAAAAAGACCAGTTTTTGTTTTAGGTTATGGTTGCAGATTAGCTAATAAAAATAAAGAACTTATAGATTATTGCAAAAAAGTAAATATACCTTATGTTCTTACATGGAATACATTAGATTTTTCGGCTTATTCGAATCAAGAGAATTGTGGTTTAATTGGCATAAGCGGTACTCGTGATGCGAATCTTGTCATAGATTATGCTGATTTAGTAATAGGTTTTGGTACTCACCTAAGTAAAATGTTGACTGGCGATAAACTAGATGACTTTGCACCTGATGCTCAATCAATTTATATTTTAGATATCGATAATAAAGAATTTTATAGATTTAATAGAGATGAAAGATTTAAATGTATTAATTTTGACTTAAGAAAACTAAGTATTTCTTCGCTACCAGATAATATTTTTGGGATAGAAAATTGGATTAAACTTTATAGCTCATTAAAGGATTTAAGATCTTTTGGAATAATAAAAGAGTGTAAAAAAAACATTCCACCAAAGACCATCAATCAATATGAAATTTATAAACAAATAAATTCCTTACTTAGAATAGATGACATAATAGTTGTAGACGGAGGGGGGAATGTCTTATTTTCTGCCCTACAATCTTTAGAATTACGAGAAAATAATAGATTAATAACTGGAGCAGGAATAGGATGTATGGGTTCTGGAATTCCTGAAGCTATTGGTGCTTCGGTCTCGTCTGACAAAAGAGTGATATGTTTTATTGGCGATGGTAGTTTCCAATTTAACGTTCAAGAACTTCAAACGATAATTCACCATAAAATGAAAATAGTTATAGTTTTATTCAATAATGATGGATATTTAGCTATAAAAAATACTCAAGATAGTTTTTTTGATAGAAGATTTGGTGTTGATAAAAAATCAGGTTTATCTTTACCAGATTTTAGGAAAATTATAAACGCTTATGGGCTTGATTATATTTGCTTTGAATCCGAAGATTCTTTGAAAAATTTTGAAACTTATTTTGAAAACGCAGAGGGACCTTGCGTAATAGAAATAAAAATATCAGAAAAAACTCCTCTATTACCAAGAGGAGGTTTCAAGAAAGATGAAAATGGAAATAATATTCGAAGAAAGACTTGGGACCTCATCCCCTCTGTAGAAAATCTTCCTTCAAGAAAATAAATGAATAAATCAATTGTTGTTTTTAGTATCACAAGCGATATAGGCGAATTTATTGCTAGACACTTCTATAATAAAAATTTTAAAGTTTTTGGAACTTTTAGAAAAGAAAGTTCTCTTAAAAGACTTAATGAAATAATGCCTCAAGGTAAATTCTACAAATGTGATGCATCAAATTCAGAATCAATCGATTATGCTCTAAAACAAATTTCAAAAGATATCAAAAATTGGAATATCTTAGTTTCATGTCCATGCACGCCAGTTCCAATAGAAAAATTTCAAGATTCGGATATTAACGTATGGGAAAAATCTTTTTACTTAAATTCAATTTCTCAACTAAGATTTTTACATGGATTATTGAAATTCAGAAATTTATCATCTACTCAACCTCCATTAGCACTTTTCTTTGCAGGAGGTGGAACAAATAATGCTGTTGATTCATTCTCTGCCTATACTTCAGCCAAAATTCATCTTATAAAAATGTTTGAATTCTTGGCCTATGAAGACAATACAACAAAGTATTCAATTATAGGCCCAGGGTGGACCAATACAAAAACGCATTATGAAACACTTCGATTTACTAAAAAATCATCAAAAAAACATATTGAAGTTTCTAAATTTTTAAAAAACCCCCGTAATGGAACTCCACTACAAGAAATTGTTGACTGTATAGAGTGGATAGACAAACAAGATTTAGAGGCAGTTTCTGGAAGAAACTTTTCAGTTGTTAATGATCAGTGGAAAGGTGTGCATAATTTAGCTCTCATTAATGCTTTAAAAAATGACGAAAACATGTATAAATTACGAAGAAGTGGCAATGACAAAAAGTTCTCCTAAAATGTTAAAAAAAGTAGCATTAATTGGTTCAGGACATATAGCGAGGGATCTTTACAGAAAAATAAAAAATGATAAATTTCTTGATCTATATTTAGTGGCTGGTAGAAATTACAAATCAGATGGAATAATTGAAGCAAAAAAATACTCAAAATATGTCTCTGATCAGGGAATTAATGAAATTAAAAAAAAATTTAAAGAGATAAATGTCGCTATTGACTGTACTTCTGCAGAATCTCATATTAGACACAGTAAAATATTATCTGAACTAAATTTACCAGTTATTGATCTTACACCTTCCGGAATTGGATTAAAAATTATTCCTTCCGTAAATATTTTTGATTGTAAAAATAGTAAAAATATAAATCTTGTAAGTTGTGGAGGTCAAGCTTCTATACCTATCCTACATACTTGGTCTTATAATTTATCCAAACAACAAATAAAGATTAAGTATGTTGAGATTGTTTCAACAATATCAACAAAAAGTGCTGGTATGGCTACAAGAAGAAATATTGATAGTTATATAAAAAATACAGAAAATGCGATAAAAGAGTTCTGCAACTGCGAGGCTAAAGTAATTCTAAATATTAATCCTGCTGAACCACCAATTACAATGAAAACATCTTTCTCTGCTTTACTTGAAGATAGAGAAATGATATATCCAGATTGGATTAAAATAACAAGTGAAACTGAAAAAGCTATACAAAAATATGTTCCCGGTTATAAAATTACACTAGCTCCAAGGTTAATTGATCGCACAAGATTATTTAGTTCAGCAGAAATCAAAGGGAAAGGAGATTATTTACCAATTTATTCTGGTAATCTTGATATAATAACTTCTGCCGCAATTGAGGTAGCAAAAATTATATAAAAATGAAAACGATAATTCATGACTCGACATTAAGAGATGGTAATCATGCAGCGAAACATAAATTATCTTTGGGTGTTATTAAAAATCATTGCATTTTGGCAAATCTAGCAGGCATTTATTCTGTAGAGGTTGGTCACGGAAACGGATTAGGAGCATCTTCCTTTCAAGTAGGTTTAAGTCCATACAGTGACGAAGAAATTCTTAAAACAGCAAAACAAAATCTAACAAACTCTAAATTAGCAGTTCATATAATGCCTGGCTTTGCAACTTTTGAAAGAGACATAAAACCAGCTATTGATCTAGGAGTTGATATTTTTAGAGTTGGAACACATTGTACTGAGGGAAATCTTTCAATTAATTTTTTAGAAAAACTCGTTAATTATGATATTGAAGTTCTTTCTTGTCTAATGATGTCACATATGGCTTCAAAAGAAGAATTATTAAAGCAAGCCAAATTTTTAGAAAGTATAGGTTCTCAAGGAATTTGCATTTATGATTCAGCAGGCTCATTTGACCTTGAGAAAACTGCAGAGACTATATCATTGCTCAGTAGAAATTTAAATATACCTGTTGGCTTTCATGGACATAATAATCTTGGATTGGCAGTAGCTAATTCTTATATTGCTTGTAAAAATGGGGCTAAAATAGTAGATGCATCCATATGCTCTTTTGGCGCAGGCGCAGGAAATACTCAATTAGAAGTATTAGCCAGTTATCTTGATTCAAAGGGTTTTGAAATAGGTATTGATATAAGTAATCTATATGATCTAGTCACTTACGCTTCTTCTACGTACGCTAAAAAGAAACCCTTCTGTTCTACTTTAAGTATTGTGAGTGGAACGAGTGGTGTTTTTTCAGGTTTTGCCAATCACGTTCTAAAAGCATCAGCTTTATACAATGTAAATAGCCTTGCTTTGTTTAGAAACCTTGGGAAACAAAAAATTGTAGGAGGTCAAGAAGATCAAATCTATTCAGTAGCATCATCTATGGCTGATGTAAAAATAGTTAACCCTTCAAAAATGTGGCAATCTAATTTAATTAAATTAGATTGCACAGAAAAAAGATCTTTGCCAAGAGAAATTACTAGAAAACAATACGAAGAGAGATCTAAATATTCAAATATCACCA
>QCBL01000018.1 GCA_003281625.1 Prochlorococcus sp. AG-347-I04
AATAAATGATTGGAAAGGAAAAGTTTCAAAACAATCAGAAGAATTATAGACATGCCCTTCTCCTAAAGTAGAACCAAAAAAATATGACCATATAAGATGAACATTTGATTGACAAACAGCAAAATGCATATATTTATCTAAAGGGAAAACACATAATTTTTGATCAAAAACGTGTCGAGAATTTAGAAAAACAAATGAAATATATTTTGATGTTTGGGTAATGACTAATACCCTCTTTAGTTTAGATATTGCATGATAAAGTCCAGGCCTTTTCTCTCCATGTATCCACCATCTCTGAGCATAAGCTTTTCTTATTTTAAAAGATCCATCAGCATTTAATTTTTGTCTTTCCGGTTTAACCTTTTTTTCAATTAAATTAAAAATATCTGGATATTTTGATTTACATTCTTCTTGCGGAAGATCTCTAAAATCTACTATATATTTATGGTGAGACTGATCAGGTTTTGAAGAAACTTCCTCTCCACCTATGTAAGGAAATATTACCTCTAAATTTTGTTTATTTTTAATAAGTTTTTTGTAAGTTTCTAATGGGATAGGTGAGCCAGGAGAATCTTCATCAGAAAAGTTTGTATCTTCAAAAGAAAAACCTTTCCCATATGGTGTTGAGCCTTTAAAACTTTTTTTGGAATTACTCAGAAGTTTATTTGGAGTATCATGCCCTCCATTGGGTGTTAAGAAAGCTGATATGGAATCTACATTATTACCATCTAAAAGTATTTGACCTTCATATTTACCTTTAATAACATGAATAGTACTGACAAAAACCGAGGCAACGCCAGGCCATTTATATCTCTTATTAGCAGAAAAAATTTTTCCATCATTTGTACAAATCCATTTCAAGCCAGACTCTCTTGTATCCCCTTCAGCAATTGTACTAGTTGCTATTAATCCAAAAGTTCCACCATCTTTTAAAAACGAAAAAGCTCTTCTAAAGAAATAGGCTACCAAGTCACATTGACCTCCACTTTGAGGATGTATTTTTTTAAACCAATCTTGAATATTATTTGGATAAATTTTTGCAAGAGTATTAATACCAGCAAAAGGAGGGTTACCAATAATTATGTCAAACCCCCCCGAATTTTTATTAAAAACTTCTGGAAACTCTAAATCCCAGTGAAAAGGTTTTATACCTTTTTCGCCGGTCATAAATTTCCTAAGAAATTGATTTTGAGTTTGTTTTGTTTGAACTAAATCACAATCTTCATTTAATAAAGAAAGATAATATTTCTCTTTTGCTTTACGATCTGCAATCTTCTTTTGGTCAAAAAAAGATGCTACCATCAAATTCCCTGCGGTAATAAAATATTCAATTTTATCAATATAATTTTTTAATGAAACTTCTTTTTTTATGTAGGAATTATCATCACGACTATCAATGGAGAAATTCAATTTTCTTTCAATTCCTAAATCAGATAAAAAATATTTCGGCTCATTTAAAAAATTTAATTGAATATTTTTACAAGCATTTTGAATTTCATTTAAAGAATATCCAATGAGAGAATCACCATTTTTTAGAGAGTGATCTACAAAAGTGAAAGGGAGTTCTTTACTAAGTGTGACAAGCCATAATGATAATTTAGCTAAACTTACAGCAAATTTATTTTTATCAACCCCATATAAACAATTTTGAGCAATTAGCCTTCTAGCATAAATATCTTTATCAAAATTTTTCTTATATTCAGGAGGGAATCCATCACGATTCCAAGCTTTAACTAAAGCATTTCCCAAATAACGGCATGCTGCGACAAGGAACGCTCCTGATCCCATAGCAGGATCGCAAATCCTCAAATTTAATATCTCCTCTGCTGAAGGATTATTATCACAACGTTCTAACCATGGACGAATAACATTATGAACAATTGGTTCAGTTAATGCTCTTGGAGTGTAATGACTTCCACTTCTTCGGCGCTCAATAGTTGGCTGTAAAAAAAGACTTTTAGATCTTATACCTCTAGGTGTATGTTGAGAAATTTTATTATCTAAAGCTTGGCAAATTTCATTTAAATTATTAGCTTGAGATAAAGATTTTTTTATTTTCGCAGATAATTTGAGATCAACTCCTGCATTCTCCAAAAGCCATTTATAACGTTTTGAACCATCTCTTAATAAAAGTTCTTCAATTTCGAAAACAAAGGTTATATCAATTTTTTCTTTAGGAGGCCGATAGCTTATACCTACACATTCTTGATTCGCTTTTTCTACTGTAAAACCCATAATACCTTCATATACAGATCCAATTTGCTCAACATCTAAAGATCGATAACTCAATATCTGACCATCAAGAATTAATAATTTTGTAAGTATTTTTTCTACAACATCATCACAAATTAATGGAATATATTCAGAAGCTTCGTATTTAAAATTCTCTTTTAATTTTCTTCCTTCTAGAAAAGGATAATTACCCGGATCAAAAAGTTCGCCATGTCTTGCTGGTAAATAAGATTGATACGGACCACCGCCATCAAAAACAAGTCTAAATAAACTTAAAAGAGAGGACCATGCACCATGCCTATCCTCCATATTATTTTGAAATTGAATCCTATCTTTTCTTAACTTGGCAGCCAGTCCATTAACACTATAGTTTTGAACATATAAAGAATCTTGTGGCATAAGTTCTTGATCTTCTGAATAAAGTAAAAAAACTAATCTCAAGAGAACAGTCACTAATCCACCATAAATATGAGAGGGATCTCTTTCAGATAAATCATTGAGAAAACTTCTCCCCAAAGCTTTAGCTTTTTGTTCAGCTTCATCGAATCCTTTGACTAAAATCCAAAGGGCTTCAAGAACTTGCCCTGACAACCTCGTGCTCACTTCATTTTGCTCTTTACGACTTTGTTGCATTAAATTAAGCAAGCTCAATGAGCTTGAGCCTCCTTCAAATAAACGATCAGGTCCAAGCAGCATTTCCAAAGCTCCAATCATTGGTCTTCCATCAACCTTAGTCATTGCTTCTAATGGGAAAGTTATATATCCACTTGATTCACCTCTTGGCGAATAAACTAAACGAAGGGCTACCCCATTCCAAAGAATACCTATTGGATTTTCAGTTTCTTTCATTAGACGTTCGAAGCGTTGCTGAGGTGTTGCTTCCCACTGTTTGTTATTATCAGATTTCTTAAAAGATTGATCAAAAGGCGTCCCAATTTCTAATTCCTTGATCAGTATTTGTATATTTGTTTTATTATCCTTTTTACTAGGCTCAGGAACTATCCAGTCAGGTTTCAATATCTCATCATAATCATCCAATAAAAAACAAATTTCCCCATGTATTGTTTCTGGCTTCAAATCCTCTATATTTATCAGATCGCTATCTTCCCAACCTAAAACTTCTTTAAAAAATTCTTTTATATTATTAATCGCACTAAAAAAATAATCCTCCTTTTTTGTTCCTCTAATAGATTCTCAAGTCTTCTTTGCAAATCTGAAACCACTTTTATACTTCTCTCAGGAAATATTCCAAGCCGATCTAGAACAATAGGTTCTACAACCAATCCAATAGGCTGCGTCATCCCTTTCCATTCTTCATGTATATGCACTCCGTCTTCTTTAATTGGCATTATTAAAAACCTTTTTCACCTAGAGGCCAAAGAATAATTACTCCTGCTGGTTGTATCCTTGGATTAGTTACCACTTCAAAAGTTCTCTTGATTTTTTCTGGTTCATCTTTTAAATCTCTTTCAATTATATTTAAACGTTTTTCCCAATGACTTTTATTTGATCGCAATTGTATTAATTCTCGATTTGCAAAACCTAAACTTAATTGTTCAAAACCAGTATCGTATTTTTTTTGCGTTTTTAAAACTCGATTGCGTTGCTCATTGAGAACTTTAACAAAATTTTTGGATTCTTCATCAGCTCTTTTTAGCAACATTTTTTTTGCCCTAGATGCTCTTTCATTGGCTATCGCATCTAATCTAATTTTCAAATTTTTAACATCTCCTGAAATAAATTCTTTAAGTTTCTCTTGAACTTCAAGATCAACTTCAGGAAGATTCTCTTTTAAAGTATTCGTTAATTCTTCAATGGCAAATCCAGTCTTTATTTGGTTAAGTAATCTTAATCTTCTATTTGGATCTTGAGGATCCCATTCAGCTATAAGCTCAATCATTTCATCGTGAAGACGCGAGGCTCCATGACCATAAAGAGAGAGCCTAGCTAATAAGATAAGTTTTGCTTTGTCATCTCTAGAAGCTAAGACTGCAGCCTTACTTAAATTATTTGTTTGAAAACCAGTTGCCAAGAATCTACTAAGCAATCTTTTAACCAAAGGATGTTCTAAATGCAAATGAACTCTACCTGAATCTAAAGTTTCAGGATCTTTAAAAACTACTGGTTGTGGTAAGGTTTCTTTTCTCCATTGCCAAACTTTTTGTCCGGGTTTACGAGGAGGTCTTAAATAATCAATTACATCACCCCAAGACTGTTCTCCTCCTGGAAGGTTATCTGAGGGAGGGAATATCCATTCTGCTCGCTCGATATCTGCATGATTTGTTGAGGGATCTTTAAGGCATATTTGTGGGGTACCAATACCATCTCTTGTATTAACGTTAAGACTAGTATTGAGAGCATCACGAAATAATTCACTACTGAAATTCAACCATTTTTCTGACTTAATCAAAGACTTTTCAAGCCTTGATATTTGCTCCTTTAAAGATTCCTCTCTTTCACGACTATTTTCTTCTAACTCGACTTTTATCAATTCTTGACTACGTTTAATTTCTTCCTCTTGATCTAACTGCTGAATCTTAGAAACAGTTTCTTCAATTTCGTTGGGGTTTATGCCTTTTTTAAGAAGTTCATTAAGACGTACAACCACAAGAGGAGGAAGGGTACCTAGGCTATTTCTTATCTCTTCCGTTTTCTTTACTAGCACATCTAGTACTCGGTCTTCTTCCCTATCAGCAAATACAAAATAATAACAAAAAACTTCCTTTGCTCTCTGCAAAGTTCGATCTATGCGGCCATTTCTCTGTTCCATTCGACTTGGATTCCATGGAATATCAAAATGGAAAAGATATTTACAATGATTTTGTAAATTTACTCCCTCTCTGGCTGCGTCTGTAGCAATAAGTATTCGTAAAGGATTTTCATTAGGATTGGCGTTAAAGCTGCTTTTTAAAAGTTCTCGTTTTTCATCCTCAATACCTCCATGAAAAGTAGCAATTCTTTTTTCTGCTATGTCACTCTCGGAAATTAAGGAAAATATTTGATTTTCAAGCCATCTCTTTGTATCAGCATATTCAGTAAAAATTAATAAGCGCTCGTTATTCCATTTAGCCCCTTTTGTCCCTAAATCAGGACAAAGATGATCTTTTATCCAATTTTTTAAATAGTGAATTCTCTCATCATTTTCATATCTAGCTTTAGAACTAATTTGATTCATCTGTTGTAAAATTTGCCATTCATCTTCTGTAGCACCATAACCTGTTGTTGCCAGGGCAATTTGATGTTGACGAGCCCTCTCTTCTTCAACTTGCATCTCATCTAAATCGGCAAAGTCGTCATCTCCATCAATTCCACCTTTTAATAATTTTAATTGATCAGTGTTTCTAGAAATTGTCATTTTTTCATCTTTCTCTCTCTTTTTTAAAGTCTTCATATGCACGTTTAAAGTTCGATGAAATGCTTCAACAGAACTTAGTAAGCGTTTTTGTAAATTACCCACAACTAATAATTCAGCAGCTATCTGCTTTACATTTGCATTCCTTAATCGCCGATCTCTTTTTTCTTTATAACTTTTTAAAAGTTCAGAAAGCATAAGTTCGGGAGAATATTTTCCTAGTACCTTAAGCAAAATGGGCACTACAATTCTCTTTGGCAAAGCTACTCCAATTTTTCTTAAATCTTCTTTTAATCTCCTAACTAAAATTGGATCTAAATCAGTTTTATTTCTTACAGGTACACCTCGACAAAAACGAGTAGGATCTAATATTTCTAAAAGGGCTGAGAAACTATTGCTATGACCATTATGAGGAGTAGCTGAAAGAAAAAGTTTATGTTCAAATCTCCATGCCAAATCTCTAATCGAGCGTGTAAGTTTTGAATCGATTGCATATTTTGATGAAGTTGCTGGTGCTGCATTGTGAGCTTCATCAAGTATTAACATTGTTCTTAAACCATCTCCCAACCAATCACGAAGAGAACTGGCATATTCTTCATTTCGAACTAATGACTGACTAAGAATAAATCTTGTATGAGTTGACCATGGATTAACTCCCCAACCTCTCTCACGTCGCATGTTTGAGATATATTTTCTATCCATTACTTTAAATTCAAGACCAAAACGAGTCTCCATTTCTCCTTTCCATTGAAGTACAACTGAGGGGGGAGGAATAACTACAACTCTTTGAACCTTCTGTCTTAAGAGCAATTCTCTTAATATCAATCCAGCTTCAATAGTTTTCCCTAAACCAACATCATCTGCTATAAAAAGATTTACTCTTGGCATTCGTAGTGCTTTTCTTAGAGGTTCTAATTGATATGGTTTTACATCTATTCCTGCTCTCAATGGTGCTTGAAAAAGAGACGGATCAGTAGAAGTTACGCAATTCCACTTCAAAGTATTTAAGTAACTTGAGAAAACTTTAGGATCATCAAATCCTCTATTTCCGATGGTATCCCAGGTACTTTCTCCAATAATACGAGCATCAACTTCTCTTTCCCAAAAAACTTCAGTTATTTCTCCATTTGCATCATCATCTAAGCAGGCTAATTTGACTATCGTATCTCCAACTTCAGAAGATGGAAATTCTACTTTCTCTACTAAATGTCTATGAGACCTACACTCAACGATACATCCTTCTTTCAAGTCTGATACTTTTTTAGAATTCATCCTGTTCTGCTTTTAAAATTAGAACATCATTAAAAGAAGAATAGTTCAAAAATAATTATTTATCATTTGAAAAAATATTTTTTAATTTTTAAAAACATTAATTTAAAAGAATCAATTCAAACCTACTTCTTGCAATAAATAATAGTTTTTGGCAATATTAGAAACCAACTGAAAAATTGGCCCATCCAATTTATTTCTTAAAAATGCAAGAGAGAATTCAATGAAACGCTTACTACTGGCACTTCTATTGTTTTCTAGTCCTGTATTAGCAGAAAAAGAGCGCATTTATTATGTACATGTCAGACCTCCTTCTTCTTACTCAGGCACGATAGGTGACGATGGGTTTTTCTACTATTTCACTAACTCTGCCGATAGAGTAAATGATTACATTTGCAAAATAAGAATAGATGGTGCTTGCTTTGTAAAAACTGATGTTCCTGCAAAAATTATTAGGAAAGGAATAATGAAAGCTGGGGGTAGGTATTGGTGTTCAGAAGATCATATACAAGCTCGAAAAAAAGCCGACCCAAAACCTGTACTTCGTCGTGGTGGTGGTTATATGGATTACGGATATGGAATCTGTACTGAAAATGGTTGGCTAACAAGAAGTCTGGATGAAATATAAATGAAACGGTTATTACTTACATCTTTTTTATTAGGTTTAATTCCTTCAGCTTATGCAGCGGATACCTGTAATTTTGTTAGTGAATATTATCCAGATGTAACTATTGAGGTTATTAATGGAGAATATAATTCTGTTGGTAGAGGAACAATTAACTATAAAGATAAGCCAGTTCTGAATTTCGAAACAGGAATAAGTAATGGATATGGGGGACAATACTTTTACATATACAAAATAAAAAAAGACCCTTCTGAAAAGCAAGTTTCAATAGCTAGCGGTCCAGTAGTCAATATTATTGGAACACAATCGGGGAGAGGAACTCCAAAGGAATATCAAAAGAAAGGAAGGGATAAAATTATGTTTCCTAGATTTGGAGTCGGATACTATTACTCATTATCTACAAATGACTCAAAAACAGATGGAAGATTCGGAGGAAGAACAACAGAGATGAATAAAATATTAGGAGCTGCTGAAGGTTTTTTTATACCTTCAAAAAGGTGTGAAAGATTTATTTATTATGGGTGGGATTAAATGAAAAAATTACTACTCGCATCACTATTTTTCACATTACCTATAACTGCTTTTGCAGTACCAACTAAACCAGAGCAATTTGAAAAATTAGAAAATGAATTTAGTTTGGAATGTAAGAAATATGGAGCAGAAAGTTGTGCTGCAAGATTCATTTCTATGGCTGCTTGTACTTATGTATTTGCTGTTAATCAAGGCAAACACCCAGATGAAGCAATGGACATATCAGACAAATTATTTGTTGGAATTATGAGAGGTAATAAAATCAAACCTGAAATTATGTTTACTGAAGAAAAAAATATAAAACCAATTATTGTAAATGAAGTTGCAGAAAGAACTGCTCTTTGCAAAGAAGCAACTGAAAAAGCAGTACCTAAATTATTTGCTGCAGGCGGTCTTGAAGAGCCCTCTAAAGAAATACAAAAAAGATTAACTAATAGCTTTGGATATTGGTGGATATCAACAATAGAAACTATTTATAAGCAGGGCAAAGAATGAAAAACTTGTGGACTAAAAGAAACATTTTGGACTACCTAAGACATCCAGAGGAAAGCTTGGATAAGAACTATTCTCCTATAAGGCAAAAGTACAGAAAAGAGCTTAGAAGGATGGATGAAGAAACCAAAAAAGATGGAGGAGTTGTTGATTGGAACTATATATTGAACGATTTCATGTAATAGGTAGTGAGGATTCGAACCTGCGACCTAGTGCTCCCAAAGCACTTAACAGCTCTAGTGCAGCACTAGGTTTTCAAGCTATGAATATTTTTTTGCTTAGTTCTGCCTAGTTTATCCTGAGAATTTAAGCAACATTTGTCCACTATTTGTCCACTTTTTCAAAATCATGTGCAGCTTTAACCCTCTTTTTTTCTATAATTTTTTTTATGGAGAAGTTCACTTTAATAAATAAGGATAGATCAAGAATAAAAGTCTTTGAACCATTTGAAGATGTATCTAAACCATCTCCTTCAATAGATGCAATGATGATTTCTTACGGTTGCGTTTATAAACGATCAAGCAAACCACTAATGAAAGGTAGCAGGGTAGAAACTATTGAGGCTGCAAGAAAAGAATATAAGGAACTACTAAACCAAGGTTGGAAGAAAACATCTATATTTAATAGATATTTTTAAGCAGCATCATATTCTTCATCTTCAAGTTCTCTCATAAATCTTTTATCTAATAAGTAATTGTCTATAAGCTCTGCTGCCATCACTATCTCAGCAGCATTTTCAGATAGTTCTTGTGGATCTTTGTCTAATAAGTAATTGTCTATAAGCTCTAGATTGTATTCGTTTTCTTTAATTGGTTTATCGCTGTCTAATAGCTTTCTTATTTGTGTAAATACAAGCTCTTGATCGTATCCACTTTCTCTAATTTCTTTCAACATTTCGTCTGGAATTTGCATAATCGTCAACTCCTATGTGACAGTTTTTTAATGGAAATAAGCCTAAATAAGCCAGTAATAGAGCTATTTAGAGCAAATTAGAGTCTATATACGCATACTTACGAAGATATAAGAAAAAAGCAAGAAAATTAGCGTTAAGCAGAATTGAAGTTGTCCACTATCTGTCCACTTTAGGCGTGGACAAATTTTCGAAACAAAAAAGCGAGTCTGGGAAACTCGCTAGTATAACTTGGGTTTAAATGGTCGGGGCGACAGGATTCGAACCTGCGACCTAGTGCTCCCAAAGCACCCGCAAGAATAAGGCTATAATTGAGACTTATAACTATATCAGGACATTTGGAAAAATATGTGTGGCTTATTCGAGATTAATATTTTGGGTTATGGGCACTTTATGGGCACTAAAATTGTATAACTTTAAAAATTGACGGTTGATAGAAAATTAAAAAGCAACAAACCTCTTTTTTTCTTACTATTTACATACACTTAGTAAGAAAATTTATGCGTTCTCTTTTTTTATTACCTTTGTTTTTTGGTTTTTCAGACCCAGCTTTTGCAGATTCAGAGACATTTAAAATAGATGTATCAGCAGAAAGTTATCGTAACTATATTCTTAGTGGATCTGATAGGAACGGATCTTTAAGTGGGAATGATCCCACAGTTACTGTTAATAAGGGAGATACAATTATTTTTGATGTCGATGCATCTCGTCATCCCTTCTACATAAAGACTGAATTTTCTCGTGGAGGTGGCGATCAAGTAACCACAGGAACACTTTCTGGTACTCCTGGAACTCAAAATGGAAAACTATCATGGAATACAACGGGAGTATCTGAAGGTACTTACTATTATGTCTGTTCTCCCCATGCATCTTTTGGAATGGGCGGATCGATTATTGTTAAATAAATTTTTATTGGATTTTGGGCACTTTTTGGGCACATAGTCTATGTAGTTTTAAATTGACAGTCGATCTAAAATAAGGGGCAATTAACTCCTTTTTTTTTGAGACCTTTACTACTTATTATTGGTTTTATTTTAGGAATACCTTTTTTCCTACCTTTTTCTAATTATATTTATGTTGGAATAATTTTCTTTAATTTACGTTTCTTTTCGTGGTGGGTTATTGCTTTACTAGCTTTTTGGGCTTACGTAACTTTTACTGGTAGTGATGGGGTTAAAGACAGCCTGAATGAGGAGTTAGCTAAAAAGGGTCTTTCAACAACCTTAGGTATAAACACAATAGTTTTTCATTTATTGCGAATGCCATTACCAATAGCAGCAATATACGCTATTAAAAAAGCTCTATGAAAATTCTTTTTGGAATCATCATTGGATTTGTAGGGATTTGGTGGTTTTTCCCTACAAAAGATGATATTTGCCAAAGACTTTATGATGGAAGATATACAGAAGAACAAGCGACAGCAAAGTGGAGAATGAGGGGTGGAAGATATGGAAGTGGATCTGGATTGATCGGAACTTGTAGATATAAAGGGTACTTAAAATGAAACGCTTACTACTCCCACTATTAGCTGCACTCGCTTTACCTACTGCTGTGGAAGCAAATTGGTTTGGGAAATATGGATCATACATAGAAGCAGATAATGCCTGTAGTAATTGGCAAAAAAAAGGTACAACTTATAAGGTAAAAACAGGGAGCAAACGAGACTATACAAAACCATGTAATAGCAAATGGGATTGCCCCTTTAAAGATGTGTTTGTAGAGAATTATTTAAGAAGATGTTATCACGAAGACAAAACGAGGCAAATCTTAGGTATTGATGAAGATAGAAAGATCAAAAAAAGATTTAAGTATTAATAAATGAATAATTCAATTACTAAAGCTCTTTTATTTGTTATTGCTTTAAGCACTTCAGTAATTGCTGTTCAATTAATTCCAATATCAAGAAAAGCAAAAATATATAACCTCTGTATGGATGCTCACGCACTGCATAAAAAGGCTTATTTACAAGCAAGAATAGATGACAAAGTCACTAAAAAATTAGAACAAATTACAAATAAATTAAATAGATTAAATCCGAAATTAGAAAAAGAATTTGGTTTTACTTATAAAGAACATGGAGTCGAAGTTATACCAGATATGTGTATTTATATTGATTCAGATTGGGGGGAGCGTTGGTAAATGAAACGCTTACTACTTGCATAAAAAAGGGGCGACAGAAAACCCCTTGATAGTTACGCCATAAGTCGGGCAGAACCAAATACCAAACTTCCTTCTAAAGTTATGCTAATTATTTTGGGGAAATAACTTTTGGGCACTTTTTGGGCACTCTACTTTTTAGGTTAAATATATTATTAGCTGAGACTTACTGCTATAACTGATCGGGGCGACAGGATTCGAACCTGCGACCTAGTGCTCCCAAAGCACTCGCTCTAACTTTTTATTTTGGCTTCTAGACCGATTAATTTCATAAGAACTTTTGCATTACTTGCAACTGCTGAATATTGTTTTTCTTGCATTGCTCTAAACATTGCAGTTTGTAGAGTGCATACTAATTTTGCTGTCATTTCAGGGCGATTTAAGTCCCCTTCCTCAATATCATCTTTCAGCAAAAGATAAGCATTAGAGGTGATCTGCCTAGCTCTTCTTCTTGAGATTCCATATTTTGCTGCAACAAGGGAAGTAATAGATGAATAGGCTTGTCCTTCAGCAACTAATTCAGCAGCATGTGCAACTCTTAATTCAGTTTCTTGCTTAGTTGCTCTTTTATGCATAAATCAAACTAATTAACCTTATTATGCACTAATTTTTGCACTAATTGAGTAATATATAAGATACTTTGCTCTTTAAACTACTGCATATACTCAATTTTATAAAGCAATTTGTTCCCTTGGTGTGGGAGAGGTCCTGAGTTCTGGTCTCGGCGAGGGTTTAGCCCAATAAAACTAATTAGTCTTAAATATCTTCTATATATTTTAGAATTTAGAAATATTCTTATAAGAAATGCCATTATCGTCATACAGGATGCACAGAATATATCTTGCGGCAACAATGAATTATGGTCTTGGTTCTGATGATTCAGAAGAATTGGCATACTACAATAAAATCAGAAAAGAGATGAATGATATGAAAAAAGATCCAATTAAAAAAGGGATAACTTTTAATTGGAATATTCCCTAAGAAATAGAAAAATGAATCTAAATACTTTCTTATTAATCGATGGGGGTCTTATGCTTATTGGCCTGCCAATGCTGATGATTCTTAAAGGGAAAAAATAATCCAAATTTTTAACATTTTAACCATATTCAAATTTAATTGTTGATCCTTTATCCGTATATGGGAGTACCTCAAACCGTACATATTTAAAAGTCGGATGGCCTGTCTGACTAGTTAGAACATTATTGTAGTCGTCATGAGCAAATGTCTACTAAATCCAAACTAAAAGAAAATTATAATTCTGAGCTTGAAGAAAGATCAGAAAAAGAACTTCTTGAGGAAGAAATCAGAAATCAACAAACATTGGATAGCTTTGTTGAATCTGACAAAAACTGGAGCTAATCAAAACTTATTTTTAGGAGATTTTTATGAACTTAAAAAGATCACCATTTTCAATACTTAATAAGGAAAGAAGAGAAATTGACTATATCAAGGGAGTTTATAAGAGAAAAATTCAAGCTGAAATTGAATCTTATAAAGATCCCGAAGATGAAGATAAGAGAGATACAATTCAAGCTCAAGATGTATTGATACTTGATAGAATCTCAATTTAATTTTAATTTACTGATCCGTAGATCAATAATCTTGCTATTAATTAATTAGAGACCTTTTTATTAAATGCCATTAGACGTATTTCTAATGAACATGTGTGTTGTGGTTATAGCATTGCTTATCAGAAGAGAAATCAAACTTAAGAAGGCGAGATAAATTATGAAGACGCAAATTTTTAAAGAGCAATATATTCCAAATATCCATGCTATTACACTTTTACTAATGCTTCTTCTATGTCTATGGTTACCTCTAGCACTCAGATTCTTATTAATAATTTAGTCGAATTAATTAGTTAATACTCTTATCCTTAAACTCTGCTATATCCTAATTTTGTTTTAAAGATCTTATATGGAACTCCTGTACCGTTCATGGCTTCAATAACTTTATCTCCCACAGTTCCGTAAAATTCAACAGAAAAATCAGTTCCCAGTTCAGCATGAGCCTCAAGATAAACACCCAAAGCTGGATTAGCTAAATGAGCTAGTAAAGCATCATCATTTTTATAAACTTCTGACCATACGAAACGAAGAGGGTCATCAGGATCTTGATCAAAAGTGTGATGGAGCATTCCTGGTTCCTCAGCTTCAACAGCTTTATCAGTCTTATCTGCAATTTTTAAGTATTCTGCAACCTTATCTTCCTTAACTTTAAGTTTTGCAAGAAGCATAAATGGAGTATCTGATCCAAAAATAGACATAAAAAAAAGACTCTAGCGAGCCTGAGTGATGGAGATTTATATCATGACAAATTAATTAGATACCAACAACTCCATCAATAGTTAATTTTTATTACTTACAAACACCATATGTAGTGCTAGGATTTTAAAAAAGGCTGGGTGATGGGGATTATCCCGCTTTTTGATTGGGGCGAAGCTAACGCCCTTTTTTTATGGGTATAATTTTTTAATAGCTTCTTGTTGTTCTTGTATTTTATTTCTTCAGCATCATAAACAGGACAAGTATTCTGATTTAGTGATGAGAAAAAAACACTTTTTTTAAAACGTTTGAATATAGGAGTCAATAGTAAACGTTTCATTTTTGATATTTGCTTAATTGCTCAAACATACTTAAATACTGCAGAGGGAACACGCTGGTTAAACTTTCTATTCTCTCTTCATCTAATACAACACCCTCTGGTAATTTTTTTACTAACTTTGGAATAGCTTTTTTTGTTTCTTCTCTGCAGAAGTTAATTCTATAAGTAGCTTCTTTTTTTATATTCTTTTTAATTAACCCATCTTTATCAAGCATTGATTTTAAATCGAGATTATTCCCTTTTAGAAGAGCAATTAAAACAGTATCTGCAATTTTTAAAGCTTCCGCAGGTTCTTTATCTTTGTTTATTCCAAATATCCAGGTACAGGCACCAACTCCTAATGCTCTCGAAATACAATCATCATTTCCAATTTCATCACAAGGTAATCTAAAAGACTCTTCAATTTTTTTTAGATCATAACCATTCTTACCTTCTGGAAAACCAGCTTTAGCAGAAAAAGGAAATAAAAACAATATTGCAGCAAGAATTAATCGTTTCACTTAAAAATAACTGGAAATAACCGTTGAATCATAAATATGTCCGGCACTCTCAATTAGTGGTATCACTTCTGGATCTTCAAACATAGCTTTTGATTTACCTTCTTCACCCTGTTCAATAAGAATTACACTTGTTGGATCATCTTTCTTTACACCTTTGTATAAGCAGATAATTCCACGCTCT
This sequence comes from Prochlorococcus sp. AG-347-I04, assembly GCA_003281625.1. GTDB lineage: Bacteria > Cyanobacteriota > Cyanobacteriia > PCC-6307 > Cyanobiaceae > Prochlorococcus_A. The sequence goes on from QCBL01000018.1 coordinate 14,854, forward strand.
TCATTCATTTGTATATTTTCTTCGCTGTCATAAACCGCAGCCCATTCTTCAAAAGGGACACGAATTTTGAATGTGAAAACGGTAGTTTCAATAGTCATAAAAAAAAGCTAATTGCTATTTATTTTAGATCTACTGTCAATAATCAAGAAAAAACTGGTGGATAAGGTGTTTGTCCATTCATTAATGATGTGTCAATTGGTTTACAGATATTCATCAATGCATCTTGTCCGAACCCAGGACCAGAGGGTCCATCTATAAACTCCTGAAAATCTTCAGCAGAAATACCCTCTTTTACTTCCCAAAAACAATATACAGGACCAGTTTTAGTTACGGCATTTGCAGAATGGTTAAAAAATCCTTTTTCTTTATTAGCTGCTACTGCATCATCCCATCCACCACCTGGTGACATTGCCGCATAAGCTGTTTCCCACCATTTTGCAGCTTTTCCTGCCTTAAATTCATGATGAACAATATAAAAAGTTGATGCCATAAAAATAATATTTGTGCTGATAATAAAGTTACTTGATTTAAGTAGAGGGAAGATTAATTTATTTTGAATTCCTAAATAAAAAAGGGGCTAAAAGCCCCAAGCGATCGACTGTCAATAAAAACGATCTAAATTAGAATCCAGATATTGCTTCATAGAAATCAGCGTCTGGGAGTATTTCCTTCAAGGGTTCAATCTCCTTAGCGGGGCCTTGGACCTGCACAGTTATATCTGAAACTTCAAAAAGCTTGGGAATCATATGTCCCATATTTTTGAGATGAAATAAAGCAGCGGCACCATCTTTATATGCCTCTCTTACATAAGCCTTATCTGACCCGCATGTAGTGATATTAAAAAAAAGACAGTCAGGTTCATTAGCTTTTGTCAGTACCAAAATTTCTTCTAAAAGAGCTATGCACTGGTCCATCTTCCCATCCTTGATTGTGAAGTGGGGATGGATAGAAACCATGGTTGTATCGAGAGACATGAATTTAAAGTTATTTCTCCTATCTTTTTAGCAACTAATATTGATGAATAAGTTAAAAATATGGATTATTTAAAAATTAAGAATTTTGATTTGGTAGCGCATGTACCGTTTATTCGTTTTTTGGAAGCTATTAATTGGATATGAGTTATTTTGCTGAACCAAACCATATTGAATATGATGCATGGTTTGATGAAAACATCGACCCAGTAGATCTTGTGAATTACTCAGATGAAAAGGAGTTCAGTGATTCGGTACACTTTAAGTTCCATAAGATGTCCACTAAAAATTTAACGATTGGTTCTTCTGATAATTTTCACTGGTAAGTGAAATATTTATAACTCCATAGATATTTATGAATCTTAAGCAGAATATGTTCCATCATTTTCTCTTTCTGCCTGTGCTAATACAATTTCATCTACAACTTTTTCAATCATGTAAGCACTTTTTTTACCAAAACATTTTTCTTTTTTAATACTTTCAAAATCATTTGGGATTAAATCATTATGTTCACAACAATCGCATTTAATATCAATTTTCATACCTCTGAAAACCTCCAAAGCTCTAGAAAAAATCCATTGCTGTACTGAAATACTTTCCCAACTATCAAAATTAGACCATTCATCAAAATCCCTATTAAGAATGCCTTTTAATCCATCAGCCTGATTTACATATACTGAGTGTGCATCTTTTCTTGGTTCATCATTTATACCAATTGTTTTGATAGAACTTTGATTCATTCTGCATATATTGATTAAGTAACCCTATAAATCTAAAGGATAATTTCAAAAATAAAAAAAATGTCTTAAATAAGATCATTAATTGCTTTATCTAATCTAGAGATATGATTTGTATTTCTGAGCAATTCAAAATCATTAAAATCAAAGCCAGGGCCAACACAACAACTCACTAAAGTAAATTCGCCTGTACTTTTTGCAGCTTGCCAATATCCAGATGGGATCATTTCTATTGGATTATTAGAATCTAAAATTAAATTTCTTATTAACTTATTATCATTATCTAGGCACCATAAATTTAGAGGATCACCCCTTAGATAAATCCAAATTTCATCAGCATTTTTTACTCTGTGCCAGGAACTTTTGGCATCTCTCTCCAAAAGATAATAAATTCCCGTAATAAAGTTTCTAATTTGGCCGTCTTCCATTATAAGGGAATTCTTACTCCTTACTATCTCTCTATACCATCCACCTTCAGGATGAGGAGATAAATTAAATTGTTTAATTATTTCTAAATTTTTTTGATAAAGATTCACATCACAAAAATATTTTTAAAATTTACCCTACATTTAAAAGCCAACTGAAAATTAATCAAAATAAATATATTTTCTTAAAACTTAAGCACAAATAACTGACAAATCTACAAAATTTTTATTTTCATCTGCCAGTTCAGTAATGATTCTATTGAGCCATTCAGAGGTAGTTTCACAATAGCCTACATTTAAAATAGTTTTTTGCTTTGCTGTTTCTTCTTTATTCATGGTTAGAGTATTTTTATATAAGTTAGTCTTTTATTAAATCTATGTGAATAAGTTTTAATTACTAACTATTTCAAAAAGTTGTATTTAATACATATTTAAGAACTGCTAGTAAACAAATAAAATTAAATCGTTGACAAGAAAATCTATACAAGTAAAAGTAGAAAAAATTTATTATTTAACCTATGAATAACATCAAGATTGAGGAATTGATGAAAGTAAGGTTCGATGGTATTGCTAGTAGAATTGGGCAATTAAGCAAAAGGGAAAGTGAGTCTTTATTGCTTGAGCATCTTGAGTGGTTGGAGGGAGGATGGGAGACTGAAGAAATCTTATTTTTAAAAAAGCCCTACAGAAAATGGTGGTTCTAACTCCACTTTTATAATATAAATAATTAATGATGGCCTAGCGGACCGGGGCCAGATCCTATTTTGTAAGAATTTTCTAAAGATTTCTCAACAAATAATTTCGCTTTTTGTACGGAATCCAGTAGATCAAAACCTAAAGCTTTGTAACCACAAATAGCAGCACTCAAAGTACATCCGCTACCATGAGTATTTTTTGTATTTATAAAATTATTAAAGAGCCACTCTTTTCTACCATTTATATCAAGAAAAAAATCCTTCCCTTTCATATCTTTTAAACCGCCACCTTTTATAAGTACCGCTTTAGCTCCAAGACCAATAATTTTTTTTGCTGAATTTTCGATATCTTCTTTACTCCTTATTTCTAAACCAGAAAGTAGATTCGCTTCATAAATATTTGGAGTTACCAAATCCGCAATTGGTAATAAGAGTTTTTTATAAGCATTAATAGCAGAATCTTCCAATAATTTAGAACCAGTTCTTGTAACCATTACCGGGTCAATAATTTTGGTTATTTTGTATGTATTTAATTTTGAAGCAGTATCATTAATTATCCTTTCATTTAATAACATTCCAGTTTTTAAGGCATCAATACCAAAATCAGCAAATAAAGTATCCAACTGACTTAATAAAGTATTCTTCTCTACTGGTTGAACGCATGTAACCTCTATACTATTTTGTGCTGTAATACATGTAATAACAGAACATCCATGCACTTTAAGGGCCATGAAAGTTCTCAAGTCAGCCTGTATGCCTGCTCCACCACCGGAGTCACTACCGCCTATTGATAGTGCAATTTTAGAATACATAATTTATTAAATCGTTTTTTAAAATTACTATAAATAAATTTTAATTTAAATCAGAAATCTGAATATGCATTAAAAAAATCAAACTCCAATTCCATAGCTCTCCTGTATAAATATTTGGCGTGATTAATATCATATGTTTCTTTATTAGTCTCAATAAGATTTTCAAGTGAATCTGCTAGCTTTTCAAAGCTCTCATCAGAATAAGTAATTATCCATTCTTTATATTTAATGTCAAAATCCTCCTTATACAAACTTTTTCCTATCCAAGAATAAAGTCGCATACATGGAGTCATTGCAAACATTATTTCAACGGAGCTAAGTCTTTTTGAAGTATCATCAAGAAAATCTGTATAATTTTTAGTGGCTTTTTTTATATAGTTATTAGACAAATCAATATCCCATTCTTTTGCATACGTTTCATGAAGTATTAACTCCTCTGAGACGCCCATTAACAGTTCACTTAACTTCCTTATTGAGTACTTATCTTGTGATTTGGAAACAGCAAGACCATAAGCCTTAGCAAAAGTCTCTAAAAAGAAATAATCTTGAGCTAAATATTCTTGAAATATATTTTTAGGGAGACTTCCATTCTTTAAACCTTGAACAAATTTTGTATTTAAACTTAGTAAAGCAATCTCATAATTATCCTCCCAAAGTTTTT
>QCBL01000019.1 GCA_003281625.1 Prochlorococcus sp. AG-347-I04
TTGGAGTGAGAAAGATAATACTTATTACTTTTCTTTACTTTATTCTGTAGGACAAGCTTATGGTTTTGAATTAAAAACTCCTTGGAAAGATTTAAGTGATATGCAAAAACAAGTTCTACTTTTGGGTTCGGATAAGCCAATATTAATTCAAGCTGATAGTCGTTTTAAAACTTCTAGTGGTTTTGAAAGACCTTTTGAGGGGATTTTACCAATATTAGAAAGGCAATTGAATGAAGCTAATGGAGAATCAGTAAAACAAAAATTAGAGAAGTATCTGGAATTAGTCCCATGTAAGACATGCTCTGGAAAAAGATTAAGACCTGAGGCTTTGGCCGTTAAACTTGGTCCATACAACATTACTGATTTAACTTCTATAAGTGTTTCTGAAACCCTAAATCACGTAGAGCGCATAATGGGTTTAGGTAAGACAAAGAAAGAAAATATATCTTTATCAGAAAAACAAAAGCAGATAGGTGAATTGGTTTTAAAAGAGATTCGTTTACGTTTGAAGTTTTTAATTAATGTAGGTTTAGATTATTTGACTTTAGATAGACCAGCTATGACTTTGTCTGGTGGCGAAGCTCAGCGTATTAGATTGGCAACACAAATAGGTGCAGGTCTTACTGGGGTTTTATATGTATTAGATGAACCAAGCATTGGTTTGCATCAGAGAGACAATGACAGATTATTAGAGACATTAAAAAGCTTAAGAGACTTGGGTAATACTTTGGTTGTGGTTGAACATGATGAAGATACTATGAAATCAGCAGATTATTTAGTAGATATTGGTCCTGGGGCAGGCGTTTATGGTGGGGAAATTATTGCTAAAGGATCTTATCAAGATGTCTTGAATTCAGAAAAGTCACTAACTGGAGCTTATCTCAGTGGTAGGAAATCGATCCCTACTCCAAAAGAACGTAGATCATCTGTAAAAAAAAGTTTAATTTTAAATAATTGCTCTAAAAATAATTTAAAAAATATTTCTGTTCAATTTCCTTTAGGAAGATTAGTTTCTGTAACTGGTGTGAGTGGAAGTGGGAAGAGCACTTTGATAAATGAATTACTTCATCCTGCATTATGTCATTCTCTTGGATTAAAAGTCCCTTTTCCTCAAGGTGTAAAAGAGTTAAAGGGTATAAAGGCAATTGATAAAGTTATCGTTATTGATCAATCTCCAATAGGAAGAACTCCAAGATCAAATCCTGCTACATATACTGGTGCTTTTGATCCTATAAGGCAGATATTTACTGCCACAGTAGAAGCAAAAGCAAGAGGTTATCAGGCTGGTCAATTTAGTTTTAATGTGAAAGGAGGAAGATGCGAAGCTTGTAAAGGCCAGGGAGTCAATGTTATTGAAATGAATTTTTTACCTGATGTATATGTTCAATGTGAAGTATGTAAAGGAGCTCGTTTTAATAGGGAAACTCTTCAAGTTAAATATAAAGGTTTTAATATATCTGATGTTTTAGAGATGACTGTTGAACAAGCTGCAGAAACTTTCTCTGCTATACCTCAAGCTTCTGATAGATTATCTACATTGGTGGATGTAGGCCTAGGGTATGTCAAATTAGGCCAACCAGCGCCTACATTATCTGGTGGAGAAGCTCAAAGAGTTAAGTTAGCTACAGAATTGTCAAAAAGGGCTACTGGCAAAACTTTATATTTAATTGATGAACCAACGACAGGGTTAAGTTTTTATGACGTTCATAAATTAATGGATGTTATACAACGTTTGGTTGATAAAGGTAATTCAGTAATTGTTATTGAGCATAATTTAGATGTTATTAGATGTTCGGATTGGATTATCGATTTAGGACCTGATGGAGGGGATAAAGGCGGAGAAATCATTGCAGAAGGTATTCCTGAGGATGTAGCTAAAAATCCTATAAGTTATACAGCAAAATATCTTAAAAAGGTTCTTAAATAAGAAAATACCTGTTGTATTTCTTTGTATTGTTATTTATTTCAGTAATCGAAAGTCTTTTTTAGAGGAGCATAAAACCAATCTACAACTCCTTTTTTAAAACTTTTCCATTAAAAAAAATTCAAAATCATAATTCTTTCTTAATATTTCCTTGGAAAAATTCAGCTTATTTGTATTAAAGGCCGTTTATCGGAGGAATCACTGAATGAGGTTGAAATTTTTACACTTACATTTACATGGACTTATACGTTCTAAAAATCTTGAGTTAGGCAGGGATGCAGATACAGGAGGGCAAACAAAATACGTTTTGGAGTTAATTAAAAGTTTAGCTAATACTTCAGAAGTTGATCAAGTGGATTTAGTTACTCGTTTAATAAACGACCCTAAAGTAGATAATGAATATTCTCAAGAAGAAGAATTTGTAGAACCTGGAGTTAAAATTTTAAGATTCAAATTTGGACCTAATAAATATTTAAAAAAGGAATTGCTTTGGCCTTATTTAGATCATTTAACTGAAAGACTAATTTCTTACTATAAAAAAAACAAAAAGCCTAATTTCATTCATGCACATTATGCAGATGCTGGATATGTGGGAGTTAAACTAAGTAAATCATTAAAAGTTCCTCTTATATTTACTGGTCATTCTTTAGGAAGAGAGAAAAAAAGGAAATTGCTGGATACTGGTTTAAAAACTAATCAAATAGAGAAGCTTTATTCTATAAGTAAAAGAATTGAGGCAGAAGAAAAAGTATTGAAGTCTGCAGATATTGTTGTTACAAGCACTAAACAAGAGTCAGTGTATCAATATTCCCAATATTCTTCTTTTTCGTCTCACAAAGCTAGAGTGATTCCTCCAGGTGTTGATCATAATAAGTTTCACCATATCCACTCGACAACGGAGACAGCTGAAATTGATAATATGATGCAACCTTTTTTGAAGGATTCAACTAAACCTCCGTTATTAAATATTTCTAGAGCTGTACGAAGAAAAAATATTCCTTCTTTGATTGAGGCATATGGAAAATCTGAAAAATTAAAAAGAAAAACGAATTTAATTTTGATTTTGGGATGTCGAGATAGTACTTCAAAACTTGATCCTCAACAAAAAGATGTTTTCAATAATATTTTTGAAACGATTGATAAATATAACTTATATGGAAAGGTAGCTTATCCAAAAAAACATCTTCCATGTCAAATTCCTGCTTTATATAGGTGGGCTGCTAGCAGAGGGGGTGTATTTGTTAATCCAGCTTTAACAGAGCCTTTTGGTTTAACACTTCTTGAAGCTTCTTCATGTGGATTGCCAATAATATCAACAAATGATGGAGGACCAAAAGAAATACGCTCAAAATGTGAAAATGGACTTTTAGTGGATGTTGCTGATATTAATGAGTTGAAAGTTACTCTTGAAAAAGGAATTTCTAATACTAATCAGTGGAAATTATGGAGCAGAAATGGAATTGAGGGTGTTAATAGGCACTTTAGTTGGAATACTCATGTACGAAATTACTTATCAATTCTCACAAAAGAGTTTTCAGGGTCAAATAGTTATTCTTCATCTGATATTAAACAGAGTTGTTTAAAAGGAAGTTCTTCACTTATAAAGCCCCATTGATCAAATACTTTAGGATCAGAGTGAAGAATTAGTTGATTGTTTTGAATTTTTTTTAGTCTGAAGCCTTTCTTAGATAGTTTTTTCATTAAGTTAGCAGTTTCTTCAAATCTTGATGCCATCGCATCAAGACTTGAGCAGTCACTTGTTAGTCCATTATCTTTCCATGTAAAAAAACTCATAACAAATTTTCTAAAGATTGGTTTTTAAAACTATACCTAAAATTATAAGTAATATGTTGATTTTCCAAAAATTTTCCACTATTTTTTCTTCCTTTACTCCTTTAAGTTCAAAATGGTGGTGTAGTGGAGCCATTAAAAATATACGTCTACCTCTATGAAATAATTTTTTTGTGATCTTAAAAAACCCTACTTGAACAATTACTGATAATGATTCAATAATAAATATTCCTGAGAAAATAGATAAGGTAAAAACGCTATTCGTTAATAATGCTATACAGCCAAGAATAGCACCAATACTTAGAGATCCTGTATCACCCATAAATATTTTTGCAGGATAACTATTGTACTTGAGAAATCCTAAGCATATGCCTGACATTGAATAACATAAGATACTAAACACAAAAAGTTCTTGCTGTTCTTTTATTAATATTTCTGTGCCTAATCCATAAAAGACAATCCCACTGCACCCAGCTGCTAATCCATCTAGTCCATCAGTTAAATTTACTGCATTACTTATGCCAACAAGTACTATAAAAGAAATTGGTAGTATTAAAATATTCATATTAATATCCCAGGAGTCAGATATTGTCATTAATGGATTTATGAAATTTTTTTGATAGGCTAATATGATAAAAATTATCGAGATGATACTTTGTAGAGTAAATTTCTCTCTTGTTTTTAACCCTGTATTCTCTTTGTTTTTAATACTTAAATAATCATCTAAAAATCCTGTAATAAAGAAACCAATAATAGTCAGGAATAAAAGAAATAATTTAAGAGAACTTAAATATATAGTTATTGTGAAAAGAAAAATTAAAAAAGGGATTATCAATAAAACTCCACCCATTGTCGGGGTATCACTTTTTTTAAAGTGATTAGCAGGACCCTCAGTTCTGATATTTTGAAGCAAATTTAATTTTTTGATTATTTCTACACCATACTTTGTTGTGAATAAAGAAATAAAAAAAAATATTATAAAAAAACCCGTAGGAATAAAATTATTTAATGTATAAGAAGTAATTAATAAAACAAAAATATTTAATATTAATAACGATTTAAAGTTGAATTTTTTAATCTTCCCAATCATCTTCTGAAGAATCATCTTCAATTTTATAGTCTTCTTTTTCTCCCATTAGAGCTGATAGTTCTTCTTCTTCAATAGTACTAATTTCTTGAGAATCTCCTTCTTTTTCTGCAACAAGCCTTCCTGTATTTTCAAGCCAAGATAGTAGATCAGGTTCATCTCTTAATGGCAAAACAGGAGCTGGATCATCTCTGTGGTAGCAAGTTAAAGCAGGGTTTACTTCAGAAATATCTTCTAATCTAAGTTTTAGTTTATTTAAGTCCATTAAAAAGTTATGTTCTTTATATAAGATAATACATAATGATGCACCCGAAAAACTTTGTTTGATAAAGCAAATTTAAAATTCTTTTTTATTTGGCTAATTTCATTATTGATGTCTGGATTATTTAAACTTATTGGCTACTTGAATCCTAATGTTTTAATAATTAATAACTTTCTTATATTATTACTAGTTTTTGGTCCAGCTCTTTTAGTTACAATAATATTAGTTTTTAATAAGTTTTCAAATTCTTAATTACATCAAAAGTTTAAATTTATGGAGCAATTTTAGATGCAGCAGGTAAAAAAAGTTGTACTAGCTTATTCTGGCGGGGTAGATACGAGCGTTTGTATTCCATATTTAAAGAATGAATATGGAATTTCAGAAGTGGTTACTTTTGTAGCTGATCTTGGACAAGGAGAGGATTTAGAACTTATTAGGCAAAAAGCTTTAAATTCTGGCGCATCCCAATCAATCGTTGGCAATTTAATCAATAGTTTTGTTGAGCAATACGCTTTTCCAGCTATTAGAGCAAACGCATTATATTTAGATAAATATCCTTTATCTACAGCTCTTGCAAGGCCTTTAATAGCTGAAAATCTTGTAAATATTGCTCGTGAGATTAATGCTGATGCAGTAGCTCATGGATGCACTGGTAAAGGCAATGATCAAGTTCGATTTGATTTAGCAATTAATGCTTTAGGTCCTGATTTAAAAATAATTACTCCAGCAAGAGAGTGGAACATGAGTAGGGAAGAGGCAATAGTGTATGGAGAAAAATTTGGCGTTCCTGCACCAGTATCAAAAAAATCACCATATTCAATAGACGTTAACTTACTTGGTAGGAGTATTGAAGCGGGGATTTTAGAAGACCCAATGCAAGAAGCACCTGAAGAAATATTTGCTATGACCTCATCAATTGATAATTCACCTGATTCCCCTCAAGATATAGAAATTGTTTTTCAAAATGGGTTTCCAGTTGGAATTAATGATGAAATTTTAACTCCAGTAGAAATAATTCAAAAAGCAAATGATCTTTCAGGAGCGCATGGTTTTGGAAGAATAGATATGATTGAAGATCGAGTAGTAGGAATTAAAAGTAGAGAGATTTACGAAACACCCGGTTTATTACTTTTAATCAAAGCTCACAAAGAATTAGAGAGTATTACATTAAACCCAAATGTTATCGACTTTAAGGGAATAGTGGAAAAAAAATGGGGTCAATTAGTCTATCAAGGTTTTTGGTTTGGACCTCTTAAAGATAGTTTAGATGCATTTATTTCATCGACTCAAACATCAGTTAATGGACGAGTAAAGATTAGGCTTTATAAGGGAAACGCAATAGTAATTGGGAGAATATCGGAAAATAATTCACTTTACAGAGAAGATTTGGCAACTTATAGCAAAGCAGACGTTTTTAACCATTCTTTAGCGGAGGGTTTTATTTATATGTGGGGTATGTCCAACAAAATATGGGCTGAGTTAAATTCAAAAACAAAAGATTAATATTTAAGATTCTGCATTTTCTTTGGTTTCGGCATCATCTTTTCCCGAAGCTGAAGTATCTGCGATCACTAATGGTTTTTTTTCTTTAGATTCAACTTCTATTTCTGGATTCTCTTTATCTTCTGTTTGAGTTGAACTCTTTGTAGAAGATCTTGGAGTTGGCAAAGGCCCTTCTTGTTTAACGGTCATATACCTTATAACATCTTCACTAAGTCTCATTGCTTTTTCAATTTTAAAAATATGTTGTCCATCACCTTGATGACTTAGTTGCACGTAAATACCTTCTCTATGTTTTGCTATTTGATAGGCTAATCTTCTTTTACCACGCATTTGGCTATCGAGTATGATACCGCCAAATTCTTTTAAAAGCTTATTGTATTTATCAATATGGTTAGTTACTTCATCTTCCGCAATATCTGGGCGGAGGATGTACATGGTCTCGTAATAAGATTGATCGTTCATAGTTTCAGACAAGGTCTTTGGCTCATAAATTGATGTGATGAGCGTCTGTTCATCTTTAACGATACATCATGATGTGCAGTTCCTTGAAAATTAGCATCTTTTTTTTTAAAGATAATTTTTGAGTGCGTCATTCATAATATGAAAAGGTACTTCTAAGCCATTTGTCCAAAAAGATAATGATTTCAATCCTTGAGCAACAAGCATTTGCAAACCATCGATAGTCATGCATCCTTTGTTGGCGCTAAATTCTAATAAAGGAGTTGGTGCAGGATTGTAGATTAAATCATAAACAATTGTTTTTGAGTTAAGAGATCTCCAAAAAGCTTCGCCATATGGCAATGCATTATTTTCACGTCTGGTTGTTTTCATCCCAACTGGTGTTGTATTTACAACTAAATCTGCTTCTTCAATTAAATTTTGAGCTTGATTATCATTACTTAATAAACCCTGAAGTTCAATTTCACTTTCAAAATTTTTTATTAATTCATCTAGTGTTGATTTGTTTCGTGAAACAACTGAAATTCTTGAAAGATTTAAGTTTATTAATCCTTGAATTACTGACCTTGCTGCACCTCCAGAGCCAAGAACAATAGAATGTTTTTTTCTTAAGTTTAATGTTTTTAACGGATAAATAAAGCCTTCTACATCTGTATTAGTTGCGCTCCATTCTTTTTTTGAATTTAATTTTAGGGTATTAATTGCTTTTAGCTTGCTTGCAATTGGGGAAATTTCACTACAGAGGTTAAATACTTTTTCTTTATGAGGAATTGTAATATTCAAACCTTTGCAATTAATTTTTTTCAAAGAATTCATAACTAATTCTAGATCTTCATCTTTGCAAGGTATAGCAATATAAATTAAATCTAGACCTAAATATTTAAGGGCAGCATTTTGCATAATCGGTGATAAGGAATGGCTTACAGGATTGCCGATTAATGCAATAAAAGATGTATTACTTGAGATCATATTTAAAATTTTAACCTTAAAATTAATGATCTGTTCGGGAACCACACCCCGTTATTGAGTAACAATAATGACTCCAATGAACGATTATGGAGAATAACAAATAATAAGAAATTACCCATGGGTAAGGTTGTAGGAATCGATTTAGGAACAACTAATAGTTGTGTCGCTGTAATGGAAGGTGGTAAACCCACTGTAATAGCAAATGCTGAGGGTTTCAGAACTACTCCATCAGTTGTTGCATATACAAAAAATCAAGATCAGCTTGTTGGACAAATCGCAAAAAGACAAGCAGTTATGAATCCTGAAAATACTTTTTATTCAGCAAAACGATTTGTTGGTAGAAGAGTAGACGAAGTTAATGAAGAATCTAAAGAAGTTAGTTATTCTGTTGAAAAATCTGGTTCTAGTGTCAAATTAAAATGTCCTATTTTAGATAAGCAGTTTTCTCCTGAAGAGGTGAGCTCTCAAGTTCTAAGAAAGTTAGCAGATGATGCGGGTAAATATCTAGGTGACAAAGTTACACAGGCTGTGATTACAGTTCCAGCTTACTTTAATGATTCCCAAAGACAGGCTACAAAAGATGCTGGAAAAATTGCAGGTTTAGAAGTTCTCAGAATTGTTAATGAGCCAACTGCTGCGGCTTTAGCTTACGGTTTGGATAAAGAAAATGAAAAAATCCTTGTTTTTGATTTAGGGGGAGGAACATTTGATGTCTCAGTTATTGAAGCTGGTGATGGAGTAACTGAAGTTTTATCTACATCGGGAGACACACATTTAGGTGGTGATGATTTTGATAGATGCATCGTAGATCACTTAGCTAGTACTTTTAAATCCAATGAGGGAATTGATCTTAGACAGGATAAGCAAGCTTTGCAAAGATTGACTGAAGCTGCAGAAAAAGCGAAAATAGAGCTCTCAAATGCTACTCAAAGTGAAATAAATTTACCTTTTATTACAGCTACGCCCGAAGGACCAAAGCATTTGGATTTGAACCTAACAAGAGCAAAATTTGAGGAATTAGCAGCTTCTTTAATAGATAGGTGCAAAACCCCAGTTGAAAGAGCCATAAGTGATGCAAAAATTTCTACTAGTGAAATTGATGAGGTCGTAATGGTGGGAGGCTCATCTAGAATACCTGCTGTTTTAGATTTAGTAAAAAAAATTATAGGTAAAGAACCAAACCAAACTGTTAATCCTGATGAGGTAGTAGCTGTTGGAGCTGCGATTCAGGGAGGAGTTTTAGCGGGGGAAGTTAAAGATATATTGTTGCTTGACGTTACTCCACTTTCTTTGGGTGTAGAGACTTTAGGAGGACTTATGACAAAAATGATAAATCGTAATACTACAGTTCCTACAAAGAAATCTGAAACATATTCAACTGCTGTGGATGGTCAAACAAATGTAGAAATTAAAGTATTGCAGGGTGAAAGAGAAATGGCTGCTGATAATAAAAGCCTAGGAACCTTTAAATTGGATGGTATACCATCAGCACCAAGAGGAGTACCGCAAATCGAAGTTACATTTGATATCGATGCAAATGGTATCCTTAGTGTTACTGCCAAAGATAAGGGAAGCGGCAAAGAACAAAGTATTTCTATCACTGGTGCTTCAACTCTATCTGATAATGAAGTAGAAAAAATGGTAAAGGATGCCGAATCAAACGCATCTGCAGATAAAGAAAAAAGAGAAAAAATCGATTTAAAAAATCAAGCTGAAACACTTGTTTACCAGACAGAAAAACAACTTGGTGAGTTAGGAGACAAAATTGATGCTGCAACAAAGTCTAAAGTTGAAGAAAAAAGTAATGCTTTAAAAGAAGCAACTTCAAAAGAAGATTATGAATCAATGAAAAAACTTCTTGAAGAACTACAGCAAGAACTTTATGCAGTTGGTACATCTGTTTATCAGCAACCAGGCAACCAGCCACCATCACCTGGCGCAGCAGGAGGTCCTGATCAGGGTGATTCAAATGAAAAAGGTGGAGATGATGTAATTGATGCAGACTTTACTGAAACAAAAGATTAGTAAAGGTAATTTTTAATTTCATTAGCAACCCATTTAGAACAAGCGGGAGCCAGTAAAATCCCATTTTTATAAAAACCTGTACAAATAATTAGTCCATCTTCAAGATTTTTCATTATTGGTGAAGGCTCACCATCTGGTCTTGATCTAATGCCGTACCACTTTTTAGAAATTTTTCCTTTCTCTAGCCAATTCGGTTTTTTATCGAGAAAATTTGTGAGTTTTTCGAATGTATTTTTTTCTGGCTTAGTACTATATTCGTCAGTTGATCCAATAATTAATTTATTTTTTGATTTTGGAATTATATTTTTACCATCTATATTGAATTGTTTTGGCAGCAATAATAAATTAACTTCTGCATCATTAATCTCAATTTCCATAGCTTGACCTAAAACAGGCTTTAATTTGATGTTGTGAGATCGGCTATCTATTAAATCAATCGCTTTTAGTGAATTACATAAAATAACCATGTCAGATTTTATATTTTCATTATTCCTTGTTGTGGAAATCCATTGATTGTTTGATTTTCTTATTTTTATTATTTCTCCTCGTAAATAATTTACTTTTTTATGTTTTAGATATTTATCTAATGTTTGAAGTAAAGATAAAGCATTTATTCTTCCATCTTTGAAGGAGATCATTCCTTTAATATTTTTTGTTTGGAAGGTTTTATTTATATTCTTGATTATTATTGAGTCTCTTTCTAAAATTAGTAACGTCGGATCATTATTTTCATAAACAAATTTCTCTAATTTTTTAAACTTTTCTTCATTAGTAGTTAGCTGTATTAATGGTTTTTCGATATTTAATTCATAATTAAATTTTTGTAGGAACGTAATCCATTGTGGCCATAATTCAATGCTTTGTTTCCTGAGATCCCAGCTTCTACCCCTTCTTTTTTGATACATATTACCCATTAGTAAGCCTAAAGCTGCATTGCTACTATTTTGGAGTTGAGTTGGATCTATTATCGTTACCTTGAAACCTAATTCTGATAATTCTAAGGCGTTAAATTTTCCAATAATTCCTGATCCAATAATAACTATGTTTGCTTTTTTAAAATTTTCTTTTAAGCTTTTCATTGATATATTAGATATACTTTCTTAATTGACTTAATAGTTAAAGATTTTTTGAAACATCCTTCAATTATATTCAAAATTGTTTGTCCCGATCGTCCTGGCCTTGTAAGTTTACTTACAAGTTGGATTTCAAATTACGGTGGCAACATAAAACATTCTGATCATCATACAGATCAAGATGCAGGCTTGTTTCTTAGTCGAATTGAATGGAATAGTAACAATAAATCTTTTAATAGGGATGAAATTTATAAAGAATTTGAAAAAATTGCAGATGAAGTAAATGGAAAATTTAACGTAAATTATTCTGATGAAATCCCAAATGTTGCTATTTTCGTGAGTAAACAAAATCATTGTTTGATTGATTTACTTTGGCGAGTAAGAAATGGAGAACTCAAAATGAAAGTTCCTTTAATAATTTCAAATCATTCTCATCTTGAAAATATTGCAAATGACTTTAATGCAAAATTTGTCCATATTGATACCTTTAAATCTGATAAAACTATTGTTGAAGATCAATTTTTAAATTTACTAAAAGAATATGAAGTTGATCTTGTTGTATTAGCCAAATATATGCAAATTTTGAGTGACTCTTTTTTAAAAAAGTTTTCTTCAATAATAAATATTCATCATTCTTTTTTACCTGCATTTAAGGGCGGGCAACCATATCATAGAGCGTGGAAGAGAGGCGTTAAATTAATCGGTGCTACTGCTCATTATGTTACTGAAGATCTTGATGAAGGCCCGATAATAGAGCAATGTACAGTTAATGTAAGTCATAGGGATGAAGTTGATGATTTGATTAGAAAAGGAAGAGATATTGAGAGAATAGCTTTAGCAAGAGCAGTTAGATTACATCTAAATCATCAAGTATTTGTCTATAACAGCAAAACTGCTGTTTTTGATTGAAGATAGTTTCTTAGTCTTCTAATTCTATTTGTATTTGTCTTTCATAAATTGATTCTTCATTAAAAGCTCTTGCTATCAAAAAACTGGCAATACAGCTTATTAACACAGGTTTCATTATCAATAAATTTTTTGTTAAAGCAAAAGCTAAAAACATTGCTGTTATTGGTGTTCGCGAACATCCTGCTACGAAAGCTCCCATTCCCGCAAAAATGTATGTACTTGGTGCATGTCCTGTCGCAATTTCCACCCAGCTTCCCATTATTAGTCCGATTGCCCCCCCTAAAGTAAGCATTGGATAGAATAATCCTCCGGGAGCTCCAGATGCTGCAGCTAAACCTGTCGTAATAAATAATACTAAAACTGCTAATAAAGCAATGCCAATACTTGTATTTTGTTCAGCTATTATTTTCTGTAATTCATCTAAATTATGAAATGTACTGGGTAAACAAGAATAGATACATCCTAAAATAAGTCCACAGATACTCATTTTTAGTACAAATTTATCTCTATACCATTTTTTCCCAAGATTTTGCATTAATAAAACAAATCTGCTGTACAATTCTGCAAAAATCCCAATAATTATTCCTAGTAAAACTAGGTAAATAAAATCTATAGGTAAGAAAAAAACTGATGGGTCATATTCTTTTTGGATTAAAAATCCGAGGTTAAAATCAAAGCCTCCTGCTTTAGGATCTAAACCCAAGGCTTGAATAATATCAGCAGATGAATCTGCTATAAAAGTTGTGATAACAACTAGTAGCAAAATTACTGGTTTAGCAGAGTTTAATAACTCTTCTATTGCATAAACAAATCCTCCTAATGGGGCGCTAAATACTGCAGCTATTCCAGCACCACCGCCTGCTGCTACTATTACTCTTCTGAAAGCTGTAGGAGCTTTGAGCCACTTGGCCATTTGCCAAGCTACTGATCCTCCCATTTGAACTGATGGACCTTCCGGACCCAAAGGGAATCCACTACCAATAGCAATAATTCCTGATATGAGTTTTACTAATCCTACTTTTATATTCATAGGAACTTTTTTATGTCTTAAGAACCCCATTATTTGACTCACACCAGAACCTTTTGCAGCAGGCGCTATATTTTTGATCAAATATCCCGCTATGGCTCCCCCAATAGTTCCAAAAATAGGTAAGACCGCAATAGATGGTAATTGGTCTAGTAATGCTAATCTCCAATTATTAATAAAGTAAATTCCAGTTTTAAAAAATATGCTTGTAATTGAGGCTCCTAAACCTGTTAACAAGAGGGAAAATACAACGACTAGAGATCTTTGTTTTAATAATTTTTTGATGGTACGAGAAGAATTATTACTTGTTTTTTGAATATTATCTTTTATAAGGTTTGACATAGTCCATCATTTTTTTGACAAGCTGAAATCGTTTATTTCATCAAATTGAAGATAACGATAAAGTTCCTCTGAATATGGATTAATTTTATTTTTAGTAATATCCTGATATTCTTCTATTTCAGGTATTTTCCCAAGCAGTGCGCAAACTGCTGCTAGTTCTGCACTTCCTAAAAATACTTGCGCATTCTTGCCAAGTCTATTGTCAAAATTTCTTGTGCTAGTAGAAAATACTACAGAACCTTCATCTACTCTAGCTTGATTTCCCATACATAAAGAACAGCCTGGCAATTCTAATCTTGCACCACAATCTTCGAATATTTTATAGTAGCCTTCAGCTTTTAGAGTTTCTTCATCCATTTTTGTTGGTGGACAAATCCATAATTTAGCTTTTAAATTTTGTACTCCTTCAAGCACTTTCGCAGCTGCCCTATAATGACCAATATTTGTCATGCAAGAACCTATAAAAACCTCGTCAATATTTGTATTAGCAACATCAGTGATTTCTTTTACATTATCTGGATCATTGGGGCAAGCAACTATAGGTTGAGTTACTTTTGCTAAATCAATCTCAATGATTTCTTTATACTGAGCGTTTGAATCTGGTTGAATTAATGATGGTTTTTTTAACCAATTTTTCATATCAGTTATTCTTCTTGAAATTGATTTTGAATCTTCATAATTGCTTTCGATCATTTTTTCTAGAAGGCAAATATTGCTTCTTAAGTATTCTTGAACAGTTTCTTGGGATAAAAGTATTGAACTCCCAGCGCATGAGCGTTCTGCAGTAGCATCAGTAAGTTCAAAAGCTTGTTCAAGTTTTAGGTTTGCTAATCCCTCAATTTCCATAATTTTCCCGTTGAATATATTTTTCTTATTTTCTTTATCAACAGTTAAGAGTCCTTTTTTAATCGCGAAAAGAGGGATTGCATTTACTAAATCTCTAAGAGTAATTCCTGGTAATAATTCTCCATTAAATTTAACCAGTACAGATTCCGGCATATTTAATGGCATTGATCCTATTGCAGCGGCAAAGGCAACAATGCCTGAGCCTCCAGGAAATGAAATGCCAAGAGGAAATCTTGTATGACTATCTCCACCTGTGCCAACAGTATCAGGGAGAAGCATTCTGTTAAGCCAGCTATGAATTATGCCATCTCCAGGTTTAAGAGCTACTCCACCTCTTTGAGATATAAAATCAGGTAATTCTTTATGGGTAACTATATCTACTGGTTTAGGATATGCAGCGGTATGACAAAAACTTTGCATTACTAAATCTGCAGTAAATCCTAAACAAGCTAGTTCTTTTAGTTCATCTCTAGTCATTGGACCAGTAGTATCTTGACTACCAACCGTGGTCATAATTGGCTCACAGGTCATTCCTGGCCTAACTCCATCTAAACCGCATGCTTTGCCTACTATTTTTTGAGCTTGAGTATAGCCGGCACTACTTTCAGTTGGATTTTGTGGTCTGGTAAATATTTCAATTGGTTGATAATTTAATCTGTTTCTAATTTTGTCTGTAAGAGATCTTCCAATCATAAGATTAATTCTTCCACCAGCTTGAATTTCATCAGTAAGTGTTGATGGATATAAGTCGAATTTGCTTATTAATTCTTCGGCATTTGAATCTTTTTCAATTTTTTTAATAATTCCTTTATAAGGATATATTTTTATAATATCTCCTGTTTTCATATGAGATACGTCAGCTTCTATAGGTAAAGCTCCTGAATCTTGAGCAGTATTAAAGAAAATTGGTGCTATTTTGCTACCAATTATTATTCCACCTGTTTTTTTGTTGGGAACAAAAGCGATATCTTCTCCTATATGCCAAATTAGTGAATTAATAGCAGATTTTCTAGAACTCCCTGTTCCAACAACATCTCCAACATAAGCTATCGGTAAATTTTGTTTTTTTAAATTATCAAGAATCTTTAATCCATCAGGTTTTTTAAATTCCAACATAGCTAATGCATGCATCGGAATATCCGGGCGGGTTGTTGCATGTACAGCTGGAGATAAGTCGTCTGTGTTTGTCTCACCATCAACTTTAAATACTAAACAAGTAATCTCTTTCTCCAGAACTTTTTTATTAATGAACCATTCTGCATTTGCCCAACTATTTACCACCTCTTTTGCGTAAATATTATTTTGAGATAATTCATAAATTTCATTAGCTGAGTCGTAAACAAGAATAATATTTTTTAAAACCTCTGCAGCTTTTTTTAAAAGTTTTTGATTTCCTTCCTTCAAATGA
>QCBL01000020.1 GCA_003281625.1 Prochlorococcus sp. AG-347-I04
GTATTATTTATTCACTTGTATCTTGATTTATCTGATTTACTAACGAATCGAGATCTAATTGATTATATGGCGGTGTTTGTTTTGTTTCTGGATAATCATTTTTGATATTGTTTAACCAATTTTGTTCAATCTTTATTAGATTTTTTGCAATGTTGAATATACCGCCTTTTTTGTGTAATTCTTTAATTTTAAGAACAATCTCAGAGGTTCTGCTCGATTTAATTTTTAATTCATTTGCTAAATCTTTTTGGTTAAATCCATGAGATTTTAACCAATCCTTAATGAATAAGATGAGTTCTTTTTCTTCCTGTTGAGATAATTTACTCATCTAATAAAAAGGAAATAACTTATTAAGCTTGGTCTCTGCTCTCGCTCTTATTGAAGGAGTCATATATTTGCTCCATATACTAAGTACTGCTGTGAGGGCGACAAAATCATCACTAAAACCAACCATTGGCATAAAGTCAGGGAAAAGGTCAAATGGCATAATTAAATAAGCTAGAGCAGCCATCAAAGAAACTCTTACTTGTGCTGGAGTGAGAGGATCTATAGCCATCTCCAAAACTTCTAAAGCAGGCTTAGCTATTGTTCTCCCTGCTTTAATAAGAATCTTAATAATGATATTCTCATCAAATGTTGAACTTTCTAAAACTTCAGCATCATAAATTTTTTCTCTGCTTTTGTAATTCTCTGTCATCCTTATTTATGGAATTTAGATTTTTAATGGGATTTTTAGCTAATACTATCAACTAGTCCATTCTGTATTCCTGCTTTTCTAAGTTTTCTTAGTGCACGTTGAACGACTTGTCGGCAATATTCCCTACTACAACTCATATGTCTAGCAACTTCAGCTAAAGTTCTCCATTCATTAGAACCGTCTAAACCAAACCTTAGGCTTACTATCTTTCTTTCTTTTTCAGTTAAATTTGCTTTATCTAATAACTTCCAGGCTGAGGCTGTCCTTTCAGCTAATTCGGCTAATTCCATCGGTGGAGTTTGATCACTTGGAAGAATATCAACTAACTCGGAAGGATCTGATTTTGATTTAACAGTACCTTGGAGACTAACAGTGATACTTCTCAATTCACAAGATAGAAGTTCGTCAATTTCCTCTTTGGTTATTTTCATTTCTTCTGCTAGCTCATCACTACTTGGTGGAATACCCTTAAGTTGCATAAGCTTTGATTTTGCTGATCTTAGTTTTGTAAGTTTTTCATTAATGTTAACAGGGATTCTTATCGTTCTACTTTGAGTTGATAATGCTCTATTTAAACCTTGCCTAATCCACCAATAAGCATAGGTAGAAAATCTATGTCCTCTAGATGGATCATATTTTTCTACGGCTCTTGTAAGACCTAATGTCCCTTCCTGAATTAAGTCAAGTAATTCTAACCCTTTCCCTTGGTATCTCTTGGCAAGGTTGACAACTAGTCTTAGGTTGGCTGTTATCATCTCGTTTTTAGCTTTTTCACCAATTTTTATCTTTTTTCTTTCAACTTCGGAATATTCACAAGCAGGCCCTTTCCCCCCTGCCTCTTGACATCTATTAACAAGCACAACCATTTCTTGGACTTTTCTGCCCATTGTGAGCTCTCTTTCAGGAGTTAAAAGTTGATGACGACCTATTTCACCAAGAAAATCGCTTAATGAACTCACGATTTACCTCATAGTTGATATATTCAACTTATAGTTAATTCAGTAATAAGCCATACATGTAATAATTAATTAATAATTAATTAATAATTATTAATTAATTTATTAACTTATTATCGAATTTTTTGTTTAAAAAATATAAACTATAAATTAAAAATTACTAACTATAATTTATGGTTTTAATTATTTAATTTTTCTTCTTGATTCAAGAACAGCAAGTACATCTCTCCAATCAACCCCTTTATGCTTAAGGGCTACTTGTAGATGATAAATTAAATCAGCAGCTTCATTCGAGATTGAACATTTATTATTATCTTGGCAAGCCATTATAAATTCTGCAGATTCCTCTCCTATTTTTTTCAAAATAGTATTACTGCCCTTTTTTAATAAATGATTTGTGTAACTTTTTTCTGATGGATTTATTGATCTTTCGTTAATTGTATTGAATAATTCTGAGCAAATATTTGAGAAGGGAGTTGTTTTTTTCTCTTTTTTATCACTTTGATTAACTTGGATTTCATTAAAAAAACAACTTTTTTCCCCAGTGTGACATGCTCCTAAACCATTTTGTTCAATTAAAAGGATTAGTGCATCATTATCGCAGTCGAATCTTATCTCCTTGAGTATTTGGGTACTTCCACTTGTAGCTCCCTTTCTCCAAATTTCGGATCTTGATCTGCTCCAATAATGAACGTTTTTGGTTTCAAGAGTCATTGTCAAAGATTCTTTGTTCATCCAAGCAAGCATAAGAATTGATCCGTCAAGCCAATCTTGTGCTATTGCAGGGATTAATCCATAATTATCAAAGCGAAGATCATCTATTGAAAAATTAGTTGAATAAGTCATTATGTTCGTTATGTTAAATCCTACACAATGTGTTTCATTAAAAATTATCCTAACAGTTAATTGATGTATATTCATTCTCTGAAGTTTTCATGCAGCAAAAGTTACGAGGATTTTCCCTGTTCACATAGGCAATGGCGTCATGGAGGCCACTGCAGATTTGTACATGGATATTCAAGATCATTCACCTTTTGGTTCACTGCAAAAAAATTAGACCTGAATGGTTTTGTTGTCGATTTTTCAAGTCTAAAACCCCTAGAAAGTCGACTAAAGGAGCAATTTGACCATACTTTTTTAATAAATAAAGATGACCCTTTGATGAATTACTGGGAAAAATTACATGACTTAGATGCTTTAAATTTGAAGATTATGGATAATGTGGGAATGGAGTTCACTTCTCAATTAATTTGGAGATGGGCTAATGAATTTTTGCTGGATAAAGATAAGGGGAGAACATGTTGTTGGAAAACAGAATCAAAAGAAAATAAGTCAAATAAGGCAAGTTATGAGGAATTTCCTGATTGGTTCAAATCTTAGTTTAAAGTTGTTTAATTTTAAGTCATATAGAATTCTTTAATTTAGATCTTTAATCAACAATTATATCTCCATTAACTAGATAAATATTAATTTCGTCTTTATCAAGATAATGATTATTCAATATGTTATTTGAAATTTTTGTCTCAATTTGTTTTTGAATAATTCTTTTCAAGGGCCTTGCACCATAGGCATGATCAAAACTATTTTCTACAAGTTTGTTAATTGCCTCATCTGAAATTTTGAATTTTAAGTTTTTTTTGTTAAGTCTTTTCTCTAAATTTTGAAGCTGGATTTTTGCAATTTCTTTTATGTCATTTAACTCTAGATTATTAAAAATAACTATTTCATCAAGTCGATTTAAAAACTCAGGCTTGAAAAACTTTTTAAGTTCATAATCTACAACTTTTTTAATTTCACTTCTCGCTTCTTTTCTAACTGATAAATCATTTATTGATTGACTTCCCAAATTACTTGTGAGAACAATGATTGAATTTTTGAAATTTATTGTACGACCTTGACCATCTGTAATGATTCCATCATCGAGAACCTGTAAGAGAATATCTAAGATATCTTTGTGAGCTTTCTCAATTTCATCAAGAAGTATTAATGAATAAGGATTTTTGCGTACAGCTTCAGTTAGTTGACCGCCTGATTCGAAACCTAAATATCCAGGGGGCGAACCTATGATTTTGCTAACTGAATGTTTTTCCATATATTCAGACATATCAAGTCTTGTAATTGAAGAGTTTGAATCGAATATAATTTTTGCTGTCACTTTACTCAGCTCTGTTTTCCCCACACCAGTTGGACCTAAAAAGAGGAAACTAGCTAAGGGCTTGTTTGGATCATTTAGACCAGTCCTTGATCTCTTAATAGAATCTGCCACAGCTCTAATTGCACTATTTTGACCAATGATTTTTTCTTTAAGGATAGACTCTAGGCTTAAAAGTTTATCTTTTTCTGACTGGTTTAAGTTTTGAACTGGAATTGAGGTCCACTTCGAGACAACTTCTGCAATATCATCAAAAGTAACCTCTTGCCTTAAAAGACTTGTCTCTCCATTTTTTTGAGAATTTATTAGGGACTCACTTTTTTCTTTCAATTTTTTCTGTAATGAATTTAAAGTCCCAAATTCCAATTCTGCTGCTTTATTGAGGTCAAAACTCCTTTTAGCTTGATCTATTTGTAATTGGATGGATTCAATTTCTTCCTTAATAGTACTTATCTCATTAATTTCATCTTTTTCTTTTTTCCATTGAGCGCCTAATTCTTCCTGTCTATCTTTAAGTGAAATAAGTTCATTATTGATTTTTTTTAATCTTTCTATAGAAAAATCATCTGTTTCTCTTTTTAAAGATAATTTTTCCATCTCAAACTGAAGAACTTTTCGATCAATTTCATCAATTTCTTCAGGTTTTGAAGTTATGACCATATTCAATCTTGAGGCTGCTTCATCGATTAAATCTATTGCTTTGTCAGGAAGAAATCTATCGTTAATATATCTTTCGCTAAGGGTGGCAGCTGCAACCAAAGCATTATCAGTAATTCTCACACTATGATGAACTTCATATCTTTCTCTCAATCCTCTTAATATTGATACGGTATCGTCTATTGAAGGAGCCTCAATTTTTATTTTCTGAAATCTTCTTTCTAGAGCAGGATCTTTTTCTATATTTTGTTTATGTTCGTTAATAGTTGTAGCACCAATACATCTAAGTTCTCCTCTCGCAAGCATTGGTTTTAGTAGGTTGCTTGCATCTAAAGAACCTCCGCTAGCACCAGCTCCAACAACTGTATGAATTTCATCAATAAAAAGAATAATCTTACCATCTGATTCTTTCACTTTCTTTAGGACATTTTTTATTCTTTCTTCAAATTCTCCACGATATTTTGCCCCAGCTAAAAGTGCACCCATATCTAATGAAATTAATTGTCTATCTTGTAGCGCAGAAGGTACATCGCCATTAATAATTCTTTGAGCCAAACCTTCTACAATGGCCGTTTTACCAACCCCAGGCTCTCCAATAAGAACCGGATTATTTTTTGTTCTTCTACTCAATATTTGAATTGTCCTTCTAATTTCTTCATCCCTACCAATAACCGGGTCTAAGACACCATCCCTTGCTGATTGGGTAAGATCAATACCATATTTATCTAAAGACTCATTAGGAGTATTAAAGTCATTTTTTACTGCTGGATCTGACTTCATTTTCTTTATAGTTTCAAGAAATTCTGGAATACCTTTTTGATTTAAAATTTGAAATCCATATTTATCATCATAAGTGAAACCGTAAACTAAGTGTTCTGTTGATATCACTACATCATTTAAAGTGTTTTTAATATCATTCGCTTTCAAAATTATTTTGTAAAGAGTATCACCAATATATAAATTATCTTGTTTATTTTTCATTTTTGCCTTCGAATTAAGTGAAGACATTATTTCGTTCTCAATTTTTTTAATATTTACATTATTTTTTTTTAAAATCTTTTTTGTAAGTTTGTCTTCTTTTATAAGAGCTAATAATAGATTGTCAGAGTCTACGTTTTGTTGATGATTTTTATAAGAAAATTCTTTGGCCAATATAAAACAATTCCAAGCAGAATTTGAAAATTCGCTTGGAACTATTTTCATCAATCAAAATATATTTATGACTGTAATAAATATTAAGTGATAAAGTCCTTAAGTATTAAAGATTTATTCAACAATAACTTTTCCTACCATTCCAGCTCCTCTGTGGGGCTCGCAGTAGTAATCATAAGTTCCTGCAGTATCAAATGTTTCTTCCCAAAATTCTCCTGGAGCAAATGCTAAATCTGCATGACTTAATTCTTCATGTCCATCAAAAACAGCATTATGAGGAGCTAATTTATTATTGACGAATTTAACTGTATCACCAGCACTAATGGTTACTGTACTTGGTTCAAATGCAAGCATTCCAGCATCCGTTCCGAGTTTTACTTCAACAGTCTTAGCGGAAACTGATGAAATGCCTAAACCTAGAGTTAAAACTATTGCGAATAACCCTGCAAAGATTGAACGTAACATAATTAAAATTTGCTTATCTATATATATTACAAGGCTTTGGTAACGTAACTGCGAGAATTTTAATTGTTATTACAGCTTGGTAACTTTGATAACCTTAAAATATCATTCAGTGACTTGGCATAACTTTTAAGTTTGAAAGTCTCAGGATTAGTGATGGGGACATGATTAAAGTCATATTTTTTGATACTAAAGCTATCCCAAGGAGTAGTTTGGATGGGGAGAATTCTTAATAATATTTTTAGAATTTTTTTTGTAAGTGGGATAGCAAAAAATCTCTTCATATTATGTTTTTTTAAAAGCGTAATTATTGCATCATCAATTGAAATGAATTTCTGACCGAGCACAAATTTTCTAAAGCCTTTGTATTGCTCTTCTTTATGATTTTTAATTAAAAACCCGCAAATCTGGGCGATATCATTTGCGTGTATAAAGTGAAATTTAGAATCGAGTTTTAAAAATCTTGCTAACCAAAGCCATTTTCCTATTTCTTCCAATCCGCTTGTTAAATAACTTACAGGATATTTACTTTTTTTTCCAAGATTTCCTCCAAACACCAAGGTAGGGAAAACAGCGAATGTTTTTTCTGCAAATGAGCTTTCTCTAAGTCTCTGGAAACATTCATATTTAGTTTGAATGTACTCTGTTCCATAAATCAATGATTCCCTCATTAATTCTGTTTTGGTATCAAGAATACTAGCTGTTGAAAAATAAATAATCTTTTCTAACTTTTCAATATCAAGCATTTTAAGTAATTCTTCAAAAGCTTTAATATTTACTTCATAGGCTCTTCTTGGATCTCCCCAAGCTGTAGCAGTATGTATTAAGTAATTAATTTGGCTAATTTCCTTTTTATACCTATTTGATTCCCTGATATCACAAACTATTAACTTAACTTTTTTATTCTCTTGAACTGAAATTGGCAACTTACTTTTGTCTCTTACCATGAGATAAAGCCTGAATTTAGTGTTTTTTAAAAACCAATCAACTAAATATTGGCCAACACATCCATTCGCACCTGTGATTAATAAGTTTTTATATGCCAAGACGTTGACTAGTAAGTAAGTTTTTTCCCATATTCAAAAAATGTTTGAGCATTTTCTTCTGGAGTCCCAGGTAAAATCCCATGACCCAAATTAAGAATATATTTCCTGTTTTTAATTTTATTGAAAGTATTATCAATCCTTTCTTTTATTGATTCTTTGTTTCCAAATAAAATGCCAGGGTCAACATTACCTTGAATTCCTATCCAACTAGGGATTCTTTTACAAGCCTCTTCAATATCTACTGTCCAGTCTAATGAGATTATATCTACACCAGTTTTTGCCATTCTTTCTATGACACCAGCACTTCCTGAAATGTAAAGAATTATTGGTGTTTCAGGGTACTCTGCTTTTACAATTTCAACAACTTTTTTTTGATAAGGCCCAGCAAAGATATCGTAATCTTGTGGACTTAGTTGGCCTGCCCATGAATCAAAAATTTGTACAACTTGCGCTCCAGATTTTATTTGGTATTTAAGATATTCACCAATAGATTTTGCAAAATGATCAAGAAGTTTGTGAAGTAAATTTGGTTCATTAAATGCCATTGATTTAATTAAAGAATAATTTTTACTGCTTTTACCTTCAACCACATATGCAGCAAGAGTCCAAGGTGCGCCAACAAAACCTAAAACTGTTGCCTCATTATTCACATCTTTTTTTAGTGAAGAAAGAACTTTCCCAACAAAACTTAAACTCTCACTTGGATTTAATTCTTTTAAATTTTCCACCTGGTTAAGAGTTCTTATTGGGTCCTCAATAATTGGACCTTTACTTTCTATTATTTCAAAATTTATACCCATCCCTGGAAGAGGTGTGAGAATATCTGAAAAAAGGATCACACCATCAGGTTTGAAAGCATGAAAAGGCTGCATTGAAATCTCATATGATAGTTCTGGATTCTCAGACCTCTCTCTAAAGCTTGGGTAACGATCCCTTAAATCTCTATAGATTTTCATATATCTTCCAGCTTGCCTCATCATCCATACTGGAGGCCTATTTACTTTTTTACCTAATGCGGCAGAAAGTAGTAGCGGTAAATCTTGACCCATTTTTTAATTTGATATTTTTTTAAAAAAATTAAAATCCAACTTAAAAATCTTACAATGTAAAGCAGAGCAAAAGCGTTATATGAACATTTATATGAAGAACTTAGTTAAATGAGCCTTCTTATTTTTTTGATTGATGTTTGAAGATACTAACGCTTAATGGGGGCAAAGCTAATTCAAGAGCATTTTGATAATCATGAATATTGTAATTTATCGTTTCTTTACCCCCCATATTTCCCGTGTTACTGCCCCCGTATCTTAATCCATCTGAATTAAATATTTCTTTATAGAATCCTTCCAAAGGAACACCTACTTTGTAGGACTCATGAGTATTAGGTGTAAAGTTAGCGATAATAACAAGCCACTCATTGGTGTCGTTTTCTCTTCTCATGAAACTTATAACCGAATTAGATTTGTCATTACAATCAATCCATTGAAAACCATAAGGATCAAAGTCATTTTTCCATAATGCAGGTTCATTTTTATAAAGTGTGTTTAGGTCATCTATCAAGTTTCTGATACCCATGTGAGGCTCGAATTCTAGTAACTCCCATTGCAGATCATCCCAAACATTCCATTCTTGTCTTTGCCCAAATTCCATTCCCATAAATATCGTTTTTTTACCAGGGTGGGTCCACATATAAGTTAGTAAAGCTCGTGTATTTGCATATTTCTTCCAGTCATCGCCTGGCATTTTATGCAAAAGATGACTTTTCCCATGGACAACTTCATCATGACTAAGTGCAAGCATAAAGTTCTCTGTATAGTTATATGTTATCGAGAAAGTTACACTATTTTGATGGAATTGCCTAAACCAAGGATCTATTTCAAAATAATCGAGCATATCGTGCATCCATCCCATATTCCATTTCAAGTTAAACCCTAACCCTCCCATATCAGTTGGTTTGGTTACCATTGGCCAAGTTGTTGATTCTTCAGCGATAGAAAGTGCACCTGGGAAATGTTGGAAGAGTACATGATTAGCCTGTTGAAGAAATTTAACGGCTTCTATATTTTCATTCCCACCATTTTCATTGGGTATCCATTCTCCATCTGGACGTAGATAATCTCTGTAAAGCATGGAAGCTACAGCATCTACTCTTATGCCATCAATATGAAACTCTTCAAACCAATAAACGAGGTTGGCTACTAAGAAATTTCTTACTTCGTTTCTGCTGTAATTAAATATTAGGGTTCCCCATTCTTTGTGTTCACCTATGCGTGAATCTCCATGTTCATAAAGATGACAACCATCAAAAAATGCTAAACCATGCTTATCTTTTGGAAAATGACCAGGCACCCAATCAAGAATTACGCCTATGCCTTCTTCATGACATTTATTAACAAACTCTCTAAATTCATTTGGGGTGCCAAATCTACTCGTTGGTGCATACCAGCCTGTAACTTGGTAACCCCATGAACCATCGAAAGGATGTTCAGATATTGGCATTAGTTCAATATGAGTAAATCCTCTCTCTTTTACGTAAGGGATGAGTTTCGCGGTTAATTCCGGATAAGTTAATAATCTTGTTCCTGGTTTTAAATCGGCTGCAGGCACTGGGTCTCTTTGTTCACCATTGTCCTCCAGATATTTATTATCTGTTGATTCATGGAGCCAACTTCCTAAATGCATTTCATAAACTGAAATTGGCTTGTTAATTTGAGTAGAGGAATCTCTATTTGAAATCCAAGAACTATCATTCCAATTAAAGTTTTTCAATTTTGAAACTATTGAACCATTTTGAGGTCTAATTTCATGAAGGAAACCATATGGATCAGCTTTCTCATAAATATGACCTTGTTGAGTTCTTATTTCGTATTTATATGTGTCGCCCTCCTGCATTGTTGGCATGAATAGTTCCCAAATTCCCCCTAATCTTTTTTGCATTGGATGATGTCTTCCATCCCAAGAATTTAT
Organism: Prochlorococcus sp. AG-347-I04; assembly: GCA_003281625.1. GTDB lineage: Bacteria > Cyanobacteriota > Cyanobacteriia > PCC-6307 > Cyanobiaceae > Prochlorococcus_A. The sequence continues at coordinate 10,087 of QCBL01000020.1, forward strand.
ATCTCCAATTATCGAGATTGATTTTGCATTTGGAGCCCAAATACAAAACATGACTCCTTTTTGATTATTTTCTTCAATAAGATGTGCTCCCATTTTTTCCCAAATATGATGATGATTACCTTCTGCAAAAAGATGTCTATCCACTTCTCCCATCCACTCTTCTCTATATGCCCAAGGGTCATGTTGCGTATGTGTGATCCCTCCTCGTGAAATATTTATTTCGTAATTATAATTTGGATTTTCAGGCAAGATAGCTTCAAAAAGCCATTTATGGTTTATGCTTTCCGCTTTATAGGTATTGTTTTTAAAATTTATTTTAACTTCGTCGGCTTCAGGCATCCATACCCTAATTACCCATTGTTCTTCATGAAAATGAGGACCTAATATTTTTAATGGATTATCATTGCAACAATTTTCTAGGTTGATAGCTTCTGATTTAATCCAGTCTGCTTGAATTGTTTCGATCATGACTGGTAGATATTAACGATTAATAATATCAAATGATTAACCAAAAAATTAATTATTTTAAAAAAAAGGGGTCATTTTCATAAATGTTTTATCAAGGCTAAAACTTAGAGTAATAACTCTATGATTTGCTGAAGGAGATCCAATATTTCCCTCCCCAAATCCAGGATTAACTCCAATAGCGGGATAAGCTGCTGCAGATATAGATAAGCGAAGTTTGCTATCTTTAATCAAACAAATATTTGTTGGTTGCATTGTGATTTGATAAATGCATTCATCACTTATTTTGGAGTTTTTAACCCTTAAAAATCCGGTTGAAAATTGATTCACCTTTTCATTACCTTCTTCAACTAGAGATAAAGCAAGGCAGATATCGAAATTGGGCTGATCACTTTTTACTTGGATTTCAAATGTGGGGACTCCTGTTAAATATTGATCTTCTTCAAAAGAATTGGTTTGAAAAACACCTACATCCAGTCGTTTATCAATAATGCTTCTGTTAAACATTCCAGGATTTGGACCTAAATGTCCACCGTCAGATGGAGTAGGTCTCCATGGGTCATGAACAATTGTGAACCATCCTGATCCTTTTGAATTTATGGTCAGACTTCCATCTTCAACCTCTACATTTGCTATACCATCGCTTTTGAGTCCAAAAATAAATTCAGGATTAAATTTGTTATCTAAATCTTCCCATTTATTTAATGAAATATTCCATATTTTTTTCTCGTCTTTTAAATTTTTAGAATTAAAATCTGCATCTGATTTTAAATGTTTATCAAAAAAATTTAATAAAGATTCTTGTGATCCCTCCCACCAATTTAGATGTGTTGCATTCCCAATAATAATTTCTGGGCTTCCACCAGCCTCTTTAGATTTTTTATAAAGATCAAAGGCACCTTTTAAATGTGGATCCCAAAGTCCTCCAATGATTAACATAGGTTGTTTAATCCATGTTGAAATTGGTTTAAAATCTTCAAATTCGCAAGCATTATTTAAATTTTTAAGCCATTCCAAAACAAAGCTATTAGGATCATATTTTTTTAAAATTTCAATTCCTTCCGTTAAATAACTTTTATTTTCTAAGACTAATCTTATCTTTCCCCACTCAAACAAATTATTTTCTCTTTTCATTTTTAGTGCCGCGATTTGAAGTCCCCATGCAATATTGTTATGCCACCAATATGCCCCTCCATCTGAGCACCAATGATCCTTAATATTCATCCCAGTCATTGCTGGAGATAAACAATCGGGCGGCTTTGAATTTAATTCACCGGTTAGTTGAGTAAATCCTTGATATGAAAAACCATATAAGCCAAGTTTTCCATTACATTCTTTTAGAGACCTTACCCATTCATGAGTTTCTGAAGTATCGCTAGCCTCTTGAGAAAAACCATTAAAGACTCCTTCAGAAGAACCCATACCTCTAACATCTTGAATTATGACCATATAACCTTTGGAAGCCCACCATTCAGGATGAGAATAGGTAATGGTTGAAGCAATTTCCCTGCCATAAGGTTGTCTCATCAATAATGCAGGCCATGGCCCGTTACTATTAGGTAACCAAATCCTTGATATAAGTTTTACTCCATCTCTAAGTATTAGAGACTTGTCAAGCCATCTTGAACCAGACATTTAGGCTTTAGATAATGTCTGGACAGTGCAGCCCAATGACGTAAATAGAAAAGATCTCTGCGTTAACGGGAGTTAACTTTTTTTTGTTTGATACGTACTCTATAGCTTTATCTGAACTAGCTGAAATACCTTTTGAATTTAACTCTCTAAACTTATTACATAAATTCTTAGCTTCGGTAGGATTCTTTTTTACAGTTTCCAATAAGTTAGATTGACTTAAAACAGGGTAATAAGAGTTGGAAAACAAAAATAACAAAAATAACAAAGGTTTCATTATCACTGACTTTTTCTAAATTCTACATTAAATAATTTTTTTATCCAAGATTTCTAATAGACTTTTCGATTTGGTTAGCTTTTTTAATCCATTCTTTTAAAATAGTAAAAGTTATTTCTGTCTCAGTTTTTACTCTAAGAATTCTTTCTAATCTACCAATTTTGCGTTCTAATTCGTAAGGAGTAGATAGTGATAATGATTTAAGAGAAGATATGCCGCAATGTAAAAGTAGATATGCTTGCGGTGGAGAAATTCCAATTTCTTTTTTAAAAATAGCTATAGATCTAATTTTCTTTAGATTATTCAATGTACATAGTGAAGATTTTCTCTGAATCTCATTTATGTCTAAGTCTGAGAGATTACTTAATTTTTCAAAGTCAGTTAGATTATTTTGAATAAAAAAAGATTTCTCATGTCTAAAGTTAGTTGGCAAAAAGTCTAAAAATTTTTTAATTTTCATTTTTTAGAGACAAATTCATTTTGACATTTTTCTGAACTTCTCCTATTACAACTGGCTCACTTACACCATTCGAAATTTTTTCAAGTTTCCTAATCTTTATTTTTACGTTTGCACCTGATCGGCTGCCTTTCAATATGTTTTTCGATAATTGTTCTAAAGTTGGTTCAATGGATTCTTCTGGAAAGTCATTATCTGCTTTAGCAATAATCAAATCGAACCCATTGTCATAAACAATTGGAAGATATTTTGCATCTTTTATTATAACTTTTTCGTTGTAACTTTGAATAAATGCCCAACTACTCAAAGAAAGCAATAATGAGAAAATGGTTGCTCCTGTTATTCGAAATTTAAAGCCAAAATTAAATATAAAAGCAGCTATGGTGCAAATAAAAAGAAATATTCCAAAGAATCCAAAAATTTTGGGTGTGTTCTCTAATAGTTCAAAAAAAGACATTTAGTGGCTTTGACCTGATTAATTCCTTATATTTTGTAAGCCTACTCTATTTTTGGGCTCTAACTTGAAAAAAATTAGATCTCTAAATTTAAACACTAAGATTCTTTTGGTAGCAATGCTTTCACCATTAGTTTTTTTAGGCACTTTTTTATTAAATAATTTTTTGAAAGAAACATATAGTTCTAGGAAATTAGAACTAGAAGAAAGTATTGAGAATCTTTTAGATAAAAATGTTGATTTAGGTGATTATGTCGGTATTAGATTTCTAGGTATATCTTTGGCTAATTCAAAAATTAATGATGAGAAAAATATAGATTCTGAAATTAAAGCTAAAAATGTATATGTGGGCATTATGCCTTTTAGATCTTTTTTAAAACAAAAATGGATTGTAAAAATAAGTCCTAAGGAAACTGCCATAAACATAGATAGAGATTTTTTTAAAAGGGACGAATTTTATAAAAATGTTCGAAGTACAAAAAAATCACAATCAAAGTATGAATTGAACTTTTACTTAAATAAATATTCAGATCTGAAGTTTAATAAAGCAGGATTAAAAACAAAAGTAAAAGGCAATGTTATTTACAAGTCAAGAAATAGACAAATCATTGCAAATGTAAAATCAAAGTTTGATGAAAAGGGTTTTTTAAAATTTAAATTTAATACAAAATTAAATCAAGACTATTTAAAACTGGATTTATTTTCAAACGGTTTAGATCTTGAGGATTCTGAATATATTATTGGGGATAGAAAAATTAGCTTTAAAAAGGGTACCTTTAAATCTAACTTTAAATTTAATAAATCATCAAAGCGTACATTTTGTGAAGGAAGATTTTCCTTTACTAACTTAAAAATAAAACCAGGAGATTACGCAGAGAATATAAACTCAGATTCAACTGAGTTTTTTTGTAAAGAAAATAATTTAATTGTTAATTCAGAAAAATTAAATTATGGAACTTTGACTTCGTATTTTAATCTCAATGTGCCATTTAACAAAAGTGCTAATAATATTGATCTAATAGGAACTATTGGATACATTAATAGCCTGAATCCTGATATCAAATTATCGGGTAATATGCCTTATTGGTTTGATAGAAGAGGTATTAATTTTGGAGATATAGATACTATTTTCAAAATAAATAGAACTCAATTATCTAATTTAAATATTTTCCGAAAAAATGATATAAGGGGTTTTATTACTGCTAAAGGAGAATTAAAAGGAAAAATTACTGATCCTGATATTTCTATAAACTTTAATGTAGATTATCCGCACTTTAAAGGTATCCGAATTAGAGAATCATGGGAGGGAGATATTAAAAATGAAAATAATGCATTTCTGCTAAATATGAAAAATAGATATTCTCCAATCCCTTCATTTCTTTCAATCAAGTTTGATTCTGATCTTAAACTAGATAATGCAAATTTTATAAGAGTTTTTAACTCTAATAAAGGAACTATAGGTATAGTCAGAAAAGATAATATTTACAATTGGCAGGCGGACAATTTCCCTCTTGATGAACTTGAATTATCTATAAACAAAAATCAATTCGATAGAATTGATGGGATTATTAATGGTGAGGGATCAATTTCGTCAGAGCAGTCAAACCTTGATGGGAGAATTGCTTGGAGTTTAGGTAAATATGGCAATATTAATCTAGCCAACTCATTATTTGATTTCAGCTTCAAAAACAATTCTTTTTATATAAACTCCTCATTGTATCCAATTGATGGAGGGATAATTGAAATCGAATATGATTCAAGTAAAAAAAATTTAATTAACTCAGAATTCAAGGATATAAGTACTAGTTGGACTATTCTTACCGCTGTTGATATTTTTAATTTTGATAATAAAAAAGTAATTCCCGTAAGTCAATCGAATATTTTGGATGATTTGGAAATAAATAAAGATAAAAAATCATTTAAGGAGAGGATAGATTTTATAAATAACTTTATTGAAAATAGTAATTTGCTAGAGGACAAATATAATTTACAAAAATATTTAAATAAATTTAGAAGTAGAT
>QCBL01000021.1 GCA_003281625.1 Prochlorococcus sp. AG-347-I04
TTATGAATCAAATTACTTAAAAATTTCTAACAATAATCAAGTGTTTAATACTAAACAAGATTCTAATCAAATTAATCAATATAATAAAACCCCAAAATTACCACTACCTAATATTAAAAATTTAAGAAAATGGATTACTGAAGATAAAAAAGCTAGTTAGCTTTTTACATCATACCTGGCATACCCATTCCGCCCATACCTGGCATACCCATTCCGCCCATACCTGGCATACCCATTCCGCCCATACCCCCCATTGGATCTCCACCCGGTCCTCCTGGTGCTGCAGCTTCAGGCTCTGGAATGTCAGCCATCGCAACTTCTGTAGTGAGGAGCATAGCTGCAATTGATACTGAATCTTGAAGAGCTAATCTTATTACTTTAGTTGGATCTAATATTCCTGAATCTTTTAAATCCTCATATTTCCCTGAATTAGCATTGAAGCCTTTGTTAAGTCTTTTAATTTCAGCAACAACTACATCACCATTAAAACCAGCATTTTTTGCTATTTGTTTAGTAGGTTCCAAAAGGGCTTCTTTTACTATATTTATTCCTGTTCTTAAATCATCGGAAGATGTTTGACTTAAATTTAAAAGGTCATCTGATATTTCAATTAAAGTTTGTCCACCTCCAGAAACTACACCCTCTTCAATAGCAGCTTTCGTAGCATTAAGGGAATCTTCGATTCTTAACTTTTTGTACTTCATCTCAGTTTCTGTTGCAGCTCCAACTTTGATAAGTGCTACTCCTCCAGCTAGTTTTGCTATCCTTTCATTAATTTTGTCCTGATCATACTCTGAGTCTGTTATTTCAACTTCTCTCTTTAATTTTTCTACTCGCGCTTTAACCAAATCTTTAGTGTCTTCGAAGGCAACAATTGTAGTTTTGTCCTTCGTGATAGTTATTTTTTTTGCTTTGCCTAAATCATTAATTGATACTTTATCAAGTGTCATGGATTTATCTTCACTAATTAACTTAGCTCCAGTAAGAATAGCAATATCTTCAAGGGCAGCTTTTCTTCTCTCGCCAAATAACGGCGCCCTTACGGAAGCTACATTTAACACTCCACTATTCTTATTCAAAACCAAGGTGGTTAAAGCCTCTCCTTCGATATCTTCAGCAAGAATTAGAAAAGGTGAGCCTGATTTTTGAATTTCTTCAAGTATTGGAACTAGATCAACTAAAGTTGAAATTTTTTGATCAGTTATTAATATCTTAGGGTTTTCAAGTTCACAAACTTGCCTTTCTTGGTCAGTTACGAAATACGGAGAACTATAGCCTCTATCAAAAGACATTCCTTCAGTTATATCTAATTCTGTATCTAGTGATTGAGATTCTTCGACAGTTATTACACCATCTGAAGTAACAATATCCATTGCCTTGGAAATAATAGATCCAATTTCTTCATCTCCTCCAGCACTAACTGTTGCAACTTTTTGGATATCAGAACCACTTAATGAAATACTTTTGGAATTTAATTTTTCTAGAACAAAAGCCAGGCCTACTTCCATACCTTTCTTTAACTCGATAGGACTGGCACCAGAAGCAATATTTTTTAATCCCTCTTGAACCATCTTCTGTGTCAAAATGGTGGCTGTTGTTGTTCCATCTCCAGCACTCTCTTTTGTCTTGGACGCAACTTGTTCTATTAATTTCGCACCCAAATTAGAAATAGGGTTCTCAATCTCAATCTCTTTAGCAACTGTGGATCCATCTCTAACTATATCTGGTGAACCAAATTTTCTCTCTATTACTACGTTTTTTGCTTTTGGCCCAATAGTAACCTTCACCGCATTAGCTACGAAATTTACGCCTTTTTCTAGCGCTTCTCTTGATTCATTAGAAAAACTTAACTGTTTAGCCATGTTTAGTCGATCTTTAGTCTTATTCTAATCTCCCATAGAATCATTTTTAAGGGATATTTAATTAAGTGGGGAAAGCCGAATTTCTTTTAACTAGACATACAAATTAACTCAAATAAGAGTATCTTTAAGTTATGGAAGAAACAAATAATCTTATTTTTACTCTTACCGCAATCCTCGCGATTGCCATGACAATGATATACTTCCCTTTAAGATTTTTCTTGACATTAACTGCTAGAAGTCGAAGGCTAAAACTTTTACAAAAAATTAGAAGGTTGAGAGATGAATTAGGTCAGCCTTATGAAAGTACATAACTAAATACTCATTCCCCCGTCTATACTGATTGTTTGCCCTGTAATGTACCTTCCTGCATCACTTGAAACTAAGAATGACACTAAGTTTGCAATTTGATTACAACTTCCTAATTTCCCTAAAGGAATAACCTTCAGAATCTCTTCAGTATTAAGTTTTTCAGTCATCTCTGTTTCTATAAAACCTGGAGCTATTGCATTAACATTTATACCTCTTGAGGCAAATTCTTTTGCGCAAGTTTTGGTAAATCCAATAACTCCAGCTTTGGCGGCAGAATAATTTGCTTGACCAGGATTACCAATTATGCCAACAACAGATGAAATATTTATGATGTTACCACTTCTTTTTTTCATCATAAATTTTGAAGCATATTTTGTACAAAGAAAAACTCCTTTTAAGTTTGTATTGAGTACATCATCCCATTGTTCCGATTTCATTCTCATCAATAATCCATCTCTAGTAATTCCAGCATTGTTAATGAGGATATCAATGGCGCCTTTAATTTTAATTATTTCTTCAAACGCTGAACTGACAGAATCCTCTTTTGAAACATCAAATTTTAATTTATGAGCTTTACCTCCAGAATTTTTTATTAAATTTATAACTTCTTCAGCTTTTTCATCAGAAGAAGAGTAATTAATAAAAACTTCTGCTCCCAATCGGCTTAGTTCTAGAGCAATTTCTTTACCAATTCCTCTGCTAGCTCCAGTGATTAAAGCAATTTTGCCTGATAATGAATCTTTATTGGACATTATGAAATTTTATAATTTTCAATCGTAGTACTATTTGTGTAAAGATATTGCTTTTATTTATAATTGTCTAGAAAATATTAAGACCTTCTATTGTGCACTTTTTAATACCAGCTGCAGGGAGCGGTAGCAGAATGAAAGCTGGAAAAAATAAATTACTTATTGATTTAGAGGGAGAGTCTTTGATTTATTGGACACTTAAATCTGTATTTTCTGCAAGCTCAACAAATTGGGTTGGAATAATTGGGCAACCGAAAGATAAAAATTTATTATTAAATTCAGCAAAGGATTTTGCCCATAAAGTTCATTGGATTAATGGTGGTGACACGAGACAACAGTCAGTTTTTAATGGTCTAAAAGCTTTACCAAAAGATGCTGAAAAAGTTTTAATACATGATGGTGCTAGATGTCTAATTAATCCTGAATTGATAGACCTTTGTGCTAAGCAATTAGATGAAAATGAAGCTGTAATTTTGGCTACTAAGGTAACCGACACTATAAAGATTATTGATAATGAAGGTTTTATTAAAGAAACACCTGATAGAAATTATTTATGGGCAGCGCAAACTCCTCAGGGCTTTTTAGTAGATAGATTAAAAAAAGCTCATAAGATGGCAATTGATAAAAACTGGGAAGTCACAGATGATGCTTCTCTATTCGAAATGCTTAATTGGAAAGTGAAGATTATTGAAGGAACTTATTCAAATATAAAAATTACATCCCCTATAGATTTGAAAATAGCAAAACTTTTTGTGAAATACCCCTAGTTAAAAGATTTATCGATACTAAGAATGCCATCATCACCATTTAAGGTGGCTTCGCATCCCAAAGGAATGCAAGCATTTCCCGATATGTGGCCTATTGGGAGTTCAAAAAGAATAGGGAAATCAAACTCTTGGAGTCTTTCAATAATGCAGTTTTTTAGTAAATCTTTCCATTCAAGGTCGCAGGAATCATTAGAAAAACTTCCGAATCCAATACCGGCAATTTCAGAAAGTGTTTTAGTCATTCTGAGGTAAGTCAACATGCGATCAATTTTATAAATATCTTCATTAATATCTTCAAAAATTATTATTTTTCCTTTGCAATCTGGAAAGTGATTAGTACCAATTAAAAAAGTAGCAATAGTTAAGTTAGAAACGATAATTTCTCCTTTAGCTTTTCCAGCTCTTAAAGGAATTCCTCTTATGTCCTCAACATATCCCTCAAAAAGTAAATTTCTTAATCTCTCAAGACTCCATTCTGGCTCTTTAAAAAGGCCAGTAACCATTGGCCCATGAATAGAACCTATAAATCCTTGAGAATATTTAGATAGTAATAAAGAACATGTATCTGAGAATCCAAGCATTAAACCATGCTGCCAAGAAGGTTCTTTTTCTAGAAGTCTTGCTGAACCCCAGCCTCCTTTTGCAAAAATGATTAGCTTACTATTTTGTGCTTTTTCCAGTTCTTCAAATCTAGTTAGATCATCACCTGCAAAATAACCAAATTTTTTTGATAGAGAATTATTTTCATTAATTTCCAAGCCCCAGTTTTTTAAAATTTCTATGCCTTTTTGAAAATTTTCGTCTCCATCAATAAAGGAGCCTGGAGCTAAAATATCTATTAGATCACCTTTTTTTAATCTAAAAATCATACTTAGAATTTATGAGGCTATAATTATTCCTAATAAAATTACTCCTCCATAAATTGATTGATTTTTGAAGTGATTCCCTATATTTTTTATTGATTGCTTTTCCTCAGGAAATACTTTTAGTACATCTTTCTGCATTAAGATTGACGTTGTAAGCCAAATTGGCCAAAAAATAAAATCCATTTGATTAATAAATCCACATAATGCGAGAAAGCTAGAAGTTAAAAAATAACAAATTTGAATTGTTATTCTTGTATTTTTCTGGAGGTTAATAGCGGAACTATTTATTCCAATTTTGATATCATATTTTTTATCTGCTAAAGCATAAATCGTGTCAAAGCCAAAAGTCCAAAAAATGGTAGCTAGCCAGCAAAACAATAAAACAATACTATTTAAATTGCCTTCATTTGCAGCCCAAGGAATTAATACAGCAAAACCCCAGCATATGGATAAGATTAATTGAGGATATTTAAACCATCTTTTGGCAGAAGGATAAATTAAAATAATAGGTAAAGCTAAAAAAGCAAGAGAAATAGAAAGGATTCTTCCAGGTTGAGGAAGTGACAAGGTTAAAAAGAAGCTACATAAAATTAAAATGAAAAGAATTGAATAAGCCGTTTTAAGACCTATTTTATTTGCAGCTAGAGGTCTATTTTTTGTCCTAAAAACTCTTTGATCAATTTTTTTGTCCCAAATATCATTAACTACGCAGCCTAATCCACTTACTAGTAGTCCTCCCAGAATTATTCTTAGCAGCATTAAAAATGTTGGATTAGCATCTGGGGTTAAATATAAACTCCATCCAGCAGGAATAAGTAAGATCATTCTTCCAGTCGGCTTATTCCACCTTAATAATTCAAAAAAAGTACTTAATTTAAATTGTCGATTTTTATTTTGCATATGACCTATTGTATATTTCATAACTTTAAATAAAGTTACTAGGATTAAATGATTTCTATTTTTTAATAATCAATCTTGGGTATATTTATTAATGGATTAAAGATATCTGCATCTTATAAAAAGAAATGATACAACAACAAGATTTAAGATATTTTCAAAAAAAGCAAATTTTAGTAGCTTCTATAGATATTGGAACTAACTCTACACATCTCTTGGTAGCAGAAATTAATATAGAATTAAAATCATTTTCAATAAAATTCACTGATAAATCAACCACTCGTCTTGGAGAAAGAGATGAGGAGGGTAATCTTAGTGAAGAATCAATCCAAAGAGCATTACTTACTCTTAAGCGATTTAAGGAATATTGTAAGAGTAATGGAGTAAAACAAATAGTAACGGCAGCAACAAGTGCAGTTAGGGAAGCTCCAAACGGTCAAGATTTTATTAGAAGAGTTCTTGATGAAACTAGTATTCAAATAGAAATAATAAGTGGTTCTGAGGAAGCCAGATTAATTTACCTTGGTGTTCTTTCTGGTATGTCTTTTGAAGATCAATCTTTTGTAATCATTGATATTGGAGGAGGGTCTACAGAATTAATACTTGCTGATAAAAAAGATGCTATTGCCCTTACCAGTTCGAGAATTGGTGCGGTAAGACTTAAAAATGATTTTTTAAATAAAGGGACTATAACTTCAGAAAGATCGAGTTTTTTAAAAACTTTTATTAAAGGATCTTTAGAACCATCTGTTCGAAAAATAAAGAGTAGATACAAGGAAGATAAGCCTTTATTTATGATTGCAACCAGTGGCACTGCAACCTCATTAGGAAATTTGATTTCAGATGATTTGGGAGAATCTAAACAAAAGTTGCATGGTTATAAATTTAAAAGGGATAATTTACAAAATGTGCTGGAAAAACTAATTAAATTGCCAGTTTCGGAACTCAAGAAAATACATTCATTAAGTGAGAGAAGATCAGAAATAATTATTCCAGGAGCATTGATATTAAACACCGCAATGGAGATGTTGAACTTTAATGAATTAACAATAAGTGAGAGGGCTCTTCGAGAGGGTTTGGTTGTGGATTGGATGCTTCGTAAAGGGATAATTAAAAATGAGTTGAATATTCAAAGCAATATTAGAAAAACAACTATAGTTCATCAGGCCAGAAAGTTTGGAGTAGATAATACAAGAGCTGAGAAAGTTATTGATATTGCCTTTCAAATCTATGATCAGACTAAAAATATCTTTCATAGCGATAATGACCCTAAAGCTAAAGAACTTCTTTGGGCAGCTTCTAATCTTTATAATTGTGGGAAATATGTGAATGTTGGTTCATATCACAAACACTCTTGGTACTTAATAAAAAATTGTGAGTTGTTGGGATATTCTGAAGCAGAAACACAAATTATTGCTTCAATTGCTAGGTATCATAGAAAGAATCTTCCCAAGAAAAGACATGAGTCTTGGCAAAATTTAATATCCAAAGATGATAAAAAATTAGTTCTTGAAATGTCATTAATCCTGAGACTAGCAGCATCTCTTGATCAAAGACCTGACAAGGTGATCTCCTCAGTTCAAATAAAATTACAGGGAAAGAATCTTATATTTCAACTTTTACCTTTAGATGTAAAACATGATCTTCTTCTTGAAAAATGGAACTTAGGATTATGCCGTAATGTAATAAAAGAACTAAAGAATTTGGATTTAAAAGTTATTTAGTTTTTTTTAAAAGTTCTTGTTTTGGAGTTTGATTCTGAGAAGAGTCTGAAAATAAATTGAAAATTAAGGACGAGGCGATTAGTCCGAGAAAGCCTGAAATTAAAATAAATATTAGGAATCCTAGTGGATTAAAATTTTTAGATTGCCTAGATTTAAAATTTTTTTTGGAAACTTCTTCAACTATTTCTTCAATTTTCACTTCTTTCCTCTCTGTCTTGAATTCATCCATTAAAAATTCTGTATCAAGTTTGAGCTTCTGTGAAATCCGTCTAATCATTGCTTTGATAAATACTTTTTCAGGTAGTTTTTCTTCATTACCTTCTTCGATGGCTTCAAGTTGATGAGCTCCAATTTTTAAATCAGAAGCCAATTCTTCAATAGATTGATTTTTACTTAACCTAGCCTCTTTAATAAAATTTCCGATTCTTTTTAAAGAGGAATCTCCTGTTTTATTGTAGTTTTCAGAAACAGATTTTATTTCTTTCAATGTAAATAAATTTTTACTAATTATAGTAATTAATTTTTTTCTATCAACTTTAAAATTATTTATTCCTAAAGAGATGCTTATAAGATGGATTATAAAGATTAGATCTTTTTTGATAATTACTAATTACTGGGCTAATTATGTAAATGGTTGTTCTAATCAGTTTTTTCTCAATAGAAAATTTTTCCATATCTTTTAATTCTATTAATGATGTCCAACCATCATCCCAAGATACTCTAAATCCAACAATCACTTTGGTCTCTGGAGGGTAAAACTCTAGTAAAGTTTCTTGAGACCTTTTCACATGCCTAGCACTTAGATATAGACATATAGAGGAATTGTGTTTCGCAAGATCTTTCAGAGATTCTTTCTCGGGCATCCCTGTTCGCCCTCCTGCTCTAGTTAAAATTATTGTCTGAGTTACGTCAGGGATAGTTAACTCAGCTTCATGATATGCTGCAGCAACTTGAAATGCACTTACTCCAGGAACAATCTCGATTTCAATTTTTTCGTTTTTTAAAATTTCGATTTGCTCTCTAATTGCTCCAAAAAGGCAAGGGTCTCCATCATGCAACCTTACAACAGTTTTCCCTGCCTGAAATTTTTCTATCATAATTGAGGTGATTTGCTCTAAGTTGAGTGAACTCGTTTTTATTTTTTCAGAACCTTCTCTAGCAAAATCTAAAATCTTTTCAGGAATTAGAGAATCAGTCCAAATAATGACATCTGCAATTTTTATCTTTTTTAATGCTTTTAAAGTTAATAATTCTGGATCGCCTGGACCAACACCAACAAAGGATATTTTATTATCCATTCTTTCTATTTTTCCCACTATATGATCTCAATCTTAAAAAAAATATTCCAATTAAGCCAGATGAAAATAGAAAAATACTTATAAATTGAGCCATTCTTATACCGCCTTCACAGAAAGGTGGAAGTCCACCAATGCATAGTGGGTCAGTTCTTAAACCTTCAATCCAGAATCTTCCAAAGCTATAACTAATTAGATAAAGACAGCTTAAAAAGCCAGGTCTGAAAAAATCTGTTTTATTTTGTTTATTAAAGGTAATAATAAGGACGATGAAAATTAAAAGATTCCACAATGACTCATAGAGAAATGTAGGATGAAAAAATTCATAATTAATAAATTCTAAAGGCCTATTTTGGATAGGTATAAATAATTTCCAAGGCAAATTTGTAGGAACTCCAAAGGCTTCATTATTAAAAAAATTTCCCCACCTTCCTATGGATTGTCCAAGAATAATCGAGGGTATTAATATATCTATAAAAGTTTTTAAATTAATTTTTTTAGACTTACAGAAATAGATAATCGATAACAATCCTCCAATTAGACCTCCATGAATTGCTATGCCTCCTTCCCAAACTGCAAGAAAAGAAGGTATTTGAATGATGTTGTTGAATAGTTCAAAAGAAGTAAAAAAGTTCTCTCCGCTATATTGCCTCCACTCAAAAATTACGTAATAAGCTCTTGCCCCAATTATTGAGGAGATTATTAATGATGGAAGTATTTCACTAATGTACTCTGGGTTAATATTTCTTGCCTTTGCAAGTTTTTTAGAGACAAATAGGCCTATTAAAACTGAAACCGAAATAAGAAGTCCGTACCATCTAATAGTTATAAATCCTAAATTTAAAAAAGTTTCTCCTGGAGATTGTATAAAAGCTTGAAGTATAAGCATTTAGAGAAAGTTAGATACCCTCTGCTGCTTGCACTTTTTCTACTTGTTTTTTCTTTAATACTAAAAGTATTTGTGTTAAGCCTACACCAATGAAGAATGCAATTAATCCAATAACTCTATAAGGGCTCTGAAGTACAACCTCAGCATCTAATTGCCCAAAGCCACCAACGTTGGGATCATTGGTAAGAGGGTCGCCTACATTGATTTTGTCTTGCGCTTTTACGATAAGTTGAGGACCAACAGGCACTGCTTCAGTAGTTATTTCACCATTATCATTTTCTATATTGACCTGATAGCTACCATCTTCAATTGTTTCGATTGAATTTATAGTTCCTGTGGTGGAAGAAGTGAAAACTACATTATTGCTCTTGTCTCCAGTTGGATATACCTGACCTCTACCTCTATTGCCTCCAATATGTAACGAGTATTTTCCATAGTGATATTCTTTATTAGTTGATGGGTCAGGGGAAAGTACAGGGAAAACGATTTCTTTATTAGTATCTCCAGGTAAAGGTCCGACAATAATGATATTATCTTTCTCTTCACTGTAATTAGTGAAATATACCCCTTCTGTCTCTTCTTTTATTTCTTCCGTCCATCTTTCTTGTGGAGCAAGTTTAAAGCCATCAGGCAGCATGACAACTGCACCAACTTGTAATGGGACTTCCGAACCATCAGCCCCTATCTCTTTTAAATCATTTTTGTATGGTATTTTGACTACAGCTTTGAAAACACTATCTGCTCCAACAGATTGTGGAACCTCAGCAATTGTAGGCATCTGAGCTAAATGACAATTTGCACAGACTATTTTACCTGTGGCTTCTCTTGGGGATTCATAGTTTTGCTGAGCCCAAAATGGATAAGCAAAACTGATCTTTGGATAAATTAAAATACTTGAAATTAAAAGAAGAGTACAAATAAATAAACTTGTTTTTTTCATAATTTGATTTTTAAGACCTTTCATTTTTTTTATGCCCACCATGGATTTTCATTAGTTCTAAAGTCAGTTTCTGACCATTGTTTGACAAGTACAGCATCATCTTCAATATCGACATGAGCTAGAGCTAAAGATAAAGGAGCAGGCCCTCTGACTACCTTCCCATTTGTATCGTATTGACTGCCATGACAAGGACATATGAATTTATTAGCACCACTATCCCATGGGACAACGCAACCTAAATGAGTACAAATTGCATTTAAACCAAATTCTCCTATTTCCCCACCATCATTAACTATTAAATAAGTTGGATCTCCCTTTAGACCCTGCACTAGACTTCTGTCTCCTGCTTGATGGGCAGCTAACCAACCTGTCTTAGTTACTGGATTCCCTAATTCATCTTTTGCAGAAGTTCCACCACCACCACCACCTGATCTTAAAGGCATGAAATAATTTGCTACAGGGTAAAGAGCTCCTAACGCTACACCAGTTGCAGTACCAAATGTAAGAAGATTCATAAATTGCCTTCGACCCATTGAAGGGACATCATTGGAACTTAATTGAGTCATTCGCTACTTGATTCTGTTATTTATTAATTATTATGGAGCAGATTGTTCAATTTCTGTTGCAAATAGATAGGACTTTTAATATTTTAAAGTAAAAGTTTAGGAAGTCCTAATTAATTGATTTAAATGAATCCTTTGTTAGTAGATGAAATTATCCATTATTTGGTTCATCGCTGGGGAAAAAAATATGATTTTAGGCTTTTTAGACGAGGAAAATATGTGTATTTTCAAATGATGTGGGGATTTCTTGGGCAGGAATCATTTCCTTTAAGTGAAGATGAATATAAAAAATCGATAGCTGATAAAATCGAGATCTTAAATAGATGTGGATATTCAGAGGAAGTAAGGGAATGGCTAAAGAAAGTCAATGCTAAGCCAAGGTTAGGTAGAGCTGTCAGCTTGCAATTAAATTTTAATGAGAAGATGAAAGAGTTTTTGACTTAAGATTTTCTGATAAGTAAGTTAATCCAGTACCCACAAAAAATAAAAACACAATGGATATAGATAGCAATGACATTGTCAATGGGTCTGTTGAAGGAGTAATCACTGCAGATAAGATTGCGGAGGAAATTACAACTATCTTCCAATTCGAAATCATTTTTTCTGTTGTAATTATTCCAAGAGAACCAAGAATAAATTGTAATACTGGTAATTGAAAAGCTATTGCAGTGCTAGACATTAATAAGAGTACAAAATCAAAATATCTTTCTATAGACCAAGATGGTTCAACGATATCAGCACCGAAAGTAATAAAGAAATTTATTGCTGCAGGAACTAATAACCACCATGAAAAAATTAATCCTAAAAAAAATAAAAAACCTGAACCAAAAACCGCGGGCAAGATAAGGCTTTTTTCTCGTTTAGTTAATCCAGGGGATATAAACAATATTATTTGATAAAAAATATAAGGCATAGATACAATTAATCCGCTGTAACCTGCCACTTTAATAGCAACAAACAAAAACTCTCCAGGAGCAAGTTGCAGTAAATGAATATCACCTGCTGGAATTTCTAAAAAAGATATTAATGGCTTTATAGTTAGGAAACTAAAGAATATTGAAATAAGTATTGAGTAGATTGAGTTAAGTATCCTTTGACGTAGTTCTTCTAAGTGATCACTGAAAGTCATCGAATCTGATAATTTATTTTCACTCTGACTTTTACCTTTCATTATTGTTTGATAAAGATTTTGTTAGAAAAAGGTTTAAATTCCCCCTCGTCAAAGTCCAATTCTTTTTTTAAAGTTTTATTTGCTTAATTTAGGATTAGTTGGATCGGGTAATAAGAAGGGAGGAGCATCATTTAAAGATGATTCGCCATAAGTTTCATATTCTCTGTAGCCACCCATTTTCCCATTTGTTTTCATAAGAGCGCTTACAAAGGCGAGTAATAAGAAGACAGTAGGAGCTCCAATTATTAATGCAGCGCCAAATAGATATCCAACAATAAATTCTGGAAAACTATGATTTCCTAAAAATTCATGAGTACCCAAAAGAAAATCGAACATTTAGATTTAAAAATTTTTTTTATTATAATCTAAATTACTGTTTTAAGATTTTTTTTAATGTAATCTTCTCCTCTTGTAGGATTTCCCCAAATAATTTCTACATTTTTAAAGGAAACGCATCCAGGTCCACCTTTTTTTATTTTTTGCAAATCTTTAATCTTTACTAAATTAATTGGAACTTGAATGTTTCTTTTTGCCTTACTAAATAAAGCAGCTAAATCTGCAGCTATTTGAAGATCTAGTTCAGATGCCACTTGAGATGAAGATTTTAAAACTACATGACTTCCTGGTGATTCCTGTGCATGAAACCAAAGATCCCCTTTTTTTGAAAACTTAAAGCTTATTAAATCATTTTGTCTCATATTTCTTCCTACCTGAAGCTTCAATCCTGTTGGAGAGTCAATTTGAATTGGTGAAGATTGTATCTCAGATTTACTTTTCTTATCTTCTCTTTGCCTCTTGATATTGATATTAAACTCGTTACAAATTTCTTCCAGAATTTCTTCTAGAAGTTTGATTCTCATAAAAAGTTTTTCATGATTTAAGGAATTTAGATTTTCAAGAAGTGTAGTGAATTCATCTAATCTTTCTATATTTGTTTTGTAAATACTTAATCTTCCTTTTATCAATTCTCTAGATCTCTTTAGTTTTTTTGACTTTTTATATAGTTTTTGTCCTTTAATAACATCTCGTTTTTTGACTTCATTTGAAGTGAAAATATTATCAGCTTTTTCTTTATATACCTTGTAGTTTTCAGATTTTGTCAGAAGATCATATTGAATATTTAAATTTTTTTTCTCAGTATTGGTCTGTTTAAAAATTATCCCTTCAATTTTCTTTTTCAATAATTCGAGTTTTTTTTGTTTCAGATAATAATCATAGTAATTCTCTAAACTGGTGCATAAATCTATTTTATTTTCGCAATTATTTTCATTATCAATAAACCAAACGCAATAAAAATCTTTATTTAATACAGAAAAGTTAAAGTCATTGTTCTTGAATCTATTTATCCAAATCTTCCAATTTTTAAATATCTCTTTCAAGTCCGAATCGCTAATGAAATCAATATTTTTCCCCATTATTTCAGAATTGTCAGTTTTGCTTACAATCTCTAATTGTTTTGTGAGGATAGGGCTAACTCCTTGATAAGTGTTTATTAAGCAGTATTTCAAAGACTCAGGTACTGTTGAAATTGAGTCTTTCCATGATTGAAAAGACTCATCCTCTTTAGGTTGTTTTTTGAGATTGACTGGAGGGCCAGAATAAATTGATCCTGTTGAAATTGTTCTAAAACTAGATTGACTTGATTTAATTTGTTTACCAACCGCAATTATTTTATATCTATTATCCAAATAAAAAATATTACTATGTTTTCCCATTAATTCAAAAATTAAATACTTATTAACTTCATCTCCCGGTTTTTTTGCAAAACCAAACTTTATAACTCTCTCGAAATCATCTTGATCAATAGAAATTAAAGCCATATACTTTAATCCATATCTTATTTGTTTAGAAAGTGTGCTTTCTCTACCAATCTTTTCTGGCTTTTTTATCTTTAGTATCCTAGGTGAGTCTCCATTCCATGAAACTTCTAACCATGTTTGAGAATCAACTCCTCTGAAACATAATTGAATTGTATTAGGCTCAGGTTGTTGGGCAGTTTCAAACTTTGTAGGTAAGATGTTCTTTGTTAAATAATGCAAGACAGATCTAATAGATGTAATATCCATTATTTGAGGAACACCTTTTTGCATTATCCCTTTTTAATTCCAGAGATGTTTATCTTACTGTAAAAAATTTAATATGAAAAATCAAAAAAAACTTATTATTCTGACTGGACCTAGCGGAGTGGGTAAAGGAACAGTTGTTAAAGAAATATTAGGTAAAGAAAAAAATTTTTGGCTTTCAATATCTGCGACTACAAGAGAACCTAGAGAGGGAGAGAAGGATGGAGAAAATTACTACTTTTTAAATAAGGAAAAGTTTAAAGAAATGATTGAGCAAAACCTTTTCCTTGAATGGGCTCAATTCGCTGGAAACTACTATGGAACCCCTTTGTCTTCTGTTAATGAGAAAATAAAAAAGGGATTTACGGTATTACTTGAAATTGAAGTACAGGGTGCTAGTCAAATAAAAAATAAGTTTCCTAATTGTATGTCAATATTTTTACTTCCTCCGGATAAAGAAGAGTTAGAGAGAAGAATAAGAAATAGAGGTACTGAAAAAGAAGACGCAATTAAAAAAAGACTCTCAAGGGCTAATTATGAGATTTCAGTATCAAATCAATTTGATTTTGCATTAACAAATCACAATGTTATTGAAACAGCAAAAAAAATAATCAAATTAATAAAAACTTGATTATTTTCTCTTTTATCAATTCATTGGA
>QCBL01000022.1 GCA_003281625.1 Prochlorococcus sp. AG-347-I04
AAGTTCCATATTAAGTAATTCTGAGGTAAATTTTGAAATAGAAAAGATTGAACGTATCTTAGATTCAAAAAATAAAAGTATGAATAAAAATTAATTAAAAAATTATTTAACTAATAATGAAAATAACAACAAAAACTGAAGCATTAAATATTGTCGAGATCTCATATTTAGCATCTCTTTCGTCTTTATTCTGGGTTGCATTATATTATTTGCCAATTGGGGGAGCTTTATTAAGGTTGATTTTACCCCTCCCTATGATCATGTTGCACTTGAGAAGAGGAACTAAAACTGCATTGGAAGGACTCCTAATACAATTTCTACTTTTATTTATAATTATGGGACCTATTAGAGGAACTTTATTTTTATTTCCTTATGGGATTTTGGCTTTTTGGTTGGGCTGGTGTTGGTTTAGAGAAAAAAGTTGGAAATTTAGTCTAACTGTAGGAGTTATAATTGGAACCTTTGGCTTTTTCCTACGAGTAATAGCATTATCTACGTTGGTGGGTGATAATCTTTGGATCCTAATTACTAGAGCAAGTTATGGCCTACTAGAAAAGTTCATTGGATTATTAAATTTACCTTTTTCTCCCTCAATTTTAAGTATCCAATTAGGTGCAATTTTTTTAATAATTTTTCAAGAAATAGTTTATGTTTTAACTGTACATGTAGTTGCATACTCTCTGTTTCCAAGATTTAAATTAAATATTCCAGATCCTCCAAGATTATTAAATAGCTTAATTGATTTTAAAAACTGAAAAAAGTAAAAATGTATAGTAAAGAATTAGACATAAATTTTTTTGGTAATCAATCCAATAAAAAAAGAAAACTTAATAAGATAGAAATACTGAAAAAGAATATTAATAATTTTAAAATATTTCTTGTAATTGCAGGCACTAATACTTCTCAAATTCCTGGAATTTCCGCGGCAGGTATTAATGCAAAATCAAGGAGAACAACTGCGCTCGCAGATGCCGAATTTATGCTTGAGGGTGCTTCAAAAGATCACAAATATAAATTGCCTATTCTTAACGCAGGGGTAACTCCAGCCCTAATCAGTCATGTTTGTTCAAAGCTTATTAATATTTATCCAGTTATTGTTCCTCTGGGAATAGGAACTAAGCCTTATTTTAATCATTTGTTTGTAGAAGATAGAGATTTGGGCCCATCAAATTGCCTTACTACTGGTAAGTCGATGTCTAAAGAGAGAGTTTTAAATCTCTATAAAAAAGGTCTTGCGATAGGAAAATCCTTAAAACAACCGGTTTTAATTGCTGAATCTGTTCCTGGGGGCACCACAACTGCTCAGGCAGTAATGGAAGCTTTTGGTTTGAAGGTGTCTAATTTAGTAGGGAGTAGTTTATATAAAGCTCCGAGAGAACTTAGAAGACAAGTAGTTGAAAAAGGACTTTTTAATGCAAATTTCAAGGCTGATTTCGACTCTTTTGATGTTGTGGCGGCGGTAGGTGATCCTTTCCAAGCTTTCTCAAAGGGTCTATTAATTGGTGCTAGGTTAGCAAAACAACCTGTAATATTGTCTGGCGGAAGTCAGATGTTAGCGATCTTAGTGCTTGTATTAGAATTATTAGACAATAATAATAAAGATGAATTTGTTGAAGATGTTTTAATTGCGACAACTGAGTGGCTTGTGAAAGATAATTCTCTAAATGATTTAGTAAATCTCATTAATGAAAAGTATGATGTCAAATTATTAGGTTTAGCAAGTCCTTTAAATTTCAAATCTTCAAAATACAAAGAATTGAAGGATTATGAATTAGGTCATGTAAAAGAAGGTGTTGGTGCTGGTGGAATATCATTGCTTGCTTTCTTAGATGGATTTAAAAATGAAGAAATAGTTTCATTGTGTCAACAAAATCTGGAAATGATGAAGTGCCTAGGTCAAATTTCTTTAGAGGAGGATTGCTGAATGTTTTCAAAATTTGCAACCCGAAGAGAATTTTTAAATTGTGGCAAGCTTTCGCTTTTATTTTTCTTAAACTCTTGCAGTAATATACCTAATAAAGTAAAAATTGCATTACAAAGTTCTTTTTATCCAGAATCTTTTAAAGATACGATTCCAAAAGATTGGAAGCAGGAAAAAATTAATTTTGAAAATATTCGGCTACAAAAAAATAGAAATACAATTTCCAATTCTGACTTTACTTTAATAAATGATGGATGGATTTCTAGTATAGATTTTTCAGAATTTGAAAAAATAAATGAATATGCACTGTTCGAAAATTTGGATAAGAGATCGATAGATTTTTTGGGAAGTTTTAATCAAAATCAGATGAGTAAATTATTTCCTATTGGCGTGGTACCCTATACAATTATCATTAAAAATAATAAAGAATTAATAAATTCAGCCAGAACATCTTGGGATTTTCTTCTTTCTAAAAAATTAACTGGGAAGATTATTTTTCCACAAAGTCCCAGAATAATATTATCAATTGCTCAAAAAATTAATTCATCTAATTCTTTAAAAAAACTCAAAAGCCAAGCAATGTTATTTGATGATAAAAATATGCTCAATTGGTTGATTAATTCTGATGCTGTTGTCGCAATAGTTCCCTATAGTCTTTGTTCAAAATATTTAAAAATAGATCCAAGGCTTTCTTTAGTTTTCCCAAGCCAAGGCGTACCTTTGATGTGGCATTTTCTGCTTAGTCGATCAAATCTAAATAATGCAATATTAATTAGATGGATTAAATCCTTAGAAAATAAATCAATAGTAGATAGATTAGTAAGCCAGGGTTGGTATCTTCCATTCAATAGTGATTATTTGCAAAGTAAATATAAATCTGAAATGTTCCCCATCTCAGGACCTTCTGAGAAATGTTGGGAAAATAGTTGGTCTTTTCCTGTCTTAACAAATGTACAAAAAATTAATCTTAAAAATATCTGGAATGATTCCTTATCCCCATAATCTTTTTGTAGGATTTTCAATTAATAAATTATGAGTTTCCTTTAATAAATTTGGTATATCTAATTTACTAGGACATTTAGGAACACATTCATTACATTCTTGACAAAATGAGGAATTTTTTTCTTCCCACCAGTGTCCAGCTTTTCCTATTAAATTGTATCTTTCTTTTGAAAATTCTATTTGGCCATAACCAATAGATATATTTCTTAAACGAAGTATTTCTGGAATAGGCACTTCATTTGGACATGGAAGACAAGATCTACATTGTTCACATTTGGTTGAGTTTAATCTTTTATTTGCAACTTCCTCAATTTTATTCAGGGCGCTTTTTTCAAGTTTTGTAAGCTTCTCGAATGAGTTTCTTAGTTTATGCGCAAATTCAAAATCTTTTTTGTTTGTGGCCCCCAAGGATAAAGTTGTAATGCCTTTTGCTAGCAGGAATCGATATGCTAATTCTAATGGATGAAAAGGATTAGAGGCCTCTATCAAAATATCACTTGGAGAATACAATCTACCCCCTTTATCCGCAGGGGATATTGCTAAAACTCCCATACCTTTTTTTATAGCTTCCTCTGCTAAAGCAATCTTAGATTGATCTAAATAATGTAAATGAAGACTACAAAAAGTAAAAACTTCACAATTAATTGCATCTTTAATTAGTGAATAACTTCCGTGAGAACTAAAACCAACTTGATCAACTAGTTCCTTCTCAAGTATCCAAGATATGAATTTCTTACCTTCCCCAGCAAGAACCCAATCTAGATGTTGTTTTAAGTTGAGTCCGTGAATTGCAAGATTATTAATTTTCTCGCGATTTAAATTTTTAAGAGACTTTTTAAAATTATTTTTTAAAAATTCAAAATCACCCTTTGGTAAAACTTTAGAAGTAATCACCCAATTTTTTTCTTTTATATTTTCTTCTATTGCTAATTTTTTTATTGAATTACCAATAAGTGATTCAGCATCACCATAAGAGGGTGCTGTTTCTATATGATTAATTCCTACATAATATGCATTTTTTATTACGCTATACATTTTTTCGAGACTTTCAGTTGCTCGCATTGTCCCTAAAGTGAATAAGCTCACTTTCGCCCCTCTACCAAATGATCTTTTTTGTGAATCATTAATCATCTAATTATGATCAATTTCTTTTTATTTACTCTTTAATTTATTTATAGTTGAAAAACATTTAAAGTAAATTAAAGTAAATACAAAATTTTGCAAAAATATTTTTCTTAAATCTATGTTTACAGGAATAATTCAATCAGTTGGAAAACTAAGACAAGAAAAAAATATTCTAGAAATTGAAATTCTAGATAATTTATTTGATATGGCAATCGGTGACAGCATAGCTGTTGACGGAATTTGTTTAACTGTTAAAGAGATTTTTCAAAATAAATTTACTGTTGATGTTAGTGAGGAGACATTAAAAAAAACAACTTTAGGAGTAAAGTCGAACCTGAATCAGATTGTTAATTTGGAACCCGCTCTTAGGGTGTCTGACCGTCTTGGAGGTCATATAGTCAGCGGACATGTTGATGGACTTGGAACGGTTGAAAATATAGAAAAATTAGAGAAATCTTGGCTCTTATCAATAAAGTGGAAAAATAGTAATTTTTCAAAATATGTAGTTAATAAAGGGAGTATTTGTGTAAATGGTATTAGTCTTACGATTGCAAAATATGAGCAGGAAGGAGAAATATTTACTATTGCGATAATTCCTCATACTTGGCATAACACTAATCTGAATAAATTAAATATCGGTGATAGCGTAAACCTTGAGGCAGATGCACTAATTAAATATGTAGAGAAATTACTTTTATTTAATAAAAATAGTAATCAAGATTTATCTTCAAATAATATTTCTTCGAAGTGGCTTAAAGAAAACGGTTGGTAAAAAAAATTTTTTTAATTTAATGGAATCAGATAAATTGTTTTTGACTCTTTTTTAAGATCGATTTTAAATTCCTGACCAGGTTCTAGACCTAATTTTTTGGTGTAGGCATGACCAATTAATAGGTTTCCATTGCCATGAACTTTAGTTTTGAATTCTGTCTGCCTGCCTCTTGAAGCTCTATTTCCATTTTTCCCGTGCCGACCATTGCCTATTTTGTAACCCTTAGCTTCTAAAAGCGCCCTATAAAAACTTTTTCTTAAGATTCTTCCGCTAGGACCTACGTATCCACAACCTTTTGCTATCTCATCTTCAGATTTTTTACTTAATAATTTTGCTTTTTCAAGAAGTTCTTTTCCTTCTAGCATTATCTGACAAATTTCTAATTATATATTCTTACTAAAAAGGAGAACTGTGGCAATATAAATTAATAAAAAATATATTTAATTTTTTAAATTTAGTTTTTTATAAAAGATACAGGATAATAAATAAAATAACCCATATTCCATCTACAAAATGCCAGTATAATTCAACAGCTTCCAATGGGAACATATTTTGACTAGTTAATCTTCCGCCATTTATTCTCGATTGCCAAGCAATAATTAAAATCATTAAAGTGCCTAAAGTGACATGTAATCCATGAAAACCAGTAAGAGCATAAAAAGTACTTGCAAATAAATTATCTGTTAATCCAAAAGGTAAGTGAAAATATTCAAATAACTGACATATTAAAAATAAAATTCCTAGAAAGGCCGTAAAAAATAACCATTTTTGGGAATTAGAGTTTTTATCTTTTAAAAGTGATTTGCCTGCTTTATGGAAAGTTGCACTACTAACAAGTAACAAAATTGTATTGAGTGTAGGTATTGGTAGTTCTAATTCATAAATAGCACCATCAGGTAATGGATTTACTGCTTTATAAGTTAAATAAGCAGCAAAGAATCCAGCAAAAGTCATGCCGTCTGCAATTAGGAAAGTTATAAGACCAAACATTCTGAAGTCTTCATGTGTTTCATGAACTTCAGAATTATTTTCTTGAATTTCTTTTGAGCTATCTAGTGTTGTCATATGTTTTTATTTTTGTTCAGAAATTTCTTTACCATAACTATAAGGTTCTTCAACTAATGGAGCTTCTCCTTCCCAATTTTCAACTGGAGGTGGAGAAGATGTTAACCATTCAGGTGTAAGAGCATTCCAAGGGTTATCTCCAGCACTTTTTCCATTTCTCACACTAAGGAATACATTAATTAAAAAAGGAATTGTACTTATAGCCATCAAAAGAGCGCCAAGGCTACTAATTTGATTAACGAACTGGAATTGAGGATCATATTCTGCAACTCTTCTTGGCATTCCATTTAAACCCAGCCAATGTTGAGGAGCAAAGCACAAGTTAAATCCAATAAAGGTAATGATAAAATGTAAAATTCCTAATTTTTCATTGAGCATTTTTCCAGTTACTTTGGGGAACCAATGATAAATTGAGGAGAAAATAATAAAAACAGTCCCTCCATAAACTATGTAATGAAAATGGGCTACAACGAAATAGGTATCATGTACGTGTATATCAAAAGGTACTTGTGCCAAAGCAACTCCTGTAATACCTCCAAAAACAAAATTTATAATAAATCCACAAGAGAATAGCATTGCACTATTGATGGAAATTTTACCTCCCCATAATGTTGCAACCCAATTGAAAAATTTTATACCTGTTGGAACAGCAATAAATGCTGTGGCAATAGTAAAGAACAATCTCATCCAAGGGGGCGTTCCACTCGTAAACATGTGATGCGCCCAAACAACTAAACCTAAAACTACTATCCCCATTATTGAAAAAACCATTGTTGTGTATCCAAAAAGTGGTTTTCTAGCATGTACGGGAAGTATTTCACTGACTAAACCAAATGCAGGAAGGACCATAATATATACAGCTGGATGAGAATAAAACCAAAATAAATGCTGATAAACTACGACATTACCGCCCAAAACAGGATTGAAAAACCCTGTATTAGCGATGATATCGAAGCTAAGAAGAATTAAAGTCCCTGCCAAAACAGGAGTTGACAAAACAACTAATATACTTGTTCCAAGCATTGCCCAACAATACATTGGCAATTGCATAAGTTTTAATCCTGGTCTCCTTAATTTGATAATGGTTGCGATAAAGTTTATTCCACCAAATATAGAACTTCCTCCAAGTAATAGAACGCTAAGAATCCAAATAATTTGTCCCGATTGAGGAGTAGTTATGCTCAAAGGTGGATAAGCCGTCCATCCAGCCTGAGCGGCACCGTCAACAAAATAGCTTGCTACCAACATCAAACCTGAAGGAGGAATTAACCAAAAAGCTACGGCATTTAATCTTGGGAATGCCATATCTCTAGCACCGACATAAAATGGAATTAAATAATTCCCGAAAGCACCGTTAACTACAGGCACTATCCAAAGGAATATCATTATTGTTCCGTGTAAAGTTAAAACTTGGTTATAAACATCTCTTGGCATAAAATCAGACATTGGACTGGCTAGTTCAATTCTTATAGCGCTCGCTAAGGTTCCTCCTATTAAATAAAAGAGAAAACCACAAACTAAGTATTGTATCCCAATTACTTTATGATCAAGGCTAAAACTAAAGTATCTAAGCCAGCCTTTAGGTTGAATACTTTCATTATTAGTTTTTTGTGGATCAATTGATATTGTCATAAATTTACCTCTGGTTTTTTATTTTTGTTAAACCATTCGTTGTAATCAGATTCTTCTTCAACAATAATGGAGGCTCTCATTCCTCCATGATATGGGCCACATAGTTCTGCGCAAATTATCGGATATTTTCCTACTTTTGTAGGAGTAAAATTTAGAATAGTCGGCTGTCCAGGAATAATATCTTGTTTAATTCTGAATTCTGGTACCCAAAAAGCATGAATAACATCTTTAGATTCCATTTTCATTGATACTTTTTGATCAACAGGAACGTGTAGTTCTCCTGATATGAAATTGCCCTTAGGATAATTGAATAGAAATGCAAATTGCATAGCTGAAACTTCAATTGATAAATTATTTTTTGCTATTTCATTATCAGAATTTTGACTTATTCCAGCCCATATTTTATCGGTGTTAGAACTCATCATTTCGTGATTATGATTAAGTTCTTTCATCCCTCCCATTCGATCGTAAATGTTGTAGCTATATAAACCTATTAATAAAACAATTATTGAAGGGATAATTGTCCATACAATTTCTAAACTTAAATTTCCCTCTAGAGCTATACCATCGCCTATCTGATCATTTCTTTTCCTAAATTTAAATAAGCTATAAACAACTGCTATTGTCATTCCTATAAAAATAATTAATCCAATAATGAAGAGAATTTTAAAAAGTTCATCGTAAATTGGTGCATTAATACTTGCTTCCGCTGGGAGCAAATTTACATTAAAACCAATCCAAAAAGATATAGCAAAAACGAGGGAAATAATTAGTATTAAATAAGTGTTTTTATTTAACAATTGATTTCTAATAATTTGTATTTATATCCTCAAGATATTCAATTTTTTTAATCCTGCATCCTTTGTTAAAAGAAAATCATTTAAATTCACAACTTCTTAAGATTTATGAAATAAAAGGCGTATTATTAATAACTTTTTAGAGTTAATTGTCAGGGAAAAAAGATTAAATTAGTAAATTATTTTTTAAATTAAACATATTAATTTTTAATTAATGTTTGGTTTTTGAATCTAATTTATTATGCAAAATAATAGGTTTTATCCATTTGATTAATAACCAGTTATATAAATCAAAATATCTGACAATTTTTAAAAGGTTGGGAAGTCATAGTGTACTTGCACTTATTGCACTAATCGTAATTGGAGGTGCTACTAGAGTCATGGAGGCAGGACTTGCCTGTCCAGATTGGCCATTATGTTATGGATCTTTTTTGCCTTTTAACCATATGAACTTAAGAGTATTTCTAGAGTGGTTTCATCGTCTAGATGCTTTTCTGGTGGGAATATTAATTCTTTTTAAATTTGTCCTTTCAATTATTTGGAAAAATGAAATTCCAAATTGGTTACCTAAAACTTATTCTTTATTACTTTTTCTTGTTATTGTCCAAGGATCTTTTGGAGCTTTAACAGTAATAAACCTGCTTGATTCATATACCGTTACTGGTCATCTTTTAATAGCTTTTCTACTTCTCATCACAACAATTTCAATAAATGAAAATTTAGAAAATGATGAAATAGAAGAGCCATTAATTTGGTGGAGATTGTTATTTTTTGTTCCTCTTTTACTTACTTTGATTCAATCTTTTATTGGAGTAAGGCTTTCATCAACCTGGTCAGCACATATTTGCTTATCTTTTGATAAACAATGCCTAATTCTAGATACCCATAAATTATTTGCTTTTCCAATTACTTTTTCAGTTCTATTGATTGTTGCTACTGCAATTTATAAGAGAAGTTTTCTTACTGAAAATTGGAAATATATTTCAGCACTTATATTTCTCTTGTTTTCCCAAATTGTTTTGGGTGTTTTAAGTCTTAAAACAAATTTGAATGAACCTGTTTTTATTATCGGTCATCAACTTAACGCTTCCTTATTTATTGCGATTTTAACAACATTAATTTTTAGAAATCCTTTTACCAAAAAAGGTATAGACCACTCCCTAAATTCTCAAATGGTTGGTATTAATTCATGAATAGCAGTAACTTAGAAAACTTGAGCTATAAATCTTCAATTAGGGAAGAAGTTGTACCTTCAAGAAAAAGATTAACTTTGCCACCTTGGCTTGAAGTAGCAAAACCTAGATTAATCCCACTTTTACTGGCAACAACTTTAGGAGGAATGGCTTTAACAGATGAATGGCCTTTGTCTTCACCTAAGCTTATCTGCACTTTAGGAGGCGGCGCTTTGGCAGCAGCAGCAGCAGGAGCTCTTAATTGCTTGTGGGAAATGGAATTAGATAAAAGGATGATAAGAACTAGCAAAAGAGCTTTGCCAGCAGGAAAGTTGTCATCTGAGACTGTATTTTTAGCTGCCGTATCATGTACTTTGGCAGCTTCGATGCTTTTAGTAAGTGGTGTAAATTATTTGGCTGCGGGATTAACTCTTCTTGGTTTATTTAGCTATGTAATTTTATATACAGTTATTTTGAAACCTCGTACAACCAAAAATATTGTTTTCGGAGGAATTGCTGGCGCGATACCACCTTTAGTTGGTGCATCTGCTGCCACAGGGCATGTAGGCCTTAGTGGTTGGTGGTTGTTTGGTTTAGTAATGTTATGGACTCCAGCTCATTTTTGGGCACTTGCAATTTTATTGAAGGACGATTACGCATCTGTTGGTATTCCTATGCTCCCTTCTGTTAAAGGATCTGTTTTTACTGCTAAAGCGATTTCTCGTTACGGATGGGCAACAGTTTTAATGAGTATCATGGGAGTCTTTGCTTTACCTGAAGGGGGCTTATTATACGGAATTATGTTATTGCCATTTAATGGAAGACTTTTGCAATTAATCAATGAATTAAGGAAATCTCCTGATGATCTTTCAAGAGCAAAGTCTCTTTTTAGGTGGTCTATTCTCTACATGTTTGGTATTTGTCTTTTGTTATTAATTTCTAGAACCCAACTATCCGTAGAATTTGAGCAGCAATCTATGCAAATATTTTTATCTATAGTATCCCTGCTTAGTAATTAAATTAGATGTAAAATGTTTTTTAATAAATAGCAAGTTTGATGAATTATATAAAAGTTAAAGGGCTCTCAAAATCTTATTCAGAAATCAAGGCTTTAAAAAATTTATCAATGGAAATTGAATCTGGAACGTTATTCGGAATTCTAGGTCCAAACGGTGCTGGTAAGTCAACACTTATAAAAATACTCGCTACTTTAATAGAGCCTGATAGTGGAGAAGTTTTAATAAATAATATTAATCTGATAAAAAATTCAAGGAAAATTAGAGAATTAATTGGTTATGTTGCCCAGGACATTGCACTTGATAAAATATTAACTGGAAGAGAGCTTTTGGATTTTCAAGCAGATTTATATCACATCAACAAAAACAAAAAATTTGAAAGGATAAAGAAATTAATAGATCAATTAGAAATGAATGATTGGATTGATCGTAAGTGCGGAACTTATTCAGGGGGAATGAAAAGAAGAATAGATCTTGCAGCTGGACTTTTACATTTGCCCCAAGTATTAATATTGGATGAACCTACAGTTGGTTTAGATATTGAAAGTAGAAATATCATATGGCAACTTTTGAAAGATTTGAGAAATAATGGAATGACTATTATTTTAAGCAGTCACTATCTTGATGAAATAGATAAATTAGCAGACAAATTAGTCATAATTGATGATGGGAGAGTTATAGCACAAGGGGCTCCTACAGAACTGAAAAATAAATTAGGAGGAGATAGAGTAACTTTGAAAGTAAGAGAATTTAGTAATCAGGAAGAAGCAAAAAATATATGCCAAATTTTATCTTCAATAGATGGAATTAGTCAGATTATAATAAATGAAGCTCAAGGTTTTTCGATAAATTTTGTAGCAGATAAGGAAAAAGATTTACTTACGAAGCTCAAAGTGGAATTGGCCTTCTCAAAATTTGAAATTTTTTCTCTTACCCAAAGTCAGCCAAGCTTGGATGATGTATATCTTCAGGCAACCGGGAAAACATTATTGGATGCCGAAATTTCCATGGCAGGCAAAAGAGATCTTAAAAAAGAATCAAAGCAATCAATGCGATAAAAAAACTCTGGCTAACTAACTATAATAAAAATTAATTACTGCTAATTATGGAATTACAACAGTATAATTTATTTTTTTTATATCAAGAAACATTTGCCTTAACAAAGAGATTATTTATTCAATTAAAAAGAAGACCATCAACTCTTTTAGCTGGAATATTACAACCTATAATTTGGCTTTTTTTATTTGGGGCATTATTCTCTAAAGCTCCTGAAGGTTTTTTGCCAGGAGTTGATTCTTATGGGAATTTTTTAGGAGCAGGACTTATTGTTTTTACTGCTTTTAGCGGAGCTCTAAATTCTGGTCTTCCTTTAATGTTTGATAGAGAGTTTGGATTTCTTAATAGATTACTTGTGGCTCCTTTAACCAGTAGATTATCCATAGTTTTATCTTCTTTTTTTTACATAACAATCCTGAGCTTTGTTCAGAGTATTGTAATAATGATTGTTTCATACACTTTGGGATATGGATGGCCCAACTTATATGGTTTAGGAATTGTCTTTACAACACTAATTCTATTAGTTCTTTTTGTGACATCAATAAGTTTATGTTTAGCGTTTGTTTTGCCAGGTCATATTGAATTAATCGCTCTTATATTTGTGATAAATTTACCTCTTCTTTTTGCAAGTACTGCTTTGGCTCCTATTTCTTTCATGCCAAATTGGCTTGGGTGGTTGGCTTCATTAAATCCATTAACTTTTGCGATCGAACCTATTAGGACTGCTTATACAGAAACTATGAATTTAGAATTAGTGGCTTTACATGCTCCTTATGGTGATTTAACTTGTAAGAGTTGTATATCAATTTTATTTTCTTTAACAGTTTTATCCTTGATTATCATTAGGCCTCTGTTAAATAAGAAGTTAAATTAATAAATTTATGCTTTTAAAAAATCATCTAATAGAAGTTTTTAAAAAAGCCTCTTCAGAAAATAATTTTTTGCTTAAAGAAAATATTGTTCTTAAGTGGGTCCATAGATTTGGGATTGATTCTTTAAGTGATTTATTAATCCATAATCCATCACAAAAGGAAAATCATGAAGAAG
>QCBL01000023.1 GCA_003281625.1 Prochlorococcus sp. AG-347-I04
AGGACAAAAGACGGCAGCTTTTGAAATAGTTGATGACTTAGGTCATTCTCCTGATTGGCTTTGTATTCCAATGGGCAATGCAGGAAATATAACTGCTTATTGGATGGGATTTAAAGAATATTCAAAAATTAAAAGAAATTTGAAATTACCAATAATGATGGGTTTTCAATCCGAAGGCTCTGCTCCATTAGTAAAAAATATAATAATTAAAGATCCAGAAACAATTGCAACTGCAATAAGAATTGGGAATCCTGTAAATAGAGAAAAAGCAAAAAAAGTAAGAAAGGAGAGTAAAGGAAATTTTCAGTCAGTTACAGATGAAGAAATAATCGATGCTTATAAAATCCTTGCAAAAGAAGGGGTTTTTTGTGAACCTGCTAGTGCAGCATCAGTTGCTGGACTGATTAAAAATAAAAATAGAATTCAGAAAGAATCAACTATTGTTTGTGTTCTGACTGGAAATGGCTTGAAAGATCCTGATTGCGCTATAAAAAACAACGATGCTATTTTTAGGAAAAATATTGAACCTTCATTAAAAAATATAACTAAGATCCTAGGATATTAAAATCCAAAAAAAATAGTGTCTGTGGAAATCAATTAAAAACAAGTCTCATTTGTTGAAAAGTACATAACAAGAAATTTTATTTGTTAAAAAATTTTTAAATTTTCGAAATAGGGGAAAAATATTCAACAAATAAAAAAGTTTTTACACATATTTTATTCTTCGTAAACATAGAATACAAACTATTTAATTTAAGAATTCCACAATTCCCACAAGAACTACTACTACTAAAGTTTTTATTTTATTATTTGTTTTTATATTAGGAAATAAGTAAAAAATAAATTTATTGAATTTAATTTACGAAAAAAGTATATTGTATTTGTAAAAAGTTCCAAATTCAGATGGAAATTATTTGTAATCAAAATGAACTAAATAATGCTATACAACTAGTAAGCAAAGCAGTTGCTTCAAGGCCAACGCATCCAATTCTTGCAAACATACTTTTAACAGCTGACGAGGGAACTAATAAAATTAGCGTCACAGGTTTTGACTTAAATTTAGGTATTCAAACTTCTTTTGATGGAACTGTTAAAAATAGTGGAGCTATTACGATACCATCAAAACTTTTAACCGAAATAGTTAACAAACTACCAAATGAAACTCCCGTTTCTCTAGAAGTAGAAGAGAATTCAGATAATATCCTAATAAAAAGCGATAGAGGTTCTTTTAATCTTAAAGGGATACCCTCTGATGAATATCCTAATTTACCATTTGTTGAAAGCGGTACCTCTTTGAATATTGATCCTAGCTCTTTTTTAAAGGCTTTGAAATCTACCATTTTTGCCAGTAGTAATGATGATTCAAAGCAACTACTCACAGGTGTCAATTTTACCTTCAAACCAAATTATTTAGAGTCTGCTTCTACAGATGGCCATAGATTGGCTGTTACTTTAATTGGTAATGAAGAAAATATTGAAAATAAAGAAAACTTATCTTCAAATAA
The DNA here is from genome assembly GCA_003281625.1 of Prochlorococcus sp. AG-347-I04. Lineage (GTDB taxonomy): Bacteria > Cyanobacteriota > Cyanobacteriia > PCC-6307 > Cyanobiaceae > Prochlorococcus_A. The sequence goes on from QCBL01000023.1 coordinate 1,506, forward strand.
TGATGATTTATCGGTAACTATCCCAACAAGATCATTAAGAGAAATTGAAAAACTAGTATCTCTGAGAAGCTCAGAAAATTCAATTAAGCTTTTCTATGACAAAGGCCAAGTAGTGTTTATATCTTCTAATCAAATAATTACTACAAGAACTTTAGAAGGTACTTATCCTAATTATTCACAATTAATTCCTGATTCTTTTTCTAAAATTCTAAATTTTAATACTAAAAAATTAATTGATGCACTAGAAAGAATTGCTGTTTTAGCTGATCAGCAAAGTAGTGTTGTAAAGATTAAATTAGATGATACAGATTTAGCTTCAATCAGTGCAGATGCTCAAGATATTGGAAATGCAAATGAATCAATACCTGTTTCTTATTCTGGAGAAAATTTTGATATTGCATTTAACGTACGATATTTGTTAGAAGGTTTAAAAGTTATTGCTTCTGAAAATGTACTTTTAAAGTGTAATATTGCCACTACTCCAGCTGTTTTTGTACCAGAAGACAATCTTAATTCTTTTACTTATTTAGTTATGCCTGTGCAGGTTCGTTCTTAATTTGAAATTACCTAAAGAAATTTTATTAAGTGAATTACTAAATTATAGTGTTAAGGGTAATTTGGTTCCTAATTATGGAAATGGTGAAAATGTTTGGATGCACCCTCCAGTTCACCGGATTCTAGGATGGTACTCTCGTCCTTCAAATTTTGATTTAAAAAGAAATGTTTGGCGATTAAATCAAATTACTCAAATAATAGATAATGAAATTTATGTCAAAGGCGATCCAGCTATTTCGGATCTAGCAACTTTAAATAGGTTCCCAACTTTATTAGAAGCAAATCTTATAAATATAAATGGATCAAAGATAGGAGTCATTGCAGATTTTTTATTTGAAATGAAAACGGGAAAAATTAAATATTACTTAGTTTCTAGATCTAATCCTAAGATTCCAGGTTCTAGTAGATGGAAATTAACTATTGATAATATTAATGACCAACAACCTGGATTGGTATTCTGTGAAATTAATTCTCTAGATGATTTATCGTTAATAAAATCAAGTATTAAAAATGAATTTATGCAAAAAGGAAAAAAAATTTTTGATAGATTTGATGATATGAGAAATATTGCTTCCAATAGATTAGAGGAATGGCTTGAAGAAGATGAAGATATTAGCCAAAACTTAGATTTTAAACAAAAAAGTTTTTATAATAATGACAGAACATCTATACCGTTTAGTGAAAAAAAAGAAGATGACCCTTGGATATAAATAATGATAAATCAAGAAAATAATGATCTATATGATCTTAATGAAGCACTACAAGTTGAAAATTTAACACTTAACGATTACGAAGAAATTTGCAAAAGATTAAAGAGAAAACCTAACAGAACGGAATTAGGCATGTTTGGCGTTATGTGGTCCGAACATTGTTGTTATAGAAATTCAAAACCTTTATTATCCAAGTTTCCTACCAAAAGTAAAGATGTTTTAGTTGGACCTGGAGAAAATGCTGGTGTAATTGATGTTGGAAATAATCAGAAACTAGTTTTTAAAATAGAAAGTCATAATCATCCTTCTGCCATTGAACCATTTCAAGGTGCAGCAACAGGTGTAGGAGGCATTTTAAGAGATATATTTACAATGGGTGCAAGGCCAATCGCAGTCTTGAATTCATTGAGATTCGGTAACCTTGATAAATCATCAAATGTTGATTTACTACGAGGAGTTGTATCTGGTATTGCACATTATGGTAATTGCGTAGGTGTGCCGACCGTTGGAGGTGAAATTGACTTCGATGATAGTTACTCTGGAAATCCTTTAGTGAATGTTATGGCTTTAGGACTTTTAGAGACCGAGGAAATCGTTTGTTCTGGTGCTAAAAATGTAGGATCACCAGTGTTATATGTTGGTAATACAACTGGCAGAGATGGTGTTGGTGGTGCTAGTTTCGCTAGTTCAGAATTAACTACAACTTCATTGGATGATAGACCTGCAGTTCAGGTAGGTGATCCATTTGTTGAGAAAAGTCTTATTGAAGCTTGTTTGGATGCTTTCAAGACAGGGGATGTAATTGCAGCTCAAGATATGGGTGCTGCAGGTTTAACATGCAGTAGCGCAGAAATGGCCGCAAATGGAAATTTAGGGATATCTATTGATTTAGATTTAGTTCCTTCTAGAGAAGATGATATGTCCTCATACCAATATTTATTATCTGAATCGCAAGAAAGAATGTTGTTTGTTGTTAAAGAAGAAAAAATTAATGAACTTATTGAAAAATTTAATAAATGGGGATTATATGCCAGTGTTATTGGTGAAGTGATAGGAACTAATGAGGTAATTATTTCTCATAAAGGTAAAATTGTGGCCCAAATACCTACTTCTGCTTTATCTGATGATACTCCTGTAAATTTTCATAATGTGATTAATAATCCACCCGATGATCTTTTAAAAAAATGGGAATGGAAAGAAAATGATTTACCAGAAATTCATGAGCAAAAAATATTTTCATTGAAGGAAAATAAAAATTTTTCTTTTACAGAAATTATTTTAAAACTACTTTCTAATCCATCAATAGCTTCTAAACGATGGATTTATAAGCAATATGATTCTCAAGTTCAGGCAAATACAGTTTTTAAACCTGGAAAATCAGATGCTGCCGTAGTAAGACTAAGAGAACAAGATAAAAAAAATAAAAGTAAAGTATTTTCTGGTGTTGCTGCTTCAGTTGATTGCAATAGTAGATGGGTTGCGCTTGATCCTTTTAGAGGATCTATCGCTGCCGTTGCAGAGTCCGCTAGAAACGTTAGTTGTGTTGGTGCTGAACCAGTAGCAATTACAAATAATTTAAATTTTTCTTCCCCTGAGAATGAAATAGGATATTGGCAACTGTCATCTTCATGTAATGGAATAGCTGAAGCCTGTAAAGCTTTAGAAACTCCTGTTACAGGCGGTAATGTATCTTTATATAATGAATCTAAAAATAAAGATAATCTAATTACTCCTATCAATCCTACTCCTGTTATCGGAATGGTTGGAAAGATAGATAATGTCGAAAAAGCTATAAGTAGCGAATGGAAAAATATTGAAGATCAAATCTGGTTAATTGGTTCTTCCAAATCAGAAATAAAAATTGCAGCTAGTTCTTATCTGGAATATTTTCATGGAGAAATTACAGGTCGGCCTCCAAAAATAGATTTGTTGGATGAAAAGTTTTGTCAGAGTTTTTTAAGAAGTGCGATTTTAAATAGTCTTGTAGTTTCTTCTCACGATATAAGCGACGGAGGTTTGGCTATAGCTTTAGCAGAGTCTTGTATTTTGTCCTCAAGGGGTGCAACTATAGAATTAGAAAAAGATTTAAAAAGAGTTGATAATTTATTATTTGCCGAAGGTGGGTCAAGAATTATTTTTTCAATTAGTAAAATTAAACAAAATGAATGGTTGAACTATTTAAAACAAAATCAAATAAATTTCCCATCAAGTGTTTATGTAAAAAAAATAGGATACGTATCTAGTGACACGCTAAATATAAAAATTAACGAAAAAAATATTTGCAATATTAGGGTTGAGGAATTAACCGAAAAATTTAATAATAGTATTTCAGATTACTTTTAAATATGAAAAACATTTCTCAACTATTAACTATTTTAAGATATTAGTTATGTGCGGAATAGTTGGAATCGTTTCTTCAAATGATGTAAATCAACAAATTTACGACAGTCTTTTGCTTTTGCAGCATAGAGGTCAAGACTCAACAGGCATAGCAACAATGGAAAATACTGTTTTTCATATACATAAGGTTAAAGGTCAGGTTAATACTGCTTATAGAACTAGAGATATGAGGAATTTAATTGGCAAAATTGGATTGGGTCATGTTAGGTATGCAACAAAGGGATCAGCAGAAAGTGTAGAAGAAGCGCAGCCTTTTTATGTTAATGCTCCTTATGGAATTGTTTTGATACATAATGGAAATTTGACTAATACTAGAGATTTAGAAAAACAGTTATTTAATGTCGACAAGCGGCATACAAATTCTTCAAGTGATACTGAAATGTTGTTAAATGTATTTGCTACAGAATTACAAGAACAAATTAATAATCAAGAATTAGAGCCTGATATTATTTTTAATGCGGTTAAATCTTTACATAAAAGAATTCAGGGGTCATATGCTTCAATTGCTTTAATTTCAGGACACGGTTTATTAGCATTTAGAGATCCTTTTGGTATTAGGCCTTTAGTTATAGGGAAAAGACTTTCATTAACCACAAAAAAAGAAGAATGGATGGTTGCAAGTGAATCTTTAGTACTCGAGAATAATGATTATGAAGTAGTGAGAGATGTAGATCCGGGAGAAGCTGTTTTTATAAATCTTGATGGGGAGTTTTTCTCTAAGCAATGTTCTGAAAATCCAATGTTATTTCCCTGTGCTTTTGAATATGTTTACTTAGCTAGGCCAGATTCAATTATGAATGGAATTTCAGTCTATAAAGCTCGTTTAAAGATGGGAGATTACTTAGCAGAAACAATAAAAGAAACAATCAATTCTGGGGATATTGATGTAGTTATGCCTATTCCTGATTCTTCTCGACCCGCGGCAATGCAAGTTGCAAGACAGTTAGGGATAGAATATAGGGAAGGTTTTTTTAAAAATAGATATGTTGGTAGAACATTCATAATGCCTGGTCAGCAGAAACGTAAGAAATCTGTAAGGCAAAAATTAAATGCCATGAGTGCAGAGTTTAAAAATAAAAATGTATTAATTGTTGATGATTCGATAGTAAGAGGTACTACTTCAAAAGAAATTGTTCAGATGGCTAAAGATGCAGGAGCAAATAAAGTTTTTTTTACATCAGCAGCTCCTCCCGTTCGTTTTCCTCATGTTTATGGAATTAATATGCCTAATAGAGATGAATTAATAGCTCATAATAGGACAATAAGTGAAATAGCCGATAAACTTGAAATTGATAACCTTGTTTATCAAAGTGTTGAAAGTTTGCGTAAATCTATAATTGGTGATTCTCCTATTAAAGGTTTAGAGATGAGTTGTTTTACTGGTGATTATGTAACTGGAACTGTAAATCAAGAATACTTAAATTGGGTTGAAAATGAATATAAATCTTAGTCGAGAAAGTTTTCAAGTCGGAAACAATTTTCAAGATATTCATCATAATCTAATTTTAAAAAATCAATTACAAAGTTTGATTTATTTGATTTGAAATTTAATTTATTTAGGTCTAATCTTGCGGATTTATTTTTGTTAGTTTCAATATCAAGGTAATGGTTACTTGCTATTATTTTCAGGAAGTAATCGTTTTTAAGTTGGGTTTTTTCATTCAAATATCCCAAACTGTATTCATTTGAGTAGTAAATTTCATTACTATTTATGCAAAAGATTTTTCCTTGTTTAGATATTAAAAAAACATTTTCTCCATCATTAAATGTACAACAAGAAACGATTTTTTCAGATGGTAAAAGTTTTGCAATTATTAATCCTTGGGATTGTTTTGAAGTTGGAATTAAAAATTTATTTGATAAATTAAATTTAAAAATTCTTCCTAAAGAGGTTAATATTATTAAATCTTTATTTTCATTAGAAATAAAAGAATCAATTGTTTTTGAATTATTTTTTAATTTTGTAACTGTGAAAGATCTATTGCTTTTAATCATATCTTCATCAAATAAAACTTTTTTAAATCTTCCATCTGAATTTAATATGCATAAATAATTTTTAGTTTCCTTTTTAATTGAATGAAAATTTATTATTTCACCTGGATGAATATTTCCTAGAATTTTATTATCTAATTTATAGTCTTTATTAATATTTGATTCCCAATCAATGTTAAATACTTTTCCCGTATTTGTGATTCCAATTAATTTTATATTTTTTTCAATATTACATATAAATTTTTGAATATTTTTATTATCTATAATTTTATTTACAACCTCAAATGATTTCTTATAACTACCTAAAATCATCTTTTTTAAATAAAGTCTATTGTCTATATATAATTTTGTTTTTTTATTTATAAATTCCTCTAATATCTGATTATTAAGCGTTTCTAATTGTTCATTTTGATTTATATTTTTGATTATTTTTGTTTTACGGATAACATTATATTTTTTCTTTAATATTAATAATTCTTCTATAAGCAATTCAAGTAATAACTTTCTTTCGTTCAATAATTTTTGAAAATAATTCTTTTTTTCTTCTAAATTTTTTATATCGTTATCAATTTGATTTTTTTCTAGAGTTGTTAATTTTTTTAGTGGCATATCCAAAACTGAATTTGCCTGTTTTTCACTAAAGAAAAAATTTTCTACTAATTTTGATCTAGCTTTTACAGAATTTTCTGATTCTTCAATAATTGCAATAATTTTTTTTATGTTTTTTGTAGCTTTAGATAAACCTTCTGATATTTCTAGTTTATCAAGAGTGTTTTTTAGAAAATAAAAAGTTCTTTTTCTAATTGTTTCTTCTCTAAATTCAAGAAAATAGTTAAGATATTTTTTCAGATTTAATTGTACAGGTTTGCCTTTAATTAAAGCCAAGAATATTGCGCCAAAGTTTGTTTGGAGAGTTGTTTTTTTATATAAATTAGAAATAACAAGTTCAGAATTACAATCTTTTTTTAGTTCTATTACAATTCTCATACCATCTCTATCGCTTTCATCTCTAATATCAGAGATCCCATCGATTTTTCCTGTATTAACAAGTTCTGCGAGTTTTTCAATCCAACCTGCTTTATTAATTTGATAAGGAAGTTCATTAATGATTAATGCATTTTTTTTATGTTTCCCTTTGCCTAAATTTACCTCCTCCGTATTTACAACTCCTCTTATAGTTATAGATCCTTTTCCAGTTTGATAAAGGTCTTCTATTGCAGGACTATAAATTAACTCTCCCCCTGTAGGAAAATCAGGCCCTTGAATAATTTTAGAAAGTTTTTTATCACTAATATCATTATTTTTTACTAAAGCAACTAAACCATCTACAATTTCGCCTAAGTTATGAGGTGGTATGTTTGTTGCCATTCCAACAGCAATACCTGATGAGCCGTTCAGCAATAAAAATGGTAATTGGGCTGGAAGAACATCTGGTTCTTTTTGAGATCCATCAAAGTTATTTGAGAAGCTTACTGTTTCTGAACCAATTTCTTCAAGAAATCCTTTATGAGCTATTGGAGCAAGTCTGGTTTCAGTATATCTCATTGCTGCTGGCGGATCATTATCTACAGATCCAAAATTTCCATGGCCGTCGAGAGTTGGGTATTTAGTAGAAAAATTTTGTACTAGCCTTACTAATGCATCATATACTGCTTGATCGCCGTGAGGATGGTACTTTCCTAGTACATCTCCAACAACTCTCGCACATTTTCTAAATGGTTTGTCAGGTGTTAAGCCTAATTCATACATCGCAAATAATATTCTTCTTTGTACAGGTTTAAGACCATCTCTTGCGTCGGGTAGAGCACGTCCTACTATTACGCTCATTGCATACTCCAAATAAGAGCGTTGCATTTCTTCTTGAAGTGAGATAGGAGTGAAGTTCTTCTTATCCATTAGAACGCAAAATTGAAAAATTATTGATTAACTAAGTTAAGACTAATAGGTAAAACAATATTTACCAGTATTGAAAATTAAGATCATTCAATTAATTTGGTTTTTGCCAGTTTTACATCATCTTTAAGTTGCTCATTTTGCAAAAGAGTTTCTGCAGAGGCTTGTAATTTTTCTCCCCATAACTGTTCTTTTCTATAGTCATAATTGACATATTTGGGATCTTTAGCCAAAGCTTTTTTTGCTATTTGGATTGCTAATTTAGTATCACTACTTCCTAAACATGAGGCGAGTCCTAGTAATGGTTCAGCATTTTCCTGAATTGATATTGCACTTTCAAAAAGTTTAATTGATAGATTTATATTGTTTTTCTCGAAATAAGCTAAACCTTTATTATTGATTGCTTGCCAGAAATCAGGTTTTATCTTTACAGCTTTGTCAAATAATTTGATAGCTTCCAAGTAATTTTTTTCCATTAATAAAATATTTCCTAATTGAAAAATAGATTTGTGGTTATTAGGTTCTAGATTTATAACTTTTTCTAAAGCACTTTTTGCCTTTGTTAGTTGGGAAAATTTTAGGTAAATATTACTTTTAGCAAAATATATTTCACTAATATTTGAATTGATCTGTTCTGCTTTATTTAGAGAATTTAAAGCATTCGTGAATTGTTTGTTAGCTATTTGTGCTTCAGCCAAAATTAACCACAGTTTTTCATTTGTTGTGTTTATTTTTACAGCTAATTTGGCTAAGTTTAAACTGTCTTCATATTCTCCGAAATAAAGAAGTTGATATGCATTTTTGCCAATATATAAGCTTTGTTCTTGTAAATTTTTTATTGCTGGGAAATAATAATATGGAACTATTGCTTGAATTTGTTCTACTTTAAGAGGGTAAAAACTGATTAAGGAGATCCAGATTATTTGTTTTATCAATTTTTTCATATTTAAATTTTTTTATTTATATTTGCTGATATATTTCTTTTCCACATCCATGGTTTAATTCTTTTTAATGTAGTTCCTTTAAGATTTTCTTTCCAGGTTTTATCATTCCAATTTAACGACTGAATATCAAGATTTTTAATCCATTCTTTCGGTTTTGTTTCAAAATTATTATTGTATGGAACTGATTTATTCCAAGGGCATACATCTTGACAAATATCACATCCCGCAACCCATCCATCTAAATTTTGTTCTATTACTTTTGGAATAGTTTTATCTCTGTTTTCTATTGTGTGATATGCAATGCATAGATCTGACTGTATTACGAAAGGTTCTACTATTGCCTTTGTGGGACAATGTTCTATACAAATATCACATTTTCCGCAAAGTGATTGATGAGGTTTATCTGGTATTAAATCTTTTGTAAGGATCATAAAACCCAAAGTAAACCAAGAACCATTTTTTTTGTTTATTAAATTACTATTTTTACCTAT
>QCBL01000024.1 GCA_003281625.1 Prochlorococcus sp. AG-347-I04
TTGTTTTTATCTTTATAAACAATTGATAGAATCTTTGTATCTTCAGTAAAACTCACTTCTAGGGTTTTATCAAACCACCTTTTGTAATCTAACTCAGCTGATCTTTTTCCTTTGTAAATTTTATTCTTTCCCTTTACATAATTGAAAACTGGCATTAAAACAGAAGGACTTTTTAATATAAATTCCTGTGTTTTAAGATCACTATCTTGTTTCCTAAGTGATCTGTTCATTATTTGGCTAAGTTGTGAATTACTAGATCCACTTCTTTTATTTTTATCTTCAACAACTATCTCGAACCCACCCTTGTAAACTGGATCTACAGTTAGTGCATAAATAACTGAAATGCTAGTAAAAATTATAGATATTGTTGAAATGAATTTTCTTTTTCTTTTTATTACGCCAAAAAATGGCCTTAAGTCTATATCATCACCAGTATTTTGTTGTGAAGGGTACTTAGTAGGAGTGTTCATTACTCAAAAATAGAATAGATAGAGTCGGCTACTATTAAAGGAACAGCGTACTCTCTGATTGCGTTTGTCATTTTCCCAGCAATAGTTTGATTGACAAGTATTATATCCCCGTCTATTAATCTAGGATTTTGCTTGGAGTCTATTTCAGCAGATTTATTAAATCTGAAAGTAGTCTTTTTTGCTTTCCCGTATTCATTGAATCTGATATGCTTGACTGTTCCTGTGAAATATCTTTCTCCGCCTGCTGCATAAATAGCTTGAGTTAAAGAAGTACCCTTGTCTAAAATCAACTTACCAGGTCTAAATACATTACCATTTACATAAACAGCAAAAACGTCTGGGGTAACGTTTGTTTTATTAATAGCTATTATTTGTTCTTTTAATATCTTTTCAGATCTTGGAATTATAATTGTATCTCCATCCATCAACCTAATATTATTTTCCTGAGATCCTTTCTCAAAAAGTGCCAGAAAATCAATTGTTGTCTTTATCTTGCCACCCCCTTGGGAATTTGAATTGTTTCTAATTATTTGGATATTTGCTAAATCAGCATAATTAGTGAAACCTCTACTTAATTTTAAAACGTCAAAAAGTTTTGGTGCTACTATATTAGTATTCTGGTAAGAAATATATGGTGGTGCAATTTCAGTAACTTGTACTGGCCCAATATTTCTACTTTGTGTACTTACTGTGGTGTTGAGTATACCGTAAGGTAATGAAAAAAGACCGGGATTTTTAACTTCTCCAGACACTACTACATTTACTGGTCTATAGTCATTTATTGATATTCTTAAATCTGGATTAATAATGAAACTTTTAAATCTTTCATTTAGATCATTATTAAGTTCTTCTACAGTCATGCCTTCAACAAATATTTTATGAACCTCAGGTAATTCAATATATCCCTCAGGATCTATGGTGTATTGACCAGAAAAAATATCGACCCCAACAAATTTAATATTTAATTGATCTCCTGATCCCAAAATATATTCTGTAATGATATTCTTGTTTTCAATATTGTTTTTTTTACTTATAGGATTATCTTCAGTTAAAGACCTTAAATTTAAAGGAAATATGAATGGATTAAGAATATATGAAAATAAAATAGTTGAATAAATTAATTTTTTTATACTAAGTATATTATTAATCATTAGAAAAATTTTAAAATCTCCCAAAGTAATTATTATATTATAGTTTGAAGTCTTTCTTTAAAAGATATTTACAAGTTAAGATAAAACAATGAGAAAAAATTCTACATTAATCAATAATTACTTCGCATATTTATGATTAATGGAATATTAATACTCCATTAATTAAATTCAATACTAAGATAGTGTAAATACTAATTCATAGCAGCAATGAATTATGAATCTGATATCAATAATTTAATTAATTCTCCAAACTTACAAGAGAGAAAAAAATTTGCTTGGTTAATTTTAATCTTACCTTTTGTAATTGGTGCCCTACGAGCTTCGAATGAAAGGTTTTCCCTCTTTAACGCATTTGATGTTGATAAATTATTAAATCAAATTGGTATAGGTGATAGTTTTTTAAATTTATTTTTAGCAACAATTGCCATTAAATTTATATTTATTTTATTTCCAATGATAGGAATAATATTTCTTGAATTATCAAATCCAAAATCAATATCAAATGGTTTATTTAGAAATACTAGTTTTGGACGTATTAAAAGGTCTAAGGGCTTTAAGTTTGCAGATGTTTGGTATTTCTTCTTTAATTTATTAATAGCTCAATTTCCATTAATTGGAACTTTATTAACTTTTGGTTTAGCTAATATTTACTCTCCTATTGGAAGTTGGTTTCATTCTTTATATGAGTCCATTGTTCCATTACCTTCATCAGAAATAATTGGGTCAGTTATCTTTATAGTTGCAATTCTACTTGACGATATGGTTAAGTATTTTAACCATAGGATTGCCCATGAAATTGGTTTTATTTGGGATTTTCATGAGTTTCATCACTCAGCCACTGAAATGACAATTCTTAATAAAGACAGAAATATTTTTTTACAAGACATTTTTACTGCTCCGTTTACCTTGCCCATTTCTATTTTGTCAGGCCTTTTGTTGAATGAATATGTTTCACAAGGTTTTGTTACCCCCTTTTATATTTACAGTTTTTATTTAGGTTTAGGCTTTTTTGGTGCCCTTGTTGGCCATAGTTCTCTAAAAGTTATATACCCTAAACCGCTAAATTATATTTTTATGAGTCCATCATTACACTGGCTTCATCATTCTATAAACCCCTCCCACTACAATTGCAATTACGGTATGAATTTTGCCTTTTGGGATAGATTATTTGGCTCTTATTTAGATGAAACAAACATAAAAGATATCACGGGATTTGGAGTTAAAGGGACACAATATAATAAAAAGCATCCGCTATATGTTTATTCAATCTTGCCAGTTGTAAAATTTATAAAAAGAGTTCAAACAGTCTTTATTTAAAAGCAATTTTTATAAATATTTGGATAATAATTTATCAGGTTTAAATTACTTTCTCTAAGAATTTTTAAAATTTAAATAATCTACAAAAATTATTGATAATTATAGAATCAGTTTAGATAATAAAAATATTTATTCAAAGGATTTAATTTATTTTAGATTAACTAAGATATAATTTACCTATTATTTTTATTTAAAATTTAAAATAAGGGGTCATAGCTCAGTTGGTAGAGCACCTGCATGGCATGCAGGGGGTCAGGGGTTCAAATCCCCTTGGCTCCATTTATTTATAAACTAGTTGCTGCACTAACAAATTAATCAAATTAAGAAGTTCATTAAATATTTAAAAATTATTTTATGAACTCTTTAATCAATATTTAAAGTTTTTCTAATAATATATCTTGGCCTTAATCGCGTCTCCTCATATATACGTTCAATATATTGACCTATTATTGCCATGGAAAGGATATTAATAGCCCCAATAAAAAAAATACTTATAACTATAGTAGGGTTTCCTATTGGGAAAGGATAACCTAGTATTTTTGCGAGAAAGTAAAAAAGGGAGATAAGAAGTGAAAATATACCAAGAATAATCCCTAGGTTAAAAATTAAGGATAAACCCAATGTGGAATATGCAAATATACCATTTCCTCCAATTTGAAGAGAACCTGTAAAAGCATTATATTTACTTTTCCCACGAGATCTAGCAGGTCTATCAAATTTTATAAATTTAGTTTTAAAACCTGCATAAGCGACCATACCTCTTAAGTAGCCATGTTTCTCTTGCATTATATTAATCTGATCAATAACCACTCTATCTATCAATCTAAAGTCTGATACATCTCTAGGCATTTTTAGATTGCTAAAATTATCTATCAATTTGTATGCTACTTTTGCGATCAATAATCTAACTGGGTTTTCTCCAACTCTACTCTTTCTTTGCGGAAGTATAACCTCAAAACCTTTTCTCCAGTTTGAAATCATCTCAGGTATCAAAGAGGGAGGATCCTGTAAATCTACATCAAGAATTATTGCACAATCTCCTTTGGAGTGTGTCAATCCTGCCAAAATCGCCATTGGTTGTCCGAATTTTCTTGACATTAAAAGCAATTTTATTTTCTTATCTTTACTCGCAAGTTCATTAATTATTTCTTCAGTATTGTCACTTGAAGGATCACATACAAATATAATCTCAAATGAATTTGAATAAAGATATTTCTTAACCTCATTTACAAAAGGTTTTATATTATCTTCTTCATTCCAAACAGGCACAACTAAGGATATCTCTATTTGCGACATCTGCTCGTTTATTTAATAAAATTATAACTCTTAAGAATAAGAATTCATTAATTATATTTAAGATTTAAAATTACGTATTAATTATCCATTTATGGCAACAAAACTTATGTTAAGTAAACTTTTATTTGTTTTTATTAGATAAGAATCAAAACAAATATATTGTATATCTATAGTATAATTTTCAAAATTATTAATATAAAAACGGGAATATTATAGTGCTATTGGTTAGGAGTCCATTAAGAATATCATTAGGCGGAGGAGGTACCGATCTGCCATCTTATTACAGGAAAAAAGGTGGATATCTTATTGCCTCATCAATTAATAAATATGTATATACATCTATAATTAAACCTTTTAAATCTGGAATTTATTTAAAATATTCGGACTATGAATCTGTAAAAAAACCATTGGATGTAAAACATAAATTAATGAGAGAGATTTTATTGATTTATGAGCCTAAGGATCCTTATCAAATAGAAATAACTACACTTGCTGATGTTCCCGCGGGTACTGGGTTGGGTTCTTCAGGTGCTTTTACAGTCTCTGTAATAAAAGCTATTCAAATGTATTATTCAAAACTTTCTACAAATGAACTTATAGCTCAGGAAGCATGTCATATTGAAATTGAGCGTTTAAGGGAATCTGTTGGAAAACAAGATCAATATTCTTCTGCAATTGGAGGATTAAATGAATATATTTTTAATAAGGATGATAGCGTCGAGTTCAAGCGGTTACCTATATCGCCTAGCTCAATTGAATCCTTAGAGGATTCATTACTTATGTTTTTTACTGGATATACAAGAAATGCCTCTGATATTTTAGAAAGTCAAAATAACTTATCTCTCTCTTCTGACAAAACGATGATTAGTAATCTTGATTCAATTAAAGAGATGGGGTTAATAGCAAGGAATCTTTTAATAAAAGGAGATATTCAACAGTATGGATTGTTGATGCATGATCACTGGATGCAAAAAGTAAAAAGGAGCCCAAATATTTGTCCAAATAATATTATGAAAATTTATAATGAGGCCTTGGATAATGGTGCTATTGGAGGCAAACTTGTTGGAGCAGGCGGAGGTGGTTTTTTATTATTTGTAGCTAAAGATAGAAAACAACTTAGAGCAAAAATGCAATCTTTTGGATTACAAGAGCTTAGATTTAATTTTGATCATATGGGAGTACAAGTCATCCATTAAATATATTCATTATGCAAATAGTTCTTTTATGTGGAGGAAAAGGAACAAGATTAAAAGAGGTGAGTAATGATTTACCTAAAGGGATGATAGAAATAAATAAAAAACCTTTTTTACATTATATTTTAAATTCTTTAAAAGATTACAACTTTAAATCTATCCACTTCTGTTTGGGATATAAAAGCGAAATTATTATTAATTTCTTAGAAAATAACAAATTTTCAATCCCAATAACATATGCAGTCGAGGAGCAAAATAAGCTTCTTGGAACAGGAGGAGCTTTAAAAAATTCTCTTGAATTCCTTGATAAAAGTTTTGTTGTTCAATATGGTGATACATTATTAAATTTGGATTATAAATTTTTATTTAAATGTCATCTTCAAAAAGGTAAGCAACTAACAATGACTACTATATCTGCAGATCTATGTAATCATGAAGCAAACATGAATTGTAAAAAATTACCGAATGGACAACTTCACTGTAGATATGAAAAAAATAATCCGTTGAGTAGTTTTAAGTACGTTGACTATGGCGCTATGGTAATGGAAAGGGAAATTTTGCAACTTATAAATAAAGAAAGTTTTGATCTAAGTTTAATTCAGGAGAGATTAACGAAGTCTAATGATGTAAATTTTATTGAAGTTTTTCAACCATTTGTGGAGATAGGTTCTCCTCAAACTTTGAATTACGCAAAAAAAATTTTACATAATGATTGAAATTAAAAATAAAAAAATAAAAATATTTACTGATGGAGCTAACCTTGATGCAATCAGCAATTTATCAAAAGATCCTTTAATAGATGGAATAACAACTAATCCGACTCTTATGAAGAAATCAGGTGTAACTAATTATTTATCATTCACTAGAGCTGCCTTTAATTTCTCCCGAGGTAAGTCTTTATCAATTGAAGTTTTATCAAATAGTAAATCAGAAATGATTAAAGAGGCAGAAATTTTATCTTCTTTAGGTAGCTCAATTTATGTAAAGATTCCAATATTAAACTCTCACGGAGAATCATCAAAAGATGTAATTTCTACACTTTCAAATAAAAAAATAAATTTAAATATAACTGCAGTTCTCTCAAAAGAGCAAATAGATATTTGTTATGATTGTCTTCAAATCAACTCAACTGCTTATATTTCTATATTTGCAGGAAGAATTGCAGATACAGGTAGAGATCCAATACCATTCATGAAATATGCTGTAGAAAAATTTTCAAAACATAAAAATGTTGAGATTTTATGGGCTAGCACTAGAGAAGTCTTAAATATATATCAAGCAGCTGAATGCGATACTGATATTGTCACAATTACTCCCGAAATCTTTAAAAAAATCCATTTAAGAAATTATAATCTTGAAAAATTATCACTTGAGACTGTTCAAATGTTTTACTCAGATTCAATAATTGCAAATTTCCACATAATTCCAAAAGATTAATTATTTGTAAAAAATATTTTAAATTTTTTTTTTCGAAATGATTTACTAAATTTTTAAAAATTAAAGTAATTTATTTAATAGTATTATGTATTAATAATATTTTTAGAATCTACAACTTAATAGATGTTACTTCATAAAAAAAAAGTATTAATCACTGGAGCTAGTCAAGGATTAGGAAAAGAGATTGCAAAAGGTTTTATCCTCGAAGGAGCGGATATATTTATTTGTTCAAGATCTATTGATAATTTAAAGAATACATTTTTAGAATTAAAGAAATTAGCATCTCAAGGACAGCAAATTTACTATAAAAGTATTGATGTTTCTAATCCAGATGAGGTGAATGACCTTTTAAATGAATTTTTTAATAAATTCAATAGGATTGATGTTCTTGTAAATAATGCAGGAATATTAGGACCTAAAGGTCCCTTAGAAAATGCGAATTGGGAAGAATGGTTATATGCCTTTAATATAAATTTTGCTGGATCTGCATATTTAATATTCAAATTAATTAAAAGATTCAAACAACAAAATAATGGATGTATTATTCAAATTTCGGGCGGAGGAGCAACTTCTCCTTTCCCATATATGACAGCATATGCCTCATCAAAAGCGGCTATAGTAAGATTTATAGAAAGCGTTTCTATTGAATTATCGAGCTATAATGTAACTGCAAATTGTATTTCTCCAGGGGCTCTTGATACGAGAATGCAAAAGGAGGTTCTTGAGGCAGGACCAGACGCAGTGGGAAAGGAGTACTATGATAAGATTTTCGAATTTAAAAAAAAAGGTTTCTCGCCTTTTCATAAGGCAGTAAGCCTAGCTATAAATTTAGCCTGCGGGACAAAATTACAAAAGCTTTCAGGAAAGCTAATAAGTGCAATATGGGATAATTGGAGGGATTTTGAAAATAATCAAGATGATTTAAATAATTCTGAGATATATACTCTTAGAAGAGTTACTGAGAAGAAAAAACAATAAATTAATTATGAATTTTAATATTGGAATAATCGGATGTGGTTTAGTAGGAAAAAAAAGGGCTGATAATCTTGGGAAAAGGGGGAAGCTTATTGGGTGCTATGACATAGATTTTAAAAAAGCCAAGAATTTCGCTAATGATTATTCAGTAAAATTATTTGACTCGATTGAGCATATTGCATCTTGCAAAGATATTGACATAATAATCATTTGTACAATACATAATGCTTTAACTAGCATTGCTGAAACTTGTATCAAATTTGATAAACATTTGCTTATTGAGAAACCGGCTGGAAAAAATTATAAAGATGTAGAAAATCTCAGAAATAAACTTAATAACAATTCAAAAATCCATATTGGTTTCAACCATAGGTATCATCGATCAATAATAAAAGCAAAAAAAATAATTGAAAAAGCTACTTTAGGAGAATTAATGTTTATAAAAGCCTCTTATGGGCATGGAGGAAGGTTAGGTTATGAAAAAGAATGGAGATTTAATAAGGAAATTTCTGGCGGAGGTGAACTTATTGATCAAGGTCCTCATTTAATAGATCTTTCACAATGGTTTTTAGAAGAGGGGCTAGAACTTCAATCTTCTATAGTAAAAAATTATTTTTGGAATACTGCTCAAGAAGATAATGCTTTTCTTACTTTATTAAGCAAAAAAGGGAAAATAGTATCTTTACACGTATCTTGTACAGAATGGAAAAATACTTTTTTGTTTGAAATTTATGGAAAGCATGGGAAATTAGCCATAAGTGGTCTTGGAGGAAGTTATGGAATTGAAAAAGTAGCTTTGTATAAAATGTCATCTGAAATGGGTCCTCCTGAGACAATTATTTACGAATATCCAATGCTAGATAATTCTTGGTTAATTGAAATAGAGCAATTTTATGATGATATAGCTTTGGATAAAGAACCTAAATCCAACTTAGATAATGCAATATCAATACTTAAATTAATAGATCAAGCTTATTCCAAAAATAATTAGTTATCTATTTACAAAAAATTTTTTATCAAGACTTTATAATTCATCTACACGTTAGTAAAAAAATTTAAAATGAAATGTTTAGTCACCGGTTGTGCAGGATTTATTGGAAGCAATCTATTAGAAAAATTATTAGGCGAAGGACATTCAGTGATTGGGATTGATAATCTTAGTACTGGGAAATTGGATTTCATGAGTGAATCCCTAAATAATAATAGTTTTAAATTTATAAAATCTGATCTGAAAGATATCAACAATTTAATTTCTAAAATAGAGGATGTTGAAATTGTTTATCATCTCGCAGCTAATGCTGATGTAAGATTTGGTTTGAACAATCCTTCTAGAGATCTAACTGAAAATACTATTAATACATTTAAGCTTCTTGAAGCTATGAGAGAAATTAATATAAAGAATATCATCTTCGCATCTACTGGATCTATTTATGGCAATACCAATGAAATTCCTACAGTAGAAAGCTGCTCCTTCCCTTCGCAAACATCTTTATATGGAGCTTCTAAAGTTTCTGCTGAAGCATTTCTTTCTGCTTATTGCGAAGGTTTTAAAATGAATGCAGTAAGTTGTAGATTTGTATCTTTATTAGGGCCAAGATATACTCATGGACATGTTTTTGATTTTGTGAAAAGTTTAATTAAAGATAGTAAAGAACTTTTTATTCTTGGGGATGGTAAACAATACAAATCATATTTTCATATATCTGACTGTATTAATGCAATTATGATACTCAGTAAAAATCTTATAGATAAAACTATAGAAGGATTTTTACCAATTAATTTAGGAACCGAAGAAGGTATTTCAGTAGAGCAATCAGCGTCAATAATTTGTAGTGTACTAAATAAAAAACCAAAATTTGTATTTTCAGGTGGTTCTAGGGGATGGATTGGAGATAATCCCAATATTCAATTAGACATATCAAGAGCTAAATCTTTTGGATGGTTACCCAAAAAAAGTATAAAAGAATCTATCGAAGAGACCACCTTATGGGTTCATAATTATTTAGTTAAAAATATATAAAAAAAATAATTAATTATTTGTTTGTGAAAGTTCTAATAAAAAATAGTAATTCAAAAACGTTAATCTGCTATATTTTTAAATAAAATAATGACGTATTCTATAAATTATTTAAAAGAAGCGGGACGAATTCTTAATTCTATAGATTATGAATCTATAGAAAATATAGCTAAATCATTATTTGATTTAAAGCAAAATTCAGGAAGATTATTTTTAATTGGTGTAGGAGGTAGTGCAGCTAATTGCTCTCATGCAGTTAATGATTTTAGAAAGATTTGTGGATTCGAAGCTTACTCACCCACAGATAATGTTGCAGAACTTACAGCAAGAGTTAATGATGAAGGATGGGAAACCGTATTTAGTAATTGGTTAAAAGTTAGTAAGTTATCTAATAAAGATGGGGTTTTCGTTTTTTCGGTTGGAGGAGGAGATCTACAAAAAAACATTAGTCCAAATATAGTTTCTGCCCTAAAATACGCTAAGGAATGTGGCTCAAAAATATATGGCGTCGTTGGCCGCAACGGTGGATTCACTAAAGAGGTTGGGGATCATGTTTGCATTATCCCGGTAAT
>QCBL01000025.1 GCA_003281625.1 Prochlorococcus sp. AG-347-I04
TTTCTCTATTTCTTCTTTTGAAAAACGTGGATATTCTTTTACTTTCTTAATTAATGATTTAATGAGAGATTCTGAACTGTCAGCCATATTTTAGAATAATCTTATTAAAGATCTTATCTAAAGTTATTGGCTTTTAGAGGAATTTCCAAAGACTCTTCCAACTCACTAACAAGCTTAATTGCTAATTGAAGGTCATTTTTGCTCTTACTAGCAACTCTGAGTGTTTCTCCATTGATGCTGACATTAATTTTTTTTATTTGATCTCTAATACTTTTACTGATTTTTTTTGCAATTTCTTGTTTAATTCCTTGCTTTAATAAAATAGTCTGTTTTACTCTATTACCACTAACCATTTCAATTGCACCGTAATCAAATATTTTTAAAGATAAGTTTCTTTTTATTGCCTTTTGTCTAATTATGTCATTAACAGAATTTAAGGTTAGCTCGCTATTGGTTATTATAAAAATATTTTCTTTATCCAAATCAACTGATGTGTCAGTGCCCTTCAGATCGTAACGCTGAGAAATTTCTCTTTTTGCTTGATCCAAAGCGTTGACTAATTCCTGCCTATCAAAATCAGAAACTACATCAAATGAAAAACTATCTGCCATAGCAAATTATTAAACGGTAAATATTACTAGCATAAATCATCTTTTAATAAGGGGAAATGGATTTATTTAATCAAAAAATAGCAAACTAACCACTTTCCCCATTTCTTCCGCGCATCTACAACTATTTAGCAAAGTTTCACTATCGTGAAAAGCAAAGCATATTAATTGATCACACCTAGTAATAATTTCTTGATTACAAAGACTACTTGCAAGTGGCAAAGGTAATTCATCATTTTCACTTTTTTCAACCAAATGCATAACCCTCTCAAGTTGATCCTTTATTTCTGGTATTTGCCTATCAAGACTTTGTGGTAATAAAACAGTTAATAATGACGGATTAATATCTAAGACAGCTCGAATAACAGCGGCATTTACACCTTGAGATCCAGAAGTAAGGATATTATGTCCTTCCTCTGCTAACGACCTTGCAATCAACTCAATTAAGTGAATATCAACAACTGGGACATGCCTGGTACCCAAAAAAGCAATTCTCCTTTTCCCATTATCTTGGAGTTTTGCAAGTTCTTGAGCTAAGGCATCAACGCCTGAAGTTACTGGTAGGTCTAAAGAGCGACTCAAAATAATATTGTTCCTATATTTGAAATTAGCATTTATCTGAAAAATTGCAGGGAAAATCTATCTTTTCGAGAATTCTTTTTAGATTTACATGCTCTTGAACTAGCTGAATAGCATAAGAAGCTTTAATTGATTCATGTATTCTGACATGACCAAAAGCTTGTTCAATAATTTCTACGGTGGAAAGTGTATCTAATTCCACCTTTAAAATTGGTACCTCCAATTCTTCCGCTCTATGAATTAATTGTGACAAAGGATCTCCTAAACCAGTTAAAATCAGGCATTGAGTCGAAGCCTCTAAAGCAGCAAGTTGGATATCGGTTCTATCAGCTCCAGTAACTACAGCCATATTTCTTCTTCTCCTGAAAAATTCCATTGCAGAATTTACCCCCATTGCACCAATACTTAGTGTTTCAACAAGTAATTGATCTTTTTCAGGGCAACAAATTACCTCAGCATCTAGTCTTCTTACAAGTTCGCCTACGGTGACACTTCTAAGAAGTGGTGATTTAGGCATCACACCAAACACTTCAATATCAAGATCTTTAAGAGAAGGTATTATTTCATTTTTAACTTTTTCGACTTCTTGCGGCAAAATTCCATTCAATACAACTCCAGCCAATTTCTTACCTAATTGTTTCTTCGCATCAAGTAATGCATCCACGCTTTTACAGTCTTCCCATAAATTCACAATTAAAGCATTTGCATCTAAATCTCTAGCTAGTTGTGGGAGACTTAAACCATAAATCATGCCTTCATGAAGACTGCCAGCTGCCTCTAATATATTCAAACCTTCAAAATCATCATTAACTAATCCTTCAATCTGATCAAAACCTTTTCCAGGGAGTAAGTCTTTATTAAAGATTCTTTTTTCAGCCGATATGTTATCCAATAATCCTACTGAAGAAATTAAATTCTCCTCTTCAATATTTAATGTAGATCCAATAAACTTAACATCATCATCTATTAATCCCTCATAAGATATTGAAGGAAGATTAGTAAGTTCAATACATGTTGCTAGAGGTTTTCCTATGCGTACTTTTTTTTTCTCCTGTAAAAGTCTTTTTGCTATCCCCAGAACCATCGCAGACTTACCACTAAATGGCTCACATGAACCAATTAATAATATATCGCTCATAATAAGTAAAATTATTTATCAATAGGTTTAAGATAATATTTTTTTCAGAACTAAACAAATATTTATTTATGAGTTTTAATCAAAAATAAAATAAATAAATAATTTTTTTTGGTAAATTGATTTTAATGCTTTGGTATCTCATCAAAATCAAGCAAAATGATGAATTCAATAAAAAAGAAAAAAACTGTAGGGATTACTGGAGCCTCAGGTGCATTAGGGAAAGAATTAACAAAGTTATTTCGTCAAAAAGGATTTAGAGTAATTGGATTTACTCACAGTAAAATAAATTATGAAAAAAATCTTGAATCTCCAAATGAATGGATTAAATGGGAATGTGGGAAGGAGTCAGCATTAAAAAAACAACTAGAAAACATAGATATTTTAATTTTGAATCATGGCATCTATGATTTGAGTAGGGAGAATTCTAATTATGAAAATTCAATAGAAATCAATGCATTAAGCAAATTCAAATTTCTAACTTTATTTGAAGATATCGCTCTAACCAATGAATCCTGCATCAAAAAAGAGATTTGGATAAACACTTCTGAGGCAGAAATCCTACCAGCATTGAATCCATCATATGAGATAAGTAAATCACTAATTGGTCAATTAGTTTCTTTTAAAAAAAATCTACCTAATAAAGATACTAAAAAAAAATTAATAATAAAGAAAATCATTTTAGGGCCTTTTAAATCATCATTGAATCCTATTGGAATTATGAATCCGAAATTTGTCTCAAAGAGAATTTATGATTTAGCTAATTCAAGAAATTATCTATTAATAGTTAGTCCAAACCCTTTAACTTATTTACTTTTTCCTCTTAAAGAATTTTTTAATTTTTTATATTGCAAAATTATTTATAAGTACAAAGCTTAGTTTCTAGAAATCTCTATCTGTCAATATTTCAATACCATCTGATAAAACAACTATCGTATGTTCCCATTGGGCAGATAATTTTCCATCCCTTGTTACAACTGTCCACCTATCATCTAATGTTTTACAAAATTTAGTACCTTGATTAACAATAGGTTCAACAGCCAATGTCATTCCTTTACGAAGGACTACATTAGGCAATTCGTTAGTGCGGAAATTAAATACATTGGGTTGTTCGTGAAGATTTCTTCCAACCCCATGCCCTGTATAGTCCTCAACCACACTAAAACCATTTTTATGAACCACATCTTCAATAGCCCCAGCAATATCAAGTAGTGTATTACCCTCTTTTATTTTTGAAAGACCAGCATAAAGGGCATCATTAGCAACCTTACTAAGCTTAAGAGCTTTACTACTCACTTCACCTACGCAAATTGTTATACAACTATCTCCCCAATAATCCTCCAAATATGCGCCAGTATCAATTTTCACCACATCTCCATTTTGGATAATCTTCTTTTTATTAGGGATTCCATGAACCACTTCATTGTTGATGCTTGAACAAATACTTGCTGGAAAGCCATATATACCTTTAAACCCAGGACCCAATCCCCTTTTTGGAACTGCACCCATTTCCGAGATTCTTTTTGCAGCAAAATCATCTAAGTCCTGAGTACTCATTCCAGGTTTAATTAAATCTTTTATCTCTCTTAAAACTGTTGCTACAATCCTACTTGAGTTCTTTATTAGTTTTATCTCTCTTTCTGACTTATATATAATGCCTTGACCCTTTCTAATGGATGGTAATTGATCATTTGATTTGGAATTATTTATTTTTGGTAAGAGATCTGCAAATTTCATCATTGGATTCAATAATAGGAATAGCTAACTATTTACAAAAGCTTTAACTTTCATTTCTTTAATTCTATCAATAAGTAAAGTAAAAATGAAAAACTTTTCAAATCCTAGGCAATTTCATAAGGCTTTAGCGCCCTGGGTTTTTATTCCATTATTTATATCTTCAATTACTGGTCTTCTTTATAGGGTTTCAAAAGATTTACTAGGTTACTCTAGAGAACAGGTTCATTGGTTAATGTCTCTCCATGAGGGCGAATGGCTTGGAGATAATGGAGAACTTATATACGTAATATTGAATTCTCTAGGGGTTTTATGGATGCTCGTTACAGGATTCCAAATGTTTTCAAAAACAATTTCATTTACCAAAAAGGTTACTAAAGGCGAGTCAAAAGGTTAAGATATAGAACTTGTAGGACAATAAAGACCAAAATGGCCAAAGAGAAACAAGAGCAGGAATTAGGAACCGGTATTAAAGCTGACGCATCAGTTGATGTAGCAGTTGAACAAAAAGAAAAAAATACGGTTTCTGAGACTATGAAAACCTTAAACGCATCCAATCTTATTAAGGAATTTGAGAATGAACAATTAAAAAAGGAATTACCTGAAATATATGTTGGGGACACTGTTAAAGTTGGAGTAAAAATTACAGAAGGCAATAAAGAAAGAATCCAACCTTATGAAGGTGTTGTCATAGCAAAAAGACATGGAGGCATAAACCAAACTATTACAGTAAGAAGAATTTTTCAGGGTATTGGTGTTGAAAGAGTATTTATGCTACATAGTCCACAAGTTGCCTCTCTAAAAGTTGAACGCAGAGGTAAAGTAAGAAGAGCTAAATTATTCTATCTGAGAGATAGAGTAGGAAAAGCTACTCGCGTAAAACAACGCTTTGATCGATAAAGTTGTAAAAAACAACTTATTCGTCACAAAGACGCTTATAATCATCTAAATGCGTCGTTAGTTCAGTTGGTAGAACGCAGGTCTCCAAAACCTGATGTCGGGGGTTCAAGTCCTCCACGACGCGTTTGATCAACATTATATAAATCATTTTTCATAAGATGGATTTAGACCTTCAACCTGGGGACGTAGTTAAAGTCCTCGAATCAGCAGCTTTAGGATGGGTTCGTGCAAGAGTCATCAGAGTTAAGTCTGGTGGAAGAGTTGTTGTACAAAGTGACCAAGGCAGGGAATTTACCGCTAGAGGCAATCAAGTTAGGTTGATAGAACCTGCTGGTTTTAGACCTCAAAAATAAATAGTTGTCCATATTAAGACAGTTATAAAACTAACTATTTCTGTAAATCCTCAAATTTATAAATCTTTTTTATTACAACACCATAAATTAAGTATTATGATCTGATAATTTTAAGAATGAAGTTCTAAATAAAATTAGAACAAAACTATGGGACCGTAGTTCAACTGGTTAGAGCACCGCCCTGTCACGGCGGAAGTTGCGGGTTCGAATCCCGTCGGTCCCGTTTTTTCTAGAAGAAATTTGGGAAAACGTTTAAGACTAGCTCCGAGTCCAACAGGTTTATTTCATATTGGGACAGCGCGAACAGCATTATTTAACTGGTTGTATGCTCAAAAAATAGGCGGAAAATTTCTTATCAGAATAGAAGATACTGATTTTCTTCGATCTAAATCTGAATATACAAATAATATTTTAGAGGGCTTGAAATGGCTTGGACTTAAATGGGATGAAGAACCTATAAAGCAAAGTGAACGAATTTCGATTCACAGAAGTCATATCAAAAAGCTATTGGAATGTGGAGCTGCATATAGGTGCTTTACAACAGAAGATGAAATTTCTCAATTAAGAGAAGAACAAAAAAAGAAGGGATTACCTCCAAAGCATGACAATAGACACAGAAGTCTTTCAAAAGAAGAAATAGAAACATTTATAGCACTAGGGAGGACTTCAGTAATAAGGTTTAAGATTGATGAAAAGATTGAAATTAAATGGGTAGATCAGATAAGAGGCGAAATCAAATGGCAAGGGAAAGACTTGGGTGGTGATTTGGTTTTATCAAGAAGGGCAAAGGGATATGATATTGGAGATCCTTTGTATAATCTTGCAGTGGTAGTTGATGATAATTTCATGAATATCACTCATGTTGTAAGGGGTGAAGACCATATTTCTAATACTGCTAAACAAATATTGATTTATAAAGCATTAAATTTTAAGTTGCCAACTTTTTCACATACACCCCTAATACTTAATAGTGATGGGAAAAAATTATCTAAGAGAGATTGTGTTACTTCAATAGACGAATTTAGAAATATGGGATATTTACCTGAGGCCTTATCAAACTATATGGCCTTTTTAGGTTGGTCTCCAAAATCTGCCGACAGGGAAATACTTTCTCTTGATGAGATATCTAAAATTTTTGATTTATCAGACATAAATAAAGCTGGAGCTAAATTCAGTTGGGAAAAACTCAACTGGATTAATTCTCAATATATAAAAAATATGGAATCAATGAAGTTAAGTGAAATAATGAGAAAATACTGGGATGATAATGGTTGGGTACCGCCATCTCAAAAATGGGCTTGCAAATTAGCAATTTTACTTAGAGACTCTATAACTCTTTTAAAAGAGGTCATTGATCAATCAAAACCATTTTTCTTAATACCTCCAATTCAAAAGGAAGGGCAAGATTTTCTGAAAACCAATAATAGCAAAATGTCTCTAAAACTTATCCTAAATTATTTAATTGAGGAAAATACTACAAAACTAGATAAAGAAAAAGCTAAAGAAATAATAAACGAAATCTCCAAAATGCATAATGTTAAAAAAGGGATATTAATGAAATCATTAAGAGTAGCGTTTTTTGGATCTCTAAGTGGGCCAGATTTAATTCAAAGTTGGGAGCTTTTCTCAGAGAGTAAAACTGATATATCTAGAATTGAGAGATGTCTCAAATCAATTTAAAATTATTTTTTTTGACCTAATTCAAGCCTGCTCGCCAAAGGTTTAGCTGTAATACCTTGGATTCCCACTGTCATTAATATAGTGAGAAAAACTAAACCTTGGAGACGGCCAGCCCCAAGGATTCCAGCCTGCTCTAATCTGATAGAAAAAAGAGAAGCTACCGCTGCAGTAACAATACCTCTTGGGGCTAACCAGGCTAAAAATATTTTTTCTTTTAAGTTCAATTCTCTTCCTATTGTGGCTATCCAGATAGAGATAGGGCGAACAATTACCATCAACATAAAAACGCAAACTACCCCTCCCCATCCAAGCGGACTTAATTCACCCCAAGAAACGTCCGCGGCCAAAAGAGGGAAAAGAACTGTTATTGCTAATTGAGCTAATTCACCTATTAGATTATCTAATCTCTCTTTATCTATAATTTCTCTTTTCCCTACAATAAAACCTGCCGCGACAGAAGCAGGCAAGCCTGATTCTGGTAAAAAATATTCACAAATTCCATACACAAGGAAAATAAATCCAAGAGTAACTTGAAGCTCTATTCCAAATGAGGCTTCATTTTTTATTTTTTTTAAAATTTCTGATAGTAACCATCCTGCACTTAATCCGATTAAGACTCCTCCCCCTAATCTTTGCATTAATGCTATGAATACATCATTAATCCCACGTAGGTCGCCTAAAGTCAGTTCTAAAAGCAGTAATGCCAGTACTGCACCAATTGGTTCAAGTAACAATCCCTCAGCTTTTAAAACTTCCGAGAGAGGTGAAGCTAATTTTATTTGTTCTACCAATGGAGAGACAACTGTTGGTCCAGTAGCTAGAACTATGGCACTATATATTCCTGCAACTTGCCATGAGAGGCCTGCCAGCCAATGAGCAATAAAAATTCCAGCTGATAATGAAATAAAAAGTCTTACCAATGAAATTTTCAACACAGTATTTCTTACATTCCCCTCAGGCAGTTTTAAATTTAGTCCCCCTTCAAATAGAACCAAACAGACTAAAAGACCCACAATAGTTTCAAGGCCTTGCCCGAGATCTAAAGGCTCAACCATTCCTAAACCTGATCTTCCTATTAATAATCCAGAAAGCAATAAAATAACAACGCTTGGGAATCCTGTAAAAGAAGAAAATAATCGAGCAAAAGCACCTGCAAATACAGTTATTCCCCAAAGTAATCCAAGCCTTTCAGGCGTCATAAAAAATTATAAATAATAGAAGTATTTATTACTTTGATTAAATCAATAATATTATCTGAAGTCCAATAAATACAATACTTTTTAATTTAATTAATGAGCTGAACAAGAGAAATATTTATTAAATCTTTCAAAACTACTCTTAAAAAAATTAATTTAATTTCTATTAAGAAAACTGACTTATTAAAGCAATAATTATCAAAATAATTCCTATACCAACAGTTGCCATCCTTCCGTTCCATATTTCAGCTTGAGGGGTAAAGCCTCTTTTCCACAAATTCAGTTCCTTTTTATCAACGAAATTTTTTGACTCTTTAATCTCGATTTTAGGTTGTTCGTTCATTGGAGTTAGAAAGGAGGTTTTTCTTCATAAAGAGTATTTGCTTGTTCAATTGATAGTCTTCCTGCGACACCTAATTTAAGAGAACTTAAATGATCCTTAAATTTGATCCTGAACAAAGCTGCCGCTCCAATCATTGCTGCATTATCTGTGCAAAGATTAAGGGGAGCTAAGTGAACTTTAATAGATTTTTTACTAGCTTCACTAATCATCATTTTTCTTAATGTATTGTTAGCAGCCACTCCGCCAACTACAACAACATTATTCAAGTTATAGTCTTCTGCGCATTTTATTGTTCTCTCTACCAAGACCTCTGCCACAACTCTCTCAAAACTTGCAGCAATATCAGGAATTGGAACGGTCTTCCCGTCCAAATTTATTCTCTCAACTAATCTTAATACCGCAGTTTTTAGACCACTAAAAGAGAAATCATATTTAAGAAATCCACCTTTTTTATCAGAAATCCTACATTTTGGTAAATTAAATTTCATTGGGTCCCCATTTTTAGCAATCTTTTCAATTGCCGGTCCTCCTGGATAACGAAGACCTAATAGCCTACCAACTTTATCAAAGGCTTCTCCAGCAGCATCATCAAAACTTTTCCCAAGTCTCTGCATTCCCCTTCTATCGTCAACCTTTATTAATTCAGTATGCCCACCACTAACAAGTAATGTAAGAAAAGATTTCTTTGGATAGTTCTCTGAAAATAAAATTGAAGATAAATGCCCCTCCAAATGATGAATTCCCAAAAATGGTTTTGAATGTAACATGCAAAGTGATCTTGCAGTAATGGAGCCAACTCGTAAACAACCAACCAATCCAGGAGCTACAGTTGATGCAATAAAATCGACTTCCTCAATTTTGATTTTTGATTCTTCTACAGCCTTATCTAAAACAAAAGGTAATAACTCTAAATGCTTTCTAGCTGCAAGTTCAGGAACAACTCCTCCCCATTTTGAATGATCCTCAATTTGAGAAGCAACTATATTCGAATGTATTTTGAAAGTATCGCCAATGTTAGAAACTATTGAGACAGATGTCTCATCACAACTTGTTTCAATAGCTAAAACTTTATTCATTTTTGATTCAAACTGTTCTATTTTAATAGAAATTTCTTAATTTACACACTATAAGGAATTAAAGATTGCAACTTATGAAATTCTTTTTTTCAATCATAACCTCAGTTTTTCTGTTCCTAGGAATTACTCCTATTGCTCTAGCTGCAAATGGGCCTGCCTTAAACGCAGATAGAGCTAGCACAGAATTTACTGCTTCAGCCCTCACAAAATGCTCTGAAAATGCTAAATTCATTGAGAGAGCCAGTTCTGCAACTACTCAAAAAGACATCGCAAGATTTGAAAGATACGGGAAAGCATCATGCGGAGATGATGGCCTTCCACATTTAATAATCGGACCTCCTCTTGAGCCATGGGGAGCCCTTTTAAATAGAGGTCATGAAGGAGATTTACTTATTCCCGGAGTATTATTCATTTACATAGCTGGAATTATTGGTTGGTCAGGAAGAGAGTATTTGATTGAATCAAAAAAGACTAAGAATCCAGCAGATCTTGAGATCATTATTGACCTAGACTTAGCCAGAAAATGTCTTGTAAAAGGAGCGCAATGGCCTCTTCTAGCTAACAAGCAAGGAAGAAATGG
>QCBL01000026.1 GCA_003281625.1 Prochlorococcus sp. AG-347-I04
AGGATATTAGTTTTACAATGAATAAACAAGATAGAGAAAAAGCTAACTTAGTTTTTGAGGCCTTAACAAAAAAATTACCCGGATCATACATTGAAGATGGCCCTGCTATAGCCAAAGTAAGTACTGTAGGAGCGGGAATGGCATTTAAAGTTGGAACGGCTGGAAAAATATTTAGAGCATTGGCTGACCAAAATATCAATATTGAAATGATTGCCACTAGTGAAATTAGGACCTCATGTATTGTTTTAGAAAAAGATTGTGACGAAGCAGTTAATGCGATTCATAATCATTTCGAATTAGAAAAATAAGTTCTTTTTAATTATTCCTTGCCAATTTTTGTCTTAATTTTTTGATTCTATCCCTTAAATTTGCAGCCTCTTCAAAATTTAGATCTTTTGCAGCATCTTTCATTTTAATTTCTAACTTTTCTATTAAATCTGGTAATTCTTCGAGTAAACATTGATTATCGCTAGAATTGAGAATTGTGTCAGTTTTATTATTAACTATATTTATTAAATCTTTAGATAAACCACCAGCATCTAATTTTCTGGAAAGTTCTAGAAAAGATAATATTGAATTTTCTATTTTTTTACCTGCAGGTTTTGGAATAATACCATTGATCTTATTATATTCTTTTTGAATAGTTCTTCTTCTCTCAGTTTCAGATATTGCTCTTTTCATGGAATCTGTGAAGTTATCTGCATAAAGCAAGGCAACACCTTCAACATGTCTTGCAGCTCTACCTATTGTTTGAATCAATGACCTTTCTGCCCTAAGAAATCCTTCTTTATCAGCATCTAATATAGCGACTAAAGATACTTCAGGAAGATCTAGTCCCTCTCTTAATAAATTAACTCCTACCAAAACATCATATTCGCCCATTCTAAGGTCTTGAATAATTTCAATTCTTTCAATTGAATGGATTTCGGAATGCAAATATCTAACTCTTACTTTATTTTCAGATAAAAAATCAGTGAGATCCTCAGCCATTCTCTTAGTAAGTGTTGTCACTAGCACTCTTTGATTCTTTTCAGCTCTAATTCTTATTTCTGATAATAAATCTTCTATCTGGCCCTCACTAGGTCTTACATCAATTACAGGATCTAATACCCCAGTTGGTCTTATAACTTGCTCAATAAATTCACCATCACATTGATCTAATTCCCATTGGCCTGGAGTTGCACTTATAAATAATGTCTGCTTTGATTTTTCCCAAAACTCTTCACATTTTAAAGGTCTATTATCTGCAGCACTTGGCAATCTAAAGCCATGATCTATTAAAACTTTTTTTCTAGATTGATCACCGTTGTACATTGCATGAAGTTGAGGACATGTTACATGACTCTCATCAACTACCAACAACCAATCTTTAGGGAAATAATCTATCAAGCATTCTGGTGGTGAACCTTCCTCCCTACCTGATAAATGACGAGCATAATTCTCAACTCCATTACAATATCCAACCTCTTTAAGCATTTCTAAATCATATTTTGTGCGTTGTTCAAGTCGTTGAGCCTCTAATAATTTACCTTCGTATATAAATTTATCGAGTTGAGTTTTCAGTTCACTTCTAATTGCACTTATTGCACTCTCAAGTCTTTCTTTTGGAGTCACAAAATGCTTTGCTGGATAAACGCTAACTTGTTCCAAACTTTCAAGTATTTCTCCAGTAGTAGGGTCAACATACCTAATAGCCTCGACCTCATCACCAAATAATTCGATTCTTATCAATCTATCTTCATAAGCTGGACCAATTTCTAAAACATCACCTTTAATTCTGAATCTGCCTCTTGTAATTTCAATATCATTTCTAGTGTATTGATTTTCGACGAGAGACCTCAAAGAGGAACGTAGATTTATTGATTTTCCAACTTCAAATTTAACTGCAGCTTTTAAGTACTCACTCGGTATACCGAGACCATAAATACAACTTATTGAGGCTACAACAATTACATCTTTTCGTTCAAATAATGAGCGTGTTGCAGAATGCCTAAGCATATCTATTTCTTCATTAATTGAAGCAGTTTTAGCTATGTAAGTATCACTTACAGGTACATAAGCCTCAGGTTGATAATAATCGTAGTAAGAAATGAAGTACTCAACAGCATTTTTTGGAAAGAATTCCCTTAACTCATTACATAGTTGTGCAGCTAAAGTTTTGTTATGGGCTAATACAAGCGCTGGTCTTCCTGTTTGTTGAATTACATTCGCTATTGTAAATGTCTTACCAGTTCCGGTAGCTCCTAAAAGAGTCTGAAACTCTTTACCAGTATTAACGCCTTTAACTAATTTTTTAATAGCTTCAGGTTGATCGCCGTTAGGTTGGTAAGGAGCTTGAAGCTTATAGTTGTTCATCAACCTTGTAGCAAAAGGGTATTGCTATACTAAGAAATTTTTTCTCCAATTATTGAATTTTTCAAAGATTCTTTTAAGCCCCTAACAACCGCAATCATCGATATTAAATCATCTAATTTATTAACTACAGATCCAACGCCAACTGCTGAAGCTCCAGAGGATATTGCTAGTGGACAAGTTACTTGGCTTAACCCGGAAGCACTCATGATTGGTATATTCAGAGATTGTTTCTTAAATTCTTGATGAATAGCATAGGTAGCTGCGAGAGTTGGTACTGATTTTTCAAAAAAACCTTGAATTCCTGAAGAGTAAGGAGTAGAGCTGGTGCCACCTTCTGTTTGAATAATGTCAACACCTTCTTCCACTAGCTTTATAGCAAGATCAACTTGTTTATCAATAGGCATAGTATGTGGAACAGTTACTGATAAAGGAACATTAGGCAATAAATCCCTCGTCTCTTTTGTAATGTTTAAAACTTTTTCATCTGAAAAATTAATGCCTTTTTCATAAAAAGTATCGTAATTTCCTATTTCAATTAATGATGCTCCTGCTTTTACAGAATCTTTAAAAGATTGAGGCACTACTGAACTAACACAAACGGGTAGTGTTGAATTCTTAAGTGCTAAATCAACTAGTTCAGGTTTACAAGCAATATCGACAAGATCTGCACCTCCTAATGAAGCAGCCTCAACAATTATTTTTACAGATTGAACATCGAAATTATTCAACCCTGAAATAACTTTGAGTAAGGATTTGCTTCTTAACTCTTCTTTGATTTTTTGTGGCAAAAGATTAATCAGACTCATTTACTTAATGAATTTATTACCCGATTGTGACATTGTTTTAGTAAAACAGTGCATTTTTTAAAAAATATTATCTGAGCAACACAAAATGACTGGTAAAAAATTAAGTCAGAAAAATTGGTCATCATGGCATCATCAGCTTCATAAGGAGATTCTTACCAAAAAAATATTAATTCCCAAAGGATCCAATATTTTAATAAGTGTTTCAGGGGGTCAAGACTCAATGGCCTTGTTAACTCTAATTAATGACCTAAAAAAACTACATAATTGGTCCATTAGTGTTTGGCATGGTGATCATCAGTGGCACGAAAAATCATCACTATATGCTCTTGAATTAAAAGATTATTGCGAAGATAAAAATATTTCATTCTCTTTTGATCAAGCAAATAAAGAAAGTATTTCTTCAGAAGAAAAAGCACGAGAATGGAGATATAAAAAATTATGTGAAAGAGCCAAAACTTTATTAAATACAAACCAGCAAAAAAATAATATTTACTTGTTAACTGGTCACACGAGTAGTGATAATGCAGAAACATTTATTCTTAATTTATCTAGAGGAAGCAATTTTGCGGGTCTGAGTAATATTGAGAGTAAAAGATTACTAGAAAATCAAATTTTTTTAATAAGACCAATATTAATTTTCAGTAGGGAAGATACAAAACAATTTTGCAATGATATGAAGATCCCAGTCTGGGAAGATCCTACAAATTCAGATCTTAAATTAAAAAGAAATTTAGTAAGAAAAAAAATTATTCCTACATTAGAAGTCATCTATCCAGGTTGTTCTGAAAGGATAAATAATTTTTCCCAAAAAATGAGCAATTACAATAATGAACGTAATGATCTTAGTGAACTAGCATACCTATATTGTAAAAATGTAAAAGGTATTGATAGGAATCTCCTAAATGGTATGTGTATTGAAGCGAGGTGCACAATCTTAAATAGATTTTTAAAAGAAATATCTGCAAAGCAATGTAGTTCTAAAAATCTGACAAAATTAGCAACTTCAATTTATGAAAAAAATAAAGGTCAAATTAATCTGCAAGAGTTTTTAAAAATTGTATGGGATAAAAATTATATAAATTTTGAAAGAAATTAAGATGTTACAGCAGATCTTCTTCTTCTTGTTCTACCTTCAAATGAATCTTCTATAGCAGTCTCAGCTGATGAATTCTGTGAAGCTTTTTGACTTTTTTGGGTATTTTGTGTGTGATTAGAACTATTAGGATGATTATTATTTGATTTCTTATGGAAATTATTATTGTTTCTATTTCTATTGGAGAAATTTTGCTCTTCGGTAATCTTTGGAATATAAGCACGAGTTCCACTTGGAGCAGGTTGAACTAAACACAAAATAAGTGGTTCAACTTGTAATTCTCTTCTCATTCTTCTCGATAAACCATTTTCAATTTCTCTTTGTACACCAATCCAATCGACCTCAAAATTATTCGGTCCAGTTTGTCTGGATAATTGCTTCCATCTATTTTCTAAAACCCAGCTTATTTCTCGTTCTGTCCACATAGACATTTTTCTTGGCTCTGCAGTAGTAACAACTCCTCTTAAATTAACTCTGGGAGGCGCAACCATCTTCCCATCTGTACTTATAGGAGCTAAAACAGTTACCACACCATCCCCTGCTAATTGCTGCCTTTCCTTCAATACTCGAGCATCTACTATCCCATTTCGTGAGTTATCAAGCAGTTCAACGCCAGCTTTTACAGGATCACCCTTTTGAATAGAATTAGGAGTTAACTCAACTACATCTCCATTTTCAATAATTAAAATATTATCCTTTGGAACCCCCATGATCTGAGCACTTCTACTGTGGCAAACGAGCATTCTATGTTCTCCGTGAACCGGAACGAAAAACTTAGGTTTTGCGAGTGCCAACATTAACTTTTGATCTTCTTGGAAACCATGACCAGAAACATGAATATTTTCACCTTTTCCATAAACAACCTTCGCACCCAATTTCATTAATCTATCTATTGTATTAACTACACCAATAGTGTTTCCTGGGATTGGGCTAGCAGAGAATATGACAGTGTCAGTAGTCTTAAGACGAACATGCTGATGTTCACCACGAGAAATTCTGCTTAACGCTGCCAGGGGTTCACCTTGACTTCCCGTCATTAATAATAAGGTCTCTCTATCTGGCAAATCTCTAATTTGCTTGATAGGAACAAACAAATCATCTGGGCATTTCATATAACCAATATCTCTCGCCTTAGCAATAACATTTATCATCGATCTACCTAACAAACCGACCTTTCTTCCATGTTTCATTGCCAACTCTAAGATCATTGTCACTCTATGAACAGAACTAGCAAAAGTAGTAAGGATAACTCGTTCTTTTGCCTCTGCAATATGTTTTTCTAAAGAGGGATAGATAGTCTTCTCAGAAGGACAAAAACCTGGAACTTCGGCATTAGTCGAATCACTGAACATGCATAAAACACCCTTCTCTCCGTAATGCACCATTCTTTCAATATCAAATTGTTCTCCATCTACTGGCATATGATCAAACTTAAAATCTCCCGTGAAAATAATTGTGCCAACAGGTGTTGTAACTGCTAAAGAAAAGC
The DNA here is from genome assembly GCA_003281625.1 of Prochlorococcus sp. AG-347-I04. Classification (GTDB taxonomy): domain Bacteria; phylum Cyanobacteriota; class Cyanobacteriia; order PCC-6307; family Cyanobiaceae; genus Prochlorococcus_A. Next base: position 5,744 of record QCBL01000026.1, read on the forward strand.
TATCGCAAATAGAATGGGTATTTCGAATAAATTCAACAGAAAAATGTTGTCCTACTTTTACAACATCTCTTGGATTTACTGTCTGTATAGTTGTTCTATCAGATACCCCTGCTTCCTCCATTTTTCCTCTAAGCATTGACATTGCCAGTCTCGGACCATAAATAATCGGAATATTAAAATGCTTTAGATGATGAGAAATACCTCCAATATGATCTTCATGTCCGTGAGTGACAATCATCCCTTTTATTCTTCTTTGATTTTCTTTTAAAAAAGTTGTATCAGGCATAACAACGTTTACGCCATGCATACCATCAGATGGGAAAGCTAAGCCAGCATCAACAAGCATTAATTCATCACCATATTCAAAAACGCAAGTATTTTTTCCTATTTCATGTAGTCCACCAAGAGGAATTACTCTTAGAGCTGGCGTATTACTTTTAGATCTTGATGAATCATGAGTAGATCTATTTACAGTTGAATTTGTACTTGATTGCATAATTTTGAAATTTATGAGGGCCTGCTTGTAATCAAATGAGGTTTATTTAAATTTAATTATCAAGTTAAATATAATCCCTATTATAGGGATTTCAGGATAAAAGATAGTTGCTTTTTCATGTCATTGGTTAATGGTGACAAAGGGCTTCTAGGATTACCTACATCCCATCCCGAAAGCTCCAAAGCAGCCTTAATTGGGATTGGATTAGTAGTCATAAAGAGTGCTTTAAAAAGAGGCTGAAGTTTTTCATGAATAGCAAGCGCATTGGAAACCTCTCCACTTTGAAAGGAATGAATCATCTCTTTCAATTGCAATCCAACCAAATGACTTGCAACGCTTACTACTCCTACAGCACCTACAGATAACATTGGAAGCAACAATGAATCATCGCCACTATATACAGAGAGTTCAGAGCCACAAATAGCTCTTAATTCTGTTACTTCATCTATTCTACCGCTTGCAGCTTTAATACTGAGAATATTTGAGAAATCCATAAGTTTCTTCACAGTATCAGGTAATAAATTGCATCCTGTCCTTCCAGGAATGTTGTAAAGCATAAGAGGCAAATCCTTTGCAGAATTAGCAATAGAACTGAAATGTTTATAAAGACCTTCTTGAGGTGGCTTGTTGTAATAAGGAACAACGACCAGAGCACCGTCGGCACCAGAGTCATAGGCTTTTTTTGTAGCTTCCACAGCCTCGCTTGTACAGTTACTACCAGTGCCAACTATTACTTTACAGGTTGCATCCAAAGATCCTTTTACCGCAATAAATAAATCATGCTGTTCCGCCCATGAAAGAGTAGGAGATTCTCCAGTAGTACCACAAAGCACAATTCCATCGGAACCGTTCTCAAAAAGATAATTTGATAGTTTTATAGCTAGTTCATAATCTACATCTCCATTTTCATTGAATGGAGTAACCATTGCAGTCAATATTCTTCCAAATAATGGATTATTACACTCAGTTTTGTCTGTAATCATTTTTTTGGAATTAATAACTCAGCTATTTGAACAGCATTAAGAGCCGCTCCTTTTCTTATTTGATCTCCACATAACCATAATTCTAATCCATTAGGATGACTTATATCAGTTCTTAGCCTGCCAACAGCAACATTATCTCTTCCCATAACATCATTTGGCATAGGAAATCTATTATTTTTGTAATCCTCAATAATTTCAATTCCAGGAGATTTTTTTAATTCTTCAAGAGCATCTTTAGGCTCAACTACTCGAGCAAATTCAATATTGATCGATTCAGAATGTGCTCTCAGTACTGGGACTCGAACACATGTAGCAGAGAGCTTTAAATCAGCAATATTTAATATTTTCCTTGTCTCATTAACCATTTTCATCTCTTCTTCGCAGTAATTATTTGAAAGCATGGGTGAATTATGCAAAAACAAATTAAAAGCGAGTGAGTATGGCAAAACTTCACTTTTTTGAGGATTACCCCCAAGATATTTTTCAGTTAAAAGTTTTAGTTCCTCCATCGCCAATTGGCCTGCCCCACTTACGGATTGATATGTTGAGACAACAACTCTTTGAATAGTCGAAAGTTTATTCAACGGACCTAAAACTAATGTCAGCAAAATGGTAGTGCAGTTTGGATTCGCTATTACCCCATCATGATTAATTACGTCACTACCATTAACTTCGGGAACTATAAGAGGTACATTATTATCTAATCTGAAAGCACTTGAATTATCTATCAATAAAGCATTTTGTTCCATAATGGTAGATAACCATTTTTTTGAAATACTTCCACCGGCTGAAGCTAAAACTAAATCAACATTCAGAAATTCTTCCTTAGTTGTTTTTTTTGTAACTAATTCTTCACCTTTCCAAATAATTTTTTTTCCTTCTGAACGCTCTGATGAAAGCAAGACCAATTCTGATATTGGGAAATCACGTTGTTCAAGAATTTTGAGTAATTCAGATCCCACAGCACCTGAAGAACCTAAAACAGCAACTTTTAATGGCCTCTCAGGCAAAAACGGAGATTGTCTCACACTTTAAATAATGATTTTTATAAATAGATAGACTATTTTTTTACTTTATCAAAAATAACTTTCAAGGAAATCACTTAATGTGAAATAATTAAGGTTCGGCTTTTAGTAATAAATAAAAAAAATGGCTAAAGAAACATTAATAGTCAAAACAACTCCTCTGCCTCAAAGTAGAATTTCATTTGAATTAGAAATACCATCTGAAACATGCAAAACATGTGTTAATGAGACAATAAGTTCTATTAGTCGTTCGGCTAAAATTCCTGGATTTAGACTTGGCAAAATTCCTAAACAAGTCTTAATCCAAAGAATTGGAATCACACAATTACATGCTTCTGCTCTAGAAAAAATTATTGATAAATCATGGCAAGAAGCATTAAAAATAAAATCTATAGAGCCACTAAGTGAGCCAGAATTGGTTGATGGATTTGAATCTTTACTCGCAAAGTTTAGTCCTGAAAAATCTCTTAAGGTTACTCTTCAAACTGATGTTGCCCCAGAATTAAAACTAAAAAAATCCAAAGGACTAAGTGTTGAAATCTCAAAAACAAAGTTTGATCCTAAGTCAATAGATGAAGCGCTAGAAAAATCTAGAAGTCAGTTTGCAAATATTATTCCAGTTACCAATAGAGCTGCAAAATTAGGAGATATTGCTGTAGTTAGTTTCAAAGGAAAATATAAAGATTCTGGTAAAGATATTGATGGTGGAACCAGTGAATCAATGGATCTTGAGTTAGAAAAGAACAAAATGATTCCCGGTTTTGTTGAGGGAATCGTAAAGATGAAAATTGGTGATACTAAAACACTTAACCTGAAATTTCCTGAAGATTATTCTCATGAGGATTCAAGAGGCAAAGAGGCAATCTTTGAAGTAAAACTACAGGATCTTAAGGAAAAAGAATTGCCTGAACTTAATGACGATTTTGCAAAACAGTCTGGCAATAAAGAATCATTAAAAGAGTTAAAGAAAGATATTGAAAAGCAACTTAAGGACAATTTTGAAAAAACTCAAAAAGATATCAAAATTGAAGCTCTATTAGATGCCTTAACAAACGAATTGGTTGCTGAAATTCCAAAATCTATGATTGATATAGAAGTGAGGAATAATATTGAACAAACCGCTCAAAGATTTGCTCAACAAGGTCTTGATGTTAAATCTACTTTCACTCCGGAATTAGTTAAGTCATTAGCAGAGTCCACAAGGCCTCAGGCTGAAAAAAATGTTCAAAGAAATTTAGCTTTAAAAGCATTGGCTGAAACAGAAAACATAAAAGTTGAGAAAGATGAAATTGATTTAAAAATGAAAGATTATGAAGATGCGATCTCTCAATCTTCAAAACAAATAGATATTAAAAAACTAACAGAAGTAATAAGTAACGATTTACTCAAAGAAAAATTAATAATTTGGCTTGAAGAAAATTCTGAAGTAAAAGAAAAAACTACAAAATCTTCTAAAGCTACCAAAACCTCCAAAACAACAAAAGCCACAAAAACTGCGACAAAAACTACAAAAACTACAAAAACTACAAAAACTCAAAATAAAAAAGAAAAAAAATAATTTATGAAATTTTCTACTAATTAAACAAAAACCCCTTAAATTACTTATAAGACGAAAACT
>QCBL01000027.1 GCA_003281625.1 Prochlorococcus sp. AG-347-I04
TAAGATATTTTATTTACAGCCAGCATGGAACAATGCGGATGGGTTTTCTCTAGCTATTGATTTTGTAAAAAACAACCCTGATTGGAAATTGAGCCTTCAAACCCACAAATACTTAAAAATTAAATAAAATTGCATGAATCTTAAAAATAAATCGATAGTAGTATTATTATCTGGAGGTTTAGATTCTTCTACGGTTACTGGCATCGCAAAAAAATCCGAAGCTAAAATTTTTGGCCTTTCATTTGACTACGGTCAACGCCATAAAAAAGAATTATATTCTGCATCAATAATTGCAAAACATTTTGATATCGATGAATTTAAAATCATTAAGCTTGACTTATCTTTATGGGGAGGCTCTTCATTAACTGATACTCAAAAAAATATTCCGCTAGAAGGAGTACAAACTAATAAAATTCCTAATACTTACGTCCCTGGGAGAAATACTATATTTATTTCCGTCGCACTAAGTTACGCTGAAGCAATAGATGCTGATTTTATAGGATTAGGAGTTAATGCATTGGATTATTCTGGTTATCCAGATTGCAGACCTGACTACATTAAAAAATTTCAAGAATTAGCAGATTTAGCCAATAAAAGAGGAAGGGAAAATAACCCGATAAAGCTTTGGACACCACTATTAGATTTAAATAAAGAGGAAATTATTAAATTAGCTTTTGATAATAATGTTCCTTTAGATAAAACATGGAGTTGTTATTCAGGGAATTCAAAACCATGCGGTAAGTGTGATAGCTGCAGAATTAGAAATGCCGCTTATGAAAAATGGCTCAATAACAATAATAAAAAATGAAAATAAAAAAAATAATTCTAAAAAAATGGATAGATCCAGCACTAATTACGCATCATTTAACCAAAAAATTCGGAGATAAAGGATTAGCTTGGCTAGACAGTGATGGTAAAGAAAATGGGGAATGGTCAATAATAGGAATTAAACCGAAAAAAACAATCCACTCAAGAGATATAAATAACTTAGACAATGCAAATAATCCTTTTAACAATTTAAAAAATATTGAAAAAGGATTTTGGATCGGATGGTTAAGTTATGAAGCTGGAGCATACATAGAACCAAAAAACCCATGGCGACAATCTGATATGGCAACATTGTGGATAGGGGCATATGATCCAATCATTAAATGCAACTTAACAAAAAAAGAAATAATTATTGAAGGCACAAACTCAGATGAAATGATGAATTATAAAAATATAATCAACAATATAAAAAATATTGAAGAAGAAAATATTATTACAACAAATTTGAATTTTGATTTTTCAAAAATTAATTTGGACGAAATGTCTGAAAAATTTCAGAAAAACATTTTAAAATTGAAAAAATTAATTTCTATAGGAGATTTATTTCAAGCAAATCTGACAACTAAATGCGAAATTGAATCCTCTAAAAACTATAGTCCTTTAGATATTTATTTAAAAATAAGAAGGAAATTAAGAGCGCCTTTTGGAGGAATAATAGTAAATAATAATGATAATTATAAAGAAGCGGTTTTATCTACTTCTCCAGAAAGATTTATAAAAATAGATAATAAAAATTTTGTAGAATCAAGACCTATCAAAGGAACTAGATCAAGAGATAAAGATTTAAATCAAGACGCACTTAATGCTATCGATTTAATAACGAACGAAAAAGATAGAGCCGAAAATATTATGATTGTTGACCTAATAAGAAATGATTTAAGTAAAGTTTGCGAAACAGGAAGCATTATGGTGCCAGAAATATTAAAACTTGAAAGTTTCTTAAAAGTTCATCATCTAACTTCAGTAATAAGAGGCAAATTAAAAAAAGACAAGAACTGGATTGATTTACTAAAAGCTTGTTGGCCTGGTGGCTCAATAACTGGAGCACCTAAATTAAGATCATGCCAGAGACTTTTTGAATTAGAAGAATGTGAACGAGGACCATACTGTGGTTCATTTTTGAAGCTTGACTGGAATGGAGAGTTTGACAGCAATATACTAATAAGATCATTTTTAATCAAAGACAAAAAAATCAATATTTACGCAGGTTGCGGAATAGTTATTGACTCTAATCCTGAAGAGGAAACTAATGAACTAAAGTGGAAACTTTTACCATTAATTGATTCTTTAAAATGATAGAAACGTTAGGCTGGCACAAGGATCAATGGTTAGATATTGATAGAATTTTTATTGCTGCTAATAATAGGGGATTAAAATTTGCTGATGGAATATTTGAAACAATTTTAATAAAAGAAAACAAACCTATACTATTTGATGAACATCTGAAAAGGTTAGAAAAAAGTAGCAAAATTTTAAATATTAATCTCAAAATAAATCAATTAACCTTGAGACAAATTATTAATGATGGAATTAGAAAGTTATCGCTTAAAAATGATCAATTTGCTTCAGTAAGAATAAACTATAGTCGAGGAAGTAATGCAGGGCGTAAACTAACAATTAATAGCACTTTAGAGACAAAAGATTTAGATAATTTATGGCTTGAGTTTTATAGAATAAAACCAAATTTTAATCCTATTAGCGTTTTTATTAGTCAAAAGGAAAAAATAAATGAATTCAGTCTTATTAGTAAATGCAAAACATTTTCATATAATCAGGCAATACAAGTTTTAAAAGAGGCTAATGAAAAATCATTTGATGATTCTATTCTGTTGAATACGTCAGGAGAACTGAGTTGTGGAAGTACATTTAATCTTCTAATTAAAAGAAATAATCAATGGATAACACCTAGAAAAGAGAGCGGATGTTTAGAGGGGATTATGGTTTCTAGAGCAGTAAAATTAAAAATTGTAAAAGAAGAATTAATTTCTCCAGAATTTCAGAATGATGACATCATAGTTGCAATTAATAGCTTATCTTGTAGACAAATTACTCAAGTTAATAATTTAAAGCTTAAAACTAAATTCGATCCAATTTACTTTTGGGATTTATTATATAGTTGAACCTTATTAATATCTGGTAAGTAGACATCAGATACTTTAGTAATATTGTTATTGACCTTAAATTCAACAATTTTTCCAATAATGATAATTGATGGAGCTAAAAATTCTTCATCTTTGATTTTATTTGCGAGATTATCTAATTTATCTATAAAACATTTTTGATTTTTCAAAGTAGCTTCCTGAATTACAGCGCATTTTGTATGCTTACATAAACCGCCTAAAATTAATTCCTCTACAATAAATTCAATATTTTTTATACCCATAAAAATAACTAAGCTATCTGAAGATTTAGCTAAATCTCTCCAATTAACGCTCTTTTTATCCTTATCAACATGCTCATGGCCAGTTACGAAAGTTACAGAACTCGCAGCATCTCTATGGGTAAGTGGAATACCAAAATATGTGGGAGCAGCTATACCAGAAGTAATCCCTGGCACTATTACAACTGAAACTCCATTTTTTTCTAAAAACGATACTTCTTCACCCCCCCTTGAAAAGACAAATGGATCTCCCCCTTTAAGCCTTACAACATTTTTGCCTTCTTTTGCCAATTTCAAAATAAGAGTATTAGTTTCACTCTGAGGGACAGAACACTTCCCCGCTCTTTTGCCTACATGGAAAATTTCTGTATTTTTTCCTGCTTCTCTTGTTATTTCATCAGGGATTAAAGCATCATGAACTAATGCATCACAATTTTTTATAAGGCGTAAAGCTTTAAGAGTTAAAAGCTCAGGGTCACCAGGACCTGCTCCAACTAAATAGACAATACCGGGCACAATAATCTCCATTAACAAGTATGGTAGTAGAAGTTAATAGCAATGAAGGTAAATATTGTGAAAGAAAGTTTATTAAAACCAAATAAAAAATTTACTCTCCTTAGTGCTTTTATAACTCTTCTAAATGATCGTTTAAGTGAAAGTATACTTTTACCTATATTACCCTCTTTTGTTTTACTTTTTGACTCTAAAGCGAGTACATATGGTTTATTATCATGCACTTACCAATTAGCTCAATTTACAGCTTCTCCTTTTATAGGACTTATGAGTGATAGATATGGAAGAAGACCTATCACTCTTTTTTGTATTACTGGATCAGTAATAGGAATATCAATATTATCTTTTACAGTTCTTTTTAATTGGTCAAATTCAATAGCCTCTGTCCCTTTATTTTTATTATTTTTAGCAAGACTAATTGACGGTTTAAGTGGGGGAACTGCAGCTACTGCAACAACAATTCTTGCAGATATTTCAAGCCCAGAAAAAAGAGCAAAAACATTTGGCCTTATTGGTGTAGCTTTTGGTTTAAGTTTTTTCTTAGGTAATATTTTTGTTGTTATTTTTGCAAAAAATACAAATAATAATTTTATTATTCCAGTTTTGATAGCTTCAATCATTCCAATAATAAATTTCCTACTTGTATTTTTTTACTTACCAGAAACCAAGCCTAATAGTGACTTAAATAAATCAAACACTATTTTGAAAAACCCTTTAAAAAACCTATTTGCAGTTTTCAAAGAAGAAAAGATTAAAAAATTATCATTGGCTTTTTTTATTTACTTTATTGCTTTTACTGGATTGACCAATATCCTTATATTTTTCCTTCAAGAATCTTTAAACTGGACGACCAAAGCATCAAGTGGAACTCTTGTTGTAGTAGGAATTATTGCAATTATTGTTCAGGGAGGTCTAATTGGGCCCCTTGTAAAGCAATTTGGCGAAATGCGATTAACACTTATTGGATCAGGCTTTATTCTTGTGGCATGTACTCTTTTAATAACTGCTCCAAAAGAAAATGCTGCAATTAATATTTATTCAGCTGTATCATTTTTAGCCGTTGGGGCAGGGTTAATTACGCCTACCTTGAGAGCACTAATATCAAAGAAATTAGAGGTTGATAAACAAGGATCAATTTTAAGTAATCTTCAAGGTCTACAAAGTCTTGGAGGAGTTTTAGGGATTGCAATGGCAGGAAGAGTCTATGATAGTTTTGGTCCTAAATCACCTTTTATAGCTGGTTCCGTTATCTTACTTTTCATGATATACCTTATTGCAGAGGGTAAAAATAATTATTATTTCAACAAACAAAAATCAAAAGTTTCTTAATGAAAAGCCAGGCTGATGTTTTTATTAATAGAGAATTAAGTTGGATTGAATTCAATAAAAGAGTACTCCTAACTGGTATGGAAAAGGATTACAAAATCCTAGATAAAGTAAAATTTTGTTCAATTTTTAGTAATAATCTTGATGAATTTTTTATGGTAAGAGTAGCTTCATTAAAAGCTCAAGTTGAAGCAGGCATTACAAAAAAAGGTATTGATGGACTTACCCCTAAACAGCAATTAACAAAAATAAATCAAGAAGTAAAGAAATTAACTACCTTACAAGAAAACTATATAAATAATGAATTAAATAATGAATTAAAAGAAAAAGGTGTAATTTTAAAACAATTTAAGGACCTAAGTGAAAATCAAAAAAATTGGTGCAATAACTATTTTACTTCATCTATTTTCCCTTTATTAACTCCATTAGTTGTAGATCCAGCACATCCATTTCCTTTTATAAGTAATTTAAGTCTAAATTTGGCAGCCCTAATAAGGGATGGTGAAGATTCTAAAAATCAGTTTGTCAGAGTAAAAATACCAACAAAAAATATAAAAAGATTTATACAAATTCCCAATGAAATTATTCAACATGATGATGAAAGTACATATTTTTTCATAAGTGTTGAAGATTTAATTGGGCATAATATAAATACTTTATTTAACGGAATGGAATGTATAAATTACTCATTTTTTAGAGTGACAAGAGATGCAGATTTAGAATTAAAAGAACTTGAAGCTGATGATCTTCTTTTAGCAGTTGAACAAAGTTTGCAAAAGAGAAGATTAGGTGGAGACGTAGTTAGATTGGAAGTTGAATCGAATATGCCAGAAAATATTCTGAAATTACTGATTGAAAGTATCTCAATACAAAAAGAATATATTTACTTTTGCAAAAGTTTTTTAGGCCTTGACGATTTAAATCAACTTACAAAAATTAATAGAGATGATTTAAAAGAAAATTTACTAATTGGGAAAACTCACCCAAAATTAAAGAATTTAGATTTACCTTCAAACAAAAGTCCAAATTCTATTTTTAATATACTTAGGAAAAAAAATATTCTGCTTCATCATCCATACGACTTATTTAGAACTTCAGTTGAAGAGTTTATAAACAAAGCAGCTGATGATCCACTCGTAATGGCTATAAAAATTACTTTATATAGAGTCTCCAAAGATTCGCCTATCATCGCAGCTTTAATGAGAGCTGCAGAGAATGGGAAAGAAGTGATGACTCTTGTTGAACTAAAAGCAAGATTTGATGAAGACAATAATATTCAATGGGCAAAACAACTTGAACAAGCTGGAATTCATGTTGTATATGGAATAATAGGATTTAAAACACATACAAAAATAGCTTTAATAGTAAGAAAAGAAAAAGGACGATTAAGGAATTATTTCCATATTGGAACAGGCAATTATAACTCTAATACTTCAAAGTTTTATACAGATTTAGGATTACTTTCTACTGATCCTGATATTGCATCAGATTTACTTGAATTATTTAACTACTTATCAGGTTTTTCAAAACAAAAAAATTATCAAAAGTTATTAGTTTCTCCCTCATCTATGAGAGAGAAATTTATATTTTTGATAAAGAGAGAAATTAAAAATGCAGAGGAAGGGAAAAAAGCCGAAATAATTGCAAAAATGAATTCTTTAGTAGATCCAGAAATTATAAAACTTCTTTATTTAGCTTCAGACTCAGGTGTAACAATTAGTCTTATCATAAGAGGTATTTGTTGCTTATATCCCCAAAGAAAAAATTTAAGTGAAAATATTAAAGTCATAAGCATTATTGGCCATTTTCTCGAACACTCAAGAATTTTTTGGTTTTGTAATAACGATGATAATGAGGTTTATATTGGGAGTGCAGACTGGATGAGAAGAAATCTTGATAGAAGAATAGAAGCTGTTACTCCGATAGAGGATTATGAATTGAAATCTAAAATATATTCGCTCTTGCAAACCTACATTAAAGATGATTACTTTTCTTGGATAATGAAGGAAGATGGTTCTTATTCGAAATATGAATTAGATTCATCGAATAATCGTTCGCAAATTGACCTTATAGAAAAATAAAATAAATATTTATTTTTACAACATTTAAAAAAATACTTAATATTTTAAATTTTTTTTAATTTTTATAAAATCAGCTCGTATCAATGGATTTCAGGAAATAAGCTTTTAAAAAAAATTTTTGTCTTTAAAATTTCAACGTAAAAGTAGTTTTTATTTCGATTTCAGTGCTAGCTTTTTAAAAAATCCATTATTTAGGAGGCCAGGGTGATGGGGATCCCTCTGGAATCTGCGAAGAGCTCTTCAAATAACTTTGATGAGCCAAGATTACCAAACACTGCGGGCAAGTCTCGCAAATCGAAATCCAGTCTTACGGCAAAACAAAGCCAAAAAAAATCTGGCAGACTAGCTTCAGATTCTATTGGCTATTACTTAAGTAGCATTGGAAGAGTACCTCTTTTGACTCCAGCAGAGGAAATAGAGTTAGCTCATCATGTTCAGAACATGAAAAAGTTGCTACAAATTCCTGAAACTGATAGAACGCAAAGAAATCTTCATCAAATTAAGATTGGCAAAAGAGCCAGAGATAGAATGATGGCAGCTAATCTCAGGCTTGTTGTCTCCGTTGCAAAAAAATACCAAAACCAAGGGCTTGAATTATTAGATCTCGTCCAAGAAGGGGCTATTGGCCTTGAACGAGCTGTAGATAAATTCGATCCAGCTATGGGATATAAATTCTCGACTTATGCTTACTGGTGGATTAGGCAAGGAATGACAAGGGCTATTGATAATAGTGCAAGAACAATCCGTTTGCCTATTCACATAAGTGAAAAATTATCCAAAATGAGAAGAGTTTCTAGAGAATTATCTCATAAATTTGGTAGACAACCTACCAGATTGGAAATGGCAACTGAAATGGGAATTGATCAAAAAGATTTAGAAGATTTAATTTCGCAGAGTGCTCCTTGCGCTTCCCTAGATGCTCACGCAAGAGGCGAAGAAGATAGAAGTACTCTTGGTGAACTTATACCTGATCCAAACTGTGAAGAACCTATGGAAGGTATGGATAGAACTATTCAAAAAGAGCATTTAGGAACTTGGCTTTCTCAATTAAATGAAAGAGAACAAAAAATAATGAAGCTTAGATTTGGCTTAGATGGTGCAGAACCATTAACACTCGCAGAAATAGGAAGACAAATTAATGTTTCAAGAGAAAGAGTAAGACAACTAGAAGCTAAAGCAATATTGAAACTTAGAGTAATGACAACTCATCAAAAAGCAGCTTAACCAAATTGATAAAATTTACTGTAATTTTATTATATTTATTTTCAATTTTTTTAATATCAATAGTTTTTAAAAAATATAATGAAGATCGCAGTGAAATCGTTAGAAAAATTATACATATTGGAATAGGACCTTTAATACCAATTGCTCAATTTTTAAAAATTAATCAAAACTCTGCTCTTATATTTACAGGAATTGTTTCATTAATGGTTTTCATCAATTACACCTATAAATTATTTCCAACAATTGAGGATGTTGAGAGAAAGAGTTATGGAACATTATTTTATTGTCTAAGTTTATTTATTTTGATTTATCTTTTCTGGGACAAAGATCCATATGCACTAATTAGTGGATTTTTCATAATGACTTTTGGTGATGGATTAGCTGGGTTAATCGGAAAAAGCGTTAACTCTAAGAGTTGGATTTTATTTAAACAAAAAAAATCTTTATTTGGCACTATGACAATGTTTTTAACAAGTTTAATAGTAGTTTTCTCAATAGGATACACACAGCAAAATAGTTTAAATTTAAATTATTTTACGATAGCTTTTTTTGCGACTTTGCTCGAACAATTTAGTGTTTTGGGAATAGATAATTTCATTGTTCCAATTTCTTCAGCATTATTTTTTAATTTTTTTATAACTAACTAAGTGA
>QCBL01000028.1 GCA_003281625.1 Prochlorococcus sp. AG-347-I04
TCCCATGACCAGGGGCAGTATGAACAATTCCAGTTCCTGATTCTGTAGTAATGTAGTCTCCTCCAATTACAATTCTGCAATTTTTATCCTTAGAGGGATGTTGATATTCAATATTTTCCAATTTAGAGCCTTTGACCTCTAAAAGCACTTTGAAATCTTTATTAAATTTTTTACTTATTTCAGTAGATAAATCCTTAGCAAAAAGGTAAATTCGTTTCTCTTCATCGATAGCAAAAACGTACTTTATTTTTGGATTTACTGCAACTGCTTCATTTGCAGGTATGGTCCAAGGAGTAGTGGTCCAAATAGTTATGAAAGAATTATTTTGAAAAAAATCTTTTTTGATACTAAGATTTTCTTGGATGAAATTTATTAGAATTTCCTCAGGTATTTTAGTGATTTTTAATGCAACATAAATACTTTTTGAATAATGTTCATCAGGGTATTCTAATTCTGCTTCTGCAAGTGCAGTCCTTGAACTTGGACTCCAATGCACAGGTTTAAGACCTCGATATATGTAGCCATTTAAAAACATTTTCCCGAATACTCCAATCTGAGCAGATTCATAACTTTTCTTCAGAGTTAAGTAAGGGTTGTTCCAATCTCCCCATATGCCCCACCTTTTGAAACCCTCCTTTTGATTATTAATTTGGATATGGGCATAATCTGTTGCTTTTTTTCTTAAACTTAGAATATCAAGATTCTTTCTTTCATCAGATTTTAAATTCTGAAGAACTTTTAATTCAATAGGTAATCCATGGCAGTCCCAGCCAGGGACGAAATGAACCCTAAATCCTCTTAAGGTTTTATACTTATTGATTATATCTTTTAAAACTTTATTAAGGGCATGCCCCATATGAAGCGCTCCATTTGCATAGGGAGGGCCATCATGTAATGTAAATATTTCGCCTGAATTACTTGAACCTAAATTGAAATCAATATTATTGTTAGCCCAAAAATTCTGAATCTCAGGTTCTCTTACAACTGAGTTAGCACGCATTGAGAAGTCAGTTTTTAGTAAATTTAAAGTTTCTTTATAAGAAAAGTCTGATTTTTGTTCTTTGCTATTTTGAGATTTCATACGACGATATAAGAAATATTGGTGATCAAAAGAATTATTTAAATAAATCTAGTTCATTATATTCTTTCTTAAATGACCTGTAGTTTTTTTGGGATGTTCCAAATAATAAATTTATTTGATTTCAGACTTTTATATTATCATTTTTATCATTTCTTACCCACTTTTTTTGGGTTGTATTTTTATTATTACTACCAAAATTAAAAAAATTTGAAGGTTTCATGAAATCACCAAATACCAAATTAATTGATTCTAATATTTTTGAAAAGTTATTTTTAAACTCCAAAAAGGTAGTTAATCTTTTCTTTTCGTTATCCGTCAATTGGTACCATCTATATAAAAAAAGCTCTACCAGATAAAAAATAACTAGTACTGTTAAAAAAAGGAAAATTACAAAAAATGATTCATCTAATGTTTTATTTTTAATTATTAATATCAAACCTATTAAAAAATTTAAAAAAGCTCTTATTAAGTCTTTTGGTTTACCGAGCTCAAGATAAATTATCGGCACAGTTAGAAAAATAGTCCCAACAAAAATATAAAAAGTTCCCAAATAAAATATCAAACTATTCATTAAATTAGCTATTTAATTAAAGTATAAGAGTTGATATAAATAAGCAAACTATCTATCAGAATTTCCTTAAGTGCGGTCGGGGAGACTTGAACTCCCACACCCGAAGATACGAGTACCTAAAACTCGCGCGTCTACCAATTCCGCCACGACCGCTTCAATAAAATAATAATTGAAAGAGGTTTATTTTAAAAATTTTTTTCCTTAAGATGATTAATTTGACACATTCAAATTAAATTAAAAATCTCTTAAAAGAAATTTTTTTATTTTTAGCATGCAATCATCTTTAAATATTAGTTATATTGTTTAAAGAATAAAAGAAACGATTTCAAACCTAACCAGTAAAATTACAACGAAAAATACTAATTCTTCAAAAACATTTAATTGGCAAAAAGAGATTAAAAACTACGTAGATCCGCCAAGATTTTGGAATCCAACATTAGGTTTATTTTTTGGCGGTTATTTTCTTGCCTTCCTTAGCATATGGCAATGGTATAGGGGTGTTTGGCCTTTACCTTTACTTGTAGCCACTGCGTTTTTAGCATTACATATCGAAGGTACTGTTATTCATGATGCCTGTCATAAAGCTGCTCATCCAGTTCCTTGGATAAATCAAGCAATGGGCCATGGCTCAGCTATTTTATTAGGGTTTAGCTTCCCAGTTTTTACGAGGGTTCATTTACAACATCATATTCACGTAAATCACCCCAAAAATGATCCAGATCATATTGTCAGTACTTTTGGTCCAATTTGGCTAATTGCTCCAAGATTTTTTTATCATGAGGTGTTTTTCTTTCAAAGAAAACTCTGGCGGAGATATGAATTACTACAATGGGGAATTGAAAGATCCATATTCATAACAATTATCTTGGCAGGTTTAAAATTTGACTTTATGAATTTAATTTATAATTTATGGTTCGGCCCAGCATTAATGGTAGGAGTCACTTTAGGAATATTTTTTGATTACTTACCCCATAGACCATTTCGATCAAGAAATAAATGGATAAACTCTAGAGTTTATCCAAGCAAATTTATGAATTTATTAATAATGGGACAAAATTACCATCTAATTCATCATCTTTGGCCTTCGATTCCTTGGTTTGAATACAAAATAGCTTATGAAAAAACTAAGCCATTATTGGATAAAAAAGGCTCCCCCCAAAGGGTTGGGATATTTGAAAGTAAAGAGGACATTTTTAACTTTATTTATGATTTATTAATAGGTGTAAGGAGTCATAGCAAAAGGAGGGGTAAAATAAGAAAAATCATAAATTTATATCCAGGCTTTAAAATAAAAAAATTTTTATTAAGGTTAGTCAACAAGACATTTATTGGAAGTAACTAAGTAACTCATTCATTAATAATTTTTGGTACTTTAAAAAATTTATCTTCTCTCGATGGGCCCAATTCTAAGAGTTCTTCGTTACAAACAGAATTTTTCTTTTCGTCTTTTCTAAATACATTCGTAACCTCTATAGCTCTCGTTGTAGCGGGGACCTCATTTGTATCAATTTTTTCAAGTTGTCTTATATAGTCCAATATCTTTTCTAATTGTTCTGCATGATTATTAATTTCATTCTCGTTAAGTTCTAATCTCGCTAAATGAGCAACTTTTTTTACTTCCTCTTGGGTTATTTTTGTCATACCTTTATTATCTTTCTTATTAGATGATAGTTTATTAAAAACATTTTATTTGGATATCCTTTGAATTTCAAATAATTTAAAAAATAATCACATCTTTTTGAAAATCAATATCAATTAATAGCCTTAATTATTTTTCTCAGCTAAATATGTTATTAGATAACTATTGAAAAATAGAAAAAGATTTATTTCCAAAAAATTTTTTTTATCGGCACTCTAAACTTGTTGCCCCTGATTTAATAGGCTGTCACCTCATAAAAAAAAATGAGATAAATCAAGTTAAGGGAGTTATTGTTGAAACTGAAGCTTATTCACAGGAAGAAGAGGCCTGTCATGGCCACCGTAAAATGACTGAATCAAATAAATCATTATTTGGCAAACCTGGTACATTTTATATTTACAAATCTTATGGCATTCATCATTGCTTAAACATAGTTACTGATAAAAAGAATTTTGCGAGTGGTGTATTAATAAGAGCAGTTTTTATCTCTAAGGAGAATGAAAGATTAGCTTCTGGACCTGGCTTAGTTACTAAAACATTCAGCATAGACATTTCATTTAACTCACTTGAAGTTCTTAATAACAAATCTTTATGGATTTCTCCAAGAAAATCCTCTCTAGAAGAAAAAGATCTTGTTCAAACTACAAGGATTGGCATATCAAAGGCAAAAAATATAAAATGGCGTTGGTATCTCAATAATAGTAGGAGTGTAAGTAGAAGATTAAAAGGTGACAGAACACCTAAATTTCAATAATCATTTATCTTTTAACGTAATGCAAATTTGGCCTCATAAACACATACACACACTAGCTAATTTTTCAATTAAAGATTATGAGTCAGTATTTGAATTAGCTAATAGATTTGATGCACTAAAGAATGCAGGAACGAAAAAGATACCTGCCTTACAAGGTACTTTGGTAACGTCTTTATTTTTTGAACCTAGTACAAGAACAAAAAATAGTTTTGAGCTTGCAGCAAAAAGGCTTTCTGCTGATGTCCAAACTTTCGCTCCATCATCTAGTTCGTTAACAAAAGGCGAAACAATAATTGATACAGCCCTAACTTATTCTGCTATGGGGGCTGATACATTAGTTATCAGACATTCATCAAGTTTCATAACCTTTGAGATCGCTGAAAAACTTGATGCAATAAATTCCAAGACTTCTGTTCTTAATGCTGGAGATGGATTACATAGTCATCCTAGCCAAGGATTGCTTGACATTTATACATTAATAAAATTCTTCTCCAGAAAAACACTGAATCCAGAAGTTTTAAATTCTAAAAAGATTTTAATAATTGGAGACGTTAATCATTCAAGGGTTGCTAGATCTAATCTTTGGGCTTTGAGTGCATTCGGCGTAGATATAATCTTATGTGGTCCTAAGACATTAATACCTGATGAATTTATTAATTTTTTAAAAACTCCCGAGCCAAATCAAATAAAAGATCCTGTTAAATCAAGAGGTTCTATAACAATTTCTAGATCATTGGAAGAATCAATAAAAATTGCAGATGCAATTATTGTTTTAAGACTTCAGAAAGAAAGAATGATGGAGAATTTACTTAGTAGCATTGATTCGTATAGCTTGGATTATGGGTTAACCCCAGAGAAATTATCGTTGAATAATAAAAAAATTCCAATTCTCCATCCTGGTCCCATTAACAGAGATATTGAAATAAGTAGCAAAGTAGTAGATCAATATCCTAATTGCTTAATTAATAATCAAGTTTCAAATGGCATCCCTATAAGAATGGCTTTGCTTTATTTATTACAGAAACATAACAAATAAATTTAAAGCAACTTAAGACTTTCAGTAAAGAAACCGTAAAATAATCCTAATCTTAAAGAATCTAAAAAAAGTACTAGAAATTTCTTTTTCTTTTCAGATCTAAAATTTCTTCTTAGAAATATTAAAATCTCGATAAAAACTA
>QCBL01000029.1 GCA_003281625.1 Prochlorococcus sp. AG-347-I04
GAATTTTACTTGTTATTACACCAATAGTATTTTCATGGATATTCACAGTTTTTTGGTTAGGTAGATGGGATGTATTTAGATTGACACCACTTGGACTCCCCAAGAAGGGAGTTGCTCCTTTCAAAAACTATCAAGTATGGGAGGATTCTGCACTAATTCCTGATACAGGCAGACCAGCAGAAGGTTATCCTGTATTTACAGTGAGAACTGCAGCTGTAAACGCTTTAGGAATTCCAACTGTTTTCTTTCTCGGAGCAATTTTGGCAATGCAGTTTAAATCTTATTAATTAGGTACTTTTATGGATATAAGATTCTTTATTGTGGGAGCCCCCTTTATAGTTGCCTTTTTATATACCTTATTTTGGCTCAGAAAATGGGGTGCTTTTAAATTACCTGATGATAATTTGTCAAAAAAAATGACTTTACAAAATCAATCAAAAGAGCAAAGTTATATTCTGGAAAATATCTTTTTAACAAAAAATTAAATTAAATGTATTTATTTTTATTTATTAAATTGTCATGATTCCAATAGAACAGTATTTATTTTTTGCAATTTCTCTTTACGCGTTTTTTCACCTTTCAATAACAATAGTAACTGCATTAATTAGCTTTACCTAAATAATAATTATATAAATTATTAAACACTTATTTGTATAAAATTAATCTTTCTAAATTAAGAAAATAATTATATAAATATATAAGTAGATATTAGGGCAATCTACTAGCCGCTAGCTTTGATAAGTACGGTTTGTAATGAGAACCTCCCTTTAACCTCATTTTCTTTTTCGCAATCTTAGAAAATGAGGTTTAAATATTTTTAGAAAAGAAAATAATATGAATTTAAAATTCAGTATCAAAATAAACTTTTTCAATTAAAAAATGTCTATTCCTTTGTATATTATTTACTTTTAAAAAAATAGTTTTTTCTTTATAAAGAATATGTAGATATTTGGCGCATCTGCAACGGTTTACAATCCGTCTTTATGAACCTAGCCAACGAAAATATTCTTAACTACGTTTTAGTTATTTTAGTAGTTAGGAATATTTTTATTAAACATTTTTCTTTTAGAGAATTTATCTCATCTATAGGTGAATTAAATGATTAATGAATTTAATAAAAAAGATACTTTAGAAAATATTTATAGAGATTTAGAATCTGGGATGCCAGAGAATAAATCTATTAAAGAGTATGCCCTTCCTAATGCAAGGCAATGGTTAGGAGGAAGATTTGTTGCTATTTGGGTTTTGCCAATTTATTTCATTAGAAAGTTTGCAAAGTTTTTTTCCTCATCTGCTTTTGTTAAACCATATTCTCCCTCTGAAAATAGTCCATCATATAAGCAACCAGAAACACTGTTCACTGCTTTGAGGAATGTTTTTAAGGGTGAAGATCATTTGCGATTTTTTGATCATAGATTTATCGGTATTTGGGTTTTGCCAATTGCCCTAACTGGGATAGTTTTTGAAATATTATTAATAGCTCCTACTAATAACACTACACCTTTTAAATAAGTATTTCTAAAATTTATTCTTTAATTTTAAGATAAAAAAATTAATTTTTTTTCCTTAAAAGTTCTATTGAAAATTACTTAAAAGATTAAGATGAAAATTTTTTATCTTAGATTTATTTTGATTTCAAAATTAGATGGTTTTAATAATTGAGAATGTTTGAAATGCCTTTTAATATAAAAAAAAAGCTTATTCTTTATGTCTAGGAAAATAACAACTGTAATTTCTTTTAAAATTGAAAGTACATTTGAAGAATGGGTAAAAATTTTTGATAGTAAAGAAGCAGATCTAAGACATTCTGAATTTGATATCAAGCCACTTTTTAGGGGATTCAGTAAAGATGATCCTAAAAAAGTTATCTGTATACATCAGGCTCCAGAGGGAAATATTCAAAAGTTTGTTCAAGCAAATAGTGAATGGATAAAAAGCCACAAAGTTGATTTCTCTAGTATGGAAGAATCATCCTGGATATGAATGGTTTTAGAATTGCTAGACTAATTATAGTTTTCTCATCATTGTTTTATTTGAGTATTTCTTTTTTAAGAAATTACAATTCGCCAGAAAATATAGAAAAAAGATGTATTCTTAAATTTGAAAAAGATTTTAAAAATCATTTGGAAGCATCTCATGAAGAATGGAATCAAATTTTAGATTTAGCTGACAACAATTATTTAAAATGTATGGGAATACCTCTGAATTAATTATGGGAGAGGCAAAGAGAAGAAAAAATTTAGGTATTCTGCCTAGAGAAAAAAATGAAGACATAAATTTGCCCCAACTCGATAAAAAAGCCATACAGAAAAAAGTTAGGTCCACACTATATAAATATCCAATAATACCTTTTCTTTTTTATGGAGCCGCCATAGTGATCCTAATCGGAGGTTTATTTTATGTTTTCAAATCCTTCAATATTGCTTAATTATAAAAATTGTGAATTTTGATATTGATAACTCTTTGTAACCATTTTAAAAAAATTTTAAAGATATTAAATTTTCAAAAATAAATATGTAATGAATGATGAAAAAAATAATATATGAGAATTATTTACGATTGACACCATCTTGAGGTGTTGTAATTTTAAATTAAATTAAAACTATTCATGAAAAAAATAAATAAAAAATATGCTGAAATAATGCGTCAAGCTGATAATGCAGTTGGAAGAAAAGAAGTAGTTAGTTTATTAAAAAAAGCTGCAATAATTATGTCTAAATCTGAGGAAAACTTAGCTGCTTAAATTAAAAAACTATTTTATTAGGATAAATAAAACACCATAAAGAATGATTGATGAGGATGCAGCCATTATGATAAATGGTAGTATCATGCCTGAGTTTAACCATCTTAAAAGTCTAATTTTTTTGTTAATTACTCTTGGCATCTTATCTGATTCCCTTAATTGCAACCTAACAAGTAAATAAATGGTGTAAATGATTAATTAATCTTTTTAAATATTATTCTTTAGCTATTTTGGAATTAAATTTTCTAAAGAAAATTATTTTAATTGCATCTCGATTTTTTATCTTAAGATAAATTTTTAGGTAATTAATACCTTGAATTCTTCAAGTTTCTTATGCAAGATTTAGAAACATTAGATTTCTAAATAATGATTAAAAATTTAAAAGAGGGCCCTGAAGCATTTAAAGATTATGATTCAGAACTCTTACTTAAGATTCTAAATAAGACATCACTAGAGAATGAAAAAAACGATGATAAAGAACTATTTGTAGATGAAAATTGGAAAATTAATTCAAAAAATATGAGTAATATAATTCATTCAGATAATTCAAATTTGAAAAGAATATTATCAGATATTTTCCCTAATAAAAAAATAGTGATTCAGGATAATAATGATGGGTCGCAAACAATTTTCTTATCCTAATTTAGGAAATATTAAAACCTTTCTTATACTATCTATTCAATATTTAATTTTTTGAGAAAAATTTAGTAAAAATAACCCTCGCAGAATTTTTTAAAGATGTTATTGTTCATTTACGTTCATCCAAGTTTATATCTCTGGACGCATGAAATGAGAGTGGGGAACGGGATTCTCATTAACTGCAAAAGACCATGAATAACCTCTTACAAATAAGAGAAAAAATCAAAAGAGCCAATAGGCTATATGAAGCCCAACTTTTGGCTACTAAAAGTGGAGAAGTTACTCCATACAGAAGATCCGTCTTTGAAGAAAGAATCAGGAAAATACAAAAAGAAATTAAATTGAAAGACTAAAAAAATTAAATTCTTTTTTGAAACTGATCAATTTAGAGGTGGTTTTGTCCCTCTCTTTTTTTATTTTATAAAAACAACGTAATTATTAATTTATTTTTTCGATTATCGTTTATTACAAAGAATATAATTTTGATGCTTTTACTATTGATTTAAATTATATAAATGGCAAATTTAATTCAGTAATTAAGAGGTAAATAAATATGTTTAAAAAGAAAAATAAAAAAATTAAAACCGCACCCAATAAATCAAATTTAGAACAAGTTTTATGGTTTATAGAAAATTATTTGCCCCAAAAGAAAGATCGAAGTGTTCAAAAAAAATTATATATGGATAATCTAGAAGTAGAGACTATTAAGATATTTTCTGAATTATCCTCTACACGTTCTAAAACATTATTTCCAACTACAAAAAATACGACAATCTCTTTTACCTTTGGTAATTGGGCCTTGCCTTACCTGAAATTGCTTAAGAAAATAGGAATAACTAAGTAAGAAAATTGTAATCGGCTAGAACTAGATTTATCCCGCAAATAAAAATAAATAAAGATTAAAAAGTCTCTGAAAGTTCTTTTATAAATTTAAGGAGGAATAATTACTTTACATAAAAAATACAATTGCTAAGTTTAAGATAAGAGATCTATTCATTAATGTTTCTAAATTATCTGCCTAGTGAAATGGTTGAAGTTGTTGGTTTGACAATGATTTTTTCATTTCTAGTTGGAACTATCTTAATTTTGTTATTTACATCAGATCAGGCAAATACAAAGAATCTATATTTAAAGAAGGCTAAATAAATTTTAAATAATTTGTTTATCTACAAAGGACCCCAGTTTTTAATAAAGTTAACTCGCAGGTGTAGAACAAAAATTTTAATATTGATAAGTAAACAAATTTAAATTTATGGGCGAAGCTAAAAGAAGAGAAGAATTAGGATTGCCACCTAGACAAAAAAATGAATTAAATAAATCTGATAGATACCTTTCATGGCTTCCAATTACTAAATCAAGAATTAAGAAATACCCTTATATGGGTGTAGCAACAATGGCACTAGGAGCGATAATTTTCTTAGTAAGTGGGGGCGCAAATAGTATTAATTAGTTAGATTTTGGCTTGGCTTAGAATATATCTAAGATTTTTTTTGTAATAGTCTAACGCCAGATATTATTGAGATTATTGAGGCTATACCAAGAAATATCGAGTAAAAAGGTTGCAAATTAATAATGC
>QCBL01000030.1 GCA_003281625.1 Prochlorococcus sp. AG-347-I04
ATATGCAGCAGCAGCAGCAGAGGTATTTCCAGTACTTGCACAAATAACTGCTTCACGGCCTTCTTCTTTTGCTTTGCTAATTGCCATAGTCATACCACGATCTTTAAAAGATCCTGTTGGATTAAGGCCATCATATTTTAAAAAAACTTTTGTTCCATTACCAATTAAGTTGCTAATTGATTCGCTAAAAATCAGTGGTGTATTTCCTTCATTGAGGGAAATAATAGGAGTTTTTCTTGTAACTGGGAGATATTGTTTATAAGCTTCGATAAGGCCAGGCCATCTTTTTTTTCTATAAGTAAAACGCAGTTTATTTTTGATCTTATTTAATAACACCATGGTTGTTTAATTTTTTTTGATTTTTTCTAAAGGGGAATTGGTGAAAAAGGTTAATAATTCTGAAATCGATTCTACTTTATTCATAACTTTGCTCAAAGCGCTCACATCTAAAATTATAGTTTTAGTTGGATATCCTTCAAAAAAATTTATCAGATTTATTTTTCCATTCCCTATGTTAATACCTTGAATCACGCTTGCTCTAAGGGCTAGCATGCCCGTTCTTTCATCAGTTGCTCTGGGTGGGTGGATAATAGATGAGAGTCTTGTTAAAAAAACATCACCTATTTCAGAGTATACAAGTTTGCTTGCAATGGTAATAGGAACTTCAAAATCTTTGTTTAAAACTGTTCTAATTTCTTTGTCGGGAGACTTGGTTGCTTTCAAAATTCTCTTTAATTTTCTTGTGGATTTACCTTCTTTAGCAAAAGTTTTTAAAGAATTCACTTTAATTGTTCTAGAAAATATACTGTATGTGATCTTAATTTCTTCAGCAGCATTTGCTTTTGGAACATTTAAAAATAATGGAGAAATTACTAAAATAAAAAATATTCTGAAAATTAAAATTTTTCTAAGCTTCATTTATATATTTGCACCAGCAGCAATCTTAACAAGTCTTACTACTCCTTTTTCAGTTATTTTTTGTGCAATTTTTATACCCATTTCTTTTGTATATGGTTCATTTATAAGTCTTGGAACCCTTTTTAGAAAAATGTCAATTGAATACCCGGGGACTTTTTGTAAAATCTCTAAAAAGTTTCTCAATGGCTCTACATACATTATAAGGTCCTTCAAATTGTTATTTTCGTTAATAGTATTTAATTTTATTGATTGTGGAAGATAGTTATTCAAACTTTTCAATATTTTTAGACCAAATAAATCTATCTGATTTGTTAAACCTTCAACTATCTCATTTCTAAGAAATCCTCCATTTGGAGAAAAGAGGAGATTCATAACTTCATCTAAAAGTTTTTCCAAATCTAGATTTGTTTGCTTTGCAGCGTTAGAAAGCAGATCTTCTAAACGATCCCATTTAAATTTTTCATTATCAAAAAGCATTTCTTTAAGACTTTCTCTTAATTGTGGATCAGGATCTTCCATTAATCTTCTTGCAAAATATGGATAAGCCGCGCCTAATATCTTGAAGTTTGGATCTACGCCTAAAGCTATTCCTTCTAATGTAAGTAATGACCTAATTATAAGCGCATAATATGGGGGTAGTCTGAAGGGGAATTTATACATAACACCAGACATATCGTCTGTAACGCTTTTAAAATCCATTTTTGAAACTCCTTGTTCAACGGCGTTAATGAAAACATCTTGAAATGCTGGAACAATGGGTTCTAGATTAACTTCCTCTGATAAAAATCCCAATTTTACGAAATCTTGGGATAATTTATCGAAGTTTTTATTTACTAAATGAACTACTGCTT
Organism: Prochlorococcus sp. AG-347-I04; assembly: GCA_003281625.1. Classification (GTDB taxonomy): domain Bacteria; phylum Cyanobacteriota; class Cyanobacteriia; order PCC-6307; family Cyanobiaceae; genus Prochlorococcus_A. The sequence continues at coordinate 1,770 of QCBL01000030.1, forward strand.
GAATTAATCCTGATCTAGATTCTCTGGAAACTTCACTCATCATTCCAAAATCTAGGTAACATAATCTTCCATCTTCTAATGCTAATAAATTACCTGGATGTGGGTCTGCATGAAAAAAACCATGTTCTAAAAGCTGTTCTAAACTGCATTGCACTCCTATATCAATCATTTCATCAGGATTAATTCCTAATTTTTTTACATCTTTTAAATTTGTTAATTTTGTACCGTCTATCCATTCCATTGCTAATACTCTTCTTGAAGTTATTTCTTTATAAATTTTTGGTACGGCAATCATTTTATTATGTTTATGCATATCTCTAAATTTTTCTGCATTTGCAGCTTCGTTTAGATAATCCATCTCTTCAAAAACTCTCTTGCCTAATTCATCAATCAAAGCAACTAGATCACTTCTTATTAATCTGATATTGTTTTTTAGCCAATAAGCAATATTTCTAACTATGTAGAGATCTAAAGTTATTTGTTCTCTCAATCCTGGCCTTTGAACTTTGATTGCAACGATCTCTTCGTTTTTTAATTTAGCTTTATGTACTTGCCCTAAAGAAGCAGCGGAAATTGGCTCTTTATCAATTTCTAAAAAAATTTCATTTATTTTGCATCCTAAATCTTCTTCTATTAACTCCATAGCTTTGTTGCTATCAAACCCAGGGAGTTGATCTTGTAATTCAGATAATTCTTCTAGAAGAATTCCTGGTATTATATCCGGTCTTGTTGATAAAGCTTGGCCTGCCTTAACAAATGCAGGCCCAAGTTCTACCAACAAATTTGTTAATTCTCGTGCTCTAAATCTTGCTTGCTGTTCATTTTTCAATCTTCCAGTTAATTTATCCCATCCCACGGAGAAGATGTAAGCAAAAATAGGTATGAGTGTTTGCCAAAGTCTTTTTAAAAGTCTTTCAGGATTTTTTTTGTAAATTTTAGAAATTGTATCTGGATCGTAATTTAAGAGTCCAGATACCTCAATAAAATCAGTAAAATCTTCTTTCATAACTTTATATATTTAAAACCTTTATTTTTTTAAAAAAGAAGTTAATTTTTTTATATGGAAGATTTATCATGTTAGTACATTTAAAAATAGAAAATATTGTATTAATAGAGATTATAGAAATTAATTTCGAAAAGGGTTTGAATATCATAACTGGGGATTCAGGTTCAGGAAAATCATTAATTTTGGATTCCCTCAATGCTTTATTTGGTGGAACCAATATACCTCTAAAACATTTAATACGTAAAGGAAAAGATTTTTGCGTTATTGAGGCAATATTTTCTTCTTCTTATCAAATTAATAATTGGTTAATTAGTAATGGTTTTGAAATAACTTCTTCAGAACTAAAAATTAAAAGAAAATCTTATAAAAAAAATAATAAAATCTTATCCAAGTATAGCCTTAATGATTTACCAATTAATAGACAATCATTAGAAAAACTTGGAGGATTTTTAATAGATTTTGCAGGTCAATCTGATACTTTTATCTTTGATTCTCTAGAGAAGAGAAGACTAATTATTGATGAATTATGTTCTCAAGAATTCAGAGATAATAGCGAAATGATTAGAAGTATATGGGACGAAACTAAAGTTTTAAAAAGTTTAATGAATGAAAAAATAGAATTTTCTAGGAATCAAGAAGAAAAAAACTTGGCAATTAAACATATGTTGAAGAGTTTGGAAGAAGCTGATTTAAATTCAAGTGAGGAAATTTTAGAACTAGAGTTATTAGAAAAAAAACTTGTAAATGATCTTGAAATTAATAACTCAATTAAGTCATCATTAAAAAATTTAAATAATTTCAGTCATGATGAACCCTCAGCGTCTTCTTTTATAAAACAATCACTAAAGATTTTAAACAAAACAGCAGATTTTGATTTAAAGATTCAAAAATTTAGAGAGAAGTTATTTAAAATTCATGCTGATGTTGAAGATTTAATTTTTGATCTAAAATATTATTTGCAAGAAATAGAAAATTATGAATCTAATCTTCCAGAAATACAAAAAAGATTATTCTTTTTAAAAAACTTAGAGAGAACTTTTTCATTGGATCTAACTCAATTAATTCAAAAGCGTGATCAATTAAAGACGTATTTTCAACAAAATGAACAAGATAATGAGATTTGCAGAATAAAAGCTCAAATTGAGAATTTACAAAGTAACTTAAATTCTTTATTTGTTATTCAATCTACTGAAAGAAAAAAAATTGCTATGCAGTTACAAAATTCAGTAATGTCAATTTTAAGCAATCTGGGTTTAGAAAATGCAAATTTTTCCATTCAATTTTCTGAATGCAAGCCCTCTGGCGATGGA
>QCBL01000031.1 GCA_003281625.1 Prochlorococcus sp. AG-347-I04
AATAGATGATAATGAAGCACTTTATGAATCTGTAAAAAATAATGACATCTTACCCATCTATATATTTGAAATTGAGTTATGGAATCAAAAAACTCATTCAAGAAGGCAATGGCAATTTTGCAAGGAAAGTGTATTAGATTTAAGAAATGCACTAAAAGAAAGAGGGCAAACACTAGTAATAAGAACAGGAAATGTAATTGAAATCTTTGAAGAAATTTATTCAAAATTTAATATAATGGGTATATACAGCCATCAAGAAACTGGAGATTGGCTTACTTACAAAAGAGATCAAGAAGTTAAATTATGGGCTTCAAATAAAAAAATAATTTGGAAAGAATATTTACAGTTTTCTGTATTTAGAGGAAATATAAATAGGGATGACTGGTCAAAGAAATGGGCAAAAAATACATCTAGGGGATTAATTAAAGGCCCATTAAAAATTAATCCAATTGATTTTGATGCTGGGGAAATACCCGAAGAAAAAATATTTTCTTTTAAAAAAGACGAATGTAAAGGCAGATTAAAAGGAGGAAGAAAAAAAGGCCTTGAAAGGATGGAATATTTTTTTAAAGAAAAATTAAATTCATATTCAAAAGATATTTCCAGCCCAGAAAAATCTTTTGATAGCTGCTCAAGATTATCTCCTTACATTAGTTGGGGATGTCTTTCATTGAAAGAGATTTTTTATCAAGCAAATTTATATAAAAATAATAATTCAAGAATGTTGAAGAGTAGATTAACTTGGCATTGTCATTTTATTCAGAAACTTGAAAGCGAACCAGAATTAGAATTCCAAGATTTCCACCCTTATTTTCAAAATATTAGAACTAATAAAACTGAATTACTTGTTTTATGGAGTCAAGGCAATACTGGTTTTCCTTTTATAGATGCTTGTATGCGTTCATTAAACTTTAATGGATGGATAAACTTTAGAATGCGTGCAATGCTCATGTCATTTGCAAGTTATAATTTGTGGTTACCTTGGCAAGATTCAGGATCAGAATTAGCAAAAAAGTTTATAGATTATGAGCCTGGAATACATTGGAATCAATGTCAAATGCAGTCTGGAACAACCTCCATAAATACCAATAGAATTTACAATCCTATTAAACAGGGAAAAGATCACGACCCTAAGGGTGAATTTATAAAAAAATGGGTACCAGAATTAAAAAAAGTAACTGATACTTTTATTCATGAGCCTTGGTTACTAAGCAAATTTAATAATGAAGAATACTCAAAATTAGAATACATTAAACCAATAGTTGATATTTCTAAAACATCTAGAGAAGCTAGGGAAAAAATTAAAGAAATCACCCAAAAAAAAGGCTATTGGGATATATCAAAAAAAATATATTTAAAGCATGGCTCAAGGAAAAAAAAAGTAATCAATAAAAGACCTAAAAAAAGTAATAATAACAAACAAATCCAATATGAATTAAATTTAAGGATATAAATTTAATTGATTTTTTTATTATTCATATAGGATTTAATCCTTTATAATTAAATAATAAGGTAATGATTTTGGTAAATCCATTTAAAAAATCCACAGTCTATTTATCTAAGCTTTAAGGTAGATTTAACAAGATAAGAACATGCCTAAACCTACTAAAGAGCTAAAGTCAACTCCTTTTACAGAAGTAATAGAACTTGAAAGGATAGTTACTCCGGATGAAGAAAAAAGAGTTGACCATATTTTTGTGAGGAGAAAGAAAATTTGTACTCGTCATCCTGAAGGTTTTGCTACAGAAGAAATTGCAAGATTTGACATTGCCTGGCCAGAAGAACCTAAAGAAGAATTAAAAGATTCAACTAAAGTCAATGAAGAGGTTGAAATCAGTATTAATAAGTAATGTCAAATAGATTTGAGTGGGATGATACTAATAGTTCAGGTATATGGTGGAGTACTAATGTAAGTATTAGAGACGAGTGCATTTTGCTTAAAGAAGATACTCAATGCGAAGATTCTGATATAGTCGAACTTCTTAGGAGTATTGCACAAAATATTGAAGATAATGGCCTTTAATTTTTAAAACTATATTCTCTTTATTAGAGATTTTCAATTTCTTTTACAGCTTTTATTAATTCGATACTGATACCTTTTTCACTCATTGAATGACCAGCATCATTAACAATAATTAATTCAGAATTATTTAATTTCTTATTTAGATCCCAAGCACTCCTAACAGGACATACAACGTCATACCTACCCTGAATTATTTTTGTTGGAATCGATTCTATTGTTTTTATATTTTTCAAAATAAAATCATCTTCTAAGAAAATATTATTAATAAAATAATGACATTCGATTCTTGCAAAGGCATCTGAAAAAGAATTAACTTCAGACTTATCAAAATCAAATTTTTTATTTATTAAATGACTTGTTGAGAGTTCCCATTTTGTCCAAGCTGCTGCTGCTTTTGATCTAAGATTCGCATCTGAAGATGTTAGATATTTATAAAAAGAACTTATTAAATCATTTCTTTCTTCTTTTGGTATTACAGAAATATATTCTTCAAATTCATCGGGGAATATCTCACTTGCACCATATTGATAGAACCATAATAATTCAAACTTTCTACATAAAAATATTCCTCGCAAAGTTAAGCTGATAACTCTTGAGGGATTTTTAATCGCATATATAAGTGAAAGTGTTGAGCCCCAAGATCCACCAAACAAATGCCAAGTATCTATTTCTAAAAGAATCCTTAATTTCTCAATATCATCAACTAAATGATTGGTCGTATTTTCTTTTAATTCGGAGAAAGGAGTTGAAGAACCGCACCCTCTTTGGTCAAATTGAATAATATCGAATTTATCTGGGTCAAAGTATCTTCTATATCTTGGTTGACTTCCTCCTCCTGGACCTCCATGAATAACAAGAATTTTTTGGCCATTTGGATTACCAGATCTTTCCCAATAAATAGTATGAATATCACTTACTTGTAAAAAACCCTTTTCACGTACTTCAATTTTTGGAAACAAGACTTGATCTTTCATTTTGAAATATTTTTAATCACTTAATTAATCCATAATATCCAAAAAGAAGTCTAGTTTAAAAGAAATTTGTTAAACAAAAAAAGGACTGCTTGTACAGTCCTTTTTAATATTTGATTTCCTTCTTACAGGATATAAAATTACATATTTTAAAGTTTATTTACTCATAAACCTAGAATACGTGAATTCGGGGATTTCTCTCGATAATTTCAGTCCCTATTGTCGCAAGTAATTATAAAGCGAAGTCTTATCAGACTAGTTGATTGAACTTTAATTTTCGAATAATCCCATTCTCAGGAATACGCTTCCTATATTTTGGAATTTGCTAAATTTCAGGCGGACTATCAATCATTTAGATTGCCTCCGAACTCAACATTTATAAATTACTCCTTTTTATATTTTCAGTAAATCAGTAAATATGCTGATTTACTTTTTTCTTAATTTGTAAGAGGATTTTAATGATGCTTTGTTTTTTATAGATAAATATAAAAATTAAAGTCTATAATCCCTTATTTATTGAGATTCATAGAGCAAAACAGATTCAATTATTCTTTTATCACTATCAGTAAGTTTATAATCTTCTAATTTCCACTGAACAAATTTTACACACTCATCAATAGAAGGATTCTTATCCCGGCACTTACGCCACTCTCTAATCCAATCTGCCAAGACAAAAGTTATTTTTGTAGTAAGCATATTTACCAATCAGGGTAATTAAAATCTCCTCCAATAGGTTCTTCATAAAATTGCCCTTCTTTTATACCTTTATCATATTTTTCAATTATCTTTTTATAAGAAGCTATTGAGGGGAACTGAGGGAACTAAATCTCCTATATATATTGGTACCATTGTAATTGTTATAATAATTTTAATTATTTATTATTTTATATAAGAATTTAATAAAAAGATTATTAATATACATTATGGATTTCATCAAAAAGAACAAAATCTTAACACTAAT
>QCBL01000032.1 GCA_003281625.1 Prochlorococcus sp. AG-347-I04
TATTTATTCAAAATTTCTTCCCGAAATTATTAGCTTGAGTAATAAATTCGGACAAAGTAAAGTGATTTACAATTCATTAGTCAAACTTAAAGAATCAAATAATTATGATCAAATCAGAAATAGAATTTTAGATAAAGAAATTCTTGAGATGCAACATAGAGGAATTTCTTTACAAAAAAATGATCAAGAAAGTTTTAACATTATCTCAGAAAAGCTTGGAAAGTTATCAACAGACTTTAGCAACAATGTTCTTGATTCTACTAATAAATGGTTTTTGATATTAAATAAAAAATCTGAAGTTGATGGTCTTCCTGAACGAGTACTTGAATTGATGGCAATTTCTGCAAACAATCACTTTAAAAAAGATGATGAAGTTGATATTAAAAATGGTCCATGGAAATTAAGTCTAGATATACCAACTTACACATCATTTATGACATATGCCAAAGACCGAGACCTTAGAGAGAAACTATATAAGGCATTCGTTGGCAGAGCTTCTCAAGGAGAAAAAAATAATTCTCAAATCATTGAAGAGATATTATCTTTAAGAACTAAAAAGGCTAATCTTCTCGGTTATAAAAGTTGGGCTGAACTAAGTTTGTCAACGAAAATGGCGAAAGAAATTAAAAATGTTGAAAACCTTTTAGAAGAATTGAGAGAACCAGCATTCAAAACTGCAAAAATTGAATTAGAAACGCTCAATAAGTTTTCTATCGCTAATGGATTTCCAAAATCACAGAATATTGAGCCATGGGATATTAGTTATTGGTCTGAACGTCTTAGAAAAGACAAGTTTAATTTGGATCAAGAGTCTTTGAGACCCTGGTTCCCACTAAATGATGTTTTGGAAGGTTTATTTAAATTAAGCGAAAAGCTTTTTGAAATTAAAGTGATCGAGGCAACTGATGAGGCTCCTTTGTGGAATGATGACGTTTTGTTTTTTAATATCCTCAGTAAGGGGGAAGAAAAAATAGCCTCTTTTTACCTAGATCCATATTCTCGGCCAGAATCAAAGAGAGGAGGTGCTTGGATGGATGAATGTTTGAATAAAAATAATATCGGTAAAAAGACTCTCCCTGTAGCTTATCTTGTTTGTAATCAGACTCCACCATCAAAAGATAAGCCAAGTTTGATGAGTTTTGAAGAGGTTCAGACGTTATTCCATGAATTTGGTCATGGTCTTCAACACATGCTTACTACTGTAAATCTTCCTCAAGCAGCTGGCATCAATAATGTTGAATGGGATGCAGTCGAACTCCCAAGTCAATTCATGGAAAACTGGTGTTTCCATAAAAATACACTTTTGAATATTGCTAAGCACTATAAAACAGGAGAAAAATTATCCGATGAAAATTTTGAAAAGCTCCTAAAGAATAGAACTTTTAATTGTGGTATGGCTACTCTTAGACAACTACATTTTGCGATAACGGACCTCAGATTACACAGTAGCATTGATAAAAATGAAGGTAAAACAGCAGATGAAATAAGAAGAGAAATTGCGAAACAAACTACTATTATTGAACCAATTCAAGAAGATCAATTTCTTTGCTGTTTTAGTCATATATTTGCAGGCGGATACTCTGCAGGATATTACTCATATAAATGGGCTGAGGTTCTAAGCGCTGATGCATTTTCAATGTTCGAAGAAGCTGATCTAGAAAACTCTGAAGAATTAAAGTTAATAGGAAAAAAATTTAAAGATACGATACTTAGCCTTGGTGGAAGCTTACCTCCGTTAGACATATTTAAACTATTCAGAGGAAGAGAGCCACAAACAGATTCCTTAATAAGACACTTAGGTTTATCTAGAATTACATAATAATTTCATCTATTATTTTTTCAACCACAGATTTATTTCTGACTAGATTTCTATGTTTATATACTTTTACTGAAATTTTTTTCCCAAAACTTAAATTTGTCCACCAGCCAGGGAAAACCATTAGATCCCAATAAGTAAAGAAGTTTATACATTCGATATCATCGAGAAAAAAATCATTGTCTGCAAGTTCTCTCAAAAATTTACTCTTTATTTTCATTTCTGATATTCCTCTAAATGGGTATTTAGGTATTAATTGAGCCATTAAAGTTCCTTTATGAGGGGAACCTATAGATATTAATCTTCTTGTTCTTTTATATCCATTAAATTTTTGCAGCCAGTACCGACCAATTATTCCTCCCATAGAAAATCCTAAAATATCTATTTCTTTTTCTAAACCATATTTCAGTAAAATTAATTCGTTTAATTTTCTAGTCAAATCCCGAATTGAAGTCATTCCATATGAATGCTTAAGAGTTGGAGCAAAATATTCAATGCCA
>QCBL01000033.1 GCA_003281625.1 Prochlorococcus sp. AG-347-I04
TCCATTCATTTTATTTATTTGCGAAGTCCTATAGTCTGAGAGTGCAAGCAATAAGTACGGAAAAATCATATCAGAAACTCCTTTTGGCAGTTTTTCTAAAGGCACTCCATGCGCTCTATCCCATAAAATTTGCATATCCTGAGAGAACAAAGAACTCCAATAACTAAAATTACAATATAACTTGTCTGGAGGGAGTAGATTTACTGATAAAACTGGGGGAGACGAATTCATAGGAATAAATTTTTTATAGATTATTGAATTTAGATTTTTAAAATGGTAAAAATAATTTTAATACGAGAATCTCCTAAAAATACAAATTTAATTTAACGCACAGTGCATCACCTAGCAACACCATATTAAGAGTCATATTTATCCATCATTTCCTGAAATTTTAAGAAAGATAAAAATTTTTTATAAGTTTTCAAGTCAAAAGCCTCCTGATTAACCTCATTTAAATGTGTTGATTTACTAGTAGTAAAATGATTTCCTAAGTTAGTATCAATTGAGAGTTTTGCATTGTCTATAAAATCACCTGAATTATCAAATAAGTTTGGTGAATTTGAATTATTCAACTGATATGATTTAGATACTTTACCATTTTTTTTATTAAATATTCCTCTTGTAGAAAGTGCTTCTTCCACCAAAATACTTATTATTTTTGAATTACTTAAATTGTTCTCTATGCTCAACATGTCAATTATTCTCATAACATCTTCTCTAGGAATAAAACCAACTCTTTTTTTCTTGGTAGGCATTTAAAAATTAATTAAAGTTCAGCACTTGACTGTAATAAGTGTTGCACTATATTCATTATAAGTCAATTAAAAGCTAATGATTTTACCAACAACCTTACTCTTAGGAGCCCTTGGATATCTTTTCTATACCTCAAAAAATGAACTTTCACTAGATCACAATGACCTTATAGAAAACCAAAAAGAGAATGATGATCTGTATAAAGATTTGGAAGATCTATTTATTTAAAATTACTACATAGATATTAAAGAACTTTGTTTCTTGACTAAAGATATACAAAACCTTAAACATAATTAAAATAAGCTTATATGCATAAAATCAATGACTGTCCATCAAGATTACGAAATAAAAATCAATCTAAATGAATTGATTGAGAAGAGAATTCCATGTTGTGATTTACTTCATCCAGATCATTGTTTAACAGAAAAACAAGTCTCTGAAATTGCACATGATATTCGTATGGATTTAAATTTGCATGATCTTTACAAGCAAGTGGATCAACACATCATGAATTATGTTAATGCAGCAGGTATTGATAACAAAGAACATTGGGTTGAACCTCATCTTCCAGATTTGGAGAGAGATTTAAAAGAAGAAGTTGGGATAGAATTTGATTAATCTTTTTTCCTACAAAAATGATTAATATATGTATTTTTTCTCTAAATCATTTATCAGTTCATAAATACTTTTAGCTGATCTCTTTCTTTTTTTTAAATTGTAAAAATTATAAATCCAATAAATACTGCAAAAATTGGTGTGAAAATAAAAATTTCATAATTCATAACCATTTAACAGAAGTCTATTAATTAAATTATTAAAAAGTCTAAAACAATAAAATAGGTACTTTATACAAAAATCTCACTATAAAAAATTAAGTTTTTTTATAAAGAAGTGGAAGAGCAAAAATTTTTTTGTAAATTATGTACTTATAAACTTTAATTAAATAAAGATAATGATTAATTATTTTGCCTTAACATTAACTGAGATGGGAATTGGTAAAATAGAGTTAGCAGTTATTGGCGCAGTAATTTTAATATTTCCAATATTGTTTGTTTATGCATCTAAAAACCTTGATGCTAAGGGTGTTTTCGAATGGATGATGGAGAAACCCAATGATTGGATAGGTAAAAAATAAGACTTTAACAATTTAAATTTTCTAGTTCAATTTTAAATTTTCTAAATTACTAATATCAAAATCATAAACCTGGCAATTATTTTGTAAATCATTAACTATTGAATTTTTTAGAAGAGAGTAATCTATCAACTTATTGAGTTTTTTATTCTTAAATTCCTTATTAGTCTCTCCAATAGCAAAAGCCAAAGCTCCTTCATAAGAAATACCGAATTTGGAAGTGTTGCAGAAAGTTCTAGTGAACTTGTTAGAAATCTTTTTAGTATACTTTTCAAGAGTTTTAGAAG
>QCBL01000034.1 GCA_003281625.1 Prochlorococcus sp. AG-347-I04
ATGGTGAACTATTTGAAGCATCATTTAGAAATGCATTAGCAAAATCAATATTCTCTGGATTAGAATATTTAGAAATATCCTCTAAGCTTGCCTCACCAGCAAATACAGAAATTGGGGCTAGTAGTCCTAAAGTTGCAGGCGCTACTAACAAGCTTTTAAAAAGCTTCATAAAATCCTCACACGATTTAGTAATCAAATAATAATGTATTTACCTATTATTAACAACCTTCAGTAGACAAAAATAAAGCTGGATATTAGAAAGTACTTTCTTTACAATAAAATTTTTGATTTAAGAATTTTATTTGTTTTGATAATTTCAATGGCGGGTTCCAAAAGCTCTTGATATTCTTTCCAAATCCCTATCGAGGAAGAATAAAATTTCTTTCTTATTTGAGCGCTACTAGCAGTAAATACATTTCTTTTATTTTCATGTGGCGAAAGATATTTTTCGTTCCAATCCCAATCAAGCCAATTTATAATTTCAGGTATAATTTCATTTGGATTATCAACTAAATCCTCATAGAAATAATCATAAATATTTTCACCATATTTGGTTTTATACATCTGCATAGTTTCAAAATAGTGAATATATAAATTAGCAATGTCGGGCAAAGAGAAAGAAAATGTTTGATTTAAAAAGTTTGCCCTATATATAGACAAAATATTATCAAGAGGATTTCTAATACAATTTATTATTTTTGCTCCAGGAAAAAAATTTGCAATTATGGGGCAGTAAATATAGTTAAATAAATTTTTATCAGTATAAATCATAGAGGAATTGTATTGACTATTAACTTTCCTTTGGTATGAGTCATAAACATTCTCAATATTTTTAGCTTCCTTGACTGATTCCTCAAAAAAGCTAACCTCACCCATATCGATAACATTGGGATTTAAGCTCAATATATTTTCAAGCAAAGTACTGCCAGATCTTGGCATACCTACAATAAATACGTAATTACAGGCATTCTTAAATTTTTCATATTTTGAATCTTTAAATTTTATAGATTTATAAAATTCAATATGTTTTATCTTGAGACTTAAGTCAGATTTTTTATATTTTAGGCTCTCATCATTGCCGACCTTGAGATATTTTGCACTTTCTTTAAATTTTCCTTCTTTATGCAACAAATTTGAGATAGCAAATGCTGCATAGATTTTCGAGTTAGGATTTAGTTTCTCAATTTGTGTATTTAATAAAAAATTTAATTCATTTTGATGATTCTTAAAATCATAAATCTCAGATAATTCATAAAAACTGACAAAATCAAATTTATTTTTTGAGATAATAAATAAGTTAGTCTCGATAGCAAGTTTTATTTGACCTGAATTCCTATAGAAACATGCTAAATTCGTATAAAAAGGCATGAAGTTAGGAGATAAATTTATTCCCTCTTTTAATATTTTTATACTTTTATTTAATTGATTTTTATCTCGATAAAGAATACTTAAATTTAAATATGCTAATTCCAATCCTTTATATTTTTTGATTAACTTTAAGAGAATATTTTCAGCATCCTCGTATCTTCTTTTTTTTATATATGCATTAGCCAAGAGAATATTAACTCTTATTTTATTATTATTTTCTTTTGAAACTTCATTTTTTATTAAACCTTCTAGGATTTTTATTGCTTCATCCATGTTGTATTGATTGATATAAATCTCAGACTTTAAAAGTTTATAGATATAATTATTTTTCGATAATTTAATCGCTTTATTTATAAAAGTTAAAGCATAATCAAATTTTCTCGATGTAAAGTACAGAAGGGAAAAATTATAAAGCAAATCTCCATGATTAGGATCAGCCTGCATAGCCTTTTGCAGAACTCTTTCTGCATCATTAAATTTGTTCTCCAGTCTTAATATTTCAGCTAACAAAATATAAGGAATTATCGATGATGGAAATTTATTAATTAAATTTAGAAATACTCTTTTTGCTAAATCAAACTTTTTTAAATCTTTACAAAATAAACCATAAGCAAAGAGTACATCGAAAGAATCATTGTTTGTTTTCAACAACTCTTGAAAAATTTTGTTTGCCTTTGAAGTCTTTCCTGCTTTTAAATTTATTTTAGCAGTTTCAATTTTTTTATATAAATCAATTTTTTTCAATATTCCTAATAAATTTAATTTTTAATGCTTAAATTCTAA